>JASGJR010000001.1:0-1042500 GCA_047601265.1 Terricaulis sp.
CAGTTCGGCAGTGCTGTTGCGGACGATAATGTTGCGCGACTGGCCCACATAAATGCCGGCGTCGGAAGCGCCGCGGGCGATCGAGTTCTCGATCAGCACGTTGGAGCAGTTCACCGGGTAGAGGCCGTAAGCGCCGTTGTGTGTGTTGGCGCCGGCGGTCCACTCCGCACGCATGCCGTGGAAGGTGATGTCGTTGCAATCGCGGGCCTTGATGGCGTCGCCGCGCGCGTTCTCGACCGCGAAGTCGCGCAGCATCACGTGATCGGACGTCACCAGCAGCCCCTCGGCGCCGCGCGCCTGATGCGCGAACGAAAGGATCGTCTTGTCCTGACCCGCGCCGCGTACGGTGACATGGTCGACATCGAGCGACAGACCTTGCGTCAGCTCATAACGGCCGCGTGCGATCTGGATGGTGTCGCCGGCCTCCGCGTCGAGCATGGCGGTCTGCAGAGCGGCTTGCGCATTGTCACCGGGTTCGATGCGCCAAGTTTTGGCCTCCGCCGCGCTCGCGAGAACCAGAGTGGCGACAAACGCCGCGGCCACCATACGCATCTAAGACTCTCCCACCGTAGTTCGGCGGGAGCATCGCGGTCTGGAACTCGGGTGTAAAGGCGGGCGCGACCGCCTGACGCTGCGTTCAGCCGCTGCGGGTAAAGCGCGCCGCGAGCGAAAGCAGGTCGCGCGCCATGCGCGGGTGACGGGCGGCCAAGATGCCGCCGACCAAAGTGACCGCCAGCGAAACCATCGGCCGATCCTTGATGATCTCGCCCAGCTCCGCGGGAAGATTGCTCATCATCTGCGCCTGGGCGGCGGCATGTTCGCGCTCGCGCTTGCGCGCTTGCATCGCGGTAAAGAGCGCAAACAAAGCAACGATCAGCGCCGCGACAAGCGCCACGATCGCGGCTGCGGCCGGCGGCCCCACCAGCGGCGCAACCAAAGCGTAGAGCGCAAAGCCGGCGGCGAAGACGGCCATCACCGCCGCCGCGCTGGCTGCTGCAACTGCAACGACCCGCGAGAAGGCGTTCTCAAACACTAACGGCGGCCTCCGATGAGAAGGCCGACAATAAGCCCAACGCCGACCGCTGTCGCGGCAACCGCGATCGGGCGGTCACGCCATTGGCGTTTCAGATAGCGGTGCGCCTCGTCGAGACCGTCTTCGACGGCGGCGTGGGCGTCTTCGAATATCTCCTCGGCGCGTTCGCGCGCGTCATCGACGAACTCGCGGCTTCTGTCCTTCGCCATCGCGGATCTCCTTGCCCTCTATGTAGGCGAGATCGGCCGCTGCCGCCCGCGAACAAGCCCTGCCGGGGAAAGGTAAGCGCGCGGCGTGTGCGGAGGTTCCCACCCAAGCATGGTTAGCGCGCTTAACGATACGCGCTTTGCGCACGCTCAACGCATGCGGCGGGCAGCCTCAATGATCCTGATCGTTTCGCTCCAGAGTCCCAACTCCGCGATCTCGGCGACTGAAAAAAAGCGTGCCTCGCGCGCGTCGTCGCCCCCGCGCGGTGCTCCGGAGCGCCAGCGCGCGGCGTAGTCGATGAGGACGTAGTGGCCCCAGGGCGGTGAGTTGGCGGCGGCGCGACTCGCCAGGACAGCATCGACCACATCGACGAGACCGATCAGATCGGCCTCACAACCTGTCTCTTCTTTCAACTCGCGGAGCGCAGCGTCGGCGGCGCGCTCGCCCCACTCAATACGCCCGCCGGGCAGCGACCACTGGCCCTCGAGCGGGGGTTTGCCGCGCCGGACAAGCAGCACGTCATCGTCCCGAAAACAGACAATGCCGGCGGCGGCGATGGGTGCGCGAGGCGTGCTGTCTTGGCTCATCGGCTTGATCGTAGCCGCCAGCGTCCCCGCGCCAACAACAATGCGGTGGGGATGCAGATGGCGCGATGGTGTGCTGAAGAAAAACCAAGACGTCACAACGACTTCGCGTCGAAGCGCGTGATCTGCACGCACGGTGATTATGCGCAACCTGCGCTGCGAGCGCGTGGTGCGTCGAGCGCGCCTCGGGACAGCGTGTGCGCGCACGCGTGTGTCCCAAAACGAAGATGCGCGACACTTTCGTGCCGCGCATCTCTGGACCATCGGTCCGTGTTTGGTTTTGAGCGCTTCGCTTCGAGCGCCGCGCTCAAATCGCCTAGCGGCGCTTCGCCTTCTTGGCAGTCTTGCGCGCGCCCTTCTTGGCGGCAGCTTTGCGCGGAGCGGCTTTCTTGGCTTTCGCCTTCTTCGCCACTTTCTTCGCCTTCTTCGCTTTCTTAGCCATGCCCTGGCTCCTCTGTGATTACGGCAACGAGGCCGCAGTACGCGGACATAATAGAATGCGCAAGCGAGAACGCTACTGAAAAATTACAGCGCGATGAATTTGCAACACGCGTCGTATGCAAAACGATGTGCGCGCGTCGTGCGATGCGATGATGCGAATGTACTTCGATTCACGTCATCGATCACGACAACAACGCACGTGGATTCATCACGCCGTGCGGATCGAGCGCGCGCTTCACTGCGCGCATGAGTGCGAGCAATTCGGCGTCCTTGAACTTCACGAGGTCGGCTTTGCGCGCGACGCCGATGCCGTGCTCGGCTGAGATCGAACCGCCGAGGCGCGTCGCGATCTCATAGACCTTCTGGCTTAGGTCGGCGCCGGGGAAGCGCTCGGGCGCCGTGCCGAGCGGCTGCATCGCCGTGTAGTGAAAGTTGCCGTCGCCCATGTGTCCGAACGCAACGATGCGCACGCCGGGACACATCTGCTCCATCGCAGTGCTGGCTTCGGCGAGGAACGCCGGCGTTTGCGAAACTGGAACGCTGACGTCGTGATTAACTTGCGCGCCTTCAGGCCGATGGCCTGCGGAAATTTCTTCACGGACTCGCCAGAAATCCCTTTGTTGCGTGGCATTTTCGGCGATCAGGACGGTTTTCGCTTCGCCTGCCTCAAGCGCGTTGTTGAGCGCGCTTTCGATGGCCTCGCGCAGACCTTCGGCATGTGCTGAGTCAAACTCGATCAGCACCATGAACGGCGCGCCCGGCATCGGGTCGCGTGTGTTGGCGACGTTCTTAACCACGAGGTCCACCGAGAGCCGGTTCATGACTTCGAAGGCGGAGACAGCGCCGGTCTCGGCGCGGACGCGGTGCAGCAGCGCGAGCGCCGCACGCGCATCTGGCACGCCGAGGAACGCCACCTCGTGCGCGCGCGGCCTCGGGAACAACTTGAGGCTCGCCGCGGTGATGATCCCAAGCGTACCCTCAGCGCCGATAAAGAGTTGCTTCAGGTCGTAGCCGGTGTTGTCTTTGCGCAGCGCCTTCAGTCCGGCGAGCACTCGCCCATCCGCGAGCACCACTTCAAGACCCAACACCAGCTCGCGCATCATGCCGTAGCGCAGCACATGCACGCCGCCTGCGTTGGTCGAAATGAGTCCGCCAATTGTGGCAGAGCCCTCGCTCGCGAGGCTCAAAGGGAATAGTCGATTCGAATCAGCGGCGGCTTTTTGTACGTCGACGAGTGCGATTCCCGCTTCGGCGACGAGTGAGTCGTTGTCCGCATCGATGCTGCGCAGGCGGTTCATGCGCTTCAGCGAGAGCAGCACTTCGCCATCTGGGATCTGCGCGCCGACCAGTCCGGTGTTGCCGCCCTGCGGCGTGATTGCCGCACCTGCTGCAGCGCACAGGCGCACAACGTCGCTGACTTCGGCGGTGTCCGCAGGCATGGCGAGAAAGGGTGAGCGGCCCTGAAAGCGACCGCGCCATTCTTTCAAATAGCCTGCCATCACGCCGGCGTCGGTGGAGTAGCCCTTCGGCCCCAAGCGCGCCGCGAGGCGCTCGTAAAGATCAGACATTCCTGGAGTTTAGCGCGGTGCGGCGGCGCGGGCGAGGCGGTCGCGAATAGCTTCGCCGAGGCCGTGCGCGGGGATTGGCGCCACCGCGATCACCGGCGCGCCGGTCGCATCAATCGCGCGCAAGTGGGCGTAGAGGTTGGCCGCCGCTTCAACGAGGTCGCCGCGTGCCGAAAGCGTCAGTCCGTTCGCAGGTGCGGGCGCGCCGAACGCGAGATACGCCTCGCCTGCTTGCGGCGCGATGACGTCGAGGCGCAGGCGTGCGCGCGGGGCGTAGTGGCTCTCGAGCATGCCGGGCGCGGCGATCTTGCCGTCGTGCGGCGCACGCAGTGGGCCAACGACGCTCTCGATTTGTTCGCGGGCGATTGCACCCGGCCGCAACAATGTGACCTCACCCGCAGCATCTACCGCGACGATGGCGGACTCAAGCCCTACCGGGCTCGCGCCGCCATCGAGGATAAGGTCGACATCGCCGCCGAGATCGGCGGCGACGTGCGCAGCGGTTGTCGCGCTGACGCGGCCAGAGCGGTTGGCACTCGGCGCCACAATGGGTCCGCCGAACGCCGTCAGCAACGCGCGCGCGACAGGGTGCGCGGGCGCCCGCAGCGCGATGGTGGCAAGGCCCGCACATGCAAGCTCGCTAACAGTGCTGGTGTCGCTGCGTTGAAGAACCAAGGTGAGCGGCCCGGGCCAGAAGCGCGCCGCGAGCCGTTCGGCTGCTTCACCGAACACGCCGTGGCCGCGCGCGTCGTTGAGATCGAGCACGTGCGAGATGAGCGGATTGAATTGCGGTCGTCCCTTGGCGGCGTAGATGCGCGCGACGGCGGCGGCGTTGGTCGCGTCGGCGCCGAGCCCGTACACGGTCTCGGTTGGAAACGCGACGAGACCGCCGGCCTTCAGCACCTGCGCTGCGCGTTCGATATTGGTCTGATCCGTCACGGTGTCCGGGTTGCCACGACCCGCACCTTCACCGCAACCTGATCACCTATGCTGGCGTCACCGGCGCCGACGCCAAACGCCTGACGGTTGAGCGAGAGCTGCCCGCTCATGGTGGCGCGGTTGCCGGCGATGGTGAGCGTGAACGGCAGCGTGACGTTCTGTGTGTGGCCCTTGATGGTCAGCGCGCCGTCCGTTTCGTAGCGATCGCCGCTGATGTGGCGGATGGCACTGGTGCGGAAGGTCGCCGTTGGAAAGTTGGCGCTATCGAACCACGACGTCGAGCCGATCTGACTGGTTTGCATCGCGTCGCTGGTGTGCGCGGAGGCGACCTCCATCGTCACCGAGGCTGACGAGTGCGCGAGGTCGTCCGGGCTGAAGCGGATGTCCGCGCGCCAGCGGTCGAACGCCCCCTCGTAAGGCTGGCCGCTATAGGTGATGGTGAAGCCAACGCTGCTGGCGGGGGTATCGACACTCCATGCAACCGCATGTGCGACCGGAGGCGGCGCTGCGGCGGTGACGGCTGTTGTCGGCGCCGCTTGCGGCGGCGGTGTCCGCCATGGCGTGGCGTCGGGCGCGCCAGCGATCGCCGTCGTGATCGGTGGAGATGGCGTGGCAACCGGCGCCGGCGACAACAACGTGGTGACTGCAACCGCCAGGCCCAGGGCGACCAACGCCAAGCCACCGCTGAGCACTGCGATGCGCGCCGTATCGCCTGGGATCGCAGGCGCTTTCGCGCTGTGCACGCCGGGCACCATGTGTCCGAGCACTTGGTCGCGGTCCACGAATTGATGCTTCAGCGCGGCAGCGACGTGCAACGCGGCCAGCGCCAGCGTGGCCCACCCCATCAACCAGTGCGTGAGCATGGCGCTGTAAGCAGCGGAAGCGCGCGCCGTCTCGCTGCTGTGGTCGAGCCCAAACAGGAACGGCACTTTGAACAAGCCGAAATAGTGCGTCTCCACAACCAGCGGCTTGCCCATCTCAAGGGACCATCCTGCGGACACGTAAAGCCACCCCGTCAGCGGCAGCGCGATCATCAGCGCGTAGAAGGCCCAATGCGTCGTTAGCGCCGCGAAGCGCTCCCATTTGGGCATGGCGGCGGGCAGTGGCGGCGGTGGGTTCATCAACCGCCACGCCAAGCGCGCCAGGCTCAGCGCCAAGACCGTGAGTCCGACCGATTTGTGCAGCTGAAACGCCCGAAACACGCCGGTGTCGACGTGGCCGGACGCCGCTTGTGCGTGCATCCATAGGCCGAGCGGAATGTTGAAAAGAATTGCCGCCGCAATCGCCCAGTGCAGAACGATCGCGACAGCGGCGTAGCGCGCGGCGGAATTGGCCATGAGCGGCAACGCCCCTAGCTGTGAACCAGTTCAGCCTCGATGACGATCTGAACCTCGTCGCTGGTGACGACCGCCCACTGCGTCGCGCCCCAATCGCTGCGCTTGATCGATCCATAAGCTGAGAAGCCCAGCACCTCCTTGTTGCCGCGTAGCGGGTCGACGACAGCGCCGTCGAAGGTTGCGTGCAGCAGCGCCGGATGTGTTTGCCCGTTCATGTTGAGATCGCCGGTGATGTCGGCAGTGAACTGCCCGGTGCGATGAACGGCGGTTGAGGTGAAGGTGATGGACGGGGTCGCGGCGACGCCTATGGCTTGGGCGATGGCGTGATTGAAGCCGATGGCGTCGGCGGTGTCGGGCAAACCGGTGTCGATGCTGTTGGGATCGACGCTGGCGGTGAGGCGCGATTGGCTCGGGTCGGCGGGGTTTAGCGAAAGCGTCGCGTCGCGCGTGTTGAAGCGCGCCGTGAACCAAGCGAGCTGATTTTCGTGGCGGATGCGGAAAAGCACGCTCGCGTGGCGCGGATCGAGCTTGTAGTCGCCCGCTGGCAGATTTGCTGAGGTCTGATAATTGCCGGCGTCCTGGGTTTGTGTGGCCGGGGGATTGGCGAAGGGCGCTGCGTTCGACGTCTGCGAACCCTTCATACTGACGCACGCAGTGAGCGCTACGAGGCTCAAGCCGATGATCCATGCACGCATGTATCCGTCTCCTTATTCCCCGGCATGACCAAGCTAGCACCGCCGGTTGCCGTTCCCCATGCGGCCAAACGGACCGCTCGCGCCTCGTGAACCGAATTGATTTGCGGCGCCGCATGTCCGACTTTGCGGCGAGGAGACGGAAATGAGCTATCGCGCGCCGGTTGCGGACATGCGCTTTGCGCTGGAGGCGTGCGCCGATCTCTGGTCGCTGCGCAGCCGCTTTTCCGACATCGATCCGGAATTGCTCGAGGCCATTCTCGATGGCGCCGGTTCGCTTGCCGCCGATACGCTGGCGCCGTTGAACCGCAGCGGCGATCAAGCGGGCGTATCGCTGAAGGATGGCGTGGTCACCGCCGCACCGGGGTTCAAGCAAGCTTACGCGTCGTTCAGGGAAGCGGGCTGGCAGGGGCTTGCCGCCGATCCCGCCTATGGCGGCCAAGGTTTGCCGCGCGCAGTTGCGCTGGCGGTGTTCGAGACGTTGCATGCAGCCAATATGAGTTTCGGTCTTCTGCCGATGCTGACTCTAGGCGCCATCGAAGCCATCGAGCAGCACGGCGCGCCGGATCAGAAGCGCCTTTACCTCGCCAAGCTGATCAGCGGTGAGTGGTCGGGCACCATGAACTTGACCGAACCGCAAGCGGGGTCCGATCTCGGCGCGCTCAACACCAAGGCTGTGCCGCAAGCCGATGGCAGTTACGCCATCACTGGCCAGAAGATTTTCATCACCTGGGGCGAACACGATCTCGTCGACAATATCATCCACCTCGTGCTGGCGCGCATCGATGGCGCGCCGGCCGGTTCGAAGGGCATTTCCATGTTCATCGTGCCGAAGTTTCGCGACGAGGATGGCTCGCGCAACGCGGTGCGCTGCATTGGCGTCGAGGAGAAGATGGGCATCCACGCTTCGCCCACCTGCACCATGGCCTATGAGGGCGCGACCGGCTGGCTGATTGGAGAAGAAAACCGCGGCCTCGCGGCAATGTTCACAATGATGAACGCCGCGCGGCTGAACGTCGGCATGGAAGGCGTCGCCGTCGCCGAGGCCGCGTACCAGAAGGCGTTGGCCTACGCGCGCGAGCGCAAGCAGGGCGGCGCGTTGATCATCGATCATCCCGACGTGCGCCGCATGCTCATGCACATGCGCGCCAAGATCCAAGCGGGCCGCGCCATCTGTTACGCAACCGCGGTGGCCGCCGATGCCGGAGAGCAGGCGCGCGAGGATCTGCTGACGCCGATCGCCAAAGCTTGGTGCACCGAACTCGGCGTCGAAGCGGCCAGCCTCGGCGTGCAGGTGCATGGCGGCATGGGCTTCGTCGAGGAAGGCGGCGCTGCGCAGTTTTATCGCGATGCGCGTATCGCGCCGATCTACGAAGGGACCAACGGCATCCAGGCGATCGATCTCTATGGACGCAAGCTGCTGAGCGATCGCGGCGAAGCCATGCAGAGCTTCATTGCCGGCGCATACGCCGCCGCCAAAGCCATCAAGCAGCACCCAGCCGCACCGCGCCTCAATGTGGCGGCGGACGCACTCAAGGAAGCGACCGGCTTCATGTTGAAGGCCGCGCGCGAGGATGCGTTAGCGGGCGCTTCGGCTTATCTGATGCTGGCAGGTGACGTGGCTGGCGCGATGCTCATCGCGCGCGGCCTCGCCCATGACGAACAACCGAAGCCGGAGATGAAAAGCCAAAGCGCGCTCTTGGCCTACTACGCGGAGTCCGTGCTCGCGGCAGCGCCCGGACGCCTCGGCGCGATCAGAATTGGCGCTGGCGCTTACTCGGACGAGGCCCTCGGCTAAGCGTGATCGCTTGGCGGCTTCCAGCTTTTCATCGCTTTGCTGAATGGACGCAGCGGCGCTGGATTGTAGCGCGGCTTGCGCTGATGCGCCCGTTCCAGCACCGAGGGATGCAGATACTTGGTGAGATCCTGCGACGTCGGCGCTTCTCTGTTGCTCCAGATTTTGCGGCCGCGCCAACCGTAGTTGAACGGCTCGAACCCTTCCCAGAATGCCGGGCGTGAAATGCGTGATTGCAGCGCGAGGCCGGCATTGGCGAGCGCATCATCGATGGGCGAATGATCTTTGCCGTAGCTGCCATAGAAACGCAGACCCGCCGCGACCGCGCCGTCGGCAATCCATTTGAGCGCCACCGCGGAAAGCTTTGAACCGATGCCGCCGCCGATGTCGCCGTGCTGGCCCGCAAACCAACGCTGTTGCACGGCATCCGTCGCGCCGCGTTTGGCGTTGGCCTCGTCGATGTTTTCCCAGAGCAAAG
Source organism: Terricaulis sp. (assembly GCA_047601265.1). Lineage (GTDB taxonomy): Bacteria > Pseudomonadota > Alphaproteobacteria > Caulobacterales > Aquidulcibacteraceae > Vitreimonas. The sequence continues at coordinate 9,072 of JASGJR010000001.1, forward strand.
GCGGAAAGCCGAGGCGGTTTTCATCGACCGCGCAAGCGTGGCGCGCCAGCTGTACGCAATCGGGGACGTGATAATTGGTGAAGCGGAAGCGCTTGCTGTCGTTCCACGGCGTGAAGGACGCGATCACTTCATGCACGCCGCGTTGCGCCACAGTGTCGAAGATGCCGATGTACTGGATCGGCGGTACGGTATCGAGTTGTTCGCGCGTGCCGTCAGGGCGGCGGCGGCCTTTGCCGTACTCGAAGCGGAACGCACGGCAGCTTTCGGCGAACTGTTTCTTTGCGTCGTCAGAAGCATCGTCGTTCGGCTGGTCGAGATAGAGCTGATAGCCCACCAAAGCCTTGTCGGTATGGAGGCGGCTGACAATGCCGATGCGGTTGACCAGCCCTGCCAACCGGCGCGCGGCGAACGCGCCACGGCTGAAGCCGAACAGGAAAATCTGATCGCCATCCTCATAGTCGAAGCAGAGGCGCAGATACGTATCGAGGATGAGGTCATCCAAGCCTTCGCCAAACGCGCCGCCCAGCGTGCGCGTCAGGCTGCCAAAGGTGCGTGCGGCCCAATCGCGGCCAACCGTGCCGCCGATGGTGGAGCCCACCCCCTGCGCATAGATGACGTTTTGATAGATGTGGCTGCCATCGGGACGCGTTTCCTTGTGCGCCACGCTGCGGGCAATAATCCCGATATTGGTAATGTCGCTCTGACTGAGCGTCTGCCAGGTCCCGTCGAGGCAGATGACGATACGCTTCATGACCCCACCTTATCTCGCGGCCGGTTACCCGACGAGATGTGTCAAAACTCCTCGCGCTAGAAAGCGATAAATCCAATGTGATGCAACTCTGCGAAGGAGGGGCTACATTCGCCTCTCAAGAGGTGTTGCCCTATGTCCATGGACGGCGTCGAAGACGAGCTCGACCGCCCCGCGCGGCCTACTTTGGTGTATCCGCTGGGGGAGCCGCCGCCTGCCGGCGAAGCGCGCGAGATTGCGCCCGGCGTGCGCTGGATCCGGATGCCGCTGCCGTTTGCGCTGAAGTGGATCAATTTGTGGCTGCTGGAAGACGGCGACGGCTGGACCGTTGTCGACACCGGCGTCGCCATCGAAGAGGCGCGCAGTCATTGGCGCGCGATTTTCGAAGCCAATCTGCAAGGTCGTCCGGTCAAGCGTGTGATTTGCACGCACATGCATCCCGATCACATGGGTCTCGCCGGCTGGATCACGCGCAAGTTCGATGCAGAGCTTTGGATGAGCCGGCTCGAATACATCACCGGCCGCATGCTTGTCGCCGACACCGGCCGTGAGGCGCCGGAAGAAGGCGTGAAATTCTATCGCGCCGCCGGCTGGGACGAAGATGCGCTCGACTCTTACAAAGTGCGCTTCGGTGGTTTCGGCAAAGCCGTATCGCGGATGCCAGATGCGTTTCACCGCGTCTGCGACGGCGATGCGATCGACATTGGCGGGCGCACGTGGCGCGTCATCACCGGCAACGGACATTCGCCCGAGCACGTGTGTTTGTGGCAACCGGAATTGAAGCTCTTCATCTCCGGCGACCAGGTGCTGCCGAAAATCTCATCCAACGTCTCGGTGTTTCCCACTGAGCCCGAAGGCGATCCGCTCGCCGATTGGATCAACTCCTGTCACAAGTTGCTGGGTGCTGTGCCCGGCGACGTGCTTACGCTGCCTGCGCATAACGAGCCGTTTCTTGGCGTGCATGACCGGCTCGACAATCTGATCGAAGGTCACGAGAAGGCGCTGAGCCGGGTGATGAAGCGCCTACAGGAATTGCCGCGCCGTTCGATCGATTTGTTCGGCGCACTATTTGCGCGCAAGATCGGCGGCGATTTGCTCGGTATGGCCACCGGCGAAGCCATCGCCCACACCAATTGTTTGGTGGGGCGCGGCTTGGCTAAGCGTGTCATCGATGACAAGGGAGTCATTCGCTATGCCCCCGTCTGAAGCGCCGAACCCGGAGCGCCGCTCCACCAACGCGATGATCTGCTTCTGCACCGGCCTGGGCTTGCTCGCGCTGTCGTGGTTCATGGGAGTTGGCGCGGCGTTCACGGCGGCTTTTGCCGGTGGGCTGGCGGGCGCGGCAATGGGCGTTACCGGCGCCGTCGCGCTCATGCTGACGGCGTGCCTCGGCGTGTTTTTGATGTTCATCGGCATTGTCTGGATTGTCGTTCGCGTGATCGCCGATCAAACCGGCGACGAGTTGCGGCAACGCTATCGCGACGTGCAGCGATAAGTCAGGCAGTGGGCAGCGGGGAGAAGCAATGATCTTGTCGACCACATTCGACGTACCGGGGCGTACGATAGCGCGGCATTTAGGGATCGCGCGCGGCAACGTGGTGCGCGGGCGCTCCATCGGGCGCAACATTGTCGCCAGTTTCCGCATGTTGGTCGGCGGCGAGATCCACGAATACACCAAGCTCTTGGCCGAAACCCGCGAACAGGCGCTGGATCGTTTGATTGAACACGCGCAGTCCATGGGTGCGGACGCCGTGATCGGTTTGCGCTTTGACGCGACCGAGGCGGGCGCGCAAACGCCCGCGACTGAGGTTCTGGCTTACGGGACCGCAGTCAAACTGGGCTGAGCCACGCCCATGGGCGCTGCTTGCATCAAGCGCCACGCGAACAGCGCGACAACGCCGTACGAAACATCGCCGGTAATGCCGTACGCGAGCAGGAAGAGCGCGTGGTGGGCCAGCACATGCGCGACAGGCGCGACGGCGAGTTCGCCCAAGCGCCAATCAGCCGCTGCGCGCAACGCCCAATCGGCAAAGCCGAGCGCCGCCACGCACGCAGCGGCGATCGGCATCCACGCCTGGACGTGCGGCAGGTCGAGCGGAAGGCCCGCCAACATATGCGGCGAAGTGTAGGCGACCAGCGCCAAACCATAGAGCGGCGTCAGCCACAGATGCGCGAGCGCGCGCGGCGTCGTCTCGGACGGATGGCCTGAAATCATCGCCAAGCGCGAGGCTTCGCGAATGCTCCAGCGCGTATCGGCTTGCAGCCGCCACACGAACAGAACGCCCATTGCGCCAGCGGGGCCAACAGCAACGCCAACGATCGCCGCGGCAAGCAGAGGGCCAATCAGCGCATACGCATCGAAACGAAATTCGCCGCCTTGCATCAAAGCGCGCGCCGCGAGCAACGCCAGCAGCAGTAACGACATAAGCGGCGCAAACATCGCCAGCGCACCGGCGCTCAAGGCGACGGCGATACAAATCCCGGCGCGCAACGCCGAAGCGCGCCCGAGCTGGCTCAGGCGCGCTTCTTCTGCGTGATCGAGGATTCTCCCGAACATGGCCCATGTTCATGAGCCATCGTCGTGAATTGCGCGTAAATGCTCGGATAACCAAGCATTTACCTAGTTTAGCCGCCCCTTTACGGGTGGCTCAGCGACGGGCCTTCGCGATGGTCGGGCCGATGTTGCTGCTGTTGCGCGGGCTGTTGCGCTGGTTGCTGCGGCGCTTGCGCGGCTTGTGCCGCAGCGGCCGCATGCGCGGCGTCAGCAGCTTCGGCTGCAGCTTGCAGCGTCGCGTCATTGGTGGTGCCGAGCGAGCGCAGCACCGGATCGAACGCAGCGGGATTGTCCGGCGTTGGATAGTCGGGATCGCTGATCGTGTAGCAGAAGCCCATAATGTCCATGCCGGGCCGCGTCGTCAGGCCAGCGTGCACCGTGCTGATCGGCAGCGGCGGATTGCCGACGCCGTTCGGCGACTTGAGCTCAGCGCGTTGTAGCGGCCAGAAACCACCGCCGCTATCTTGCGTGCCAGACAGGAATTGCGCCGAATTGCTTGGAAACACCGGGGTGATCGAGTTCGCCAGGCGCAGCCAGGAGTTTTGCGTGAACTGCGTTGCATCAGCCCCCGCGCGGCGCACCGCCGCCGGTGAAGCGGTCGCTGTGGCGGAGTTCGGCGTGGCGACGAGTTGGCATTCGTGGTCGGCGTTGCCGATCTTGATGTAGGTGTGGCCGGTGCTCGACAGCGGCTGCACGCGCCAGCCGTGCGGCACGTCGACCGTGAAACGGCCAGCCGGGTCAGTCCAAGTGTCCGCGGTGGCAACGCCAGCCGCCATCAATCCCACGCCGAAAATGGCGGCATACGCAAGCGCGCGCATAGAGCGGTTCCTCCAGTAAATTCTTGTCACCCTCGAGCGCGGACTCTCCGCGTGAATTGGGCGCCGTCAAGGCCTTAACGGGGTCGTGAGCGCGGTAGAACCCTGCGGCGAAGCGCCTATGCTGGCCCCGATCGGAGACGTCCATGAGCTTGAAGGGAAAGACCTTATTCATCACCGGCGCGAGCCGGGGCATCGGCTTGGCGATTGGGGAGCGGGCCGCCCGGGACGGTGCCAACGTGGTCATCGCCGCCAAGACCGCCGAGCCGCACAAGAAGCTGCCTGGCACAATTTATTCCGCCGCAGAAGCGATCGAGCGCGCTGGCGGCCATGCGCTACCGCTGGTGGTGGACGTGCGCGAACCGGACAGCGTCAAGGCAGCGGTCGAGGCGGCGGTCGCCAAATTCGGCGGGATCGACATCTGCGTGAACAACGCTTCGGCCATCCAGCTCACCGGCACGCTGCAGACCGACATCCGCCGCTACGATCTGATGAACCAGGTGAACGCCCGCGGGACGTTCATCACCTCGCGCGCCTGCATTCCGTATCTCAAACAAGCGGCAAACCCGCACGTGCTCATGCTGTCGCCGCCGCTCGACATGAGCCCGCGCTGGTTTGCCGGACACGTCGCCTACACGATGGCCAAGTTCGGCATGAGCATGTGCGTCTTGGGCATGGCCGAGGAATTCAAAGACGACGGCATTGCTTTCAATGCACTCTGGCCGCGCACCGGCGTCGCCACTGCCGCTATCCAGTTTGCGCTGGCGGGCGAAGAAGGCATGAAGCACTGCCGCACCACCGACATCATCGCCGACGCCGCATATGCGATCTTCAACAAGCCGTCGCGGCAATGCACCGGCAATTTCTTCATCGACGATGTTTTGTTGTACGCCGAAGGCGAGCGCGATTTCGACAAGTACCGCGTCGACCCGAGCAAGGACCTGATGCCGGACTTCTTCGTGCCGGAAAATGTTGCGTTGCCACCGGGCGTGACGCTGAAGGCTAAAGGGTAAGCCTATGGGCGTGAAGATGATTGCATTCGCCGCTTTGGTTCTGCTCGCAACGGCTGCATCGGCGCAGCAGAATGCTAGTGGGCCGCCGGCGCCGGCTCTTGCGCCAGAGCAGCAGGCAGAATGGTCTGCAGCCGAAGCGAACCAGACGCGCATTTCCGCGCGACCGCACTGGATATCGGGAGCCTTCGAGTATCCCGATACTGAGCGAGCGCTCGGACATCACGGCGCCGTGGTGATCCGGGGGCTAGTCGGCGTTGACGGCAAGATGCACTACGCCACGGTGCAAACCAGCAGCCGCGCGCCAGCGCTTGACGATAACGCGTTGGCGTTTGCGAACGCTTCAGTGTTCGAGCCGGCCGAGGACGCAAGCGGGGCCGCAATTGCGGCCATCGCCTCGCTGCCCGTGGAGTATTATTCGTACACTTCGAACGAGGGCGTCGGCGCGGCGATGTATACGTGTCGACAGTTCGTGCTCGACATGGATTGGTGGCGTAGCGCGTTCAGCGACAAGACGCTCGCTGACAACAGGTTCTTTCTGATGATCAGGGGCCTGGGTACACTAGCGCGCATGGGACAGGGTGGTGCGCTCAGTGTCGAAAGTAATGAATCATTCGCGCACCGGTGGGATCAGGCGATCGCCAATTGCCGGGCGCATCCCGAGCGGCGCTTCGCGCAGGCGATTCAACCGGAGGGCGCCATGATCGATCGTATGCAAAGCAATTATCAAAATCACTCGCATTGAACGGCTAGCTTAGCTCCGCCCAGAACGCCTCCAGCCGCCGCGCTACGAAATCCGGCTGCTCCACCTCGTACCAGTGGCCGGAATCGACGCTCTGAAACGCGCCGCTGACATTCTGCGCTAAGCGCTCGCCGAATTGCGGCGACGCGTAAGGATCGCGAGCGCCCCACAGAATGAGCGCGGGCGCTTTGATATTTTTCAGCCCCGCAAACCAGTCATCGCTCACGCGCGTCGCCGAGCGATAGAGCGCAAGGATGCACTGCTTCATCTCATCGTCGATGTGCTCGGCGGTTTCGCGCGCGGCGTCCATGGGAATGCCCTGTGCTGCGAGCGCCGGGGTCATGACTTGCGGCGTAACCATTTGCATCAGCTCTTCGCCCTTGCCCGGTGTTTGCCAAGTTTGGGCGGTTTCGTGCCAAACATAATCGGGATCGAGCGGAGCGCCGCCAGCGCACCACGAGCGCACCAGGTCGGGCGCGACCGACACCGCGCGCGTGACCAGGAGCGATCCCCAATCGTGGCCGACCAGATCTATCGGCCCATCGATCTTTTTCAGTTCATCCACCAACCACGCGGCGTAGCTGTCCTTGTCGGCTTTGAATCCCGGCGGACGCGGCGCGTCGAAGCCAGGTAGCGCCAAGCAGATCGTGTCTTTGCGCGTGAGTGCGCGCACAAGCGGTCGCCACACGCGGAAGGTGTCGGGCACGCCATGTACAAAAACTGCTGGCATCCGCGCTCCCCTAAGCCGGCGTCGCTCGCTGCAACCATTGCTCGTTGAGCCGCCGATCATTGGGCACGGCGCGCCCCTCGGCTAGAGCAATTCGTTGACAATCGCGCGTCATGCTTCGCGTGTCTTGCGCGTATGAAGAAAAACATGACCGTCAGAATCGTCGCACTTGCAGCTTTCGTTGCGTTAGCCTCGCCTGCATTAGCCGACGATTTAACGCCGGGCCGTCCGGGCAACACTGAAAGTCCGATTTCCGTGCCTGCGGGTCGTTGGCAGGTAGAAACGGAAATTGGCGGCTACGCGCATGGCAGCGGCGGCAAGAACTGGAGCGCGCTGCAAACCGACATTCGTTATGGCCTAGCTACTGGTTGGGATGCCGAAGCTAGCGTCGCGCCGTATGTCGGCGCGAGCGCCAATCGCGACAGCGAGAGCGGCATTGGCGACACCACTGTGCGCGTGCGCCATACCTTCGCCGGACAAAACGGCGACGCGCCCGCGTTCGCGCTGATCGGGTTTGTGACCTTGCCCACCGCGACTAATCATCAAGGCGATGGCGCAGTCGGAGGCGGTTTGATCGCCACCGGCGCGTTTTCTCTCAGCGACAAGGACGGCATCACCTACACGGCAGGGGGCGGCGCTGTGAGCGATCTAGGTGTGTACAAATCCGACGTCTTTGGCGGCGTGAACCTCACCCACCAATTCACCGACAAGGTCGCCGCCTACGGCGAATTGTTTGCCGACCGCAGCGAGGGCGCGACCGCCGGCACGTTCGACATCGGCGCCACCTATCTCTGCAACGCGGATACTCAGATCGACGCCGGCGTCGATATCGGCATCACCCGCGCCGCTGACGACGCCCGCTTTTTCGTCGGTTGGGCGCATTTGTTCTGAGTTGCCGGAGATTTCCGGGAACCTTTCGCCCTAGACCCCATCTAAGGGGTCGGAAGGCTGAAATGGACGCAGCGCGCGACTATCAGACGCTCAGCGAACTCGAACTCGCTACCCGTGCACATGCGCGGGATTCGCAGGCCATTCGCTTGCTCACTACCCGCAACAATCAGCGTCTTTATCGTGCTGCCTGGAGCGTGTTGCGCAATCGCCCCGACGCGGAGGAAGCCGTGCAGGACGCGTATGTGAAGGCGTTCACCGGGCCGCCGTTCGAAGGGCGATCGTCTCTTTCCACTTGGCTTACCCGTATCGTGATCAACGAAGCGCTGTCGCGCAAACGCGCCAGAGAAGCGCGCAAGCGGTCGTTGGCCGACGCTGATGTCAGTCAGCTCGACGAATATCGCGAAAAGCTCATGGGCGTTTCCACGCGCTCGCCGGAATTTCACATGTTGCGCGCAGAACTGGCGAAGGCGATCGAGACCGCGATCGCGCGTCTTCCTGAGGAGTTTCGCACGGTCCTAGTGCTCCGCGATCTTGAAGAGATGAGTGTAGAAGAAACGGCCGCTGCGCTCGACATTCTCGCGGCCACCGTGAAGACGCGCCATCTGCGCGCCCGGCGGCGGTTGCGTCAGGAAATCGATCCTGACTTTCGCGCCGCACTCGCCGAAACCCTGCGCTTCGATGGCGAGAATTGCGAACGCATGACCGCGCGCGCCGTGGCCGCGCTCACGCAAGGCTAAAAACGAAAACGGGAGAGGGTAGATGATTGGGCTTGCAGTCGTAGTGTTTCTGGTCGCTGCCGTGTTCGGCATCTACATGGCGACGCGCATTTTCAGCGGTGCAACGCCACCCTGGATCGCAGTCATTCTGCATGGCCTGTTGGCGGCATCGGGCCTCGTGTTGCTGCTCCTCGCCATTTACAAAGGCGCCACCGCAACCGTGCTCACCATCGGCGCCGCCTTGCTCGTGATTGCAGCGCTCGGCGGTTTTTACATGGTGACATTCCAGCTGCGCAAATTGCCGCCGCCGAAGCCGATTGTGGTCGTCCATGCGTTGGCCGCCGTCGCGGGCGTGGTGTGTCTGCTGCTTGACGCTACAGCACTGATCGGCGCCTAGCGCTTCGTCGCGCGCGGGGACTCCAGCAGCTTTTCGACCGCCTCAAGCCTGTCCGCCTCGCGTGACGGCTTGTCCCAACGGATCCGGGAGATGCGCGGAAAGCGCATGGCGATGCCGGACTTGTGCCGCGTCGAGCGTTGCAAGCCTTCGAACGCGACTTCCAGCACGAGCCCGGCGTCCTTGGTGTGCGTGACTTCGCGCACCGGGCCGAAGCGGTTGGTCGTGTTGTTGCGCACAAAGCGGTCGAGTTCGGCAAGTTCTTCGTCGGTAAAACCGAAATACGCTTTGCCGACAGGCGTCAGGTGTTCTTCCGCGCCTTCGCCGGTCCAGACGCCAAACGTGTAGTCCGAGTAGAACGAGCTTCGTTTGCCGTGGCCGCGCTGAGCGTACATCAGCACCGCGTCGATCACCATCGGATCGCGTTTCCACTTGAACCAATAGCCCTTAGGCCGCCCGGCCAAATACGGCGCATCGCGTTTCTTGATCATGACGCCTTCGACCGCGTCCGCATCGAACGGCACGCCATGCGTTGCAGGATCGGCGCGTGCTGCGGTCAACTGCTCCCAAGTGTCGAACCGCACCATCGGGGATAGATCGATCGGCGCAAGCGGATGCGCCGCGATGAACGCCTCCAGCTTGGACCGGCGTTCTTCGAAGGTGAGCGCGCGTAAGTCTTCGTTGTCGAGCGAGATCAGGTCGTACACGCGGACGAAGGCAGGATAGTCGGCCATCATCTTGGCCGTCACCGTTTTGCGATTGAGTCTTTGCTGCAGCGTGTTGAAATCTTGCACGCGCCCGGCCTTCTTCACCAGCAATTCGCCGTCCAGGACCGCGTCGAAATCAAAGCCCGCCGTCAGATCGGGAAACGCGCCGGAAACATCCTCGCCGGTACGCGAAAACAGACGCGTGACGCGCTTGCCGTGCGGATCGAGACCAGCGGCGGCTTGCACGCGGATCCCATCCCATTTCCACTCGGCGGCAAAATCGTTTGGATCGAGCGCTTCGAACTCCGGCGGCTCGATGGCGTGCGCCAGCATTACCGGATGATAGCGCACCGCCGTGTTCACACGCGGCGCTTCACCTTTGCCCTCGAGCCACGCAAACAGCGCCGGATAGGGCGGTTGGTCGGCGTGCCATACGTCTTCGATCTCATCCGGCTCGCGTCGCCCCAATCGCGCCAGCGCGGTGCGCGCCAAGCGCGCGGAAACACCTATGCGCAACGCGCCGGTGATCAGCTTCAGCAGCGCCCAACGACCGTTTTCGTCCAAGCGATCGAGCCATTCCGCCAGCCGCGCCGGCAAATCTTCCTTGCTCGTCGTCTGCAAGCCCTCGACGACATCGCTCAGAGAAAGCTCTGTGTTGGCCCGCGTGTCGCTGGGCGCCCACAACAACGCAACCGTTTCCGCGAGATCGCCGACATAGTCATATGAGAGGTGCAGCAGTGTCGGATCAAAGCGTTCTTCTGCGAGATTGCGGACAATCGCGGGCTTGGCATTCTTGAACGAAAGCGAGCCAGTCATCGCTGCCAGAGCCCAACCGCGATCCGGGTCTGGCGTTTCACGAAAGTATGCTTCGAGCAGGGCCAGCTTACCCAAGCGTCCGCGCTCGTACGCAAGGCGATCCAGAAGCGCCGCAAATCGGTTCATGCGGCGGCTTCCGGCGGTTCTTCCTCGTTGCCATAGCCGACAAGATGCAGCGCTTTGGCTTCCAAACCTTGCAGCTTGCACCAATGCGCCAGTGCATCGGCTTCGCCGTGCGTGATCCAGATTTCGCCGGCTTCGGTGTCCTTGATCGTCTGTGTGAGGTCGGTCCAATCTGCGTGATCGGAAATGACCAATGGCAACTCCACCAATTGTTGCCGCGCCCGCGCGCGTATGCGCATCCAGCCCGATGCAAACGCATTCACCGGTTCTGGAAAGCGCCGCGCCCACGGCGTCAGCAATGCTGACGGTGGGCAGAGCACTATGGCGCCGGCGTAGAAGCTCTTCGGCGCAGTGGTCACGTGCTGGACGTCACCAAGCTCAACGCCAAACTCCTGATAGAGCCGCGTCAGCTCCATCAGCGCGCCATGCACGAAGATCGGCTTGTCCCAACCGCATTGGCGTAGCAACGCCATCACGCGCTGCGCTTTGCCGAGCGCATACGCGCCCACCAAGTGGGTGCGCTCCGGGAAAAGGGCCGCAGAACTCATCAGTTTGCGTACCTCTTGCTCTGCTGACGGGTGCTTGAACACCGGCAGCGCAAACGTCGCCTCCGAGATGAACACATCGCACTTGATCACCTCGAACGACGGACAGGTGGGGTCGGGCTGGCGCTTGTAGTCGCCGCTCACCACGATGCGCAGGCCGTCGCATTCAACCGCCGCCTGCGCCGACCCAAGCACGTGTCCGGCCGAGTGCAACGAGAACGTCACGCCGCCAAGGGCGAGGTTTTCGCCATAACGCAGATCTTGCTTCGACCCGCAGAACGCGTCGCCATAGCGTGCGCCCATGATCGCCAGTGTCTCCGGCGTCGCCAAGACGCGTCCGTGCCCGGCGCGCGCATGATCGGAATGGCCATGGGTAATCAGCGCCCGCTCAACGGGGCGCGTGGGGTCGATATAGATGTCCGCCTTTGGGCAATAGAGCCCTTCGGGCTTGGGGCAGAGCAGTTCGCTCGGTCGCATGCCCACAAAGATAGTGTGGGCGAGGGCGCTTTTCTTTACGGCGCTGTCGGAAACGGCCGCGCCTCGCCGTCTTTAACGCAAGGGGCTGGCGCATTCGCGCCGGGTTCCTTATGTCGCGCCAATCCATTTCAACGCGTCGAGTCGCATGCAGCCCATCATTTCCATCAAGGGTGTCTCAAAGACCTATGCGTCGGGTCTGCAGGCGCTGAAGCCCATCGATCTAGAGATCAACAAAGGCGAGATTTTCGCGCTGCTCGGCCCCAATGGGGCGGGCAAGACCACGCTCATAAATATTGTCTGCGGCATCGTCAACAAATCCACCGGCGCCATCGTCGTCGACGGCGAGGACAACGCTGCCGCCTACAAGAGCGTACGCAAGAAAGTTGGCCTGGTGCCGCAGGAGCTGCACACCGACGCGTTTGAACGCGTCATCGACACGGTCAGCTTCTCACGCGGCCTGTTCGGGTTTCCGCCGAACCCCGCTCATATCGAGAAAGTCCTGCGCGATCTTTCGCTCTGGGAGAAGCGCAACGACAAGATCATGGCGCTCTCCGGCGGCATGAAGCGGCGGGTAATGATCGCCAAGGCGCTCTCGCACGAGCCCACCATCCTTTTTCTCGATGAACCCACTGCCGGCGTCGATGTCGAGTTGCGGCGCGACATGTGGGAGATGGTGCGCGGACTGCGCGCCAATGGCGTCACCATCATTCTGACGACACACTACATCGAGGAAGCCGAGGAAATGGCCGATCGCGTCGGCGTCATCAACAAAGGCCAACTCATTCTAGTCGAGGAAAAGAACGCGCTGATGCAGAAGCTCGGCAAGAAGCAGCTGACGCTGGAATTGCAGGGGCCGCTGGAAAAAGTGCCGGACGGCTTGAACGGCTATCATGTCGAGTTGGCCGGCAATGGCTATCAGCTGGTCTATTCGTTTGAAGCGCAGCAGAGCGACATTCCCGGCCTATTGCGGCGTCTAAGCGAACTCGGCGTCGATTTCAAAGACCTCCACACCGAGCAAAGCTCGCTGGAAGACATCTTCGTTTCGCTGGTGCACCGCACATGAACATCCATGCCGTCCAGGCCATCTTCAAATTTGAAATGGCGCGCTGGTTTCGCACATTGGGGCAGAGCTTGTTCTCGCCGGTGCTGTCCACCTCACTCTATTTCATCGTGTTTGGCTCAGCCATCGGCGCGCGCATGGTGGCTGTCGACGGCGTGAGCTATGGCGCGTTCATTGTGCCAGGCTTGATCATGCTTTCGATCCTGACCGAGAGTGTCTCCAACGCGTCGTTCGGCATCTACATGCCAAAATGGGCGGGCACGATTTACGAATTGCTGTCTGCGCCGGTGTCGCCGATGGAGGCCGTGTGCGGTTACGTCGGCGCGGCCGCGACCAAGTCGGTGATCATCGGCCTCGTCATCCTTGCTACCGCGCGCCTCTTCGTGCCGTTCAGCATCATGCACCCGCTGGCGATGTTGCTTTTCCTCGTGCTGACCGCGCTTTCGTTCTGCCTGTTCGGCTTCATCCTCGGCGTCCTCGCGGACGGCTTTGAGAAGCTGCAGATCGTGCCGATGCTGATCCTGACGCCGCTGACGTTTCTCGGCGGCACCTTCTATTCGCTGAAGATGCTGCCGCCGATCTGGCAGACCGTCACCAAGTTCAATCCGATCGTCTACCTAATCAGCGGTTTTCGCTGGGCCTTCTACGGCATCGCCGACATCGACATCGCTGTCAGTCTGGCGGCTATCGCCGCATTCCTGCTGATCTGCCTCAGTACCGTCTATTGGATTTTCAAGACCGGCTACCGCCTGAAGGTCTAGTCGTGCTTCAGCCGGACGCTGTGGCTCAGCGTCCAAGGCCGCCCCGCGGATTCCGTGTCGCGGACCTCGGTCACCGAGTTGAAGCCATCGGTCACCCGCCGCAACGAGGTGCGTTGGTTGGGCGAGGCGTCCTTCACCGAATAGAGGGCGTTGCTGACGAAGTTTGACGCGCCTTGTCCGAAATTGCCCTGCGCATCCCAGTAGAAGAAGCGCATGTTATGGCCGATTTTGAACATCACCGTTTCGCCGCTCGCTGCTTGGCTGCCCCAGTACCAAGTTTGGCGCAGCACGTGCGGATATTCCCAGGAGAGACAACCGCGATTGTGCAGGTTCACCTGCGGCTCGCTCTGATGCACGCAATGTCCCGCTTCTTGATCGAGCCAGCCAAAGCCGCCCGAACCTGACGTGACTGTGGCGCCAACCGCTTCGAACGCAGCGGGCGCTGCGCCGTCGCGATGATAGGTGATGACGCTGATATCGCTCCACGCGCGGCCATCGCTGCGTTGGCGTACGATTTGAAAATTGTCGCCATCGACGCGGCGCCACACCACGCGGCCGCCCACTTCGGCGAACGCGAGCACGCCGTTGCTGTCGTATTCCGGCGTGTAGACGGCGGGGTCGTTATTGTTGCTCCACGCATACATCTCCAGGCGCTGGCGCTCAGCGTTGCGACCGAAAACGGTGGAACTGTTCAAACCGTCGGCGCGCGTGACGTTGCCGCGCAGGAAGCGGCCGAACTGCAATTGGAAGCACTGGCGATCAATCTGCACGCCACGTGCGTTGACGCCTTGCCAACACGATCCCGCCAAGTCCGCCGCCCAGCCCAAGGCCGAGGTCTGCGCTTGCGCGGTCCCCAAGCTCGTCGCCGCCGCCAATGCCAACGCCAACACGATTTTCTTCATGGAACCCACCTTCTGCGGGCACCGTACAAAAACGCGTCAGGGAAATCGAGCCTCGATGCGTCAGCGCCCTGGAGCACTTTGGTGGGCGGCGATCCACTGTTCGGCTTGCGGAAAGCGGTGCGTGATCGTGTCCGCGCGCAGGCGGATCGACGCTTCAGCGCCCACTACTTGCTCACGCACGCTCGCCGGGAAATTCCGCCCGTAAGTCTCAAGCGCGTCGACCATCGCCGGATCGCCGCTCGCCGAGGCGATGCCGATGGGGAAGGAGACGCGGATCGGGCCTTCGAGCCATGTCTCGATCTGAGCCCGGTGTGCGACCACGAAATCCCAGACCTGCTTGTTGTGATCGGCGGCCATGCTGCCGATCAAGGTTGCGCGGATCTGCTGCGGGATGGTGTCCGTCAGCGTGAAGTCGAGCGTGCGCTGCGCTAACGCAGGATCGTGCGCTTGCGCCACGATCAGCCACAAGCGCCGCTGCTCGACGAAGTCGTTGGCTGCACGCGCTTGCGCAACCAATCTTTCGTACTGCGGCGCCGTTGCATTGTAGGCATACACGCCGAGCGTGGTGTCGCGGATACCCGCTGGCAATTGATCGTGTTCCACACGCCGCCGCGCTTCGGCGATCACCGCGTCATCACCCATGCCGCCGAGTGCGCCGATCACCTCATCGCGCAAGCTGGTTTCGTTCGGCGCTTCGTTGGCGCGCGGCGTCCAGCCGACCCGCGCCATGAGCGGCTGCAATTGCGCACGGCCCCACGCGGCCACCGACGCTTCCGAGGCGCGTCCTTTGGAATACTGATGCAACGCGGCCACCGAGCCGACATTATCCGCCGCCACCAGCGCGTCCGCATTGGCAGGCGTGCGCGTCATCAGATCGAGATAAGCCGAGAATGGCGCATCGCCGCTTCGCGCGAAGGCCCAATAGTCCAGCAAAGTGCCTAGCTGATCGTCGGCTGGAAGCTGCGCGAAATTCTGCCCCAGCGCTTGCAGATTGGCTTGGTCGTAGAGCACGCGGAAATAGGCGCTGCGCCCGGCATTGAGAATGTAAGGACCGCAGCCCGCAAGTCTGATCGACGCTTGCACCTGCGCCGGTACGACGCTGCGCGCAGGCTGCCCACCCAAACGTTGCGCCACCATCGGTATGGCCCAGAGCGTATTGGTGCGCGCAGTATCATCGAGCGCAAACCGCTTTTGCGCGATGTTGATGGTGTCGCCGCCGTTGCCTTGCGCGTTACACGCGCCACCGCTGGCGCGGACGATCGGATAGCCTTCCTGACTGGTGAAGCCCTGCGCGATATCCATCACCGGCTGGCCAGATGCGGCCTGCACCGCGCTCCACAGATCCGACGTGACCGAGTTTCCGAGCTTGTGCGCTTCCAGATAGTTGTGAACGCCGGTGCGGAACGCTTCCTCACCAACATAAGCTTCGATCATGCGAATGACGGCCAAGCCCTTATCATAGGTGATGCCGTCGAACGCTTGGTTGGCTTCATCGATCGTATCGACCGGGCGCACCACAGGATGGGTGCCCGCGCGTGCGTCGGTGGTCATCACCCGCGCGGCGCCGCCGGAAAGCTGCTGCAGCCACGGATGCCAGTCAGGATGCAGGTGCTCTGTCGCCTTCGACGCCATCCATGACGCAAAGCCTTCATTGAGCCAGAGATCGTCCCACCATTGCATCGTGACGAGGTCGCCGAACCATTGGTGCGCGATCTCGTGCGCGACGTCGCCGAACACCGTCTCACGCTCAGCTTCGCCGGAATGTTCGTCCAGCAGCAGATATTGGTCGAAATAGAGAATGGCGCCCCAATTCTCCATCGCGGCAAAGCCGCCGCCCGCGCCCGGCGCGCCGATCATGTCGAGCTTCGGCAGCGGATACGGGATGCCGAAATATTCCTTGTAATAATGGAGCACATCCGCCGCCGCTTGCAGGGCGTAGCGACCGCGCTCGCCCGCGCCGCGCCGGGTGATGACGCCGATTTCGACGCCATCGACATGGGTGGTGATGCGGTCGATGTCGCCGACGCCGACGAACAGGAGATAGCTTGCCATCGGCAGCGTGTCGGCAAAATGCGTGCGCGTGCGTCCGCCATCGAGTTGTTCGGTCGAAGTCGCGGGCATGTTGGAGATGGCGTGCTGACCGGCGGGCGCAGTCACTGTCAGTGAAAACACAGCGCGGCGGTTCGGCTGGTCCCACATCGGCGCAAGCTTGCGCGCATCGCTCGGTTCGAACTGGGTGATGAGCATGTGTTGCTCGCGCCCATTCACTTCGTATTTGGTGCGGAAGAGGCCGGCGGCGGTGTCGTAGATTTTGCCGCTATAGACGATGTGGATGTGGTGCGTGCCCGGCTGCACGGCTTGCTGCGGCGTCAAGGTGAGGCGCTGCTTGTCGTTGTCGAGCTTCACCGTCGCGGCCGCATTGTCGATCGTCGCCTGCGTGATGGTGAGGTCGGCCGCGTTGAGTTCGATGCTCGAAAGCGGCTGCTGGTTTTGCACCGTGATCGTTTCTTCGCCCGCAAACGAACTGGCCGCGTCATTGGGATCGATGGAAATTTCATAGCGGGACGGGATGGCGCCGTCGGCGATCCATTCACGCTGACGGACGGGCTGCGTCTTTGCGCATGAACCCAAGGCGCCGGCGAGCACCAAGCAAACGGCGAACGAGCGAAATTTCATGAACGACCCCGGTTTCGGTTCGGACTAACCCGAACTCCCGCGTTCGAGGCAATGATTTTCCGTCCGGCGGCGGAGTACAGGCGGCGAACGCCGATGAAGCGTTCCCAGCCGGAACTAGTTTCCATCGCGGTCACCGTTCGTTCCAACTGCAGTTCAATTCATCCGCGGCCGTGCTGTGATGTGACCACGGTCAGCGGCAGGTGTACGGTGACGCGCTACGTTGTGGCTCGAAGCTGGCGGGGCTTTGCAGGAGGAAGACATGCTTAGGCATCTCGTCGCCGTGTCCGCGATCGCGGTTTGTTGCACCGCTGCGGCGTTCGCGCAAACTGGCGGCGCTGGCGCACCCAGCACGGCGGCGTCGGCGGCGTCAGCGGCGCAGGCAAATCTGCCGCCGGTCGACACGATGACCTGCGCGCAGATGCAAACAGAGATGACGGCTGACGGCCAGGTCATGTCGCATCAGCTCGATCCGCAATTCGGGGCCGAAGCGCAGTCGATGTACAACGAGGCGCAGCAACGCGAGCGTGAGGCTCAAGCGCAAGCGCCGGTGAACGCGCTCGCGTGCTTGATCCCGTTTGTTTGCGCCGCCGCGCAACAGCATCAGCAACAACAGGCGCAAGGAGAGGCCGCGCAAAACCAGCAACGCATGCAAGCGCAGATGGGCCGGCTGAATTCGTCGATGAACGGGCTCGACCAAACGCGCATGCAGGCGATCAGCACACGCTGGGAGGCCCAGCATTGCCAGACGCCGCATTAACCGAACGGCGCGGCGGATTAAACTTTGGAAATGTGCGTTTCGGAGTGAAACCTTCCATCGCGCCGCGCGTTGAGCGCTCGGACATTGGAAGCACTCCCAACACGCCCCGATGCCCAAACACCGCAAAAGAAGGCGGCCCCGAAAGGGGTCGCCTTCGATCGTTTTGGGCCGGCGGCCCGCCCGAACTGATTTTCGCCCGCCCCCGCGCATCCATTCGTCGCGCCAACTGCATCACTGGGAGGCAAACGCTTCGGCGTACGCGATTTATCGAATATCGATAGGTCATGCCCGGGGGACTAAACTTGAGCCTAGCGCTCTCAACTCTGCTCTTCGAATGGCGCCGCTACATGGCCGCCATCGTGGCTCTGGCGTCGGCCGGGGTGCTGGTGCTCGGCATGTCCGGGCTCTTTGTCGGCCTGATCAGCGGCTACACCGCCACCATCGACCGTTCGCGCGCCGACATTCTGGTGCTGCCGCCGAACGCCAAGTCGCTGAACAATTCCGGCGGCATGCCCGCGCGCATCCTGCCGACCGTCTACATGAACCCGAACGTCACCGAGGTTCGCGACCTCGACGGCGACGGCGGCCGTTTCTACGGCCCCGGCAAGCACGACCCGGAATGGGTGCAAGCCTCGGTCGTCGATCCCATTCCCAACGCCGTGACTTTGCCCGTCGACTTTTCCGAACAAGTGCGCGAGGCGCTCTCGGTCCCGTACAACATCGCCATCGACAAGACCGCGCTGAAGAAGCTGGGCGTCGAACTCGGCAGCGAAGCGACCTTCAACGGCCACATTGTGCGCGTCGCTGCGGTGCTGCAGAACTATCCCAACTTCGACCAGCCAAACATTATTATGTCGCGCCAGACGCTGCGCGAGATGGGCCGCGCCAACACCACCCGCATCGGGCCATTGATGGTGCGCACGCGCAGCGCCGACCCGAAAGAGGTGCAAGCGGTCGTCGATCAGCTCAACAGTGTTGCCGACGGCCAATATCGCGCGTGGACGCGGCAAGCCTTGCGCGCAGCCACGCTCGACGACTTCCTCAACCAGTCGATCATCGCCGTGCTGATGTGGGCGTCCACCGCGCTCGGTCTGCTCGTCGGCATCATGATCACCTGGCAGACCTTGCGCGGAGCTATCCTCGCCAACATCAAGGAACTCGCCTCGCTGCGCGCGCTCGGCGTCTCCATGGGCAGCTTGCGCCTGATCGTAATGGAGCTCTCGTTCTGGGTCGGCATTGCCGGTCTGTTCGTGACCGCGGGTCTCATCTTCCTGATCTACTTACTCGCCACCGCCGGCGGCGTGCCCTTCGGCTTCATGATGAGCTGGATCATCACCTGCGCGATCATGCTGATGATCATCGCACTCGCCTCGGGCTTCTTTTCGCTCGGCGTCCTCAAGAAAAGCCAACCCGCGGATTTGCTCCGATGACCGCTTACGCCATCTCCGCTCAAGGCATCGAAAAGAGCTTCAAGACTGGCAAAGTCAAAACGCCCGTCGTCAAAGGCGTGAACCTGCAGATCGCGCAAGGCGAGATCTGCCTGGTCATGGGCCCGTCCGGCTCGGGCAAGTCGACTTTGCTGGCGACTATTTCCGGCTTGCTGAAGCCAGACGGCGGCCAGGTCGACGCGCTTAATCAGAACATCTGGAAGATGTCGAAATCGAAGATCGACAAATTCCGGCTCGATCATTGCGGCTTCATTTTTCAGGGTTTCAACCTGTTCGGTTCGCTCACCGCGCGCCAGCAGGTTGAGACTGTGCTGAAGTATGCGGGCTTCAAGAAGGAAGAGATCAGCGGCATCGCCGAAACCGCCCTCGGCGAAGTCGGTCTCACCAAGCTTCTGAAGAAGCGTCCGGATGAAATGTCGGGCGGTGAGAAGCAGCGCGTTGCGATTGCCCGCGCGCTCGCCAAGTCACCCAAGCTCATTTTCGCCGACGAGCCGACCTCCGCGCTCGATGGCGAGAACGGCCAGAACGTCATGCAGCTGTTGCGCCGCTCTGCGAAGAGCCATGGCGCGAGCGTCCTTTGCGTGACACACGACGTGCGCCTGGCCTCGTACGCCGACCGCATCATCACCATCGAAGACGGCCACATTCTTTCGCAAAACGCAGACCCTGCGTCTTTCAAAGGCATCCACTGATGCAACGGGAAACGATCATGACTAGCGCCCACAAGAGCATCATTCAAAATGCGCTCCGCGCCGCAGCTGCGTCAGCGCTTCTCGTCGGCGCAGGCCTGGGGCTCGCCTCGTGCGGCAACGCCGGCGCTGACACCACTGCCAAGGAGAAGGGCCAAACCGAAGCGCAGTCGCCGTACGCGGCGATCGCCGCTGGCAAGGTCGATGTCGAAGGCGGCCTTGTCGATATCGCCGCGCGCCAGCCCGGCATCGTCACGCAAGTGATGGTCGAAGAGGGCGCGGAAGTGCAGCGCGGCCAGATCCTCGCGCGCCTCGACGATGAGCAGTATCGCCTGCAGCGCGGCCAATCCTCCGCGTCGCTGCAACAGGCGCAAGCCCAGCTGGTTGCATACCAAACCGCGCTCGGCGCCGCCCAGCGCAATCAGGCGCGCACCGAGCAGCTCGCGGCGCAGAACTTCGTGTCACCGCAGGCGGTCGAGAACTCGCGCGACGCCGTGCGCAGCGCGCAATCGCAAGTCGATGTGCAGGCGGCCAACATCGCGGCTGCGCGCGCGTCGTTGGCGGAGTCGAACTATTCGGTCGAGCAAAGCATCGTGCGCGCGCCCGCTGACGGCCGCATCGTGCGCCGCTACGCCAATCCGGGCATGGGCGCGTCGACGCTGAACGTCACGCCGATGTTCCAGCTGCAACCTCACGCCGCCCACATTGTCCGCGCCGAACTGGAAGAGCGGTCGCTGACGCAGGTTCACCAAGGCATGCGCGTAGAGATCGTGCCCGAGGCCGATCAGTCGAAGACTTATCCGGGTACGGTGCTGCGTATTGCGCAAGTGTTTGGGGCGCGCAAACTCGCGTCCGATGATCCATCGCAACAGACCGACGAACGTGTCGTCGAAGTCGTGGTCGATGCGCAAAGCGCGCCAGTGCTGGTGGGGCAGCGCGTGCTGGTGAAGTTCGTCAAGGACGGCGCCAACCCGCAAGCGCACCCCGCCGCGCCAGCCGCTGCCGCCCCGCACTAAGCCGCCGTCGGCCTACCGCGCCAAGGTGGCGAGTGCTACATTGCGCGCATGAGCAACTCGATCACCTTGCCGCCCGACCTCGCCGCCAAAGTCGAGGAGAGAGTCGCCGCCGGTGACGCCCACGATGCGGTAGAGGTGATCCGCGCAGGACTTGCGGCGTTGGAAGCCGAGGAGGCGCGGAAGTTCGACGAACTCAGAGCAAAGATTGACCGCACGATTGCCGATCCTCGCCCCTCTATTCCGGCGGACGAGGTGTTCGCTGAGATCGAGGCTCGCATAGACGCGCACCGGCGCACGTGAACCGGTGTATCGTTTTTCGTCCGGATGCATGGGCGGACCTCGCCGCGATTGCCGACTTCCTCGCTGCAGACAACCCCGGCCGGGCACGGCGCGTCGTTGCGGGGCTGCGCCGACGTTGTGAAATACTGCTGGCGCATCCGCTTGTGGGACGGCCCCGCGACGCTTTCGGCGCGGGCGTTCGAAGCTTGTCTCATCGACCCTATGTGATCTTCTATCGCCTAAACGGCGAAGATATCGAAATCCTTGCCATCATTCACGCCGCGCGCGATCTACCGAACGTTCTTGGCACGCGGCTTGGCCAAGATCGGGACTGACAATGCTGCTCTTCACGCACCCTTCCATGCTGCGCCACGAACCGCCGCGCGGGCATGCCGAGCATGCGGGCCGGTTGAAAGCGGTGCTCGAGGGGCTTGAGGGCATGAACCTCGATCGCCGCGAAGCACCGTTTGCCGATCGCGGAGCGATCGAGCGCGTGCATCCTGCTGACTACATCGACATGCTCGACGACGCCTTCGCCAAGACCAGCGATGGCATCGTGCAGCTCGATCCGGACACGTTTCTTTCCGCTGGTTCGCGCGAAGCCGCATATCGCGCCGCGGGCGCCTGCGTTGCTGCTGTGGACGCCGTGTTTGCGGGCGACGACGAAATGGCCTTCTGCGCGGTGCGTCCGCCCGGCCATCACGCCGAGCCGCAACAGCCGATGGGCTTTTGCTTATTCAACAACGTCGCGATCGCCGCCAAGCATGCGCTTGCGCATCACGGCGCGCAGCGCGTCGCCATCATCGATTTCGACGTACATCATGGCAACGGCAGTCAAACCGTGGCCGAACACGATCCGCGCATCTTCTTCGCATCGACGCACCAATCGCCGCTCTATCCGGGCACCGGCGCTGCCTACGAACACGGCATCGACAACAACGTCGTGAATGCGCCTCTGCCCGGTGGTGCGGGCAGCACCCTGTGGCGCACGGCCATGCAAACCATGGTGCTCCCGGCGCTCGAAGCTTTTGCTCCGGAGCTCATCCTGGTTTCCGCAGGGTTCGACGCGCACAGGGCCGATCCGCTAGCGCAAATGGAGCTGGAAGAGGCCGATTTCGCCTGGGCCGCGAAAGCGCTCCGTGAAGTTTCATTACGGAACTGCAAGGGCAAACTTGTCTCGACTCTGGAGGGCGGGTACGACTTGGCCGCGCTTTCGCGGTCGGCAGCTGCCTACGTGGGGGTGCTCCAGCGCGACTAGACCCGCTCACGGGGAGAGGGCGAGAGGCCGCGTAAGGAACGAGATGACGACGACCATGGCGCCCGAGGAGACGCTAGATCGCCGTTTGGCTACGCGGATCGGATCGATTGTCATCGTCCGGCACGGCCAACCACACGCCGATCGCAGCGTGCGAGTCGACCGTCGCGGATTCCGCGAGTGGTGGGCTAATTACGATTTGAGTCCGCTGCATCCCGACGAGCGTCCGCCGGAAGGCTTGCTGCATTTGGCCGAACGTAGCGACACCATCTTCGCATCGACGCTGCAGCGCGCAATTCACACCGCCGAGATGATTGCCGGCGGACGTCAGATCGTGACCGATCCGGTGTTTGTCGAAGCGCCATTGCCGCCGCCGCCGCTCGCGGGGCGGCGCAAGCCGAGCCTCTGGGGCGTCTATGCGCGCGCGGCTTGGTGGGTTGGCATGCACGAGAACGGCGAGACCAAGGCGCAAGCGGAAACGCGCGCGCAGGCCGCAGTAGCCACGCTTACCGCTCAGGCGCTGCGCGGCCACAACGTGCTCTTGTGCGCTCACGGTTGGTTCAACCGCATGATGCGGCCTGTGCTCAAACGCCAAGGCTGGCGCGAGGTCGAGGACGGCGGCGACGCCTACTGGTCTTACCGCCGCTACGAGAAAGTGAAGTGAGCGATGGGGAATAGGGCAGTAGGGCAATAGGGGAATAGGCAAGCGGGCGTACTGCCTTACTGCCCTATTCCCATATTGCCCCAGAGTTCATACCTTTGCGCCGATGACTACTGAATCCCGCGATCCGTCTCAGCTTTCCTTCGAGGACTCCTTGTCGGAGCTGGAAAAAATCGTCGCGCATCTGGAGCGGGGCGACGTTCCGCTGGCGGATTCGATTCGCATCTACAAGCGTGGCGCGGCTCTGAAGGCGCGCTGCGAGGCGCAATTGAAAGACGCACAGCTCGAAGTCGATCAAATTGTCATGGGGCCGGATGGCCCGCGCACCGAACCAGTCAAGCTTGGCAATTAGAGCAAGCAGGAAACAAGGTTCGGGCCGGAAAGATTATATGGGGCAGGAAACGCTATGGCTGACGATCCGCAATCCAACGCTCGCCTTCCGCTGGTGAGTTTCGACGATTTCCTCAAGCTCGACATCCGTTTGGGCACCATCGTCGATGTGAAGGTGTTCGAGGAAGCCAAGAAGGCGGCTTACCAGCTGTGGATCGATTTTGGCGATCCGCTCGGCGTCAAGAAGTCGAGCGCGCAAGTCACGCAGAACTACACGCTCGGCGAACTACTTGGACGCCGCGTTGCTGCGGTCGTGAATTTCGAACCTAAGCAGATCGGCAAGTTCATGAGCGAGGTGCTCTGCCTCGGTTTCCCGGATCGCAACGGCAACGTTGTGCTGCTGAACGTCGACAAACCCGCCACCACCGGCGGCCGGCTCTACTAATTTCATTTGCGTTGATCGGACAAAGCGAAGGCGGCCCTGTGGCGAGGGCCGCCTTCTTGTTTTCGCACCGAGGGTTTTGGCGGGGTAGTGCTCGGCGCCGTTCGCAGTGAGAACGGCGATCCCGCGATCTAGTTCCTTACGGCGTGGTGGTTGCGCTCGGCGGTTCGGTTGACGTCGACGGCTCGCTTGGCGCAGGCGACAATTGCACTGGCGCGCCTGCCGGCGCTGTCGTTGTGGTCGTCGCCGTTGTCGGCGCGCCGCCTGGCGCAACTTGATCGCCCGTTTCAGGCTGATCCGCGCCCGGCGTTGTCGTCGTATCCGCGCCTTGCTCGGGATTTGCCTGCAATTCAGCGATACGCCCCCGCGCTGCCAGCGCGTGCGAGCTTTGCGGGAAATCTTTCAGGAAGCCCTGCAGCGCTTCGATCGTATCCGCATCGCTGGCGGCTTCGTAGCTGCGTTCTTCGAGTTCGGTGAGCGCACCCTCGGCTTGTTGTTTCGCCGGGCCGTTGTTGGCGGCGATGAACGCGCGTAGCGCGCCCGGATCGTTGCGGTCGATCTGATCGAACGCGGCTGAGCTCGCGTGCGAAGCCTGCTGACCTTGCCACCACATGTATCCGGCAGCGCCGCCGCCCAGCACGACGACCAGCGCGACGATGACGAGCACGATCCCCATGCCGCCGCCTTTTTTGGGTTCGTCGAGATCAACGCCCGGCGGCGGACGGTCCGCGCGCGGCGGCGGTGGCGCAGGTGCGCGCGGAGGCGCCGGCGGCACAGCGCGCGGAGCGGCGGCGCGTGGCGGCGGTGCAGCTTGCCCAGGGTTCGACGGACGCGGTGGCGGCGCGCTTGCAGCGGCGGGCGCGGCGCTTGGCGCGCCATCGCGGCCCGGCGTGCCCGGCGTAAAAAATCCAGACGGCGGACGTGGCGCCGGCGGCGGCAGCGGCGCGACGCCTGCGCGCTCGGTAATCGCGTTCGCCAACTCACGCCACGGCGCAAACTCATCCTCGCCGCGCCAACCGGTGAGGTTCACCGATTTGTCGCTGGCGAATTGCTGCGGCGTCTGCGCGTTCTGCATTTGCGCATGCACCAGTTTCGTCTTGCCGCGCGCAAACGCGACGTCGTCGATCAGGCCGGCGCTGCCCACCGAACGCGGCGACCACAACGCCACCGTGACTTGCGCGGTCTTCGCCGCTTCGCGCACTTCGTCGCCCGCGGCCTTCTCCAGCACCACGGTCAGTTTGGCGGCGCGCAGCTTCTCGGCCAGCGCACGCGCCGGAAGAGCATCTTCCGGTGCATGGATGATCAGCGCCGTCGCCATTCTAAAATTCCCCACTCTTTCAATCGCAAAGGTCCGAACAGCGGGCCCGAACCGCCGCCTTCTACAGACCCGCGGCCAGCCCCGCCAGGAACTTGTATTGTGCCCTCAATGCCCCGCGCTTGGGAAGTCCACACCCCACCGGCAAAAGCATGAACCGGAAGGTTGAATCCCGCGCGCCGAGTAAGCGCCGTAGGCAGGCGAGACAGCCTCTGCTAACGCAGCCGCATGTCAGAACTACAAGCCCGCCTCAAAGAAGCGGCCGATAGAGTTAATGTTGCGCTGGACGCGTTGCTGCCGCGCGCGCAGGGGCCCGAAGCGCGGCTGATGACGGCCATCCGCTATTCGGCGCTCGACGGCGGCAAGCGTTTGCGCCCGTTTTTCACCATCGAGGCCGGCGCGCTGTTTGACGCCGAACCCGCGTCTCTGCTGCGCGCCGCGGTGGCGATCGAGTGCGTCCATACTTACTCGCTCATTCACGACGACCTGCCGTGCATGGACGATGACGACCTGCGCCGCGGCCGCCCGACCCTGCACAAAGAATTCGGTGAAGCGATGGCGCTGCTGGCCGGAGACGCGCTGCTGACATTCGCTTTCGAGGTGTTGGCTGATCCGGCAACACACCCGGATCCGCAGATGCGCTGCTTGTTGATTGCCGGGCTGGCGAAAGCGGCCGGACCCGTAGGCATGGTCGCAGGCCAAGCTGCCGACATGGAAGGCGCCGAGATCGGCTCCGACCTGATCGCCGTCACCCGCATGAACCGCCTGAAAACCGGCGCGCTGATCAATTTCTCGGTCGACGCCGGCGCTATGATCGGCTGCGGCTCCGACGCCGAGAAAACCGCGCTTTCTCGCTACGCGCACGATGTGGGCCTCGCGTTTCAGATGGTCGACGATTTGCTCGATGCGGAAGGGGTGGTTCGCGACACCGGCAAAGCCGTCGGCAAGGACAAAGCCCGCGGCAAGGTCAATTTCGTCACCGTGCTGGGCGCGGACGCCACGCGCGAGCGCATCGGTTTGCTTGCGTCGCAAGCCAAACAACACCTCGCCATGTTCGGCCCGCGCGCGCGCATCCTCCTCGACACCGTCGATTTCATCGTCAATCGCCGCTACTAGGCGGGCGCGATCTCCGCGGCTTCGTTCTTCGCCGCGTCCTCGGCGCTCGGCGCCAAGAGGTGACGGAAGAAGATCGCCATCAAGAACATGATGACGCCCGCGCCGGCGATGATCGCTGCGTGCATGGTCCAGAAGCTGACGCCGTCCATGCTGTCGACAAAACCGGCGATCTTGCCGGTGGCGAAATTGCACAGCGCCAGATGCAGATAATAGACGCCGATGAACATGCCGCCCACGGCCTTCGGCGCTGCGCGCGAATAGAGCGCGAGGCCGACCGGAAACACCATGGCAAAGCCGATGTCGTTGAGAATGTGGAAGCCGAGGCCCACCACCAGCGAAGCCTTTTGCCCGGTTGAAGCTTCGATGGCGCTCGCAAGCGCTAGCATCAGCGGACCGGTTGCGGCAATCAGCGAGCCGATGGCGATCTTGACGATCTCATCGGGCTCTTTCCAACGCTTTCCATACCAGCGCCAGAACGCCACCACGATCACCATGGTGACGAACGAAACGCCCGCGTCGAGCGATACCAGCCATGACGTCGGCATGCGTTGACCAAAGAACGTCAGCTCATAGTGCTTGTCGCCCCAGAGCAGGTAGGCGTTGAAGATTTCCTGGTTGCCGAGCGCGCTGGCCGCCAGCACAGGCAGCATCACCACCAGAAGCGCCATTGCCGCCCAGTCGCGGCTGGTCAGATGCTCGCGCACGCCGTGTTTCTTTTGCTCAGCGACGACCTTGCGGTGATCCGGCGGCAGATGCTTGCGGCCTGCGAGATATACGACAAGCGCAATCGCCATGCCGACGCCCGCTGCGCCAAAGCCCCAGTGCCAGGCGATAGCGCCGAGACCGCCGGTCACCAGCGGCGCAAAAAACACAGAGATTTGGATGCCAAGGAAGAAAAGCTGAAAGCCTTCGGAACGGCGCAGATCGTTGATGGCGTAGAGTTCGCCGACTTGCGCGGCGATGTTGCCCTTGAAGCAACCGACGCCGACGAAGAGGCAAAGAATCGCGGCCACGAAGGACACGTCAAACGCCATCAGGAAGTGACCGGCGACCATCAGCAGGCAGCCGATCATCACTGTCGCCGTGCGCCCGAGCAGGCGGTCGGCGATAAAGCCGCCGATGAGCGGTGTGATGTAAACGCCGCTTGAGTAGACGCCGGTAATGGCCGCACCCACGGCGACAGGCGTGCCGAGCGGGCCGTACAAGGTTTCAAGCGTGCTTTTCAGCGCGCCGAAGCCAAGCACGTGCTCCAGATGCCCTGGCAGCAGCAGATACTGCGTCAGATACAGCACCAACAGCGCCTGCATGCCGTAGTACGAGAAGCGCTCGAAACCCTCGCAGAAGCAGAGATACCAAAGCCCCGTTGGGTGTCCGAACGCTTCGCGGCCCTTCGGCGCGGCTACAGCGGCAGCAGTCATATCAGTCCCACTCAGAATCCTGTCCCTAACGCGCCTTAGCAACGCCCGCCCGCCCGCGCCAGCGCCGAGCGCTGAACCGGCTGCTGCCCGCGCCTGAATGCACGCAAGGCGCTAACGTCAGGCGCGTCTCCAACTGCAGCACGCCAGGTATGCCGATGCTGCACACGCGAACGGACGCGGCGTCAGCATTGAGACGCCATCGCGTTCGTGCCTAAGCTTCGCCCATTATGAACACGCCCCTCTGCAAGCGGCTCGGCATCGAGTTTCCGCTGTTCGCGTTCTCTCACTGCCGCGATGTGGTCGCTGCTGTTTCCAAAGCGGGCGGCATGGGTGTGCTGGGCGCTACCGGCATGAGCCCGCAACATCTGCGCGAAGAGCTCGACTGGATCGACGCGCATGTGAACGGCAAGCCTTACGGCCTCGATCTCATCGTGCCCAACAAGTTCGAAGGCAAAGGTGAAGCTTTCAACGCCGACAAAATCCTCGCCGCCGTTCCGCAAGCGCACAAGGATTTCGCCGCCGCGATCATGAAGCAGCACGGCGTCGATCCCGAGGTCATCGAACAAAATCGGCGCGGTTCGGCAGGCTGGTCGCAAAACTTGCGTGAAGAGGGCGCGGCGCAAAGTTTGGAAATCGCGTTTCAGTATCCGATCAAGCTGATCGCCAACGCGCTCGGCGTGCCGCCGCCGATCATGCTGCAAGAAGGTAAGAAGCGCGGCATCGCCGTTGCCGCACTCGTCGGCGCCAAGGAGCACGCTATCGCGCAGGCCAGCGCCGGCGTCGACATCATCATCGCTGCGGGCGGCGAAGCCGGCGGCCATTGCGGCGACGTCGCCACCATGGTGCTGGTGCCCGAAGTTGTCGCCGCTATCGCCGATATGGGTCTCGACACACCCGTGCTCGCCGCGGGCGGCATCGTCACCGGCGCACAGATGGCGGCGTGCATGGCCATGGGTGCGGCCGGCGCCTGGTGCGGATCGGTTTGGCTCACCACGCCGGAAGCGGAGACCAATCCGGTGGTCAAAGAGAAGATGCTTGCCGCCACCTCGCGCGACACCGTGCGGTCGCGCGGCCGCACCGGCAAACACTCGCGCCAGCTGCGCTCGCCGTGGACCGATGCGTGGGAGAGCGAGGATGCGCCCAAGGCTTTGCCGATGCCGCTGCAAAGCATCGTCACCGAACCGGCGCTTCGCTACATCGACAAGCTCAGCCAATCCGGCCACGCCGGCGCACGCGACCTCGCCACCTACTGGGTCGGGCAGGGCGTGGGCTTGATGAACGAAAGCGTCTCCGCCGGCGCTGTTGTGCAGAATTTCAAGGAGGATTTCCTGCGCGCCTACGAGCGCCTAGCGACGCTGATGGAGGGCTAGACGCCCGCCTGCGCCGCCTAGCCGCATATAAGTGCACGGAATTTCCTTAGTCTCTGCGGTGTCAACTGGTCGCCACGCCTGTCAAAGCGGTCTAGGTGTGGCCATGTAAGGCCTGAGCCCGAGGATCCATGGCGACCACACCACCGACCACTCCGCTTCTGGACCAGGTCAAGTTACCCGCCGACCTCCGCAAGCTCGCGCCCGAACAGCTGCCGCAGCTGGCTAGCGAACTGCGCGCCGAGATGATCAGCGCCGTATCGCAAACAGGCGGCCATCTGGGCGCGGGACTCGGCGTCGTCGAACTCACCACCGCGCTGCACTATGTGTTCGACACCCCGCGCGACATTCTCATCTGGGATGTCGGCCACCAAGCCTATCCCCACAAAATTCTCACTGGCCGCCGCGACCGCATTCGCACTTTGCGCCAAGGCGGGGGGCTCTCCGGTTTCACCAAGCGCAGCGAGAGCGAATACGATCCGTTCGGCGCCGCGCACGCCGCCACCTCGATCAGCGCAGCGCTCGGTTTTGCGGTCGCGCGCGACAAGCGCGGCGAAGACAATCACGTCATCGCGGTGATCGGCGACGGCTCGATGTCGGCGGGGATGGCGTACGAAGCCATGAACAACGCCGCCGAGACGACCAAGAAGCTGATCGTCATCCTCAACGACAACGACATGTCGATCGCCCCGCCGGTCGGCGGCATGTCCGGCTATCTCGCGCGTCTGGTTTCATCGAAGACCTACCGGCGCATGCGCAACGCCGCCAAGAGCGTCGCCTCCGCGCTCGGCGAAACCATCTACGATGTCGGCAAGAAGGTCGAAGAATACGCACGCGGCCTAGTCACCGGCGGCACCTTTTTCGAAGAGCTGGGCTTTCACTATCTCGGCCCGTTCGACGGCCACGACGTGCCGCAGCTTTTGACGGTGCTGAACAACGCCAAGGACATCGAAGGTCCGGTGCTGATCCACGTCGTCACCAAGAAGGGCAAGGGCTACGCGCCAGCCGAAAACGCCGCCGACAAATATCACGGCGTCACCAAGTTCAATGTCGTCACGGGCGAGCAATCCAAGGGCGGGCCTACGCCCAGCTACACCAAGGTGTTTGCCCAGGCGCTCGTGCGCGAAGCCGAGAAGGACGACAAGATCGTCGCCATCACCGCGGCCATGCCGTCGGGCACCGGCCTCGATACCTTCGGCGCGCGCTTTCCCGATCGCACTTATGATGTCGGCATCGCCGAGCAGCACGCGGTGACGTTCGCAGCTGGCCTCGCCGCCGACGGCATGAAGCCGTTCGCTGCGATCTACTCGACCTTTCTGCAGCGCGGTTACGACCAGGTCGTGCACGACGTCGCCATCCAAAAGCTGCCGGTGCGCTTCGCCATGGACCGCGCCGGCCTCGTCGGCGCTGACGGCGCGACGCACGCGGGCTCATTCGACCTCGGTTACCTCGGCGCGCTGCCAGGCTTCATCATCATGGCCGCCGCTGACGGCAACGAGCTCAGCCGCATGGTCGCCACTGCCGCCATCATCGACGATACGCCCAGCGCCATCCGCTACCCGCGCGGCGACGCCGAAGGCGTCCTCGGCGCCGACGCCGCCACGCCGCTGGAGATCGGCAAGGGCCGCATCATTCGCGAAGGCACGAAAGTCGCGCTCCTCAATCTCGGCACGCGCATGGGCGAAGCCCTGAAGGCCGCCGACAAGCTCGCCGCCATGGGTCTCTCCACTACGCTCGCTGACGCCCGCTTCGCCAAGCCGCTCGACGAAGACATGATCCGCCGCCTCGCCCGCGAGCACGAGGTGCTCATCACCATCGAGGAGGGCGCGGTCGGCGGCTTTGGCGCCTTCGTGCTGCACTTCTTGGCCAAGGACGGCGCCCTCGACCGTGGCCTCAAGGTCCGCACGCTGACGCTGCCGGACATCTTCCAGGATCAAGACAAGCCCGAAGCCATGTACGCGCTGGCCGGCCTCGATGCCGACGCTATCGTCGCCACCGCGCTTCTCGCGCTTGGCCGCGGCGTCAACGAAGCGCGGGCTTAGGGCGGCGAGCGGTCTGGCGCGTGAGAATTGCTATTGCCTACTACCCACTGCCTACTGCCTAATCTCCAACGCCATAGCGACGGAGATTCCCCATGGCCAAAGGTCAGATGCGGTCCAACAAAGAGAAGCGCAAACCCAAGAAGGACGCCAGCGACAAGAAGAAGAAATAGCGCCGCCGCTTCATCGTCAACACAACCCAAATCAGCCAAGAGCGCTGGATCGCACCCCGGTCCGGCGCTCTTTTCATTGGCGCGCGCCGCCGCCGCATTCACCACGTTTCGGCCTGAACTTTGCAGCGTCGGCCCAGGCTCAAGCAGTGAGATGCGGGAGAGCGACGGTGGAAGTTAAGCTTGAAGGTCTGCGCGGCGAACCGGTGTTCACCACCGACGCCAGCGTCGCCGACAATCCGCCCGAGGTAATGCTTTGGAACGGACGGGTTTTCCGTCACCTGCGCACCGACGGCGTGTGGGACAAGAAAAAGCACGTTTACCGTGAAGCGGCCGTCCACGATCTGGGTGTAGCGCCCGATGCGGCCCTCGATGAAACAGACGAGGCCAACGCCGCCGCGCCAGTGCAGGACAAAAAGCCTCGCGCTGATCGTCAGCTCAACGCCGTGCTTAACGCTGCCCAAGCCGCGCTCTTGAAGCGCGTACGCGCCCGCGGCGCGTTCACCTCCAACAAAGCCGCTGTCCTCGCCGGCCTCGACGCCCTCGATGAAAAACTAACCCTCAGCAACGACGCGCTGCTGAAGCTGTTGGCGGAGCGGCTGGAGATACGGCCGTAGGGCCGATTGAACATTCAAGTAGCCAACAAGCGCCGCGGCGTTTTGTTGGGCGCCGGCGGTCCATAAAGAAAAGCCCGCGTCTTGCGACGCGGGCTCGCGGAAGTACTCCCAGCGAAATCTAATTGTTCGGATTGCTGTCGGTGTGGCGCTTGATTGAATTGGCGGTGTCGTCGGCCACGTGCTCGGCGCTGTGGCCGGCATGATCGAGCGCGTTCGTCGTGTTGTCGGCGACCTGGCTGACCGTGTGGTCGATGCTCGCGCCCAGACGTTCGGCGCTCATGTCGTTCTTCACCCACGCATAGGTGAAAATGGCGATCACCGCGATCAGCGCCACCAGTGCAAAGCCGTTGCCGCCGCCCGCCGCGACGCCTTCGCCGCGCGGTAGTACGCCGAAAATCAACGACAGAACGAAGAGGGCGATGAACACCCAAAACAAAATCACGGCGATGCCGGTGAAAGTGGTGGCGATGCCGCCGAATCCAAAAACCGCGGCCACAATGGCGGCCACGAAGAAACCGATCGCCCATCCGAGCATGGGAAACTCTCCGTTCACTAACCTACGACGCGAGAACGTCAGCAGGCGGAACGCGGTTCCCAAGTCTAAATCGGCATCCGCAAAATTTCCTGATACGCGCTGATCACTTGATCGCGAACTGCGATCACCGTTTGCATTTGCGTCTCGGCCGCCGCGATCGCGGTGACGACATTGACGATGTCGCTCTGTCCGCCCGCCACCGAAAGCGCGCTGCGCTCGGCTTGCTGGGTGCTGGCGCCCGCCTGATGGATGGCGTCTTGCACAAGTTTGCCGAAATCCATGCTGCCGCCGGCGGCGTCGCCGCCCGCAGCACCGCCCGTTGCGCGCGCCGCTTGTTGATAGGCCCGTGAGGCTGAGACCGGATCGATCGCCATTTTATTGGCTCCTACTTGCGCAACAGATCGAGTGCGCGCGCCGTCATGTTGCGCGCCGCATCGATCATGTTGAGGTTGGCTTCGTACGCGCGGCTCGCATCGCGGATGTCCATCATCTCGACGAGCGGGTCGACGTTGGGAAAATTCACATAGCCGTCAGGGCCAGCGGCGGGATGGCTGGGATTATACTCGCGGCGAAAGCTGCTCATGTCCAAGCTCGAGCCTTCCACGCGCACGCCTTGCGAGCCATCGGCGAGCGTCGTGCTTTCCAGCAGCGGAATACGCCGGCGGAACGGCTCCCCGCTCGGCCCGTCCGCGGTGGAGGAGGCGTTGGCGATGTTCTCCGCGGCGATGCGCATGCGCGTTTGCTGGGCATGCATGCCGGACGCCGCGGCGGAAATGGCTTGGTTGATGTCGCCCATTTAGCTGTCTCCGCCTTATCGTCCCGGTGCGCGCGCGGCCATTTTCAGAAGGTCGAGACCCTTCTGATAGAGCGCCAGCCCGGTTTCGAATTGCATGCGCGTGTCTTGCGCTTTGGCCATCTGATCTTCGAGCACCACCGCATTGCCATCGATCGTGGTTTCGCTGTCATCGCCTGTGATCAGCGTGGCCGCGCCCGTGCCGCCCGCCGAGGTCATGTGGCTGGGATTGGTGCGCACCATTTGCAGTCCGGTGCTCGATCCGGCCTGTTGCGCCAGCACTTGTTGAAACGAGGAGGTGTCAATGTCGCGGGGCCGATAGCCGGGCGTCGACGCGTTGGCGATGTTTTCCGAGATGAGGCGCTGGCGTTCGGAAAGCTGCCCCAGCCGCGCGCGCAGCAATCCGAAGAATGGCGTGTTGATGAGGTCCATAGGGTCCGACTCAAGCGCTGCAAGTTTTGCCTAGTCGAACCGCTTATGGTTAAGCGCGACTTAACCCGCGCCCGGAACGTTAAGAACTCGTTTACCAAACCGGCGCAGCCGTGGAGCCCGGAACTCCAGAACGGAGACGTTGGTGACACTGGTGGATTGGGGGCGCGCGGTTTTCGCGCTCGTCGCGACGCTCGCGATGATTGGTTTGGTTGCGTACGGCGCGCGGCGGCTCGGCATGATTCAGCCGGGCATGGCGGGCCCGCGCCGTTTGAAGGTGCTCGAAAGCCTGATGCTCGATCCGCGGCGGCGGCTCGTCGTCGTGCGCTTCGACGACCGCGAGCACCTCCTGCTGTTATCGCCCGCGGGCGATCGCGCCATCACCGAAGTCGCCGCCAAAGAGATCGTGCCAAGTGCGGAGACGCAGACGTGAAGCGCGCCATACTGATTGCGTTGATGCTAGGCCTAGTCGCATTCAGCGCCGGCGATGCTTTTGCCCAGACCGCCGCCAACCCGACCCTCAACATCAATCTGGGCACCGGCGACGGCCTGACCTCGCGGGTGCTGCAGCTCACGGCTTTGATCACGGTGCTGTCGCTCGCGCCGTCGATCCTGATCATGACCACGAGTTTTGTACGGATCGTGGTTGTGCTCTCGCTGTTGCGCACCGCCATCGGTTTGCAGCAAGCGCCGCCGAACGCGGTGATCATCTCACTCTCGCTGTTCATGACCGCGTTCGTAATGCAGCCGGTTTGGAACCAGGCTTACGAGGACGGCATCGGCCCGCTGATGCGCCAGGAATTGTCGCTGGAAGAGGCTTTTCCGAGGGCAACAGCGCCGCTCAAGCGCTTTATGTCCGTTCAGACCCGCCCAGAAGACTTGCGCATGTTCATGGACATGGCCCATCTCAATCCACGTCCGACGCAGGTGGAGGACGTGCCGATCCGGGTGATGGCGCCGGCGTTCATGATTTCGGAGCTCAGGCGCTCGTTCGAGATCGGCTTTATGCTCTTCATCCCGTTCCTGATCATCGACTTGGTAGTGTCATCGCTGCTGATGGCGATGGGCATGATGATGATGCCGCCGGTGACGATCAGCTTGCCGTTTAAGTTGATATTCTTTGTGCTGGTGGATGGCTGGCGCCTCGTGGCCGGCAGCCTGATCGAAAGCTTTGCGGCCGGGCAAACGCCCCCGCCGCACTAGCGTGGCTAGAGCATCGAGCGCTGTTGTTAGCGCTCGATGCCGAGGTCGGCCATCAACAGGGCCTTGTAGTTGTCCGGCTTCGGCCGAAACAGGCGGCCGAAAAAGTCAGACAGCGATTTCATCACCAGCGACATCGACGTTTCCCCTTGGGTCCTCGCACGCTTCTACGCACGGGAACGGAATTAGTTTCCGCCTGGTCCCTGAATCCAAGATGAGGTGGATTCGGTGGTTTGGATGCTAACGCCGCAAACATCGTTCCACTGTTACCGGCGCAACACGATTTCGCGCACAGGGCTGCTCACGGTCGCGTGTTGCGCAGCGTTAATTGCTCATCAACGGTCGCGGAAACCTGCCGTTAACCGTGTCACGCGTCCTTTCGGTCACGGCCCGGCAGAATTTGCCGAGCGAAGGAGCCGCCATGACCGGTGCGGAAGTGCTCGATCTGGGACGTGAAGCGATTTGGGTGACAGTGCTGGTGGCGGCAGGGCCCATGCTGGTGGGCTTGGTCGTCGGCTTGGTCGTGTCGCTCTTGCAGACGCTGACGCAAATCCAAGAGCAGACGCTGGTCTTCATTCCGAAGATCCTGGCGATCTTCTTCGCCATCCTGCTGTTCTTGCCGATCATGGGAGGGCTGCTCGGCGGCTTCATGACCCACATCTTCGAGCGCATCGCGGCGCATTAGGATGGAGGACTTCACCCTCTACGGCATCAGCCTTTGGGGCACCGCTTTGGTGTTTGCTCGCGTTGGCGCGATGATCATGCTGTTGCCGGCGTTCGGCGAAAGCACCATTCCGGCGCGTATCCGTTTGTCGTTCGCGCTGATGCTGGCCATGGCGATCGCGCCGAACGTGACGCAGAACTTGCCGCATCCCGCCGACACCGCACTCGGCATGGCAGGCCAGATCGGCGTGGAGACGCTGATCGGCGTCATGCTGGGCGCGGCGTCGCGGATGCTGATGTCGGCGCTGGCGACGGCGGGCCAATCCATGGGGCTGGAGACGGGGCTGTCTTTCGCGCAGATCGCCGACCCTTCCGCGGGCGGTCAGTCGGGCCAGCTGTTTGCGGTGTTTCTCAATCTGCTCGGCGTGACGCTGATCTTTACGACCGGCCTTGACCGCATGTTCTTGGCTGGCGTCGCCGGCTCCTATGACGTCATCCACCTGGGCGCGATCGCGCCGGTCGGCGATGCGGCGCAGCTGGCGCTGAACGCTGCGTCGACCTCGTTTCGCGTCGGCTTCCAGATTGCCGCGCCGGTGATCGCGGCGGGCCTGATCTTTCGCGTCGGCCTGGGCGTGCTGGCGCGGCTCATACCTTCGATCCAGGTGTTCTTCGTCGCTCTGCCGCTGCAGCTGATGGGCGGGTTCGCCGTGATCGCGCTGGGCTTGTCGTCCGGCATGCTGCTTTGGCTCGACAGCCTGCAGCAATACGCGACATGGCTGAGGTAGCTCATGGCCGCTGACGACGACGAGCGCACAGAAGAGCCGACACAGCGAAAGCTCGAGCAGGCGCGCGAGAAGGGCGACATCATCTATTCGCCCGAGGTCGGCGCTGCGCTCTCGCTGGTGGCGGCCACCTGCATCGTCGCCTTCATGTCCGGCCCGATCGTGTCGCAGATTGCGCACGGCTTCCTGGCGTTCTTGTCGATGCCCGATCAGTTCTCCACCGATCCGCGCGCGCTCGAAGCCATAGGCATGTCGGTCGTTCTGAAGGTGATGGGCGTGCTGTCGATGGCGGCGTTGGCGCTGGGCGGCGCCAGCCTGGCCTCGCGCTATTTGCAGGATCAACCCACCTTCACGGCCGAACGGCTCTCGCCGAAGTTCGACAAGTTGAACCCGTTCGAGGGGTTCAAACGCATTTACGGCAAGGCCGCGTTCGCGTCGTTCTCGAAGTCGCTGCTCAAATTCGCCATTGTCGGCGGCGCGATGGCGATGGCGCTGTGGCCGAAGGACGCTTCGCTCGAGCGCATCTCGCTCATGGATCCGGCGGCATTGCTACCGTGGGTGCAGCAGCGTTCGGTGTCGCTATTGATCTGGCTGGCGAGTGCGGCGGCCGTGTTGGCCGCGGTCGACTACATCTTCACGCGCCAATCCTACATGAACAAGCTCAAGATGAGCCGGCGCGAGATCAAGGAAGAGATGCGCCAGAGCGAAGGCGACCCGATGGTCAAAGCCAAGCTCCGGCAGATCCGCGTCGAGCGCTCGCGCAAACGTATGCTTGCGTCGATCCCGAAAGCGAGCGTGGTGATCACCAACCCGACGCACTACGCCGTCGCGTTGCGCTACGAGCCGAACGAAACGCCTGCGCCCATCTGTTTGGCCAAAGGCGTGGACGCGGTGGCGGCGCGCATCCGGGAAGCCGCGGCTGAGCACAACATTCCGATTGTGGAAAATCCACCGCTGGCGCGCGCGCTCTTTGCGACAGCGGAACTCGATGAGCCAATTCCGCGCGAACATTTCGAAGCCGTTGCGAAAGTGATCGGCTTTGTCATGCGCATGGCGCGGCGCCGCGGTGGGCGGCCTCCGCGCGTGAGTTTGTAACGGGGATGAATCGATGGCGGACGGATTGCCGACTGCGCCTCAGCGTGCCCCGGGGGGCGAATCGAGGTCAAAAGGACCTGAAGGCCTTGAGATAATGACTGACCACGCAGAAACCCCTCCGTCACGCGGCGGCGGGCGGCTCGATCCGCTCCAGATTGCCTTCTGGGGCTTGGTCGCCGTTGGCGTCGCGGCGGCGGGCGTAGCGATCACCGCTGGGCCTTCGGTTGGCTATGCGAGCGTGATCCTCTTGGTGCTCGTGGTCGCCGCGGGTCTTGTACTGTTCATGTGGATGGCGCGCGGCGCGGGCCGCAAGTTCGGGCCGTTTCCGGAGCGCGGCGTGATTGCGGCGGCGGCGCTGTCGTCGGGCAGGAACGACTTCGCCATGCTGGATGCGCTCGATGAAGCGGCGCTGGTGACCGATCACGCATTGTCGCCGCTGATGGCGAATGCATCCTACCTCGCGCTCGCCGAGGCGGCGGACATGTTGGGCGGCAGCGATCGTCCGCCGATGATGTCGCGCTTGTTCGGCGCCGATCCGATGCAATCAGCGCCGATGTTTCGCTTGGCGCGGGCGGCCGGCAGCGGCCAGCAACGCCGCGAAGAACTGCCGGCAACGAGCGCGCTCACGGCGGACGGCCGCTTGGTCCGTTACGAAGCGAGCGTTGGACCGATGCCGAGCGGCCATGTGCTGTGGCGCTTGCGCGAGGTCAGTGCCGGCGCGGGCACGGACACTACAGGCGACACGCACCAGGTGTTCCTGGATGACGCGCCGGTTGGCTTCTTTGCGGCCAATCCCGACGGATCGATCGTTTATATGAACCGCGCGCTGCGCGCCGTGCTCGGTGTTGGCGACGATCCCGCGCCGCTGCGCGTGAAGGATATTGCGCGCGATGAACCGTCGCGTTTCTTGCGCCGCGACCGCCGCAATTACGGTCCGCAACGCGGGCGCATCACGCTTAAAAGCCGCGACGGCGTAGACACAACCGCGTCCACGCTGACATTTTGGCCCACCGTCGAAGGCGATGGCGCGGTGCGCACGCTGATCTTCTTTGCCGATACTGATGTCGCCGAGACCGCCGCCACACGACCCAGCACCGAGGCTGTGGCGGCTGACGGCATGTTCGCGTTGGCGCCGTTTGGCGCAGCCGTGCTCGACGTTTCCGACCCGGCTTCGGCGGCGCTGTTGGATTCCAACGCGGCGATGATGGAGATGACCCAAGGACGGGCCGCACCGGGGGCGCCGTTCGTCGATTTGTTCGAAGCGGCGGAAGGGCCGGCGGTGTTGGCGCAGCGTTTGCGCCAGGCGCTGAACGAGCCGGTGGAGCTGATGCTGGCGACGCAGCCGCCGACGGCCGCGCACGTGCATCTGGCGCGCAGCCCCGACGGACGCGGCATCGCCTACGTGCTGAACGTGACCCAGCAGCGCGAGTTGGAAACGCGTCTGGCGCAGTCGGAGAAGATGCGCGAGATCGGCGAACTGGCCGCGGGTGTTGCGCATGACTTCAACAATCTGCTCACGGTGGTGATGCAGACGTGCTCGTACCTGCTGCGCCGTCACCCGGTCGGCGACGCCGATTATCCGATGCTGCGCGAGATTTCCGATCACGCGACCACGGCGAAGGAATTGTCGGAAATGCTGCGCGCCTATGCGCGTCAGCAGACGTTTGCGCGTGAGGTGTTCGAGGTCGGCGATTTCGTCGGTTCGCGCCAG
Source organism: Terricaulis sp. (assembly GCA_047601265.1). GTDB lineage: Bacteria > Pseudomonadota > Alphaproteobacteria > Caulobacterales > Aquidulcibacteraceae > Vitreimonas. Next base: position 47,863 of record JASGJR010000001.1, read on the forward strand.
GAGCTGATCCGCCGCGTTATGGGCGACGGCATCAAGTTTGAAATCCGCCATGGCCGTGATCTGCCGTTCGTGAAGGTCGACAAGACCCAGCTCGAACGCGTGGTTCTGAACCTCGCCACCAATGCGCGCGATGCGATGACGCCAAAGGGCGCGCCGATGCCGAAGGATGGGCGCTTGACGATCCGCACGTCGCGCGTAACCGCAGAAGACGCGCGCGCGTGGGGGCACAACCCCATCGAAGACGGCGTCTATACGTTGATCGAAGTGGAAGACACCGGTTCGGGCATCAAGCCGGAGCACGCGGCGAAGATTTTCCGGCCGTATCACTCGACCAAGGAAGCCGGCAAAGGCACCGGGCTTGGCTTGGCGACCAGCTACGGCATCATCAAGCAATCGGGCGGCTACATCTTCTTCGACACCAAGCTCGGCCGCGGCACCACCTTCCGCATCTTCTTACCGGCCTACGATCCAACGCCGGAAGAGCTGGAAGAAATCGCCGCCAAGGAACGCGCGCTGATCGCGCCGCCCGCGAAGGACGTGGCGGGGCGCGGCAAGATCTTGTTTGTGGAAGATCAAACCGCGGTGCGGCGCTCAATCGTGCGCAACTTGAAAGAGTGCGGCTACGAGGTCGAAGAAGCCGAGAACGGCGAGGACGCGCTCGAAGTGATGAAGGCGAAGCCCGGCGCGTTCGATATCATCATCTCCGACGTCTCCATGCCGATCATGACCGGCCCGGAAATGCTGCAGGAGGCTGACCCGAAGGACATCGGCAAAGCCAAGGTGCTCTTCCTCTCGGGCTACGCGCCGGAAAGCTTCAGCCACATGCTGGAGCAATATCCCGTGCATTACATGAGCAAGCCGGTGACGATGGAGCAGCTCGTCGGACGCGTGAAGGAATTGCTGGCGGCTTAAACGGGGCCGCCGGCGATCTGCGGTGCGTTTTAGTCTTGGCTATCCAGCAAGCCGGTCACCGCGCGCAGCAGCGGGGTGCTGCGGAAGGGCTTGGTGAGAAAATAGTTGGCGCCGCGTGCGATGGCGAAATCGCGGACGCGCTCATTGGCCGACATGGCGACGATCGGCACGCTGGGATTGGCGCCGCGAATACGGCTGATGATTTCACCATTGTCGAGCGGCGGCGTTTGCACATCGCTGATCACGAGATCGAACGCGTTTGCATTGATGAGCGCATGCGCCTCGCGCCAGTCGGTGGCCTGGACAGCGGTATAGCCGTGATCCTCAAGCAGCAGACGCGTTGCCGCCGCGACGAGCGGTTCGTCGTCAATGACGAGAATGGCGCGCGGTTGCGGTTGATACATCACCGTCAATCTAAGCGTTTGCAGGCGTGATCTCAGCTAACCAAGAGGCGCAATTGCACATGCATGCGCTCTATGCCGCTCAGCCGAACGGCATAGATACGCATACGCCTGTCAGATAGCTGCGCGGCTAACGGCCGGCTTTGTCGAGCGAGTCGAACTCGTCGTCAGTGAGCTCAATGGAGGCGGCGCGCGTGTTCTCTTCGAGGTGCTTCACCTTGCCGGTGCCGGGGATGGGCAACATCACCGGCGAACGCTGCAGCACCCACGCGAGCGCGATTTGCGAAGGCGAGGCGCCCTTGGCGTGGGCGATCTTGTCCAAGATGGCGCCCGGTTTGGCGAGATCGCCGCCCGCGAGCGGATACCAGGGAATGAAGCCGATGTTCTGTTGTTCGCAATAGGCCAGTACGTCCTCCGCGGTGCGATTGGCGACGTTGTAATGGTTCTGCACCGTGGCGACGGGGAAGACTTTCTGCGCGGCTTTGATTTGATCGACGCTGACCTCGCTCAAGCCGGCAAGTCCGATCAGGCCTTCGTCGAGCATCTGCTTGATGGCGCCGAATTGCTCGCCAGCAGGCACTTTGGAATCGATGCGATGCAATTGCCAAAGCGGATGCTGCTCAAGCCCGAGCCGCTTCAGGCTGTCCTTCGCGTCGCTGATCAGTTTTTCCGGGCGCCCGTCTTGCTCCCACACATCGGGGCCGGGGCGGGTGAGCCCGCCTTTGGTGGCGATCAGCACGCCGTCATACGGATGGAGCGCCTCGCGAATGAGTTCTTCCGAGATCTTCGGGCCGTACGACCACGCAGTGTCAATGAAATCGATGCCGAGTTCAGGCACGCGCTTCAACGTGGCGATTGCCTCGGCGCGATCGGCGGGCGGTCCCCAAATGCCTTTGCCGGTGACGCGCATGGCGCCGAAGCCCAGCCGGTTCACCGAAAGCTTGCTGCCGATTTTGAATTGGCCGGAACGCGCGGCGAGATTGGAGTCGAGTTGAGGCATGAGCAGGCCATCCGGGAAGTTTGTTGGGATAGCTGCGAGGTGGGTTGGCCGCGTTGGCGCGACAAGCGCGGCCCAATGAAGCGCGCGCTTAGTTGCTTGCAGGCGCCGAGTTGGAGGCGCGCTTGGCGCGTTCTTCGGCGAGAATCGCCAGCTTGCGCGATGGCGGGTAGACGACGAGGCCGCCATCCGGTGCGGTCACCAGCACGACGCGGGGGTCGACCGTCTGCGGTTGTCCGGGCTGTGAGAGTGCGGCGCAGTGCATGCGATACGACACGCGCGCTTCGAGCGTGTCAGGCGTCGCGCCCTTCGGCGGCGGCGCTGGCGCCAAGGAAGATCCGGACGAAACCATACGCATCCCGCCTTTATCCGTCGTTTTCCGTGCGAAACAGTTAAAGGCCGGGATTTGGGCGTTGGAAAGGCTCTGCGTGATCGGGAGCACAAGATTTTGTGGTTTAGCGCGCGCTGACGCCTATGCCCGTTCCAGCGCTCCATTTCTGACGATGTTCTGCTTGTGTTCCGAGAACAAAGTGCGTACAAGTGAGTCCTGGTCGACGGGAGCCTCAAGGCAATCGCCAAAGGGCAGCGGACGTGATGTCGCCGGGTATGGACTCGACCTACAGGGAGTGTGAGCGATGGCCGCCTTGAAGCTTGTTGAGAAAGACATGGAAACGGACAAGCAGAAGGCTTTGGCCGCAGCCCTGAAGCAGATCGACACTGCCTTCGGCAAAGGCTCGGTGATGCGCCTGGGCGAGAAGCCGGTGATGGAGATTGAATCGGTCTCGACCGGTTCGCTCGGTCTAGACATTGCGCTTGGCATCGGTGGCTTGCCGAAGGGCCGCATCGTTGAGATTTATGGGCCGGAAAGCTCGGGCAAGACGACGCTGACGCTGCATGTCATCGCCGAGGCGCAGAAGAACGGCGGCGTATGCGCGTTCGTGGACGCCGAGCACGCGCTTGATCCGGTGTATGCACGCAAGCTGGGCGTCGATCTCGATGACCTCTTGGTCTCGCAACCGGACACAGGCGAACAAGCGCTTGAGATCACGGACACGTTGGTGCGCTCGGGCGCGATCGATGTGCTGGTCGTGGACTCGGTTGCGGCATTGACGCCGCGCGCGGAAATCGAAGGCGAGATGGGCGATCAGCTGCCGGGCTTGCAAGCGCGACTGATGAGCCAGGCGCTGCGCAAGCTCACCGGTTCGATCAACAAGTCGAAAACGCTGGTGATCTTCATCAACCAGATCCGCATGAAGATCGGCGTGATGTACGGCAACCCGGAAACGACGACGGGCGGCAATGCGCTGAAGTTCTATTCGTCCGTGCGCCTCGACATCCGCCGTACCGGCGCGATCAAGGAACGCGACGAGGTGATTGGTTCGGAAACCCGCGTGAAAGTGGTGAAGAACAAGGTTTCGCCGCCGTTCAAGCAGGTGCAGTTCGACATCATTTACGGCGAAGGCATCTCCAAGACCGGCGAGTTGATCGAACTCGGCGTCAAGGGCGGCGTCATCGACAAGTCGGGCGCCTGGTATTCCTACGGCGGCCAGAAGATCGGCCAAGGCAAGGAAGCGGCGCGCCGGTTTTTGAAAGAACACAAGGAGGTCGCGCTGGCGATCGAAGATGCGTTGCGCGCGCAGACGCAGTCTATGTCCGACGCCATGTACTCGCCGCCGGAAGGCGACGAAGCCAAAGAGGCGGCGGAAGGCGAGTAACAGACTCGGCGGCCCGCCCGTGTGGTGACCCCATCACACGCGTATGGCCGCCGTTCGCTGGCCGGTTCGGGGATGTGTAGCCGACCCGACCCATGCCCTGGCCCATCTCCGGCCGGCCGGCGATTTACTTCAGAAGCGATTGGAGCAGCGCGATGGAGCCGCGCGTATCCCTTATCACGCTCGGCGTGTCCGACATTCCGCGATCTCAAGCGTTCTACGAGCGCTTGGGATTTGCGGCGTCATCGGTGGGCGGCGGCCAGGTGGTGTTTTTGCAGGCGGGACCGTTGGCGTTGTGCTTGTGGACGCGGACGGAGCTGGCCGGCGATGCGGGTGTGGCGGATGCGCCCGTCGGGTTTCGCGGCATGGCGTTGGCGCACAATGTGCGCAGGCGCGAGCACGTCGATCAAACATTGGCGGAGGCGGAGCGGGCAGGTGCGACCGTGACCAAGCCTGCGCATGACGCCGATTGGGGCGGACGCTCAGGCTACTTTGCCGATCCGGATGGGCACCTGTGGGAAGTGGCGTGGAATCCGCATTTCCCGCTCGGCGCCGACGGCGCGCTGACTTTGCCACCGTGAGGTAAGCGCAAAACGCCGGCGCCTAGAACCGCGCGGCCAGCGCTTGGCGTGCTGCACTGCACTCCCTATACCAAGCTCGCACTGATTTGAGCTTTGGGACCAATGGCGAGCGTCAACGAAATCCGTCGGCAATTCTTGGACTTCTTCCGGTCGCGTCAGCATCAGACGCCGGCCTCGGTGCCGTTGGTGCCGCGGGACGATCCGACCTTGCTGTTCGTCAACGCCGGCATGGTGCCGTTCAAGAACTATTTCACCGGCGCCGCCAAGCCGCCGTTCCCACGCGCGGCGACGAGCCAGAAGTGCGTGCGCGCCGGCGGCAAGCACAACGACCTCGACAATGTCGGCTACACCGCGCGCCACCTGACCTTCTTTGAGATGCTCGGCAACTTTTCGTTCGGCGACTATTTCAAGGAAGGCGCGATCGATGCGGCGTGGACGCTGATCACGCGCGACCTCGGTCTCTCGAAGGAAAAGCTCCTCGTCACTGTCTATCACGACGATGACGAAGCGGCGACGTTGTGGAAGAAAATCGCCGGGTTCTCCGACGACAAAATCATCCGCATTTCCACCAACGATAATTTCTGGTCGATGGGTGACACGGGTCCGTGCGGTCCGTGCTCGGAAATCTTCATCGATCGCGGCGATCACATTTGGGGCGGTCCGCCGGGATCGGCCGATCAGGACGGCGACCGCTTTCTGGAATTCTGGAATCTGGTCTTCATGCAGTACGAGCAGTTCGCCGATGGCGCGCGCGAGAAACTGCCGAAGCCGTCGATTGACACCGGCATGGGCCTCGAGCGCATGGCGTGCGTGCTGCAGGGCGTCGAGTCGGTGTTCGAGACCGACCTTTTCCGTACGCTGATCGCGGCGTCTGAAGAGCTGACCAAAACCAAAGCCGAAGGCGAACGCGCCCCCAGCCACAATGTCATTGCCGATCACTTGCGCTCGTCGTGCTTCCTGATCGCCGATGGTGTGACGCCGGACAAGGAAGGCCGCGGCTACGTGCTGCGCCGGATCATGCGCCGGGCGATGCGGCACGCGCATTTTCTCGGCGCCAAAGAACCGCTGATGCACCGCTTGGCGCCGACGCTGATCGCGGAGATGGGCGCGGCCTATCCCGAACTGGAGCGCGCGCGTCCGGTAATCCTCACGCAACTGCGCGACGAGGAAGAGCGTTTCCGCCGCACGCTCGCGAACGGCATGAAGCTGCTCGACGACGAGGTTGCGCATCTGAAAGGCGGCCAGAAGTTCGACGGCAATGTCGCGTTCAAGCTGCACGACACGTACGGCTTTCCGCTCGATCTCACGCAAGACATCCTGCGTGGCAAGAACATCGAGGTTGATGTGGCGGCGTTCGATGCGGCCATGAAGGATCAGCAGGAGAGCGGCAAGGAAAGCTGGACTGGCGGCGACGCCAAGGAAAATCCCGCGATCTGGCATTCGATCCTGGAGCGGACACGCGGCAACGAATTTCAGGGCTATACCGCCGAAGCTGGCGATGCGGTGCTGACGGCGATCGTTGCGCACGGCGCCGAAGAGCATAAGTTGGAAACTGGCGCGCATGGCCAACTCGTGTTCGACCGTACGCCGTTCTACGCGGAGAGCGGCGGCCAAGCAGGCGATCATGGCGTGATCAGATTTGCCAATGGCGCGGTGTTCGAAGTCGAAGACACGCAGAAATACGCGGGCGCGCTGCATGTGCATGCGGGCAAACTGACAAAGGGCGCGATCAAGGTCGGCGACAAGGCCGCGCTTGAGATCGATCACGCACGGCGCCAGCAGATCCGCGCCAATCACTCGGCGACGCACCTGCTGCATGCGGCGCTGCGCAATGTGCTCGGCCCGCACGTCACGCAAAAAGGCTCGCTGGTGGAGGCGGACCGATTTCGTTTCGACTTCAGTCACGGCGCGCCGATGACGCAGGCGGAGATCGAGCGCGTCGAGGACGAGGTGAACGCGGTGATCCGTCAGAATGCGGAAGGCGTCATCAAAGAGATGGCGCCGGACGCGGCGATCAAGGAAGGCGCGCTGGCGCTGTTCGGCGAGAAGTATGGCGATCGCGTGCGCGTGCTGCGGTTGGGAGATGCGATCGCTGGCGGCGGCAAGCCGTATTCGGTCGAACTCTGCGGCGGCACCCACGTGCGGCGCACAGGCGACATTGCCGTGTTTGCGATTCTATCGGAAGGCGGCGTGGCCGCTGGCGTGCGGCGTATCGAGGCTGCGACCGGCGCGGCGGCGCTCTCGCATCTGAAAGCGCAGGCGCAATTGGCCAAGACCATCGCCGCGAACATCAAAGCGCCGCTCGCCGAATTGCCGGAACGCGTGACGCAATTGCAGGACGATCGCCGCAAGCTCGAGCGCGAGCTGAGCGATGCGAAGAAGAAGCTGGCCCTGGGTGGTGGCGGCGTCAGCGCTGCGGCTGGGCCGGAGCAGGTGGCAGGCGTTGCGCTGCTCGCACGTGTGCTTGAAGGCGTGCCGGCGAAGGAGCTGCGCGGACTTGTCGATGAAGGCAAGAAAAGCGTCGGCTCCGGCGTCATCGCCTATGTCGGCGTCGAAGAGGGCAAGGCCGCCGTGGCGATCGGTGTGACGGACGACTTGAAGGGCAAGGTCTCGGCGGTCGATCTGGTGAAAGCGGGTGTCGCTGCAGTCGGCGGCCAGGGCGGCGGCGGCCGGCCGGATATGGCGCAGGGCGGCGGGCCAAACGGCGCGCATGCGAGCGCGGCGCTCGATGCAGTACGGGGCGCGCTCAAGAGCGCGCTTGGCGCGTGAGCATCGTCTATCGCGACGCGACAGCTGACGACGCCGGCGCCATCGCCGCGTTCGCGTCGCGCACGTTTGTCGACACGTTCGGGCATCTCTACCCGCCGGAGGATTTGCGCGCATTTCTCGCCGCCAAGTACAGCGCCGAGATACAAGCGCGTGAGATCGCCGATGCGGCCAGCCGCTATCGGCTGGCGCTGCGCGACGGCGCGATCGCCGGGTATTGCATGATGGGCGAGGTCGACATGGAGGTCGACGCATCGGCAGCGCTCGAACTGCACAGGCTTTATGTCGACAAAGACGTGAAGGGCGCCGGCGTGGCGCAGACGCTGATGCAAGACGTGCTCGCTTGGGCGCGCGGCAAAGGCGCGAAAGTGCTTTACCTCAGCGTCTGGGAAGAGAACCATCGCGCACAGGCCTTCTACAAACGCTTTGGTTTCGAACATGTCGGCGAACACAAGTTCATGGTTGGCAATACCGCAGACCGCGATTTCATCTGGCGGCTGACGCTCTGAACGCGGAGAGGCGCATGTGGCGTAACATCGGCGTCTCGTTTCTGAAAATTCTCGTGTTCGTTCTGATTTGGGCCGGCCTCACATCGGTCGCCGTGTGGACGATGTTGAGCCTCGGAGGTCCGGGATTTTACGCGCGGCCAGCGTACAGTGTAAGCCTGGAAGTCGCGCTCACGATCGCCACGCTCGCGCCGGCAATTCTGCTCGCACGCTTCGTCGACACGCGTTCGCTCAGCTCGCTCGGTTTCTCGGCGCGATTGCAGGACCTGCTCATTGGCGCGGTGCTCGGCGCGGCGATTTTCTGTGTGCCGATCGTCATCTTGCTCGCTGTTGGCGCAGCGCGATTTTCTCCTGAATTACATGGGTTTTCTGCGTTTGGGCTGGCGGTTGGATTGTTCGCCTGCTTCTTTAACGTGGTGACGCAAGAGGCGCTCGTGCGCTCCTACATGTTTCAAGAGTTGTGGGCGAAGTACGGCGCGTGGGTTGCGACGATCATCACCACGATCATCTTCGTTGCGCTGCACGCGGCAGCGATCGCGCAGGGCACGCAAGGCCTGATCGCGGGCGCAAACATTTTAGTCGCCAGTTTGATGTTGAGCTTGGCCTATGTGCGCACCGGCCAATTGTGGTTGGCGATTGGATTGCATCTTGGCTGGAACGGTTTGCAAGGCCCGGTGCTCGGCATTGCCGTGACCGGTAACGACATCGCCTTCGGACATTGGAGCGTGTTTTCGTTTCCCGGCGATGCATTACTGACGGGCGGCGAGATGGGCGTTGAAGGCGGGCTTGCTGGTTTAGCGGGGCCACTCGCTGGCCTTGCGCTCGTCGCGCTCTTGTTCAAGCAACAACCGAAGCCCGACTTCGCGAGAGTCGCTCTCGCAACGAAGTAACGTCTCGGAAACCAAATCAGCCGTTTTTGGACGACTCGATTCGGTTGTGGGGACGCCGATATGACGCATAACGACGCGCTGGCCGCTTATCTCGGTCCGGAGCTTTTCGACAGGCTTGAGTGGAGCCGTCTGAGTGATGGGCAGCGTGCCGCGATTCTCTCTGTGTTCCGAGTCGGATTAGGCGCCGGTGCGCAGTCTGGCGTGGTTTCGACAGTCGATTGCGTGCTGGCGCGCGGGAAGGTGCTGGTGTGCGACGACGGCACGCAGTGGCAGGCGCGCCATCGCGACGATGCGGAACTGATCGACGATTGGGGTGCGGGCGCGCTGGTGGCGATCCACCATCAGCTTGTCTACCGGCTCGACCCTTACCAGGCGGCAGAGGTGGACTTGCTCCGCCTTTGAGCCGTTCAGCGGGGCTATTGCGGTGGCGGAACGGAAACGTGTTAGCGTTTGCCCACGCTGCCGCGAGGAAGAGCCATGGTCGAATATGAAACCGTGAAACTAAGTGTCGCCGACGGGATCGCGACGCTGACGCTCAATCGTCCCGACCGGATGAACGCGTTCACCGAGCAAATGGCGCGCGACATGATCGCGGCGTTCGATGAGACCGACGCCAATGACGATGTGCGTGTGGTGGTGGTGACCGGCGAAGGCCGGGCGTTCTGCGCGGGCGCCGACCTCGGCGCGGGCGGCGCGACCTTCGACTACGAGAAGCGGCTTGCTGCACGCGGCGTGAAGGAGAAGTTCGATCCGTCGCGGGCGCGCGATGGCGGCGGGCTTGTGGGGCTGCGAATTTATGAAAGCCTGAAGCCGGTGATCGGCGCGATCAATGGCGCCGCCGTGGGCGTGGGCGCGACCATGCTGCTGCCGATGGATATGCGCCTCGCCGTCGAAGGCGCGAAGATGGGCTTCGTGTTCGCGCGGCGCGGCATCGTGCCGGAGACGTTGTCGTCGTATTTCTTGCCGCGTTTGGTCGGCGTGCAGACGGCGATGGAATGGGTGCTCACGGGCCGCGTGTTCATGAGCGAAGAAGCCAAGGAGCGTGGACTGGTCCGCTCGCTGCACCAGCCGGCGGATTTGTTGCCGGCGGCGTACGCGCTGGCGCGCGAGATCGCCGACAACACTGCGCCGGTCTCGGTGGCGCTGTCGCGGCGCATGCTCTTGGACATGCTCGACGCGAGCCATCCGATGGAAGCGCATCGCTTGGAAAGCCGCATGATCGTGTCGCGCGGGCAGGCGGGCGATGCGAAGGAGGGCGTGACCGCGTTCCTGGAAAAGCGGACGCCGAGCTATCCCGACAAAGTTTCGAAGAACATGCCCGCGGAATTTCCCTGGCGGCCAACGCCGCCGTATGAGGAATAGTCAGCGCCGGTATTGGATGAAGCCGAGGTTCTTTGCGACTTGGTCATAGAGCCTGCGCGCGGTGGTATTGGTTTCGTGCGTGAGCCAGTAGACGCGGGAGCAGCCGAGTGCGTCGGCGCGTGCGTAGACGGCTTCGATCAGGGCGCGGCCTACGCCTTTGCCGCGTGCGGCTTCCGCGGTGAACAGGTCTTCGAGATAGCAGAAATCGCCGATCGACCAAGTGCCGCGGTGAAGCACGCAGTTCACCATGCCGATGAGTTCGTGCGTCGCATCATCTTCCGCCACGAGGCAGAACATTGGCTCGTTTGCATCGAGAAAGCGCGCGAAGGTGGTGTCGGTGACCTCGGGCGGCACATTTGACTGATAGAATTTAACGTAGCCCGCCCAGAGTGTTTCCCACCCTGGGCGGTCATGTTGTACAATATCGCGAACGGTGAAGCCGTTCACGCCTTCGCCTTGTCGAGATTGTTGGCGACGGCGTCAAGGAAGCCTTCGGTGGTGAGCCAGGCTTGTTTGTCGCCGACGAGGAGGGCGAGGTCCTTGGTCATTTGCCCGGCTTCGACCGTATCGACGGTGACCTTTTCCAACAGATGCGCGAAGTCGATGAGCGCCTGGTTGTTGTCGAGCTTGCCGCGATGGGCCAGGCCGCGCGTCCAGGCGAAGATCGAGGCGACCGAGTTGGTCGAGGTCGGTTCGCCCTTTTGATGCTGACGATAGTGGCGGGTGACGGTGCCGTGCGCGGCTTCCGCTTCCATGGTCTTGCCGTCCGGCGTGATCAGCACCGAAGTCATGAGGCCGAGCGAGCCGAAGCCTTGCGCGACGGTGTCGGACTGCACGTCGCCATCGTAGTTTTTGCACGCCCACACATAGCCGCCGGACCACTTGAGCGCGGAGGCGACCATGTCGTCGATGAGGCGGTGTTCGTAGGTGAGCTTGCGCTTGTCGAACTCGGCCTTGAATTCGGCGTCGAAGATTTCTTGGAAGATATCCTTGAAGCGGCCGTCATAGGCTTTGAGGATGGTGTTCTTGGTCGAGAGATAGACCGGCCAGTTCTTCATCAAGCCATAGTTGAACGAGGCGCGCGCGAAGTCCTTGATGCTGTCATCGAGGTTGTACATCGCCATCGTAACGCCGGCGCCGGGCGCCTTGAACACTTCCTTCTCAATCACCGTGCCGTCTTCGCCAGCGAACTTGATGGTGAGCACGCCCTTGCCTGGGAATCTGAAATCGGTGGCGCGGTATTGGTCGCCGAAGGCGTGACGGCCGACGACGATCGGCTGGGTCCAGCCCGGCACTAGGCGCGGCACGTTCTTGCAGATGATCGGTTCGCGGAAAATGACGCCGCCGAGGATGTTGCGGATGGTGCCGTTGGGCGACTTCCACATCTCTTTCAGGTTGAACTCTTTCACGCGCGCTTCGTCCGGCGTGATGGTCGCGCACTTCACTGCGACGCCGTATTGCTTGGTGGCTTCGGCGGCGTCGACCGTGACCTTGTCGTTGGTGGCGTCGCGGTGTTCGACGCCGAGGTCGAAATACTTCAGGTTGATGTCGAGGTACGGGAAAATCAGGCGCTCTTTGATCGCCGCCCAGATGATGCGGGTCATCTCGTCGCCGTCCATATCGACGACCGGATTTTCAACCTTGATCTTCGCCATGCTGATGCTTCCTCGTATGTGTTGGGGCGGGTCCTAGCAGGTCAGGTGTCGGGTGTCAGGTGTCAGGTGTCGGGTGTCAGGTGTCGGGTGTCGGGCGTGCTGGCTGGTTCTCCACCCCCGACACCTGATACCTGACACCTGAAATGACCCGCGCCCGCAACATGCCGCCGCCGATCGAAGAGGAATGGCCAGCCGTTTGCCTGGTGCGCCCGCAAATGGGCGAAAACATCGGCGCGGTGGCGCGGGTGATGCTGAATTTCGGGCTGGTGTCGCTTCGGCTGGTGGCGCCACGCGACGCGTGGCCCAATCCGAAGGCCGAGCAGGTTGCCGTGGGCGCCGACCGGGTGCTGAAGGGCGCGCGCGTGGAATGGCGGCTGGAAGACGCACTGTCGGACGCGACCCTCGTGGTCGCGGCAACGGCGCGGCCGCGCGGATTGGAAAAACCGGTGTGGGGACCGCGCGAAGCCGCGGAGAAGCTGCGCGCGGCAATTGCCGCGGGCGAGCGGCCGGTGGTGATGTTCGGGCCGGAAGCGGCCGGCATGGAAACCGAAGAGATCGCGCGCGCCGATGCGATCCTGACGTTGCCGGTTAACCCCGGCTTTGCGTCGCTGAACTTGGCGCAGACGGTTGCGGTGTTTGCGTTTGCCTACGCAGAAGCACGACAGGTTGAGAACGTTCCGTCCTGGTTCACTAGCGATAGTCCGCCCGCGACGCAGGCCGAGTTGGAAGCGATGTTCTTGCATCTTGAGTCCGAATTGGAGCACGGCCGCTTTTTTCATCCCGACGACAAAGCGCCACTAATGAAGCGCAATTTGCGGGCGTTGTTTCTGCGTGCACGACTGACCGAGCAGGAAGCGCGCACCATGCGTGGTGTGATCAAGGCGCTTACAATCGGCAGGGGTGGACGCAAAAAAGATGACGCGTAGGAAATGATTTTGACGATGGCGCGGAGTTGGTTATCCACAGCGCGTCCGGAGTTCCATGCTCAACACGAAGTCCCGTCAACATCGTTCGGATGCGAACAAGCCGTCGGCTGAGCTTGTCCCTTGGGGCGGCGAAGCAGTCGATGTCGATCGCTTCTGGGCCGAGAGCTGGGTCGATTTGCTCAATCGGCAAAGCTGGTTGGCGCGCCGGCTGAAGATCGCCAAAGCGCCGTGGTTCGTGGATCAAGACGCAGGCCTCATTCGCTTCGACCGTAAGGATGGCGCGGAGGTCACCGCACCGGTGCAGATCATCGGCGCGTGGAATCCGCGCACCGAAGTTTATCGCTGGGCGTGGGATCATCCGATGGTGCACACGCGGCTCCGCGCTGATTCCGAGCGCACACGTTGGTTCGGTGAAAAGCACGGGCTGCCGGAGCTGATGGCGCCCGTGCTAAAGATCACCGAAACGGAGGCGTGGCGCATGACGGCGGTGGCGATGAAGGTCAACGGCGCCTACGCGGCCTATCGCGGCCCGACCGACGGCCCGACCATGTTCATGACCTTGGGCGAGCCGAAACTGCGTTTGCCGCAAGAGAGCTAGGCCCACGCTGGTGGATGCTTGCAGCGCCTGGCTGCGATCGAGAGTGCGCTGGGGCCAGCGCACTCTTAGCGGCACGTCCGGTTACGCTTTGCCCGCGAGGCCGGTGCGGTCAAGCGCGTGGAAATAGTTGCGCGCCAGCGCCACGAGCTGACCATCCGTAGGATGATCGACGGTTTGCCAGCCAGCGATTTTTGGCGCGAGCGCGGGGCGATGCTTCTCGACATAATGCCGGAAATCAGCCTGCGCTTTGTGCGATCCGGTCACGAGGATTTCGGAAACACCAGCGAGTGAATCGCAAACTTCGCCGAAGAATTCGTGCTCGGAGCGGACGCCGCTATTGTGCTGGCGCGTCTGGTGCGCCTTTTCCTTGATCTTGCGGGCGACGACCTGATCGGGGCTCACTTCCTGGATCAAGGCGCTGTGATGGTCGATCCAGAGGATGGCGTGAAACAACGACATGACCAGGTGCTCCTGCGTTTGCCGCAAGAGGTTGCCATTGGTCATGCGGCGCGGAGTTGCGCTCGGTCAATTTTTGCCGGGGTGCGCGCGCCTATCCTGAGCTGAACGCGAGATCGGCGCCGCAGGCGCGGGTCATGCACTCGATGTGTAGGCGCGGATCGTCGGGGTCGTAATCGCCCGTGGTGGCGGGGGCCATGGCGTAACGGCGTACGATTTCGGGAAAGCGGCGCAGCGCACGCACGAACACGCGCGCGAGACGTCGCGCATAGGGGATCGGATCGTCGAGCACGCGGCGCAATGCTTCAACGCGGCGCGCGAGCCGAAACGTGGTGCGCGTTTGCTGTGCGGGCGCGTGACGCTGGGTTGCGGCTGGCGCGGTCGGCGCGGCTTGGCTCCATAGCGTGCGGATGCGTGGCGCACGATCGTTGGCGACGGCGCGCGGATCGCTGGGCGTGGCGAGCGAGAAGCGCACCGGCCAGGTTTCGGGTTGCGTCATATCGAGCGCGAGTGCGCGGCGGTGCGGCGGGATTTGGCGCGCGGGCGCTGTGCCGCGCTGGAGGCCAATGTTGATCTGTATGCGGGCATCGCCGGCAAAGCGCGTGGCTTCGACCACCAACAATTTGCGCACCATGGCTTCGAGCGGGGCTATGCGGGCGACGATGTTGCGCCGCGCCCGCTCACCGGGATCGCGGATGGCGGCGATGCGCGCGGCGTCGCCAACAGCGTTCTGTGCGCGGGCGAACACGGCGCGCACGCGCTGCCAAAGCTGTTCGGCGATGAGGGTGAAGACGATGTGCATGAGCACGCATCATCGCATGAGCGTGGGCGCGGTCGGATAGATTGTGTGCGGGAGAGCGCGTGCCTCACGCATGAGGATTGCCTTCTCCCCTTGAGGGGAGAAGGGGAGCGTTAGCCTTGCAGCAGTCTGATCCAGTTGCCGCAGGTGTCGTCGAAATCGGCGTAGAGCGTGGGACCCATTTCGGCGGGCGGGGCTTTGAAGGTTACGCCTTTGGCTTTCAGGCTTGCGTATTCGGCGGCGATATCGGCGGTGTAGAGTTGGGCTTGCGGGATATCGCGTGCGTAGAGCGCTTCGGTCATCGCCTTGGCTTCTGCAACGCCGTTGTTGGGTTCGAGCAGCAGCTCGATGCCGTTTAGGTCGTCGGGCGCAGTGAGCGTGAGGAAGAAGACGTCGCCGCAGGGAAGGTCATGCTTGATCTTGAAGCCAAGCTTCTCGGTGTAGAAGGCGCGGGCGCGGTTCTGGTCGTTGACGAGAATGGATGTGAGTTTGACGCGGATCATGGGGCCTATCTAGCGTCGCACGCGAACAAGTCTACGGTGCTGGCGAAGAGGGACCTATGACGACGTTCGAATTTGTCAGCGTACTTCTGTCGATGGTGGTGTCGTTGGCGTTTGCGCATTTGCTGACGGGAATCGCGCGTTTGTTGCAAACCAAGATCGTGAATCCGTCGCTGCCCTACATTGGCTGGATCGGAATCTTTCTGTTTGGCTGCGTAGATTATTGGTTCTCGCTCTGGCAGGCGCGCACGACGCCGGTGTGGACGATGGCCTACGTGCTTTTCTTCTTGGCCGTTGGGGCAATGCTCTATTTGACGGTTTGGCTGACTGTGCCCGGCGAACGCGACGTGGCGGAGGATATCGATCTCACCAAGTTTCACCAAACACACCGGCGGAAATTTCTGGGCGTCTACGCGATTTACACGGTGATGGGGCTGATCGCCAATTTGTCGATTGGAAGCTTGGAGTCGGCGGCGCTGGTGAGCGCGGCACAGTTGGTGCTGATTGGGATTGCGTACGCTTGGCGGGACGAGCGGGTGCAGCTGGCGGCGATCGCAGCGATGTATGCGACGACGGGTTGGTATGTGCTGCACTATGTGGCGGCGTTGTGATTAACGCCGCACGCCCACCAATTCATGTCCTTCGCCGGCGGTGATTTCGACTTTGAAGATTTCGCCGTCGGCGATTTCTTCTTCGCTGTCGACGTAGACGACGCCGTCGATCTCCGGCGCGTCGGCTTTGGTGCGGCAGGCGTAGGCTTCGGCGTCTTCGTCCCAGCCGTCATTGATGACGTCTACGGTTTTGCCGATCATTTGTTGGCCGCGCGCGTGAGCGAGGGTGGTTTGCACTTCCATGAAGCGATCGTAGCGCTCGTTGACGTCATCTTGGTCGACGTGATCGGGCAGATCGCGTGAGGGCGCGCCTTCGACGTTTTCGTATTTGAACACGCCGGCCCGATCGATCTCGGCTTCCTCGATGAAATCCAAGAGCGTCTCGAAATCGTCTTCGGTTTCACCGGGGAAGCCGACGATGAAGCTCGAACGGATCGTCAGATCCGGGCAGATGCTGCGCCACTTTTTGATGCGATCGAGGACTTTGTCCTGGTTGGCAGGGCGGCGCATGGCTTTGAGTACGGTCGGCGACGCGTGCTGGAAGGGGATATCCAAGTAGGGAAGGATTTTGCCCTCGGCCATGAGGCCGACAACCTCGTCCACGTGCGGGTACGGATAGACGTAGTGCAGCCGCGTCCACACGCCGAGTTCGCCGAGTTCTTTGCAGAGATCGTAGAATTTGGCGCGGACCATGCGGTCCTTCCACTTGCTTTCGGCGTATTTGACGTCGACGCCGTAAGCGCTGGTGTCTTGCGAGATCACCAGCAATTCTTTGACGCCGGCTTTCACCAGCGACTCCGCTTCTTTCAGCACGGCGTTGGCGGGGCGCGAGACGAGATCGCCGCGAATGCTAGGGATGATGCAGAAGCTGCAGCGATTGTTGCAGCCTTCGGAGATTTTCAAATACGCGTAGTGGCGCGGCGTTAGGCGGTAGCCGCCTTCCGGCACCAGATCGATTTTCGGATCGTGCGCTTGCGGCAAATGCGTGTGCACGGCGCTGACCACGGCTTCGTATTGATGCGGGCCGGTGACTTCGAGAACTTTCGGATGGGTGTCGCGGATGAGCGACTCTTCCTTGCCCAAGCAGCCGGTGACGATGACTTTGCCGTTTTCGCTGATGGCTTCGCCGATAGCGTCGAGGCTCTCGGCTTTGGCGCTATCAAGGAAGCCGCAGGTGTTCACCACCACGAGGTCGGCGCCTTCGTAGCTGCCGCTGAGCTGATAGCCCTCGGAGCGCAAGCGCGTGATGATGCGCTCGCTGTCGACGAGCGCTTTGGGGCAGCCGAGGCTGACCACGCCGATGGTTGGGGCTTTTTGCGTCATGAAACGCGGGCTTCTAGCGCAGAGTGGCGCGAACCCCAAGCGGCCGCGCTGATAGTGGCTGTTTCGATGCTGTAGGGTACGGTAGGCGTGCGGCGAGGGGGAAGTGCATGACAGGCGGAAGCGGCAAGTCCGGCATAGGCGTCGACTTATGATCCGGCGCGTCGTGGCGCATTTGCGCAAGCATGACTGGACCAGCGTGGCGATCGAATTTTTGATCGTCGTGCTTGGGGTCTTTCTTGGCTTGCAAGCCAATAATGGACGCTACCAGCGCGCTGAAGGCCAAGATCGCCAGCCGCATCGGCGGCGCGCGCTAAAGCTGGTCGTAGCGCGCGAGTTCTTCGAAGCCTTCGCCGGTTTCCAGCAGCGGGGCTTTGTCGGCGGTGAGCACCAGCCAGTTGGCGGCTTCGGGGACGCTCTCGAACTGGCGCGCGTCGAGCGTCTGTTCCTTGCGGGTGTTGCGGCGGGCGATCCAGTGATCGAGCTGCGCTTGCGCGGCCGGGCTGCGGTTGATCCAGGCCGAGCGGCGGAAGATCAGCAGATCGCGCGGCGCGAAGATGGTGGTGTACTTGGCGACGATGGCGTCGAGGTCCTCGGTGCGGATTGGGGAGAAATCGGCGCCGGGCGCGATCAGGTTAAAGACGTCGTAGGCGAGCCAATCGGGATGAGCGAGCTGGTAGTCCGCGAGCGCAACCATCTGAGCATTGGAGATGCGTCCGCCGTAGAAGATGCGGTTCAGCTCCAGACTGCGGCTATGCTGCAGGACGACGGTCAGGGCGTGCTCCTCAAGCCTGTTCGTAACGTGCAAGTTCCTGGAAGCCTTCGCCAGTTTCCAGCAGGGTCGCCGCGTTCGCCGGGAGCTTCAACCAGGGGACGGTCTCCGCGAAGGATTTGAACTGACGTGCTTCCAGCGTTTGTCCGCCACCGGTGTTGCGGCGGTTGATCCAGTGATCCACGACCGGCTGCAACGCGGGGCTAAGGTTTATCCAAGCAGAACGGCGAAAGATCAGCAAATCCGTCGGGGCGAACAGGGTGGCGTAGTTAGCCAGGATTGCGTCGAGATGTGCCGGGTGCAGGGCGCCGCCCTCGGCGTCAGCGGTGATGAGATTTACCGTGTCGTAGGCGAGCCATTCCTGGTGCGCCAATTGGTATTCAAGGATCGCGATCACCTCCGCATTCGTAATGCGGCCCCGATATTCGATCCGACCGAGTTCGAGATCGCGGCTGTGCTGCATGACGACAGGCAGGGTAGGGCTCCTCAACGCGAGATATGCAATTTAGCAGGGTTTTCCATCCACTGCTGCGAATGACTTGCAAGAGCGTTCGTCAGCGACTAGATTCTTGCTGCGGCTGCTTCGCAGTCTCCGAAATGGGCTTTGCTTTCAGAGTTCTCCTGAATGTACGTGTGCAATTGCAACGGTGTGACGCGGCGCGAGGTCGACGAGGCCATCGCCGAAGGGGCGGATACCCCCAAGCAGGTTCTTGCTCACCATGGCTGTGAACCCTGCTGTGGGCGCTGCCTGCCGGAAATCGCCGATGGCATTGCGTGTGGCGGAATGGCCCGTTGTGGGATCCTCGTCGCAGCGGAGTAAGGCGCGATGAAGGGTGATGCGGACGTTCTGAAGCGGCTCAATCTGATCCTCACCAACGAGCTGACGTCGATCAATCAGTACTTTCTGCATGCGCGCATGTACCAGAATGAAGGGTACGGGAAGCTCGGCAAGAAGACGTACGAGGAATCCGTCGAGGAAATGAATCACGCGGACCGCTTGGTGAAGCGGATCCTTCTGCTCGATGGGCATCCGAACCTGCAAAATCTCGGCAAGCTGCAAATTGGCGAAGGCGTGAAGGAGCGCTTAGAAGCCGATCTGGGCGCTGAAACGCGCGGGCGTCAAGCAATCGTCGAAACCATCACGCTGTGCGAGCAGAAGCTCGATTATGTGTCGCGCGATTTGCTGACGGAAATTCTCGACGACACCGAGGAGCACATCGATTTTCTGGAAACGCAGCTGAACGTGCTGGAGCAGGTCGGCCTGCAGAACTACCTGCAGAGCCAGTACGATCTGGAGAGCGACGCGTCACACGCGTAAGGCTTAGAAGCCGCGCGCCGGCTCCGGCGGTATTTGGAAACAGGCGAGTTCGCGGAAACCTTCGCCAGTTTCCAAAAGTGCGCTCTCGGTGTCCATCAGCAATAGCCAGTCGGCGGCTTCCGCAAAACTGTGGCACTGCTTCACGGTGGATGACATGCCCTCCTTGGCGTCGAGACTGAGCCAGTGTGCGATATGCGGCTTGGGCGCATCGCTTTCGCAGTACCAAACGGCGCGGCGGAAGATTTCCAGACGCAGCGGCGTAAAAAGTTGGCGATAGTGCTCGAAGATGGCGTTGAGCATTTCGAAACTGAGGGCGCTGAAGTCGGCGTCAGCGCGGACGAGGTTCAGCGTGTCGCTGCCGAGAATGTCGGGCTTGTCGGCCTCATACTTGGCGAGCGCCTTCAGTTCGCCCATTCCGATCGAACCAGAGAACTCGCACAAGTTCAGTTCAAGTTCGTCGCTGCGCCGAAAAATGATCGTCACGTACAGAGCCCCTTGCTTCAAGGCTCTGCGGGCGGGCGCTTTAGAATTGGTGAATTTCACCGAAATACGTGCGTTGGGACACAGTGGTGCTGTCTCAGTTCGGAGGCGCAACCCTTATCCAATCAGTGAGTTCAGATAAGCGACGTGCGCATCGAACGCGTCCGCGCCTTGCTTGGTGATCTGCGCGCGCGTGCGTGGACGGTTCTGGTGGAAGTCCTTGGTGACGGTGATGTAGCCGGCGTCGGCGAGGGTGGTGATCTGGCGGCCGAGATTGCCGTCGGTTGCGCCGGTGATGGCCTTGAGGCGTTTGAATTCGACGAGACCGCTGTCGGGTTCGTTGCGCAAGGTCGCCATGATTTTGAGGCGCAGGCTTTGGTGAATGAGTTCATCGGGGCCATCCATGCTCACGCCCTCCGCAGCCAGATGCCGGAGACAATCAGCATGACGCCGCCAGCGATGCCGACGAACGCTTCGACCTGATCGCGAAAATAGAACCAGCCGAGAAGCACGGCGGCGGCGAGGGCAAAGCCGAGCGCGAAGATGCGCAGGCCGCGCCAAATGCCGTAGCCCATGTAAAGTCCGGCGACGATTAGCGCTTGCAGCGCAAAGGCTTGGCGCATGGTTGCATCGAGCACGACGGTGAGGGCGACGGAGATGCCGGCCATCACTGCGATCATGGCAATGATCTTGCCGAGCGTGTTGCGTGAGCCGGGCGCCGCGGGCGTTCGCAAACCGAGCACGATGCTGGCGGCGATCGCCACGATTACCGCGACGCTCCAGCCGGTGCGCCCGAGGCCGGGCGAGACAAAACCCGCAGCGCCGCCGGCGATCCAGGCGAATCCCCAGACGATGAGATAATTTCCAGCAGTGGCGTATCCGCGTAGCGCTGAGGATTTTTCTGCCGCGCTTTGGATGTCGGCGAGGGCGCGCTTTGCCTCGTTGGAGTCGAGCGTCATGGGAATGATCCTAGTGCGCCAAAGCGCGGTCGAAGAAACAGGTCAGAGCAGCCCAGCCCTCGCGGCGTGCGGTGAGGTTGCCTTCGTCGGCGCCGCCCACCATGCGGTCAGGAAATTGTTCGTTGGTGTGATCGAGCGGCGGCGAACCCGCGGCGTGTCCGGCGTTGTCGAACGCAAGGTGGGTGTGCGCAAAGCGGAAATGGTTGGCGTCGAGGCGGGCGATGACATCGTCGGACATGCGCGTCGACGGCCAGATTGCATCGGCGCGGCCGGAGATGAGCAGCACCGGGCCGTTGATGCGCTCGACGGGGATTTGCGTGTCGGGTGCTGCGCCGTGCTGGAGCGTGCCGTCATAGAGCGCGAAGATCGACGTAAAGCCGTGGCTCAAATCGTAGGGCGCGAACGCAAGCGGTTGTCCGCCGAGCGTCCAGCTTGAGCGTGGCGTGAAATCTTGGCGATTGATGTTTTGCCAAACCACGTTGGAGGGAACGCCGGCAGCAGCGGCATGCAGACGTGCATTGTGGCTGGCGACCAGAAGCGAAGCTTCGCCGCCTTTGGAGACGCCGTAGATGCCCATGCGCGCGGGATCGACCTCGGGCTGGCGGGCGAGCCAATCAACGGCGGTGTCGAAATATTCGAGCGGCACTTCCTGCATGTTTGCGGGCAAGCCCTCGGCGCCGAAGTACGCGAGCGCCAGCACGCTGTAGCCTTGAGCTGCAAACGCAGCGCCCATGGCGCGTGCGCCTTCGATGCCGCCCTCGGATCCGCCGAGGACCAAGAGGGCCGGTCCGTGCTGGCGGCCGTTGCTGAAGTAGATGCCAACCAGCCCGTTCTCGCGCACGTCGCGGGTTTGATAGGCGGTGGCGGTGTGGGGCGCGCAGGTGGCGGTGGGCTGAGGTTCAGCGCGAACGGGCGGCGAGACCAGAAGCGGCAGGGCGACGAGGGCGGAGAGGGAAAGAAGTGTTTTGATCATGAGAGAACTCTATAAAGGAGAGCAATCTCATGTCAAGCGATCTGTTGGAGCGGCGGGCGGCTTTTATGATTTCGCTGGGGGCGGTGCGGCTTGTGGGATGTCCTTGGCCGTCTCGATGGCGGCGCGGAAGGCGACGGGGTTGGCGATATCGGGGATGGTGACGGCGTCTACGCCGGTACCCTCAATGCGCAGATGGCCGTAGCCAAAGAGCTGGCCGAGAAAGCTTTGCTCCAGGCGGACGCCTTCGATGTTGTGGAGCGAAATCTCGTTGGTGCGCAGGTTGAAGAGGCCGGTCTTCTCCACGAAGCGGTGAGAGGTGACGGCGATTTCGGTCGTGTGCTTGCGGATCATCATGCGGGCGAAGATCCAGATGCCGACGAGAATGACGCCCAGGAAGATCAGGGCCAGCCACGCTTTGGCGGTGTAGAACCAGTGAAAATGGGCCTTGGCGATGACCCGCTCGTTCGCGCCGAGGCTCTTCTCGATGTAGGTGCTCATGAGAAGGCAGTAGGGGAATAGGGCAATAAGGCAATAGCGGGCTATTGCCCTACCGGCTTAGTGCCCTTATGAAGCCCGGCTTTCGCGGTCGCCCCCCGGGCTGACCGCCATACTGGGTGACGGGCGAACCGCCAGGGCAGTCGCGGCCTCATTGTGAAGCCGCCGGGCCCCGTCAGATGGAAGAAGGCGCGAATAGCGCATGTCGAAGCGTATTCAAGCGAAGTACAAGTCGGACCGCCGGTTTGGTCAAAACCTCTGGGGCCGTCCGAAATCACCGGTCAACAAGCGCCAATACGGCCCAGGCCAACACGGCCAGCGCCGCAAGGGCAAAACCTCGGACTTCGGTCTGCAGCTGGTGGCGAAGCAGAAGCTCCGCCTTTACTACGGCAACATCACCGAAAAGCAGTTCCGTAAGACTTACGAAGAAGCGGCGCGCCGCAAAGGCAACACCGCCGAGAACCTGATCGGCCTCCTCGAAAGCCGTCTCGACGCGGTCGTGTATCGCGCCAAGTTCGCGCCGACCGTGTTCAGCGCGCGCCAGTTCGTGAACCACGGCCACGTCAAGGTGAACGGCAAGCGCGTGACGGTGCCGTCGTATCTGGTGAAGGTCGGCGACGTGCTGGAAATCCGCGACAAAGCCAAGTCGATGGCGATCGTGCTGGAAGCGCTGCAAAGCGGCGAGCGCGAGACGCCGGACTACATCGAGGTCGATCCGAAGGGGATGACCGCCAAATATGCGCGCATTCCGCAATTGTCGGACGTGCCGTACGCGGTGCAGATGGAACCGAACCTGGTCGTCGAATACTACGCTTCCTAATGCAGTAGGGATTAGGCAGTAGGCAATTGGGACGGCGGCGCCTGGAGCGCCGCCGTTTCTATTTGTGCGCCCAGTGCGTCGGTGAATCCTATTGCCTATCCCACCGCCTATCGCCCAATGCGGCATGAGCAAGAAATGGAAGAAGATCGATGACGCGGTGCGCATCGATGCAGGCGCCAAGGCGATCCTGAAAGAGCGCGATTCAATCGGCGCCGACATCTTTTCCGATCGCAAGGAGGCCGAGGCGCTGCTCGCCGACGACGCTGTGGCAATCAACGATCTGCAGGACAAATTGTGGGCCGAACGCAAGCGCTCGCTGCTGGTGGTGCTGCAGGGCATCGATACGTCGGGCAAGGACGGCACGGTGCGCCACGTGTTCGGCGCGTGCGGTCCGCTCGGCATCCAAGTGACGCCGTTCGGCGTGCCGAACGCGGAGGAATTGGCGCACGATTATCTGTGGCGCGTGCATATGGCCGTGCCGAAGAAAGGCATGCTGGGCGTGTTCAATCGCTCGCACTATGAAGACGTGCTGGTGGTGAAGGTGAAATCGCTGGCGCCGGCGGATGTGATCGAAGAGCGCTACGGACAGATCAACGATTTCGAGAATTATCTGATCGAGAACGGGGTCACCATTCTCAAGTTCATGCTGCACATCTCCAAGGACGAGCAGAAGGAGCGCTTGCAGGAGCGCTTGGATAAGCCGTCGCACAATTGGAAGTTCAATCCGGGCGACCTGGAAGATCGCAAACGCTGGCGCGACTACGAGAAGGCGTACGAGACGATGCTGGAGCGCTGCTCGACGCCGCATGCGCCGTGGCGCGTGGTGCCGGCCGACAAGAAATGGCGGCGCAATGCGATCATCGCTTCGATCGTGCGCGGCACGCTTGAAGATATGGACCCGCAATATCCGAAGCCGGACTGGAAGGCTTCGGACTTCACGATCGAATAGCTATTTGCCGGCGGCGGAGGCGCTGTCGTCCTCGTTGCGGATGATGCCGAGCGAGATGACGCGCTTCAGCGCTTCGTCGGGGCCGATTTGCATGGGCTTCAACGCGGTACGCGGCAAGTAGAGCAGATAGCCGGAGGTCGGGATCGGCGCGTGCGGGACGAAGACGGCGGTGAGGTCCTCGCCGATATCGTGAACAATCTCGGCGGTGTTTTCGTTGGTGATGAAGCCGATGGTCCAAACGCCGGGCATCGGAAACTCAACCAGCACGGCCTGTTTGAACGAGGTGCGCTCCGGCGCCGCCACCTGGCGGAACACTTGCTTGGCTCCGCCATAAATGGAGCGCACGAGCGGCAGGTTGGCGATGACCTGGTCGGTGGAGTCCACCACGAAGCGGCCGACCAAATTGCCCGCGAGCGCGCCGATGATGGTCAGCACAGCGACGGCGAGGAAAACGCCGCCGCCAAAAAAGTTTGGCGCAAACGGACGCAGCCGCACCGGGATGAGCGGCATGACATTTCCGTCGATGAAGCTGACCACCAGCACGATCACCCAGGCGGTCACCACAAACGGCAAAACCACGGCAACGCCGGCCAGAAACGAATTCCGGAGCCAGGACAAGAAGTTGAAGCGACGAACGGCGCGAAGCGGGGAAGGCATGAGCGGGATGTAGGGCAACGGAGCGCGGCAAGGAAGCTTCAAGCCCTGGTGCAGCTTTTAGACGCTTCCTACCTCACTGCGCATGTTCGGTCGCAAACACATCCTCGACACCAGCGAGCGTCGGCGTGGTCCGCGCGACGCTTTTTCCGAAACTGTAATCCGTGTGGTGGAGGACATAGGTCCCGCCGTCATCAGCGTGCGCCGCACGGCGCGCGGGCGCGATCTCTATGATGGCGCGGGCTCCGGCGTGATCATCTCGCCCGATGGCTACGCGCTGACCAACAATCACGTCGTCAAAGGCGCGGGCCGCGTCGAAGGCGTGCTGAACGACGGCAGTGTCGCATCCGCTGAGGTTGTGGGCACTGACCCCGATACGGATTTGGCGCTGCTGCGGCTTTCGGGGCGCGGGCATCATCATGCGCAACTGGGCGATTCTGGCGCGCTCAATGTCGGTGAACTGGCGATTGCAATTGGCAACCCGCTGGGACTGCAAGCGACGGTGACGGTTGGCGTGATCTCGGCGCTGCGGCGGACGTTGCGCGGCGAGAGCGGGCGCTTGATCGAAGACGTGATTCAGACGGATGCAGCGCTCAATCCCGGCAATTCGGGCGGCGCGTTGGTGGATGGGACCGGCGCGGTGGTTGGCATCAACACCGCGATCATTGGCGGTGCGCAGGGCATTTGCTTTGCGGTGCCAAGCAATACTGCGAAAGCCATCGTGCCCGACTTGATGCGCAGCGGGCGCGTTGCGCGTGGCTGGTTTGGCATTGGCGGACAGACGCAGGAATTGTCGCGCGCGCTGGTGCGCCGGCTCGCGCTCGATGTCGAAAGCGGCGTGTTGGTGGTGGCCAAGTCGAGCGGCGGACCCGCGGACGCAGCCGGGCTTGAAGTTGGCGACGTCGTTCTGAAGCTCGACGGCTATCCGCTGCCATCCGTTGATGCGGTGCACAAATTGCTGACGCGCGAGCGCATCGGCCGGCGCGTGCCGCTCGAAGTGTTGCGCAATGGCGCGCTGGTCAAATTGGAGCTGGCCGTCACTGAGCGGCCGGATGAGCTGCGTAACACCTAGGCGGCGAGGGCGATGCCCTTGTCGGCAAGGAGCGTCTTCAACTCGCCGGACTGAAACATCTCGCGGACGATGTCGCAGCCGCCGATGAACTCACCCTTGACGTAGAGTTGCGGGATGGTCGGCCAGTTGGAGAAGTCCTTGATGCCTTGGCGGATGCCGTTGTCGGCGAGGACGTTGACGTCGAGATAGTCGACGCCGAGGTGGTCGAGAATCTGCACGACCATGTTCGAGAACCCGCACTGCGGACGGTCGGCCTGGCCCTTCATGAACAGGACGACGTCGTTGCCGGCGATGGTGCTGCGGATGGTCTCAAGGGCGTCGGACATTCGTTTTCTCTCCGTGGTCGCCACGTAAGGGCGGCGGCCTGGCACATCAAGCCGTTTTCGGGCCGGTCTCCAGCGCCAGCGCATGCAGGGCCCCACCCATGGCCCCCTTTAACGCCGCATACACCATCTGATGTTGCGCAACACGCGATTTGCCTGCGAACAGCTCGCTTCGCACGATAGCGCGATAGTGATCGCCGTCGCCGGCGAGGTCCTCGATACGAATATCGGCGTCCGGGAAGGCTTCGCGGAGCAGGTCCTCAATCTGATCGGCGCGCATTGTCATAGTGTCGACCTCCTGGCGTCCCGGTCTCGCCCCAGCGGAGAAGCGCGATTACGGCCCCAATTGGGGCGTTTAGACCAATCGCCGAATGCAGTTCAAACGCTGGAACGACGACGATCACGAAAGTGTTGATTGCGTCGGACAAGGGTCTGTGGGCATCAGCCGCCGCTTGGGCGGGCGATTGAGAAACCGATCGCATACTGCGTGGGAGACGTTGACAAGAGCACCATTTCCGAAAATTTAGAGTGCTGGCGTCGCGATGAGCGGCCTGGGTCATAAAGATCGCGATAGCGACACCCCGGGACGGCTTGATGGGATGGTGCAGAAGTAACGGTCACGGATCAGACACGCATCACGTCATCAACGCGCAACCAACTAAAAAAGCGTCCCTGTTTTGCGCCCCGCATTACAAGGACGGAGGACAACACCGAATTCAGGGCAGGCAAAAGGGCAGACCATGACGTTGATAAATTCGCTGCTGATGTTCGCGCAGCAAGGCGGCGCAGCCGCAGCGAACGGTGCAACCACCACGACCACCACCACTCCGGCCGCTCCGTCGGCGGCGGACATCGCCGCGGCAAAGCAAAACGCCGCGACCGCCGCTAACGAAGCGCGCGGCGCTCAAGAAGTCGGCCTTATCGATCTGGTGAAGCAGCTGAACTCCGTCGAGCTCGGCGTCATGATCATTTTGGTGCTGTGCGCGATCTACGCGCTCGCGCTGCTCTTCGAAAAAATCTACGTCATGCGCAAAGCCAGCAAGCAGACGCGCGACTTCCTCGCGGCGTTCCGCAAGGCCAACTCGGTGCAAGACGCCGAGAACATCGTCCGCAAGCTGCCGCAATCGGGGATCAAGTCGATGTTCGACGCCGGCATGGCCGAAGTCCGCCGCACCCAAGACCTCGGTCTGTATGCGATGCGCGACGCGCGCGATCACACCATGCAACGCGTCTCGGCCGCCATGTCGACGCGCGAAAGCGAATATCTCGAAGACCTGGGCTCCTCGATGACCTTCTTGGCGTCGATCGGCGCGAACGCACCGTTTATCGGTCTGTTCGGCACGGTGTGGGGCATCATGGTGGCGTTCGTCGGTATCGCGAAAACCCAAACCACTTCGCTCGCGGTCGTCGCGCCTGGTATCGCAGGCGCTCTGCTCGCAACCGCCGCCGGTCTCGCAGCCGCCATCCCGGCGGTGCTGATCTACAACTTCGCCGCCAAGCAAATCTCGAAGCAAGGCCAGAAGCTGGACGACTTCGCCTCCGAGTTCATTGCGCTCGTGTCGCGCGATATGGATAGCCGCGCTGGTTAATGCACTCGCAACATTGGAGGAACGCCAATGGCGGGTAAGTTAGCTGGCGGAGGCGGGAAAGGCCGCGGCCTCGACGTCAACGCCGATCCGAACGTCATCCCGTTCATCGACATCATGCTCGTGCTGCTGATCATCTTCATGATCGCCGCGCCTATCTCGAGCGTCGACATCAAGGTGGACATGCCGAACTCGAAGATCGATCCATCCAAGCGGCCGCCACGGCCGACCTGGGTCTCGATCCAAGATCAGAACGGGCAAGTGCGCACGTACGTCATGAACGACGAAGTCAATATCGCCGATCTCGGCGAGAAGACCTTCGACGCCGTGAAAGTGAACACGCCGCAAATCGCAAACGACGAATACGCGATCCGGGATCAACGCATCTACATCCGCGCGGATGCAGGCACGCCCTATCGCAACGTCGTGCGCGTCATGAACCGTTTGCAGGACAAAGGGTTCAGCAAAATCGGTCTCGTCGCCGAAGATCGCCGGAGGTAGACGATGGCTGGCAAGGTAGGAGGGAATAAGGACGGTCCGGTTTCAGAACCGAACGTCATCCCGTTCATCGACATTCTTCTGGTGCTGCTGATCATCTTCATGGTCACGGCACCGATCCCGACGGTCGACATTCGCGTCGACTTGCCGCCGCCGAACCCGGTGCCGGTCCAGCTGGAAGGGTTGCACCCAACCATCGTCGGCATACGTGAAGGCGCAGGAGGTCTGGAAATCTTCGTGGACGAACAAACGACTACGTTGGCGCAATTGGGCGAGGTCACGCAGCAACACGCGATCCGTAACAACCCTGCGCTGGATTTCCAAGAAATCTACGCCAAGGCGCGCATCTTCGTGCGAGCGGATCAAAGCACGGCTTACGGCAACGTCGTGAACGTGATGAGCCAATTGCAGGAAGAAGGTTTCGTCCAGGTCGGCATCTTCTCTGAAACAGCGAGCGAGGGTTAAGCGATGGTACGCCTTCGTCTCATCTCGCTGGTGGTCGCCGCAATCGTCTGCACGACCATCATTTATCTGGCGATCACGCACCGCTTCAGCGCCGTGACCGACTTGTTCGAAGACAAACAGGCCGTGAAGGTCGAAATCGAACAGAAGAACAAGCCGCCGCCACCGCCGCCGCCGCCGCCGGATCGTCCGCCTCCGCCGCCTCCGCCTGAAATGCGGGTGCCGCCGCCGGATCTGTCCGCGCCGCCGACGCCGACGCCGCTTCCAGTGGCGATCGATCCGCCGCCAGCGCCGCCATCGCCGGTGCTCACGGGCGTGCAGTGGGTTGAGCGTCCGAGTTCGCAGAACTTCGACCGCTTCTACCCGCCGCGTGCGAACCAGGAGCAGCAATCAGGCCGGGCCACGCTCGACTGCCTGGTCGCCGCCAACGGCCGCATCAGCTGCACGGTGATTTCGGAAAGTCCGGACGGTTGGCACTTCGGCGACGCGGCGCTGCGGATTTCGCAGTACTTCCGCGCCGCGGCGCAAACCGCGGACGGCCGCCCGACCACTGGTGGTCACGTTCGCGTCAACCTGACGTTCAATCCGCCGGGGAACTAACGGCGGAAGGAATAGAAACTTGGGACCTCAGGAGCGGCTTGCGCTGCACCTGGGGTCCCGTCGCATTTTTGCTGCGTTTCACATTCACATCGCCAAGCGCGAGGGCTTGAGCGTCGAAACTCCAGGAGTTTGCAATGAAGATTCTAGTTGGCGCGGCGATTTCGACGCTGCTGCTCGTGGGCGTCGCACTCGCCCAGACCACGCCGCCGGCGACCCCGCCCGCGCCAGCCGCGCCGCTCCCCTCGACCTGCGGCACGATCACGCCAGCGCCGACCATTCCGGACGGCGGCCACGCCACGGCGACGCAAATGCATAGCGCCGACGCGACCTATCGCACGTGGGCTACAGAGACCGAAACGCGCCTGCACTGCCGCGCCGCTGAGATTCAAGCCGCGGACGCGCAAGTGAAGGCGGCTGCAGCGGAATTCCAAGCGCAGTCAGCCAGCGCACGCGCTGTGTCAGATCAGTACAATGCGTCCGTGCAGGCGTTTAATGCGCGCGGCGCCTCGGCGCACATGGAAACGAACAACGGCAGCCACCGCGCCGGCGGATCCGTTTCGACGCACGAATAAGTTCTGCAGGTTCGAAGAACGAGAAGAAGGCGCTGGCGGCAACACTGGCGCCTTTTTCACTGTCCGGGCGCGGTCAGCTTTGTTGACGCGCGCTTAACGCACCACGTGGTGATCTCCGCATCTATGGCTGCGCCGAATCAACCGCGCGTGGAGGCGGGCGAAGCACCCCCGCCACTCGAGCTCACCGAGGAGCAGGCGCCGAAGGCGCGGATGGCGCTCGTCCAGCGGCTTTGCGAAATCGTGTCGTGGCCGGAGAGCCGGATCCCGGGACACGAGCGGCAACTGGCCGCCGACATTCTGGTGGGCTTGCTGCGCACAACCAATGTGGCGATGCGGCAGCGTTGCGCGCATGGCCTGACGCGGATCAACGACGCGCCCAAGACTTTGCTGCGCTATCTGGCGCGCGATGAAATTGCCGTCGCACAGGTGTTGCTGGAGCACGGCGTCGGTTTCGACGAGTCCGATCTGATCGCGACTGTGCGCGCGGGCGTGGTCACGCACTGGATGGCGATCGCGCGCCGGCGCGGCTTATCCGAACCGGTTTCGGACGCACTGCTGCAGACTGGAGACCCGCTGGTGATGGAAGCGGTGTTGCGCAACCCAACCGCGCGGCTCTCAACCAACGGCATTGATGTCGTGGTCTCGCGTTCACGCCAGGCGCCGCAACTGCCGGCGTTTCTTGTTCCGCGCCCGGAATTGCGTGCGACGCAGGCGCTGGTCTTGTTCTGGTGGGCGGAGTTCGAGACGCGGGTGCACATTTTGCGGCGGTTCGCGGTCGATCGTGGGGTCTTGCTGCAGGAACTGGGCGATGTGTTCGCGCTTGCGGCGGCGGAAGGATGGTCGGACGCCGATACGCGCAAGACGCTGCAAGTCATTGAGCGCCGCCAACGCAATCGGGCGGCTGCGGCGCAGAGCTCGTATGGCTCGCTGGAAGGCGCGCTTGCGGCCTCCGAGCGCGGGCTCGACCGCCCTTTGATCAATGAAATCGCGCACCTGGGCGGCATCAAGCCAACCACGGCGGCACAAATCTTTGCTGACGCGGGCGGCGAGGCGATCGGCGTGTTCTGCAAAGCCGTTGGCCTGAAGCGGCCGGCGCTGCTTGCGTTGTGGCGCGCGTTGCGCAGACCGCCTGGCGACCCTGATAGCCGCGATAACTCTCTCGGACGGACGGCTTACGTTTTTGACACTTTGGCGACCGCCAAGGCGCAGACCGTGCTGCGCTACTGGAACTGGTCGTTCACCGCCGACGCCGCCAATCTGGAACGCGTCGCCTTCGACGACGAAAATATCGAATTGAACACAGCGCGTCGGAACGCCGCGCTGTTATTCCACCGGAACGGTTAGGCGGCGCAGAGCCGCCGAACTGGCGAATCCGGCGCGCTGCCGCTAGTCATGGGCGGCGCGACGGACGCGCGCAGAGGCGGGATTCATGCTTCGTGCCGCGGCGGCATTTCTAGGTTGTTTCGTGCTCTGGGTGCTGGTTGCGCAGCGCGTGAATGCGCCGCTTGATTTCGTGTTCGCGGCGGTTGCTGTGGTTGGCGCGGTGTTGGTGGGCGGGCATTTTGGCGGCGGCGTTTCGGCGAGCTTCCTGCGTGCGCCGTATTTGCTTTTGCTTGAACTCTCACGCGTGAAAACCGTGCTTGGCGGCGCGCTGTCGACGGCGCGCGCGGCGCTTGCGGGCGATGTACGCCTGACGCCGGGATTGGCGCGGCTGAAAACGCGCGGCATCGACGCCGATGCGCGCGCGGATGTGGCGACAATCATCAGCACGACGCCGGGCAACGTTGTCGTCGAAGCGGACGGCGAAGGCTTGCTTATCCACTTGATCAACGAACACGAGATGGATGGCGCTGACCTCAGCGGTTTGGAAGCGCGCGCGCTGGCGGCCCACGGCGTGAAGGTCTGAGGATGATCGCCGTCTTCGTCGCTGCTGCTCTCGGGCTGGTGCTGTTGCTTACTTTGCCGCGCTTGCTGGGCGGACCGACATTGTACGATCGCGCCCTGGGGCTGGCGGCGACGTGCGTGCAGGCGACGTTGATCGCTGCGGCTTTGGCGGTGGCAAGCGGACAGAGCGCGTGGATCGACACTAGCTTTGCGCTGATTGCGGCCGCGATCGTGCTCGCCGTGGCGATGCTGAAATTCTTCCGTGCGCGCACGTTCCAAACGCCGCTCACCAATGCAGGCGATGGGCCATGAGCCAAGCGCTCGCCCTCCTTGAGACAGCACGCCTGATGCTCGGCGGCGCGATTTCGGCTGTGGGTGTCGCAGTGCTGCTTACCGCCGTGCTCGGCTTGTTGCGGTTTCCGGATTTTTACACGCGCCTGCACGCGATGAACGCCGGCCACATTGCCGGTGCGCCGATTGTGCTGCTTGGCTTGGCGGTGTCGGCGCCAGACTGGGGGATCGCCGCACGACTTTTGGTGCTCGCAGCGCTGCTGCTGGCGGTGGCGCCGGTGCTGGCGCACGTGCTCGCAAACATGGCGCACTCGGCGGGGCTGGCGCCAATCACCGGCAAGTACGTTGCGCCGCGCCCAGGAGCGCGCACGCCATGATGCCGTTGCTGTTGCAAGCGTTGGGAGTTGGCTTCGTCGTGCTGGCGATTGTCGCCGCGTTCTGCGTGGTGACCTCGCGCGCGCATTTCGCGACCACAGTGTTTGCCGCGGGCGCTTCAGTGATGACGGCGTTGGCGTTGCTGTGCTTCGGCGCCGGCGCGGCAGCGCTCGCAGTGGCGCTTGCCGGTGTCGGCGTTGTGCCGGTGTTGATGCTGGGCGGGGTTTTGCTGAGCGGCCGCTCGATCCGCGGCGGTGGGCAAACCGGGGCGCCGCGCTTGACGGTGATCGCCGCGGTGCTTGTGGCGGCAGCACTTTTGTGGGCGACGCAAGACGCGACGCCGTTGCGCGCGCAGGCCGAAGCGCCGCTGGGCATTGGCGCGTGGCTTGCGGCGTTGCTGTTCGCCACGGGACTGACCTGTGCCGGAGCGCTTGGATACGGCGAGCGCGGCGCGCTGATGCGCAGAGCGGGGCGCTCATGAGGCCCGCGCCGCATCTTGTGCTCGGTTCGGCGCTGCGCTTCTACGCGCCGCTCCTGGCGCTGCTGACGTTCAGTATCTTGAGCACGCATCCGGCGAACTCCGGCGTGGGCTTCATCGCCGGCGTAGCGTTCGGCTTGGTGCTGATCCTGCATGTGCTGGTGTTTGGCGCCGATGCGTTCCGCGCCGCGTTCCCCGCGACGTTGGCGCGTCTGTTCGCGGCTGCCGGCGCGGTGCTGGCGTTTGTCGCGGCGGCGTTGCCGCGCATGCCGGGCGCAGCGCAGGCGATGGAAGGCGCGCTCTGTATCGCCACCATTGGCGCGGTGGCGCTGATGCTCACCGTTCTTGCCGGCCGCGCGCCGACATTGCGCGACGAGGAGTGGTGATGACGCCGGCCTTGTTGCTTCTTCGCTTGGGTCTGGCTGCGGGCATTGCACTGTTTGCCGGGGGCGCGTCGCTGGCGTGGACGTCGGTGAGTTTCAGCAAGCGCGTCATCGGCGTGCTGCTTGGCCTGCTCGGCGCGATCGCTGCGCTCGCGGCTTTGGCGGCGCCGCAGGCGGCGTTGATCGCTGGTGTTGCGGTGCTGCTTGCGTACGCGGCGGCGGGCGTGGCGGTGCTGGTGCGGCTGCAAGAGGAGTACGGCGCGACCGAACTGGCCGATGTCGACACGCTGGACGCCGAAGCCGAACCGCGAGAGCCGGCGGCGTGATGGAGGCGTATCTCGCACTAGCGCGCGCGCATGCGCCGCTCTTGGTGATCCTGTTGCCCTTGGCGGCGGCGGGCGCGACGGCGGTCGCTGCCGCGCCGCGCTTGGCGTGGACCGTGGCTGTGCTCGGCGCGACGCTTACGGCCGTGGTTGCGCTCGACATGGGCGCGCGTTTGCTGCTTGGCGGCGTGCAGCCTTCGATGCAGGAGGGCGTGGGCCTCAGCGCCGATGGCGTGGGCGGGTTCGGCGCGTGCATGATTTCACTCGGCGCATTGCTGACGACGCTCGCGGCGGGCGCGGTGATCAGGGATTTTGGCCGCAGTGCGTCGCTGGCGCTGGCGCTTGGGCTGGTGGCGAGCAGCGCGTGGACGGCGTCGTCGTTCGCCAAGGATTTCTTCGGTTTCTTCGTGAGCGCGCAGACCGGCTGGCTGGCGAGCGCGGGCGCGGTTGCGTTGGCTGGGCAAGCCGACCGCGCGGCGCTGAATGCGGCGGCGCGCATGCTTGTGACGGGCGGTGTGGCGGCGGCGATGATGTTGCTCGGCGCCGGCTTGATCGCAACGAGTATCAATGGCGTCGACTTTTCGGTGCTCGCCACGGATTGGCACGGCGCGCCGCAATCGGCGGCGGCTGGCGTTGCACTAGTGTCGGTGGGTTTGGCGATGTGCGCGGCGATTGCGCCGCTGCATGCATGGGCGCCGATCAGTTTCGCGCGTGGCGGCGCGTTTGCAGCACTGCTGATCGGGGTTGTGAGCGCTGCAGGCGCGCTCGTCGCATTGGCGCGATTGATTGCGTTTGCGGTCGCTTCGCCGGCGATCGGCAATGGCGTGGCGCTGGCGCTTTCGGCGCTCGGCATCGTGTCGGTGCTGGTGGGGTCGGCGCAGGCCGTGGGCGCGGGCAGTTTGCGCAGGCTCGCCGCGTACACGGTGGCAGTGCAGGGCGGCTGCATTCTGCTGGCTATCGCGCTCGGCTCGCCGGCGGGGTTCGAAGCGGCGTTCGTGCAATTGTTTGCGCTTGCCGCGTCGGTGCTGGCGCTGGTGGGCGGCGCAGCAGCTGCCGGCGGCGACACGCTGAGCGCACTCGATGGATTGGGGCGCCGCGCGCCGCTTGCAAGCGTGGCCATCACCGCAGGTGCGTTGAGTTTGATGGGCGCGCCGTTGAGCATTGGCTTTCTCGGACGCTGGCGTCTGATTGAGGCCGCGCTCGGTGTGGGCTGGTGGTGGGTTGCGGCAGTCGCGATCACAGCCTCACTCGCGGGCGTGTTTTATGGCGGGCGCCTGATCGAGCGGCTCTATTTCCGGCGCGCCAGCGAGACGCTGATCGCCAGCCGCGATCCGTGGCGGCTAACTTTGGCGCCGGCATTGCTCTCGGCAATTGCTGCGGTGGCGCTCGGGTTGCAACCGATCATCTTGTTGCGCGCTGCCGAGAGTGCGTCGCAACTCGTTCTGGGGCGCGAAGAATGACGCCCGCGATTGCACTCGCCGCGATCTTTTTCGCGCCGCTCATTCAGGCGGCGCTGGTGATGCTGCTGCCGCGCCCACCGGGTTTGCGCGACGTGCTGCATATTGGCGGATCGCTGGTGACGGCGGGCTTTGCGTTTTACCTCTTGAACGCCGTGGCGCACGGCGCAAGCGCGCGCGTGGTGTTCGGACAACCGCTGCCGAACGTGGATCTGGCGTTTACAGCGGAGCCGCTCGGCGCGCTGGTGGCGGCAGTGATCGCGGGGCTCAGCGTGCTGCACGCGGCGCACACTACCGGATACGTGCGCGCCACCGGCGAGAAGGCGGCGTCGGGCCTGATGGCGTTCAACGCGCTCTCGGCGCTCGCGGCGATGGCGGTCGCGTATTCCGCCAACCTGTTCACGATGTTTGTCGCCTACCAGGCGTTGGTGCTGGTGGCGTCGCCGCTGGCGGCGCGGCGCGACGTGGAGGACGCGGGGCGCTCCGTGCGCACGTTCCTGGCGACGCTGTTGGCGCCGTCGATGGGATTGTTTCTGCCGGCGATGGTGTGGACGTACACGATTGCCGGCACTGCGGAGTTTCAGGCCGGCGGCATCCTGGCGGGGCGTGGCTTGGACGAAGGCGTCGCCAACGTGCTGCTGGTCTTGTTCGTGGTTGGCTTGGCGATGTCGGCGATGCCGCCGTTCTACCAATGGCTCTCCGGCACGAGCGGTGCGAGTTATCCGTCGCTGGTTTCGATCCAGTCGCTGGCGGTGTTGCCCGCCGGCGGACTGGCGGTGCTGAAGATCGCGGCGTTCGTGTTCGGTTCGGAATTGAATGTCGCCAAGCTCGCCGCGCATGCGTTAGTTGCGCTTGCCGGCGTGGGCATGTGTGTGGCGGCGCTGATCGCATTGTCGAAGCAGGATTTACGCGAGCGCTTGGCGTATTCGTGTATGGCGCAGGCGCTTGCGGCGGTCATGGGCGCATTGTTGGCGTTGTCTGCGGGATTGTTTGCGGCGGCGCTGCAGATCGTCGCCATGTCGTGCGCGGCCACGACGTTGATGATGGCGGCAGGCACCACCGCGGCGGTCACCGGGCGTCGCAACGCTGCAGACTATCCTGGACTCGGACGTGTGATGCCATGGACGTTCGCCGGCTTCGCGGTCGCGTCCGCGAGCATGATCGGCATGCCGCCATTCGCGGGCGCGTGGGCGAAAGTGTGGTTGATCATCGCCGCGGCAACGCCGGGCGCGGGCTTGATCTGGGCGGCAGTGCTGATCGGTGTGGCTGCGGTGCTCACGTTTGCGCATTTGGGACCGCTTGCGGCTGCAGCGCTGGCCGCGCGCGCGCCAACCGACGCATTCAAACGGCCCGATGGCGCGTCGATCCTGCTGGCGACGCCGGTGATTATCGGCGCGGCGGCGACGTTGTGGCTGTTGGTGCTCGCCGATCCGTTGGCGACGTTCCTTTCACCGGTGTGGACGCCGCACTCATGAACAAGCCGATCTCACCGTCGCGCGGCGGCATTGCCGGTATGTTGCTGCTGTTCTGCGTAGCTGGAGGCGGCGCGGGGCTGGCGTTCGATTTTCTCTCGGACAACGGTCCCGGGTTTTGGGTTTTGGAAATGCCCGGCGCGCGCGCTTTGCTTGGCGCAGCCGTCGCCCTCGTTCTCGTGTTGCTGGCGCACGTGCTGCGATTGTTGCTTGGGCGGAAGGTGAGCGAAGGAGAGCCACGTGCTGGCATTCGCTCTTAATCCTGGCTTTCTGCTGATCGCGGCGGCGCTGATCGCATTGATTTCGCCGCGCACCGTGCGGCCGCTGATCATGGGGTTTGCGGCGCTGGCGGCGATTTGGCTGATGCTGGGCGGCGCGCTCGGCATGAAGACGGCGATGACGCAGATGGGCCTGGGCGTTGTCACGTTCGTGCTCGATCCGCTCAATCGCATATTCGGCATCGCCATGCTGATCGCGCTCATCATCATTGCGATCTATTCGAGCGCACGGCGCAATCGCTACGAAGATGCGGCGATCCTGTTGCTTGCAGGCGGCGCCGTCACGACGCTGTTCGTGGGCGATTTGGTGAGCTTCGTCGCGGCTGCGGAGATGGCCGCGTTTGGCGCCTCCTGGGTGGTGTTCGCATCGCCGCTTGAGGGCGCAAACCGCGCCGGCGTGCGCTTGCTGGTGTGGCACGGACTGGAAGGTCTGCTGTTTCTTGTTGGCGTCGCGCTGCATCTCTCCGCGCACCAAGGACAGTCGGCGCTGGTGCGGCTGGACGTGAATGTCATCGGCGATGCTTTCATTTTCGCAGCGTTGCTGGTGCGTGTCGGCGCGCCGATCGCTCACGTCTGGTTGAAGGATGCGATCGCGCACGCCTCGGCAGCCGGTGCGCCAGCGCTTTCGGCATTCACGACCATGCTCGGCGTCTATGCGCTGGCGCGGCTCTTTCCAGCTGAACCTCTGCTGATGCCGATTGGCGGCGCGATGGTCGTGATCGGCGCATTGATGGGGATCGCGAGCGACGACTTCCGCCGTTCCGCCGCGTACGGGCTGATGGCGGTCGCCGGCGTATGCGTGATGCTGGTGGGGTATGGCTCGCCGTTGGCGCTCGCAGCGGCGGAAGGGCATGCGTTCGCGGCGATCATCGCCTTCGTGGCGCTACAGATGGCGCTGGGTTCTGTGGTGGTGCGGCTCGGCAACGCGCACGCTGCATCGCTGGCGGGGCTGGCGCCGGCCATGCCGCTCAGCATCGCATTGGTGCTGTTTGCCGGCATCGCTGTCGCCAGCGTGCCCG
This sequence comes from Terricaulis sp., assembly GCA_047601265.1. Classification (GTDB taxonomy): domain Bacteria; phylum Pseudomonadota; class Alphaproteobacteria; order Caulobacterales; family Aquidulcibacteraceae; genus Vitreimonas. Next base: position 85,348 of record JASGJR010000001.1, read on the forward strand.
GCGCAGCGACATACGCGACGCAGGCGGTTGCATTGGAAGCCACCGGACAGTGGGATCTGCGCTGGGTATGGATGTTGATAGCGGCCACGCCTGCGGCGCTGTTCATCGCGTTTGCGATGCGTCCAGCGCTCGTGGCGCATCGCGTAACAGAGGAGACGCGCGCGCGGGCGACGGGCGTCACGCCTTATCCGATGGCGCTGGGCACGGCGATCGCGGCGTTCTTTTGTTTCTCTGTCGGTGTCGCGCCCGGCTGGCTCTACGGGCTGATGCCGACGGAGCTGGCGTTTCAGCCGTTTGACGCTGACCAGTTACCGCCACAGCTCGAGATGCTGGGTGTCGCCGGTGTCGTCTATATCATAGCCTGGTCGCTGGGTTTGGCGCCGCGGGAGCGGCCCATGGCGCTTCTCGATTTGGATTCATTGTACCGGGGTCCGGTTGCAGCCTTCGCCCGCTGGACTGGCGTGCTGGCGCTGCGCGTCTACGGCGCGGGACAAGTGGCGATCGCCACACTGGGCGAGGGAGCTGGGCGTGGCATCGGGCGGCTTAGCCGGACGTGGGATCGGCCTTACAAGCAGAAATTTATTGGTTTTGCCCAGTTTATGATGATTGCTGGTATACTGCTCTTGTTCATCATAGGCCGAGAACTTTGAGACAAGCTTGAATTGCGACAAACAGTATTTGCTGTTCCGAGAAAAACTTCCTTCTATATTGGTGCGGCATTGACACACCAAACCGTCGCTGTCATGGGATTATTATAACAACACTCTCCCAGACGACAGCAGGCTGGAGATGGACGAGAAAAAAGACTTGCCGAGCTTGGTGGCCGACATCGTCGCCGCCTATGTGTCATCGAATCCCGTCCCGCCGCAGGATCTTCCGGGGTTGATCCGCACTGTCCACGCATCGCTTCGTGAAATCGCCAGCGGCAGCGCGCCTGTCGCTGAGACTTCGCTGGAGCCGGCGGTCGCGGTGAAGAAGTCGGTGACGCCGGACTATGTGATTTGCTTGGAAGACGGCAAGAAATTTAAGTCTTTGAAGCGCCACCTGCGCACGCGTTACAATCTTACTCCTGACGAATACCGCGTGAAGTGGGGCTTGCCGCACGACTATCCTATGGTCGCGCCCAATTATGCCAAGGAGCGCTCCAACCTGGCCAAGCGCATGGGCCTGGGGCACGCGCGCAAGGGCGCGTAATTCCGGGTTTCGGAAAAAAATCCTATAAATAGGAAAAAATCTATCCAACAGCTGAGCCGCTGACGTATCCTTTGATCGCATGGGTGCGGTCGGCTTGGAGGTTTTGGAGAGATGAGGTTTTTGAGATCGCAGGTCCGCGACACGGCATACGCACGCCTATCCGCTGGCGTAGCGGGGTATGCTCTGGGGGTGGACGAAGCGGATATTATGGATACGTCGCGCGGTTCGGCGCAGGCGGCGTTCGCGCGCCAAGTCGCCATGTATCTATGCCACACGGCGTTCGAGCTCAGCTTGTCGCGTGTGGCGACGAGCTTCGATCGCGACCGCTCCACTGTCGCCCACGCATGTCATTTGATTGAGGACCGTCGCGACGAGCCGCAATTCGAGCTGTGGATCGACGCGCTGGAGGCGATGCTGCGCAACGCGCCACCGCCGCGCATCGACAACGCGGTGCAACGATGATCCCAGATGCCAGACGTACGTTGCGCCGCCTGCTTACGCCCGACGCGGTGTTGCAGACGGCGCGGACCGGCGAGGGCTTCGCTGTGTATCCGGGAGGAGATCGCCGCCGCCGGCCGATGGCGCGCATGTCCGCTGAAGATGCGCGCCGGTTTTGTTCGGATGGCGTGCTTGCGCAAAACGGCGAGGCGTTCGTCCTTACTGAAGCGGGGCGAAACCTTCTCCGCCGCGACGGCGTGCGCGAGACAGAGGCTTTTGCTGAACAACATCGTCCGATCGTTGACCGCGCCGTTGCCGATCGTGCTGGCGCGATCCGGATGGTGCGCGGGCACGACGGCAGCGCGCATTTGCGGCGGCTGCAAGCGTTGAAGGACACTGCTGGCGCGCCATTGCTGAATGCCGACGAACTTGCTGCGGCTGCGCAATTGCAGGCCGATTGGGAAAGGTCGCAAGCGGGTCTGGTGCGCGGTTCGGATTGGGCGGCAGCACCCCTTGGCAGCGGCGCGCGGGGCGTCAGCAACGCGCAAGAGCGGGCCATGGCTGTGCGTTGCGACGCGCATGCGCGAATAGCGCGTGCGCTGGACGCTTTGGCCGCGCCGCTGCGTTGCGTCGTGCTGGCGGTGTGCTGCGAAGAACTCGGGCTTGAAGGGCTTGAGCGGCGCGAGAAATGGCCGGCGCGTTCAGGCAAGCTGGCGTTGAAACTTGGGTTGGCGCAAGTCGCGGGCGCGCTGCGCTCAAGCGCCTTGAGCGGCGCGCGCGGCGAGCTGGATGCGGTTCATCATCGCGAAGAGGCCGTTTGAGCGCTGCATGGTCAGCGCCTCTTTGAGACCCAGCCGGTCGAAGACGGCTTGCGGATCGATCGACAGGATTTCCGCAGGCGTGCGGCCGGAGAAGATGCGCAGGAGCAGCGCGATTTCGCCGCGCACGATGTGCGCATCGGAATCGCCGCGGAAATAGAGCTTTTCCGGTTCACCTCGCCGTGTCTCGCTGACAAGCCAAACTTTGCTGGCGCAGCCGCGCACGCGCGTGGCTTCATTGCGTTCGGCGTCGCTCAAGGGCTCAAGCGTCTTGGCGATATCCAGCAGAAAAGCGATGCGTTCCTCCCAGTCAGAGAGGAGCGCAAATTCGTCTTGGATTTCCGCGAGTATTCGCTCCAGGTCGCTCATGGGCCAGACATGCGCCCGGGCGCGCTGAGCGACAAGGGGCGGCTTATTGGCGGTTGGCCGTGCCGCTCGGCAGCGGCGTCATCGCCGAGGTGTCGGGGGTCGCGACCGCGCCGATGCAGGTGCCAACTTCGCGAAGACCGTGCTCGGCGAGGCAGAACGAGTTCTCATAGCGGAAGTGCGCCGCCGACATGCATTGATAGAGCTGCAATTGGGCCATCTCGAAGCAATCGTGCGAACGGGGATCGTTCAGCAGCTGCGAGATTTGGCTTTGCGGCGAGTCCACGGCGTCGAGCGCTTGCAGCGCGGCGACAGCGGCCATCCGGTCAAGCGCCGGCGAGCGTGGACCGTTGGCGCGATAGGTGACGTTGTTAGACGAGACGGCGACCACATTGGCGTTGGCCCCGCCGTGCACGGCGTCCCAGAAGCGGCGGCCGCCAAACGCGGTCGGATCCGCGGTCGGGGAAATCGAAAGCATCGCAACGCTGAGGCGCGGCGCCATCGCGTCCGGGAGCGGCACGGCCGGCGCATCGGCAGCGCCGAGCGAGCGGATGCGCTGGACGCGCGCGGTTTGTTGTGGCGCGACTGCGTTGGCCCAACGCTGACGCTGCAGCGAGTAGGCGAGTTCCTTGTATTGGTCGGCAACGGCGCTGATGCGCGCGCTGTCGGCGGTGGCGGAGTCGAGCATCATGCGGGTGGCGTCTTGGCCGCCGCGCAGACCGCGGGCGTAAGATGGGTCGACGTTAATCGCCCAAATGACGGCGTCGCGGCCGTAATAGGCGGCGGCGTCGCGGACGCCCTGCACGAAGGTTTGCGATTGCGCGGCGGTGTTGGCGCCGTAGGCGATCCAGCCGCGGGTCATGGCGTCACGGTTGTGACGGGCAACTTTGTCGAGCGCGCTTTCGAGGTCGGCGTTGGCGGCGATGCGCGTATCGCGCAACTCGCTCACGTCGTTCTGGTAAGATGCGTAGCCGACGATGGCGGTGGAGAGCGTGCCGTTCGGCGCGGCTGGCGCAGCAGCCGCAGTCGTTGCAGCCGTGTCCGCGCTGGCGGCAGTTGTTGCCGTTTGCGCAGTGGCGATCGCACCGCCGAGAAGGGCAACAGCCGCGGTGGTCGTCCAGACCGCAAGGCTTCGCATAGGCACTGCTCCTGATCCTAAAAGGGCGAGTCCGCTTGAGCCGCGACTCGGAGCACGCACCATGTCCCCCGTCGCGTTAATAAGTCTTTTACTCGCGGGCCCACTTCGAGTGTCAACACAACTGGTCGTAACGCCGGCTGCAAAAGCACCGCCAAGCGCAGGAAAGCTGTTGCTTGCCTGCTGGTTTTGGCTTGCCGCAGTGGCTGTTGCGGCGCTTTTGGCATGGCTGAATGGAACTGCGGAGAGGCCAATCGCAGTTGCTGCTGCGTTAGCCACAGTCCCTGCTTTGGTGTGTTTTACGCTCGCCCCGCGCATTGGCGTGCGGGCCGTCTGCGCGATCGTTGCGGTATGGTTAGGCGCAGCCGGGGCGCTGGTGGCGTTAACCGGCGGTGCTGGGTCGCCCCTGGTGGTTTTGCTGGCGGCTGGGCCGGTGCTGGCGTCGATCTTTTTACGCGGTTCGCTGTGGCCGAGCATTGCCGGCGCTGTGGTTGTATGGGCCGCCGCGATGTTGCTTTCGCCTGGCATGAGCGGGTGGGCGCTGGGCGTGTTTCCCGGCGTCCTGGCGTTGGCGGGGCTCGCGCTGCTGATTGTGTTTGCGTCGCTGCCGCGTTCGGCGGCGCCCGCCGGCGGCGCGATGGCGGCGCGCAGCATCGCTGAAGTGTCGCACGAATTGCGTACGCCGCTGACGCACATTCTGGGCTTCAGCGAAATGATCGAGCGGCAAATCTTTGGGCCGATCGAGGCACGTTACGTGGAGTATGCGGGGCTCATTCGGTCGAGTGGCACGCATTTGCTGGAGATGGTCAACGATCTGCTGGATTTGTCGCGCATCGATGCGGGGCGCTACGAACTGCATCTGGAAGAATTCGATGCGCGCGGCGTGATCGAGGAGATCGTACGGCAGTTTGCGGTATCTGCCGAGCAGAAGAAGATCGCGATCGGCATGACAACGCCGGATGCGCCGTTGCGCGTGCGCGCCGATGCGCGCGCGTTGCGCCGCATTTTGATCAACACCGTTGGCAACGCGATCAAGTTCACGCCCGAAGGCGGGCGGGTGATCGTGAGCGCGGCGGTGCGTGGCGGCATGGTTGAACTCGACACCATCGACAACGGCCCGGGGATTCCAGAAGCTGAGCGTGCGCGGCTTGGCGGCGAATATGAGCGCGGCGTAAGCGGCGACAACGTCGAAGGCACGGGGCTGGGGCTATCCCTCGTGCGTGCGCTGGCGGCGCTGCATGGCGGTGTTTTGCAATTTGAGGAAGCGCCAGGCGGCGGCGCGCTCGTGCGCGTGAAGCTTGATATTTTGGCGGACTAGCTAGTCGGCGCGCGTCGCGAGAAAGCCCGCAGCCGCAGCGATGTCGCCGACTTCAACCAGGATGCGTTGCGTGCCGCGTGGGGTGGTGAGGCTGACGGCGACGGTCTCGCGCGGATCGAGCTGGCAAAGCGTGCGAAATGCGCTGTTCGGAAACACGTAGACAACCTGGTTTTGAAACCAGCCCGGATGCTCGATGCGGCGCGCGCCAGCGATGCTCATGCCGTTGACCGGACCCGGCAATCCCGCGTCGAGGCCGCCGGCGATGCGCGAAGTTAGATCGAGTGCGCCGAGCGGAAGCATTGGATTGCGCAAACTGAGTTGGGCTGTCGCCGGTGCGGCGTCGGCGCTCATCGTCGGCAATACGAGGATCAGTTCTTCAAGGCCGTTGAGTTGACGCACGCCGAAGGCGCCAGCGATCGGTGCGTTGATGTTTTGACGCAAGCGCCAACCGTCGGACGCAGCCACGCGGCGGGCGGACCAGGCGCGGGCCCAACCGGGAAACTCCATGGCGTTGGAGCGAAAGGTGGTGTTGTACGCGTTGCGCGCGGTGGCGGCGGCGGAAGCGTTGCGCGGATCGGTGCAGGCGCGGTCGCGTGCGGCGGCAACGGTGACTTGCTCAAGCTCGCCGACTTGGGCCAGCGACCAGCCGCCGCGCAGCAGCGTGCCGCGGGCCTGCAGCGCAGTCACTTGCAGCGCCGCGTGCACCTCGGGCGTGAACAGGTGGCATTGCGCGTCCACCTCCAAAAGCCCGCGCCGCTCGACATAGACGTTGCGCGCCGACGGCGCGTCCGCGGCGGCGGTTGTCGCGAACACAAGGCTCGCGGCCATGAGGGCGATGAAACGGCGCATGAGCGCAAAGGTTAAATTGACGAAGGTTGCGTTCTGGTGAATGCGGAACGCGGCAAGATTGTTGGCATGATTGAGCTGAAGACAGATTTCTGGGTGAGCGCTTTGGTGCGACGCGCGCAGATCGAAGGCGTGTTCGCGGCGATCGTGCGCAAGGGTGACGCCGATGCCGGTGCGGTGCTGGTGAAGGTGGCGACGCTGGATGGCCGCGCCCGGCTCTATGCGCCGGCGCGGGTGGGCGGCGAAGAGCGGGTTTGGCTGGACTTATCCGCGGGATCTCTGGGGGACGATGAGCGCGCCGTGGACGCCTACGCCGCCAAGCGCGCGGACGTCGATCCCGACCTCTGGGTGGTTGAAATCGAGGATAAGCAGGGCCGGACTTTCCTCACGGAGCGCATCGACAAAAGCGGCGTCTGACCCTACATGCGTCGCTTCTCTTAACACTCAGAAACAATATGTCCGACGACCCCGCTACCGAGGCCGCACGCCTCAATTCACCCGGCGCGCAAGCGCGCCGGAGGCGAACTTTTGCGATCATCTCGCACCCGGACGCGGGCAAGACCACGCTGACGGAATCGTTGCTGCTCGCGGGCGGCGCCATTCACTTGGCCGGTGCAGTTGCTGCGCGCGGACAGGCGCGGCGCACCAAGTCGGACTGGATGAAGATCGAGCGCGAGCGCGGCATCTCGGTGTCCTCGTCGGTGATGATGTTCGAGTACGAAGGCTTGGTGTTCAATCTGCTCGACACGCCGGGTCACGAGGACTTTTCCGAAGACACTTATCGTACGCTGACGGCGGCGGACTCCGCGATCATGGTGCTGGACGCGGCAAAGGGCATCGAGCCGCAGACGCTGAAGCTGTTCGAAGTGTGCCGTCTGCGCGACATTCCGATCACGACGTTCATCAACAAGATGGATCGCGAAGCGCAGGATCCGTTCGCGCTGCTGGATGAGATTCACTCCAAGCTGGCGATGGACACCGCGCCGATCTATTGGCCCGCCGCGTCGGGTCAGCGTTTTGCCGGCATGCTCGATCTGGAGGCGGATGAGTTCGTGCCGTTCCGCCGCTTAGAGGCGGGTGAACAGGGCTTTGCCAGCTTGGAGCGGCAGCAGCGCGGCGATGGAGATTTTCTGGAGGGCGTTGCCGACGACGTGCGTGCGGAGTTGGAGGAAACCGCGGAGCTCGCGCGCGAAGGTTTGCCCAAGTTCGACCTGCAGGCGTTTCGCGAAGGGCATCTGACGCCGGTGTTCTTTGGGTCGGCGCTGCGCCGCTTTGGCGTGCTGGAGTTGCTTGCCGGTTTGGCGGCGCACGCCCCTGCACCGCGCGCGCAGAAAGCTGTTGTTAAGGCGGCGGCGACCGAGATCGCGCCGGGGCGTGAGGATGTCTCGGGTTTCATTTTCAAAATTCAAGCGAACATGGATCCGAAGCACCGCGATCGCGTGGGCTTCTTTCGTATCTGCTCGGGAAAGTTTGAGCGCGGTATGACGCTGAAGACCGCCGCGGGCAAAGGCTTCAACGTCCACAATCCGCTGATGTTCATGGCGCAGGACCGTGAAATTGCAAATGAAGCGTTTCCAGGCGACGTGATCGGTATTCCGAGCCACGGCGGTCTGCGCGTCGGCGACTCGTTATCGGAAGCTGGCGACGTGGTGTTTCAGGGCATTCCGAATTTTGCGCCGGAAATCCTGAAGCGCGTCCGCGTGCGCGATCCGTTGAAGCAGAAACATTTGCGCAAGGCTTTGGAGTCGCTCGGCGAAGAGGGCGTTACCCAAGTGTTTAAGCCGATCATCGGGGCCGATCTCGTGGTCGGTGCGGTGGGTGCACTGCAGTTCGACGTGCTCGATGAACGGATGAAAGCGGAGTACGGCCTCGAAGTGATCTTCGAGCAATCGCCCTATCAGGCCGCGCGTTGGATCAGCGCCGACAATCGCGCCGACCTTGATGCGTTTGTCGAAAAGTCAGGCGTGCAGATGGCCGAGGACGTCGATGGCGCGCCCGTGTACCTGGGCAAGAGCGCCTGGGAAATTAGTTACGTCCAGGAGCGCAATCCGAAGATACGCTTCAGTGACACCAAGGAGCGCGCGGCCTAGGCGGCGGCTTTACGGACCTTGAAGAAGCGGATGGCGCGCTGAGCGGCTTCAACCGGCACGTTGTTGTACATGCGGCCGAACTCTTCGGCCCTGCCCATGGCTTCGTCGCCGCCGCAGGCCAGAACCGCGAGCGTGACGAACAGCGGCCGCTCGATATTGGCGGCGCGGCAGATCATGGCGAGACCGTCGACGTCGCGGCGGTCGAGGATTTGCTCGACGTTTTCCTGATCGACGCCGGTGATTTCTGAAAGGCCGAGTAAGAAATGCATGCGCTTGGCTTCGCGGTAGAGCGACACCAAAAGGCGCGCGTTGAGTTCGCCGCTGGCCTTCTTAGAGTTGATATAGGCGATAGCGTTCTTAGTTTCGGCGGTGGTCGGGCCCGGTGAGCTCATGCGCGCGCGCGCTTTGGCGAGCGCGGCGTCCAGGGTCGCGGGATCGACGGCGCCGTTGCGCTGCATGATTTGCTCGCGGAGCCGGGTTTCGACCACGAAGTACATTTCGTTCAGGAGGTCGAGCGGAAGATCGTGACGCTTCACCACGGAGTCGTGCAGCATCGTGCTGCGGCGCGCGCGATCGACAGCCGCTTCCATACTGGTGCGGGAAATCTTGGCGCCGTCGTTGCGCATGAGCGCGTCAAGCGCGTGGTCGTCGCCCTTTTTCACGATGGCGTCGGAAAGCACTTCGCTCACATCGGCGCGTTGTGCAACCGCCTTGATGTGCGCTTGGCTCTTGTTGTTGACGACATTGAGGAGCGCGTTTTCATCCAGCACGCGGCTGCGTTTCAGAACCGGGCTGGCGATTTCGAATTTGTGATTGGCGAGATCGTGCATGAGCCCGATCGGGGCGTCCTTGGCGTCGGCGAACATCTCGGAGAGTTCGACCAGAACGCTCTCCTGCATTTGCGCCGCGACGAGCTTCAGGACATCGTCAAACAACACGTTTTCGCGGTCGTTGCGCTGGCCTGAGGTTTCGAAGAAGAGATCGGTAACTTCACGCAAAAGCACCCGACGGCGCTCGCTGTCCGAGGTGCGCGCCAGATCGACCAATTTCGCGTAGCGGGATTGGGTCATTGCCCAGGTAACTCCAGTCGAGCGGTTACCGTACGGTTGGAATTGTAAAGAAAGATTACCCAGGACCTTACAGCTTCAGTTGCCGCCTATGCGGGAACGCAGACCGCTGCGGTCGGTGTCAGGCGCGCCGAGCAGCACGACGTCATGACGCGGCCGCCGTGGCGGCGGCGCGGGCGTCGGGTCAGCCGCGGATTCGGCGATCGGCGCGGTGGTGATGCTCATTGCACGCACGAACTGAGGCGCGTGCGGGCTGACGCCCACGGCAAGCGCCTCAAGATTTTGTGAGACGCCCGCGCGCAGCTCGCACGTGGTGGACGCATGATAAACCCACATCATGCAGAGGCCATCGTCAGCGCAGCGTTGCGCGCACATTTCCGGACTTGCAGCTTGCGCCGCCGCGTAGGCGCCTGAGGCGGCGGCGTGCGCGGGGGCAGACAGGAGAAAAGCGGAGACGATGGAGATCAGGAATGCGCGCATGCGCGCGACTATCGTTGGAGATGGTTAACGATCACTTCATTCCTGTATCGAAAGTCCTTCACGGCGAAGCTCGATCTCCAGCCATTCCGCTTCGCTCGCCTCTATATCGTGACGTGCTTGTGCGAGACGGGCGGCGGCCCTGTCGAATGCGCCCGCGTCGCGCACAAAGGCACTGGCGTCCGAGAGGCTGGCCTCGAGCGCTTCGATTTCAGCGCGCAGCTTCGGCATCAGAGTTTCCAATTCCTGAATGCGGCGTTCGTCCTTGTAACTGAGTTTGGTCTGCCGCTTGGGTGACGGCGGCGGCGCACTCGTGCGTGGCTGCGCCTCTTTCGCCTGTTTCGGTGCGATGGCATTGGGGAACGCGCGTTCGAAGTCGGCCCAGCCGCCCGGCGTCTCAATCCATCTGCCGTTGCCGAGCGGGCCGACGATTTGCGTCGCGACGCCGTCCAGAAACGCGCGGTCGTGGCTCACCAGGAGCACCGTGCCGTCATAGGCGGCCAACATATCTTCGAGGACGTCGAGCGTATCCATGTCGAGATCGTTGGTGGGTTCGTCGAGCACGAGAAGGTTCGCGGGCTTTGCCAGCGCCACCGCGAGCGCGAGGCGATTGCGTTCGCCGCCCGAGAGCGCGGAGACAGGCTGGCGCAATTGTTCGGGGCCAAACAGGAACTCGCGCGCATAGCCGGCGACGTGGCGCGGCTGTCCGCGCACGATGACTTGGTCGCCGCCTTGCGGCGCCAGTGTTTCCCAGATGCTGGCGTTGTCGTCGATGAAGGCGCGCGATTGATCGACATAGGCGATTTGCAGGCCCTCGCCGAGTTTGACATTGCCGGTATCGGGATCGCGGCGCTTTAGGAGTATTTCCAGCAAGGTAGTCTTGCCCGCGCCATTGGCGCCGACGATGCCGACGCGGTCGCCGCGCATGACGCGAAGCGAGAAGTTGGCGATGACGGCGCGACCGCCGTAGGATTTGCTTACGCTCGCGGCTTCCATCACCAGCCTGCCCGAGTCCGTGCCTTTTTCCGCGACGAGCACAGCGCGGGCGGATTGGCTTAGTTCCTTGCGTTCGCGCCGTTCGCCGCGCAACGCTTCGAGTTTGCGGCGGCGGCCTTCATTGCGCGAGCGCCGTGCGGTGACGCCGCGGCGCAGCCAATGCTCCTCGGCTTTCAAATGTGTTTCGAGCCGTGCCAGGGCGCGTTCTTCTTCAAGTTCGACCGCCTCAGCCCATTCGTCGAAGTTGGCAAAGCCGCGATCGGATTTGATGGCGCGGCGCTGACGCAGCCAAAGCGTGGCTGTGGAGACGCGTTCGAGGAAGCGGCGATCGTGACTGACGATCAGGCAAGCGCCGCGGAAGTTCATGATCTCTTGTTCGAGGAGCTCGATAGCGGCGATGTCGAGATGGTTGGTGGGTTCGTCCAGCAGCAGAATGTCGGCGTCGGCTGCGAGCGCGCGCGCCAGCGAAGCGCGACGGCGTTCGCCACCGGAGAGATTGACCGGCGCGCGTTCGGGCTCGAGACCGAAGTCCGCCAGCGCGGCTTCTGCGCGATAGGCCGGGACTTCGCTGGAGCGACCATCGAGTTGCGTCGATGATGATTGCACATAATCGCGCAAAGTGGCGAAGCCGGAGAGATCTGGATCCTGCGTGGCAAATGCGACTGTCGCGCCGGAGCTGAAGGCAATCTCACCGCCATCGGCGCCTGTCGCGCCTGCCAGCATGCGCATCAAAGTGGATTTTCCCGCGCCGTTGGCGCCGACGAGGGCTGCGCGCTCGCCCTTGTGTAGAACGAAGTCGACGCCGTCGAACAACGGCGCACCGCCCAGCGTCAGCCGCAAATTCTTGATGTGCGCAAGCGCCGGTCCGTTGGCCATGCGCTAGTTGAAGATGTCGTGGACGATGCTGTTGTTGCTGTCGCCGTTATTGCTGTCGTTGTTGTTGTCTTTGCCGCTGAAGGCGTTGGCCAGATCGTCGAAGAAGTTGGACATTTCCGCCTCTTCCGGCGAACGCGCGGGTTGCTCAATGCCTGGCAGCGGATGTGACTCGATGCCCTTGTGCGCAACGCGCATGGTGTCGGCCCAGATCTGCGCTGGGATGGTGCCGCCGGTGGTGCGGCCCATGGAGGCGAAGTTGTCGTGTCCAACCCAGACGCCGGCCGTGTAGTCGGCGGTGTAGCCGACGAACCAGGCGTCACGCCAATCCGAACTGGTGCCGGTTTTGCCGGCGACATCGCGGTCGCCGAGCTGCGCGCCGACGCCGGTGCCGCGGAGCACCACCGCGCCCATCATGGATGTCATGCGGCGGACGATGTCTTCGTCGAGCACGCGCTGTCCCTGATATGGCGGGCGGCGGTAGAGAACGTGACCGGCGCTGTCGGAGACTTGCATGATGATGTGCGGATCGATGCGGACGCCATCGTTCATGAAGGTGCCGACCGCGCTGGTCATGTCCCAGAGGTTGGCTTCGATGGAGCCGAGCGCGATCGAGTCCGGCACGAACTGACCTTGCGCCGGCATGCTGGACACGCCGAGGCGGCGGGCAACCTCGGCGACGCGCGCCGGTCCGATTTCATGAGCTACGACAGCGGCGACAGTGTTGATGGAAAGCGCGAAGGCGGTGCGCAGTGTCACCGCGCCGCGATAGCCCTCGTCGTAATTGTGCGGACGCCAGCCATTGATGACCACCGGCTCGTCATAGCGGACATCCTCGGTGTCGAGGCCGTTTTCCAGCGCGGCGGTGTAGACGAAAATCTTGAACGTGGAGCCGGGCTGACGCTTGGCCTGGGTGACGCGATCGAACTTGGAGGCGCTGTAATTGGTGCCGCCGATGAGGCCGCGAACGCCGCCTTCGCGGTCGAGCGCGACGAAGGACGCTTGCAGCGGATTGCGCCCAAAAGCGCGATTGCCGAGGCGGCGGCGGATGGAGTCGGCGCCCGCGTCCTGCACGTTGCGATCGATGGTGGTTTGAATGACCAGGTCGGGCGTGTCCGAGCCGACTTGTTGGCGCGCTTGCGCGACGGCGAGGTCAAACGCGTAGCCCATGCTGCGCTCAACGGGCGGCCGTGGCACGACGTGAACCGGATTGGCTTTCGCCTCGTCGCGCTGCGCGGTGGTGATGTAGCCGGCCTCCGCCATTGAATCGAGCACGACGTGCTGGCGGTTGGTGGCGAGTTGGAGATTCTCAGTCGGTGCGTAGTTCGAGGGCGCCTTCGGCAAGCCGGCAAGCATGGCAGCTTCCGGCAGCGTGAGGCGGCTGGCGGGTTTGCCGAAATAACGGCGCGCGGCTGCGTCGATCCCATAGGCTTGGTCGCCGAGATAGACGCGGTTCAAATACATTTCGAGGATTTCGTCTTTTGTCAGACGGCGCTCGATGCGCGAGGCCAGAACCATTTCGCGCAGTTTGCGGTTGATGGACTGCTCGGGTGTCAGAAAGAGGTTGCGCGCGAGCTGTTGTGAGATCGTGGACGCACCCTGCACGGTTTCGCCGGCGCGGAGGTTGGCCAGCATGGCGCGTAGGATGGCCATGCGGTCGACGCCTTCATGCTCGTAGAAGCGGCGGTCCTCGATCGCGATGAAGGCTTGCGGAACGTAAGCCGGTAAGTCGGTGAGGTGGACGCGCTGACCATAATAGGGACCGCGCACACCGAGGACGGCGCCATTGCGGTCGAGGAACATGATCGACGATTGGCGATTTACCGACCACAACGCGTCCGCGTTGGGAACCGCCGGCAAGCCCCAATAAATCCATATCCAGAGGCCGAGCACCGCGACCAACACAACACCTGCGACGACGCTGGTGACGGTGCGCCACGTGTACCGGGAGCGATCGCCGAGCGCGCGCGTGATCTGATCGCGCGCCGCCGCGGCGCGCAGCTTGGCCCAATCGATGCGGCTTCTGAAATCAGGCTGGTTGTCGTCGCTCAAGCGAGTCTCCGGAGGGTGTGTCCAATAGAGGTGTGGCCGAATTCTGGCTAGCCGCCGCGAGCGGAAAACGCGGATGCCCGCCCTGCGTATCCCTCAGTTCCGCGTATCTCGGCGTCTGACATTGCTCGACTTTTCAAAAATCAGTCCGACCGCGACGGTTCAGCGTTAGTGTTCAGGCACGGTCGAGAACTGAGATTTGAGACGAACGGAACGAAATGAACGGTGGTTGCGCGCTTCTCGCCACGATGAGCCGGGCGTTCTGAGGCCGGGCTGAACAGAAGCGGGCGCGGGTTCGCGCTGCGTGACGATAGGATTTGCATGTTCGATTGGTTGCGGAGACTCCGCGCCCCTGGAGGCGTGGAGCGGAAGTTGTTGGCGTGGCATGCGCTGGGCCGCCCGGTCTGGTCGTCGCGCGACGCGAGCGTGTTTGCGCGCGAGGGCTATGCGCGCAACGCCGTCGCCTATCGCTGTGTGCGGCTTATCGCCGAGGCCGCGGCAAGCGCGCCGCTGAAAATCGGCCCGTCCGATCACCCGCTGGCAGAGCTGCTGGCCCGTCCCAACCCGGAGCAAACCGGAGCGGAGCTGATGGAAGCGTTCTTCGGACACCTGCAGGTGTCTGGAAACGCGTTCCTGCATGTCGCCAGTTTGGACGAGGGCGGGCCAACGGAGCTCTACGTTCTGCGTCCTGATCGCATGAGCGTGATCCCCGGCCCTGACGGTTGGCCAATCGGCTGGGAACATCGCAGCGGCGCGGATGCGCGGCGGTTCGAACGCGACCCGCTCAGCAATGATGCGCCGATCCTGCACTTGAAGTTGTTCAATCCAGTCGACGATTGGTGGGGGCTGTCGCCGATGGAGGCGGCCGCCTACGCGATCGACATCCACAATGCAGGCGGCGCTTGGAACAAAGCACTGATCGACAATGCGGCGCGCCCGTCGGGAGCTTTGGTGTTCACCGGCGCCGGCGGCGTGGACCGCTTGAGCGAGGAGCAATTCCAGCGGTTGAAGCAAGAGCTGGAGGAATTGCATGTGGGCGCTGCGAACGCGGGGCGGCCGATGCTGCTGGAAGGTGGGCTGGAGTGGCGGCCGATGTCGTTGTCGCCAGCGGAAATGAACTTCGCGGAATCGCGCTACGCGGCTGCGCGTGACATTGCGTTGGCGTTCGGCGTGCCGCCGATGCTGCTCGGTATTCCGGGCGACAACACCTATTCCAACTATCGCGAAGCCAATCTCGCGTTTTGGCGCCAGTCTGCTTTGCCGCTGGCGATGAAGGCGGCGCGCAGGCTTGAGGCATGGCTTGGCGATCGCTGGCCGGAAGCGGGTCCGGCAGCCGTCAGCATAGATCTCGACGCGGTGCCGGCGCTAGCTGTTGAGCGCGATGCTTTGTGGGCGCGCGTCGCAGGCGCGAACTTTCTCGACCAAGATGAAAAGCGGCGCTTGGCGGGCGTCGAAGCGCCGGAGCGCGCGCACTCATGAAATTCGACCCGCGCATCACCTACGCGCTCATTTTCGCGCTGTTTCTGGAAACGGCCGGTGCGTTGATCTGGACCGGGCGCGCGGCCGCGCGGCTCGACGCAGTAGAACGCACGGTTGAGAGCCAGCACGAAGTCGCGGAACGCTTAGCGCGTCTTGAAGGGCAAATGGCGGACGCACAGCGCTCGCTGAACCGCATCGAACGGCGGCTCGATGATCGTTGAAGGCTACGCCGCTCTGTTCGGCGTCGCGGATCAAATGGCTGACGTGGTTTGGGCCGGGGCGTTCGCGTCGAGCCTCGCGCGCCGCCGCGGCCCGCTGCCAATGTACGTGGAGCATGAGCAGCGTTTGCGCGCGGGCGACTGGGAGATCGTGCGCGAAGATGCGCGCGGTCTGTTTGTGCGCGGGACCGTGCGCGATGACATGCCGGGCGCTGCCCGCGCCAAGCGGTTGTTGGCGCGCGGAGTAGACGGCCTTTCCATCGGCTTTGTGCCTGTGGTCGCGCGCAAAAGCGCGGGCGGGCGCGTGCTCGAGGAAATCGAACTTCTGGAAGTGTCGATCGTGACACATCCGATGCAGCCGCTCGCGCGGCTGTCGCTTGTGCGGAGCGGCATCCGCGCTGTTTGAGGAGACTAAGTTGAAGAAAGAGATCAAGGCTGCGCCAGCCGGTGCGGCGGATGCGCTCATGCGCGCGTTCGAGGAGTTCAAAGCCGCCAACGATGCGCGGCTTGCTGCAATTGAGGGCGGCCGCGCTGACGTGCTGCTGGACGAGAAGGTCGATCGTATCGATCGCGCGCTCACCGAGCAGAAATCGATGATCGAACGGCTCGCTCTGGCGGGACGGCGGCCCGGCATGAGCGCGGACCCAGTCCAGTCCGAACACAAATCGGCATGGAGCGCCTATTTGCGGCACGGAGACGTGTCGGCGATGGCGCAGTTCGAAGCCAAGTCCCTGACGGTCTCGACCAATGCCGGCGCCGACGGCGGCTACGTTGCCCCGCCCGAATTGGACCGCATGATCGAGACGCGCCTCAAGCAAGTTTCGCCGATGCGCGAGATCGCGACCGTGCGCACGACCGGCGCCAACGTTTTCCGCAAGCCGATCAGTATCACTCAGGCCGGTTCGGGCTGGGCGGCGGAGACCGCGTCACGCACGCAAACGGATGCGCCGACGCTGTCGCTGATGGAGTTTCCGACCGCGGAACTCTACGCCAACCTCGCCGCCACACAGACCTTGCTCGACGATAGCTTCGTCAATCTTGAGGAATGGATTGCGGGCGAGGTCGAAGAGGCATTCGCTGGCCAAGAACGCGCGGCGTTCGTGAGCGGCGACGGCGCCAACAAGCCGAAAGGCTTTCTGGACTACGACCTGGTCGCCGAGGGCAGTCACGTCTGGGGCAAGATCGGCTATGTCGCCACAGGCGTCGACGGCGGTTTTGGCACAACGCCGGTCGATAAGCTGATCGATCTCATCTACACGCCGAAGACGCAGTACCGGCAGAACGCGCGGTTCGTGATGAACCGCAAGACGTTATCGGCGGTGCGGAAACTCAAGGACGGCGACGGCAATTATATCTGGGATCCCGGCGATGGATCGGGCGCATCCAGCCTGCTCGGCTATCCGATCACCGAGATCGAAGACATGCCGGATATCGGCACAGACCACGTTGCCATCGCTTTCGGCGATTTCGCGCGCGGTTACCTGATCGTCGATCGCGCCGGCGTGCGGGTGTTGCGCGATCCGTATTCCGCCAAGCCGTACGTGCTGTTCTACGTGACCAAGCGGGTCGGTGGCGGGGTGCAAAACTTCGACGCGATCAAAGCGCTGAAGTTCGGCGACAGCTAATGAGCATCATTGTTGTGACGGCGCCCGCCAGCGAGCCGGTCTCGCTGGCGGAAGCGAAGCTGTTTCTGCGTATCGACCACGATGTCGAGGACGATCTCATCGAGATGCTGATTGGCGCCGCGCGCGAAGCGGTGGAAGCCGCGTGCGGGCGCGCGCTGATCACGCGGCGCGTTCGCGAGAGCGTCGACATCTGGCGCCGTGACGCGGTTGGCGGCGCGGTGCTTGGCTTGGGTCCGGTGGTGGATGTGGTCGCGGTGCGGCTGCTGGCCGACAACGGCTCGCAGAGTGTCATCGATCCGGAGCGCTATCGGCTCGAAGGCCATCGCGACCGCCCGCGCCTTGTGTTCGCTGCTGGTTTGCCCGCCACGCTGCGCACGGTGGGCGGCATCGAGGTCGAATACGACGCGGGCTTTGCCGATGACGCCAGCGCTCTGCCCGTCGCGCTGCGGCTGGCGACGCTGCAGATCGTGGCGTCGCTTTATGACGCGCGTCTCGGCCAGGCGCCGATGCCCGAAACAGCGCGGGCGCTGGTGCGCCCGTTCGCGCCAATTCGAATTTGATGGAGCAGATATGAGCGAGGGCGCAGGCGCCATGCGCGCGCGCATTACGTTGCAATGGCCCGCGCGCGTCGCCGATGAAATCGGCGGCGCGGCGACCCTGTGGACGAGTGCTGGAGATGTCTGGGCTGAGATCGCGGCAAGCAGCGTCAGCGATAGCGCGGACTATGACACAGCGCGATCCACGGTCGGCTACACGCTGAGCATCTATCGCCGCGCCGACGTCCGTGCGGGCTGGCGGGTGCTGTGGGGCGGGCGCCGCTTGCGCATCGCCGCTGTGCGCGACGATGGCGCGCCGCGCATTGTGCTTGTCTGCGAAGAGGAAAAGCTGTGAGCGCCGAAGCCGCGCTGGCGTCGGCTATACGCACAGCAGCAATGGCCGATGTGGGCGTTAAGGCGCTGCTGGGCGATTCCGCACGGGTATATGACGATCCGCCGCCCGATCCGGTGTTTCCGTACGTGACGCTGGGCCGGGTGGAGACCAAACCGGCGGACGCGAACGGCGCCGAAGCGCTGGAGCATGCACTGACGCTGCATGTGTGGTCCCGTTATGGCGGCCGTGCTGAGGCGCTCGAGGTGGTGAGCGCGTTGCGCGCGGCCCTGCATGACGCATCGTTCGCGGTTGAGGGCCGCCATCTCATCTTTCTGTTCGCATCGTTTGCGGACGTTTTTCGATCCGGCGACGGACGCACGACACACGGCGTGTTGCGCCTGCGCGCACTGACTGAGGAAGAATTCTAATGACAGGTCAAAAGGGACGCGATGTCCTGATCAAAATCGGCGACGGCGACGATCCGGAAGCATTCACGACGGTGGCGGGCATCCGCGCCAAGACGATTTCGCTGAATGCCAAAACCGTGGACGGCACCTCCGGCGAAAGTCCGGACGCGTGGCGCGAACTCATCGCGGGCGCCGGCGTCAAGTCAGCGAGCGTGAGCGGCGCGGGCGTATTCAAAGATGCCGCGTCGGACGCGGCGATACAGCAGATATTCTTTGCGCAAACGGCCCGCACCTTTCAGCTGATTATCCCAGGCTTTGGCGCGCTCAAGGGCGCGTTCCTGGTGGAGTCGCTCGACTATTCGGGCGACCATGACGGCGAAGCCGCCTTCGCTATCACGCTGGCGTCCGCCGGCGCGCTCAGCTTTACGGCGCTGTGATGCGAGAGCCTCATAACCGGGCGCGCGGCGAGGTGCTGTTGCACATCGATGGCCGCGCGCGCCGGCTTTGCGTGACGCTTGGTGCGATCGCGGAGTTGGAAGCGGCGTTTGATGTCGCATCGATTGCTGAACTCGGCGAACGGCTGGCGCATCTGACGGCGTCCGATCTGTTGGTTGTACTCGCAGCGCTGACTGCGGGTGGCGGCGAGGCCGCAAACACTGCGGAGCTGGCGGCTGCGCGCGTAGATGCGCGCGAAGCGGCCGAGGCTGTGGCGGCGGCGTTTAGGGCGGCCTTTGATGACTGAGGCGACACCGTGGACAGCGATGATATGCGCCGCACTCCAGAAGGGCGTGGCGCCTGCGGCCTTCTGGCGGCTGAGCTTGAGGGAATGGCGCTCGCTCACGCGGAGCGAAGCAGGCGCCGCGATTGAGCGCGCCACCTTCGAAGCACTCGCCGCCCGCTTTCCGGATGCAAGGACATGAGTGACACACAGTCAATCAATCTAGCTGGCTTCGAGGCGCAACTCGCGGGCGCGTCGGTGGCGGTGCGCGAGTTCGCCTCGGGCGCAGCGAAGGACGCTGCTGACGATGTCGGGCGGGCGTTCGAGCGCGCCGGCGACCGGATCACGCGTGCGCTGGGGAGCGCCGCGAGCCGCGGCGAAAGCCTGTTTGCGCGGATGGCCAAGAGCATCCTCGAAGATATGGCCATGCTGGCGCTCGATCGCCTTTTCCCGAGCAGCAGCGGCGGAAGCAACCCGTTTTTCGGCGCGCGGGCGGCGGGCGGCGCGGTCAACGCGGGCGGAGCGTATCTCGTCGGCGAGAATGGTCCGGAGTTGTTCGTGCCACATCAGAGCGGCGAGGTCGCTGCACCGGGCGGTGGCGCAGTGAACATCCATTTTCATCTTAGCGCAGGCGCTGATGCAGGCGCGATCACGCGTAACCAGGGACAAATCGCTGCGGCGATTGCCCGCGCTGTTGCATATGGAAGGCGCAACCTTTGAGCGGGTTTCATGAGGTGGCGTTGCCGATGCCCTTCGCACTCGGTGCGAGCGGCGGGCCTGAGCGGCGTGTCGATATCGTTGCGCTGGCGTCTGGGCGCGAGGTGCGCAACACGCCGTGGGCCAAGGGCCGGAGGCGCTACGATGTCGGCGGTGCGGTGCTCACGCTCGACGATCTGCACACGTTGATCGCCTTCTTTGAAGCGCGCCGCGGCAAACTCTATGGCTTTCGTTTCCGCGATCCCTTTGATTGCAAGTCCTGCGCGCCATCCGCGGCGCCCGGACCCCTGGATCAGAGCATCAGCGCCGGCGATGGCGTCGCGACCACCTTCCAACTCAGGAAAACTTACGGCGCCGGCGACGCTGCGTATGCGCGGACCATCGCTAAGCCGGTGGACGGGAGCGTTGTTGTCGCCGTGAATGGCGTGCAGATGTCCGGCGGCGTGCATGTCGATGCTAGCACCGGCGTAGTCAGTTTCGATGTGGCGCCAGAGCCGGGCGCCGTGATCAGCGCGGGCTTTGCGTTCGACACGCCTGTCCGGTTCGACATCGATGCGCTTGACGTTTCGATGGACGCGTTTGGCGCCGGTCGCGCGCTCTCTGTGCGGTTGATCGAAATCCAGCCCTGATGCGCACAATTCCTGAAGCCATGGCCGCCGCGCTTGCCACCGGCGTGACGACGTTTGCCCACGTCTGGCGGATCACGCGTGCGGATGGCGCGGTGTTCGGCTTCACAGATCATGACCAGGCGCTGCGGCTTGACGATCTCGTCTGCGTCCCAAGCGCAGCATCATTTCCGGCAGCACTGGAGAAGTCGTCGGCGCTCAACGTGGATACGGCCAGCATCGGCGGCGCGCTGGATGCGGAAGCAATAATCGAGGACGACCTGAAGCGCGGATTATGGGATGGCGCACGCGTCGACCTCTTTCGCGTGGATTGGCGCGATCCGTCGCTTCGCGTGCATTTATTTGCAGGCCGGCTCGGCGAGGTCCGGCGCGGCGAAAATGGATTTCAGGCGGAGTTGCGTGGCTTGCAGGCGCCGTTGAACGTCCCGGTGGGGCGCGTTTTCTCGCGCTTCTGCGATGCGGATGTCGGCGATGCGCGCTGTGGCATTGATCTCGGTGTCCCGAGTTTCCGCGCGAGCGGTGTCATTATCAGCGCGTCTTCGCCAACGGTGTTTCGCGCCAGCGGCTTGAGCGGCTATGCTGACGGCTGGTTCGCGCGCGGCCGATTGGTTTGGGATGTCGGCGGACAGAGCGAGATCGCGACGTTTCGTCAGGATGGCGCGGACGCTACGGTCGAGTTGCTCGATCCAGTGGGCGTATCGCTGGCGCCGGGCGATACGTTCGCCATCTATGCGGGCTGCGACAAAAGTTTCGAGACCTGCCGCGCGAAGTTCACCAACACGTTTAACTTCCGCGGCTTCCCAAACATGCCGGGCAATGACGCGATTCAATCGGGTCCGTCCGCCAGCGATGTGCTTGACGGCAGTTCGCGGCAATCATGATCTCACGCACTGTTATTCTCGCGGAAGCGCGTGATTGGATCGGCACCCCGTATCAGCACCAGGCGAGTGCGAAAGGCGCAGGCTGCGATTGTCTCGGGCTGGTGCGTGGCGTTTGGCGCACGCTCTACGGCAGCGAGCCGCAAGCTTTGCCGCCATACACGCCGGATTGGGCTGAACGACGCGGCGCGGAAACATTGTTGAGTGCGGCGCGTATGCACATGCGCGAAATTTGTTTGAATGCAGCAGCGCCTGGCGATGTGCTCCTGTTTCGGATGGCAGAAGCTTCGCCAGCGAAGCATGTGGCCATTCTCGATGCGGACGACCGCATCATTCATGCGTACTGGGGCAATGCGGTGGTGCGTTCGCGATTTGCGCGTTGGTGGCGGTCGCGCTGCGTCGCGGCGTTTGTTTTTCCAGGAGCCGCTGCGTGGCCCAGCTAGTTCTCTCCACGGTCGGGCGCGCAGTGGGCGGCCAATTCGGCGCCATCGGCGAAACGCTTGGCCGCATCGCCGGTGCGGCGCTCGGCGCACAGATCGATCAGCGCATCTTCGGTGGCGTGACGCGGAGCGAGGGCCCGCGCCTCACCGACTTGCATGTGCAAGCGTCCACTGAGGGCGCGTCCATTCCGGTCGTATTTGGGCGCGTGCGGATCGCCGGGCAGGTTATCTGGGCTGCGCGTTTCAAGGAGCACAGCGAAACGCACGGCAATGGCGGCGGCAAGGGCGGCGCGCCGCGCTCCAAGAACACAAGCTACGCCTACTCATTGTCGTTTGCGGTCGGGTTGTGCGAGGGCAAGATCGCGCGTATCGGCCGCGTGTGGGTTAATGGCGCGGCGTTTGACCTGAGTACGTGCGCATGCCGCCTGCATACAGGCAGCGAAGATCAAGCTATCGACCCGCTCATTGAGACCATCGAAGGCGCCGATAATGCGCCGGCGTTCCGGGGGCTTGCCTACATCGTTTTCGAAGACTTGCCGCTTGAGCAATTCGGCAACGTCATTCCGCAGTTCTCGTTTGAAATTGTACGACCGGCGCCGCCTCAAGCCGGCGAAGCGCGCCTGGAAGATCAAGTGAAGGCGGTCTGCCTGATTCCGGGCTCTGGCGAGTTTGTGTACGCGACAGAGCCTGTGTTTCGTGACATCGGGCCGGGGCAACAGGCGCCGGAGAATGTGCACGCCGAGAGCGCCCGCGCCAACGTGTTGGTCTCACTCGATCAACTCGCGGCGGATTTACCGAAGGTCGAGACTGTGCTGCTGGTCATCAACTGGTTCGGTGACGACCTGCGTTGCGGGGTTTGCACGATTGCGCCGCGGGTGGAAATCGCGACCAAAGCTACAACGCCTGTAGAGTGGTCGGCCGGCGGACTTACGCGCGGCAGCGCGCGCCTCGTCAGCCAGTACAATGGCGCGCCAGCTTTCGGGGGTACGCCGAGCGATGCGAGCGTGTTGCAGGCAATCGCAGCCTTGAAGGCGCGCGGCTACAAGGTTGGCATCTATCCCATGCTGCTGATGGACGTGCCGCACGAAAATGTGCTGTCCGATCCCTATGGCGCTGCAGCGCAGGGCGCCTATCCATGGCGTGGCCGCGTGACGCTGCACCCGGCTGTGGGGCAAAGCGGCTCACCTGACAAGACGAGCGCGGCGAGCACACAGGTGTCCGCGTTTGTAGGCGTGGCAGCGCCGGGCGATTTTGCGGTTGTGCACGGCGCGCCGCATTTTGCCGGAGCTGAATGGTCCTATCGCCGCTTCATCTTGCACTATGCGAAGCTCGCGCAGATCGCCGGCGGCGTGGACTATTTCATTCTTGGCTCCGAGATGCGCGGTCTGACGACGGCGCGAGATGGGGCGTCGTCGTATCCGTTCGTTACAGCACTGAAGAACGTCGCTGCAGATGTGCGCAGCATGCTTGGCGCGAAGCTCACCTATGCCGCGGACTGGAGCGAATATTTTGGTCACCAGCCGCAAGACAGCTCAGGCGACGTCTTCTTTCATCTTGACCCGCTTTGGGCGGACGCGAACATCGACGCGATTGGCGTGGACTGGTATCCGCCGCTCACCGACTGGCGCGATGGCGCGGCGCACCTTGATGCCGAGCAGACGCGCAGCGTGTACGATCTCGACTACCTGGAAGGCCGCATCGAGGCCGGCGAGGATTTTGACTTCTTCTATGCAAGCGACGCTGATCGCGTAGCACAAGTCCGTAGCGCGATCAGCGATGGCGCTTATGGCGAGCCGTGGATTTTTCGCGCCAAAGATATTCGCAATTTCTGGTCGCGCACGCACCACGATCGACCTGGCGGGGTTCGGGCTGCGTCGCCTACGCCATGGGTTGCCGAGTCAAAGCCGATCTGGTTCGTCGAATTCGGCTGTCCTGCTATCGACAAAGGCGCCAACGCGCCGAACCTGTTTGTGGACGGCAAAAGCAGCGAAAGCGCTTTGCCGCCGTTCTCCGATGGCGCACGCGATGATCTGATCCAGCGCCGCACGCTGTTGGCGTATGCGCGGCATTGGGCGGCGGATAGCAGCTCTAATCCGCCATCTTCCCTCACTGGCAAGCCGATGGTTGAAATGATGTCGCTCTGGTGTTGGGACGCACGGCCCAACCCCGCGTTTCCGGCGCGTAGCGATGTATGGGCGGATGGCGCGAACTGGCGGCTCGGGCACTGGGTCAACGGCCGCGCGGGACTTTCTGAGCTGGGCGACGTGGTGACGCAGCTTTGCGCGCGTGCTGACGTGAATAATGCAGACGCGCGTGCGTTGATTGGCGCGGTCAGCGGTTTTGTTCTCGATTCGCCGTCCACGGCGCGCGCGGGCATCGAAGCGCTCGCCGCAGCGTTCGACTTTGTCGGCGTCGATCACGATGGTGTGCTGACGTTTGTGCCGCGCAATGCCAAGGCCAGTGGTGACATCGGCTTGGCTGACCTCTCCGCCGGTAGCGTTGCGGAGCTTTATGCGACGCGCAGCGATGGCGCCGATGTGCCGATCGAAGCACGCGTACGATTTCTCGATGCGGCGCGGGACTATTTGCTCGCTGACGTCAGCGCGCGGCGCTTGGATTCGGCGCGTGGCGGTGTCGAGACGATAGAAGCGCCATTGGTGTTGGAGGTAGAGGCGGTGGAAGCGCTTGCGCAAGCCGTGCTAGCGGACCGGCGCGCGGCGAACGAACGTCTGCGCATAGAATTAGGGCCGGCGCATCTAGCGCTGGAGCCGGGCGATGTTGTCGCTCTGGCTGGCGGCGCTGACGCCTACGAGATTGTGCGCATTGAAGATACGGACGTCCGCCAACTCGAGCTGCAGCGGGTCCGGCCTCGGCTCTCACCGCAATTGCGATTGCCGGAGCCGAATGCGCACGCCGCGCCGGTAGCGCCAGCGCCGCTATTTGCGGTGTTGGATCTGCCGCCGTTGCCCGGCGCCGAGGATGACGACCGGCCGCTTGTCGCCTTGTTTGCATCGCCCTGGCTCGGCGATCACGAACTGGATGCGGGGCCCTCGTTGAACCTCGAAACGGCGCGCGCGCGCGTGACGCAGGCGGCGGTGATCGGCGAACTGGTATGGGCGTTGTGGCCTGGTCCGGTTGATCGCTGGGATCAGGGCAATCTCTTTCGCATTAGACTCTATGGCGGCGCATTGGCGAGTGCGGCGGCTGACGCCGTGCTCAACGGCGCCAACGCGTTTGCGATTGATGCAGGCGATGGCGAATGGGAGATCGTCCAAGCGCAAACCTGTACGCTGGTTGCGCCGGGAGAATACGAACTCTCCGGCCTGCTGCGCGGCTGCCTGGGTTCGTCTCACGCGATGCAGGCGCCGCATCCGGTTGGAACGCGGATCGTGCTGCTCGACGCGCGCTTGGCGCGAGCGGGGATTCAGAGCTACGAATGGGCCGAGCCGCTGCTCTTTATCGCGCCGCCGTCCGGCGCATTTTCCAGCGACCCTCGAGCGGCACAGCAGACGCTGACTTTGCCTCACGCTGCTGCCCGTCCGTGGGCGCCGGCGCACGTGGAGGCGGCCCGCGCAACAGGCGGCGATGTGACGATTTCGTGGATACGGTGCGCTCGTATTGGCGGCGATACGTGGGGCGCCGGTGAGCCGCCTATCGGTGCGCCAACCGAAGCCTATCTGCTTGAGATTGTGGACGGTACGGGGGCCGTGAAGCGCAGCGGTACGCCAAGTTCGCCGCTCTATGTCTATTCCGCGGCGGACCAGACCTTGGATTTCGGTGCTTTGCCCACTTCGTTGCGCATCCGAGTCGCCCAATTGGGCGACGGCGCTGCCCCAGGCTTGAACACGGAGTTAACCATAACATTATAAGCGCAGGGACTGGCCTAAGAGTGTGATTCCAGGGTTTGGCTAAAAGCCGCAACGCTGCCACTCTCGAATTAGGCAGAAAGCCGGAGCGCGTCTGAGACTTTGAGCTGGGATCCGTATTCCTCACTGGGCGTAGGCCGGACCGCCACCGCGGACGAAATCCGGCGCGCGTACCGGAAACTGGCGAAGGAGCTGCATCCCGACGTGCGTCCAGGCGACAAGGCGGCTGAAGAACGCTTCAAGCGCGCGACTGCGGCTTTTAATCTCCTATCCGACCCCACCAACAAGGGCCGTTTCGATCGTGGCGAGATCGACGCTGACGGCAACGAGCGTTCCGCGTTCCAGTCGCGACCGCGCTATTCTAGCTCGCGCGCGCATGCGGGAGCAGGCGCCGGGGCCAGTGGCTCCAGTCAAGGGCCGTACGGGCCCGACGCCGCGTTCGACCTGGGCGACATCTTTTCTGACTTGTTCGGCTCTAATGTCGGCGGTGGGCGTGGTTACACGCGCATGCGCGGCCGCGACATTCGATTTACGCTAGAGATCGAATTTCTCGATGCCGCGAATGGCGCTAAGCGGCGCATCTCGTTGGCCGAGGGCCGTACGCTCGACGTGAATATTCCAGCCGGCGTCGAGAGCGGCCAGGTGCTTCGGCTCAAGGGCCAAGGCGGACCTGGTGTGCAAGGAGGACCAGCCGGCGATGCGTTGGTCGAACTCAACATCCGACCGCACCCGTTCTTCCGCCGCGAAGGCCAAGACGTCCATATGGACTTGAACGTGTCGCTGACCGAAGTGGTGGAGGGCGCGCGGGTGCAGGTGCCCACGCCAAGCGGCGCCGTTTCGCTAACCATCCCGGCCGGCGCCAATACGGGCAAGATTCTTCGCCTGAAGGGCAAAGGCGTTGCTGGTCAGGGGGATCAGTTCGTGCGCTTGCAGGTGGTCTTGCCTGAGGCGCCCGATGATGAACTGAAGAAATTCGTGAAAAAGTGGGCCAAACGCGACTATACGCCCACTCGGCCCAGCAGCTGATTTTACCCTACTGCGAAGCTAGGATTACATTCAGCGCACATTCACGGCGTGAGCGATAAACCCGTATCCACGATGTGGTTCAGGACTCTCCTTCTCGCCGGTTCCCTGGCGCTTAGCGTTGGCATCGCGCCGGCGCATGCGGAGACGCGTCAGCAAGGCGCGCAGCCGAACTATTTTCAGCAAGTCGATCGTCACGGCGGCCGTGGCGGCGACGACGATCACGAGCATCAGAACATTCTCTCGGTGCGCGAAGTGGTGCGCATTCTTCAGTCGCAATACGGCGGCCAACTCAATAACGCGCGCCTTGAGGGCGGAGATCGGCCGTTTTATGTGATCCGTTGGGAGATGCCGAACGGTGACTTCCGCGATTTCACGGTTGATGCGGTCACCGGCCAGGTCCGCTAGCGCCACGAGGATAGGATCAGCGCATGCGGCTTTTGGTAGTCGAAGACGATAAGAACCTCCGCGAGCAGTTGCAGACGGCGCTGGGCGACGCGGGGTATACCGTGGATACCGCGGACAACGGTGAGGACGGCCAGTTCCTCGGCGAAACCGAGCCGTTTGACTTGGCCATTCTGGATCTGGGGTTGCCCAAGGTGGATGGCCTCACCGTGCTGAAGGCGTGGCGCAAGCAGGGCCGCAACATGCCTGTCCTGATCCTTTCGGCGCGCGACCGTTGGAGCGAAAAGGTCGAGGGGCTCGACCTTGGCGCCAATGACTACGTCACCAAGCCATTTCACATGGGCGAACTACTGGCGCGCGTGCGCGCTAACGTGCGCCGTCAAACCGATCACCAAACCTCGGTGCTTGAGGTCGGCGATCTCAGCCTCAATTCCGCGACCGGGCAGGTCACGGTTGCGGGCACGCCCGTGAAGCTCACGGCGTATCAGTACAAGGTGCTCGACTATTTGATGCACCATGCCGGGCGTATCGTGTCGCGCTCGGAGCTGACCGAGAAAATCTACAGCCAGGATCACGAGCGGGATTCGAACACCATCGAAGTGTTCATCGGCATTCTGCGCCGCAAGATCGGCTCAGACCGTATCATAACCGAAAAAGGCCTCGGCTATCGCCTGATCGATCCGGCAACCGAAACGCACGCCTGACGCTGGCGCTGGGGCGGTGTTCGCAAATTTCCTGACCCTGATACGCCGCTCGCTCAGAGCGCGCTTTTTGACGACCGCTATGGTGAGCCTGCTTGGGCTTGCGATCGTGGCATTCGTTTCGCAGGGCCTTTTCAAACAGCAATTGGTGCGGTTGCTGATCGATCCTGAGATCAACGGCGTTATTGAAAATCTGATCGCCAGTGCTGGGCAGGACCCGCTGGCGCAGCGTGTGTCCCTACAAGATATTCCGTTCGATCCGCGCTACCAGCGTCCGACCGCGAAGCGCTACTACGAGATCGCTGCGATCCAACCCAACGGCACACTGCAATATCAACTCAAATCAGCGTCGCTGTTCGATATCTACATTGAGCTCGACCCAGGCACGGTTCGCCGTCTCGTTGGCCCAACCTCGCCGCGCGGCACGCAATTCTTCGACATCGCGCGTGGCCCCGACAATGAGCCGCTGCGCGCGGCGGCGCGCGCCACCCAGATCACTGGCATGTCTGGCCGCTACCTGTTCATCGTGGCGGTGGCGCCGCGTGAAACCGTGCAACCCGCCGCGGATCTGGTGACGCTGGTCTTCGTAGCTTTTGCGGCCTTTTGCGCAGCCATGGTCGCGGGCGTCAGCGCTCTGCAGATACGGTTCGGGCTGGCGCCGCTCACGCGATTGCAGCGCGACATTGCCAGTGTGCGCCGTGGCCAGAAGGAAAGTCTTACAGGCGACTATGCAGCCGAACTGCAACCGGTCGCGGAGGAACTGAATGCGCTGGTGGCTCACAATCGTGAGGTGGTCGAGCGCGCCCGCCGCCATGTCGGCAATCTTGCGCACGCGTTGAAAACGCCAATCGCGGTGCTGAAGAATGCCGCCGCTGACGGCGGTGGCGAAGACGGAGTGATGAAGCAATCGATCGAGGAGATGGAAAGCTTTGTTGAGCGCCAGTTGCGCCGCGCGCGGGTCGCTGCGCGGGCCGAGGCGCGCGCCGGCGCACAAGCGCCGACGATCGCCTACCGCACGCCGGTGCTGAAGAACCTCGAAGACCTCGTGTTCATGATGGAGCAAAAGTATGACCACGTGAAAGCGCTCGACATTTCCATCGAAGCGCAAGGCGACATGACCTTCCGGGGCGAGCGCGAGGACTTGCTCGAGATGGTCGCCAACCTCGTCGACAATGCGTGCAAGTACGGGAAGAGCACCGTGCTGGTCACGCTTGCGCCGCCAGGCGATGACGGCAAGCTTGAGATCGACGTTGAAGACGATGGTCCAGGTTTGTCCGAAGCGGACATGCAGCGCGCCATGGAGCGCGGAACCCGCCTTGATGAAGCCGCCCCCGGACAGGGCCTTGGCCTCTCCATTCTCAAAGAGACAGTTGAACTGTATTCTGGGCAGATACTGTTTGAGAAATCTCAATTGGGCGGCCTTAAAGCGCGGCTAAAGCTGCCCGCTACCGACTAAATTCCTCCTGCGGCGCCGCCGCCGATTTCACCTTTTCTCGAAGCGCGCTAGGGACGGCACGTGCCAACATCGACCGCAGTCTTTCTGGTCGCTGCGCTCTTGACCGCGGCCGCCGCGTTTTGGGTGCTGCGCGCTTACCGTCTCGCCGGCGGCGGCGCTGGCTCGCCGCGCGGACCGCTTGCAACGGTTGGCGTGTTCGCGGTGATCGCGCTGGGCGCATATCTCGCGGTGGGACGTCCGGAATTGCCAGACGCACCGTTTCGCGCGCGCCTGGAAGCGCTGAAACATCGCGATCCCAGTTCCTACACGGCTGACGAAGCTCTGGCGGTCCTGGATCAAGCAGCGCGCGAGCATCCGAACGATGCACGGCCATACTACTATTCGGGCTTGATGCTTCTGCAGTTGCAGAAACCGGAAGAGGCCGCGCGCGCGTTCGACGCGGCGTTGCGGCGCGATCCGCGCTCCGGCGATGCAGCGCTCGGTCTGGGGCGCGCGCTGGTCACCATCAATCACGGCCGCGTGACGCCTGAGGCGCTGCAGGCCTTTCGTCAGGCCGGCACGCTGACCAACGATCCTGCGCCATGGATATATCAGGCCATGTCGGCGATGCAGTCCAACAATGAGGCGGATGCGCGCAGGTTCTGGGGCGAGGCGTTGACGCGTATGAGTCCAGACGATCCGCGCCGTGAAATGGCGCGCCGCATGAGTACGGGGCACTGATGGCGAGGCGGCGCAGAGATCAGCGGTTGATGATGATAGGCGCAGCTGGCGCAGTGCTGGTGCTTGCGGCCGCACTGACGCTCGCAGGCTTGCGCGATTCCGTTGTGTATTTCGTGGCGCCCTCGGAATTGGCGCAGAAGGCTGTGCCGGGCCATCGCGTGCGTCTGGGCGGCCTCGTGGTTGAAGGCACGCTGCGTCGCACAAGCGACGGCGTCATGCATTTCGAAGTGACCGATGGCGGCGTCCAAGTGGGCGTGCGTTATGCGGGCCTATTGCCTGATCTCTTTCGCGAAGGCCAAGGCATCGTCGCCGAAGGCGTCTGGACGCCGGGTCAAGAGTTCAACGCCGAGCGTGTGCTTGCCAAGCACGACGAACGCTACATGCCGCGGGAAGTCGAAGAAGCGCTGAAGAAGCGCGGCGAGTGGAGAGGCACGCCGTGATCGCGGAAATCGGCGCGTTTGCCAGTTGCCTCGCGCTCGCGCTCAGTTTGGCGCAAGGCACGCTCGGGCTGTACGCGTCAAAGCGGGATTCCCGCGCTGCGGCGGTGACAGCGATTGCGCAATGCGCGTCGGCGGCGTGTTTCATCGCATTTGCATGTTTGATCGCCGTCTTCGTGCGCTCGGACTTCTCGGTCGCGGTGGTCGCGAACAACTCGCATATCGATAAGCCGCTCATCTACAAGATCGCTGGCGCGTGGGGGAACCACGAAGGCTCGATGCTGCTCTGGTGCACCGTATCGGCGCTGTTTGGGGCGGTGCTGGCGAGCAAGCGCGGTGCCCAAACGCTCGGACTGTGGTCGCGCGCTGTCGGCGTGCAGGGGCTCGTGACCGCGGGCGCGCTAATCTACACGCTGTTTCTCTCCAATCCGTTCGCGCGGCTCGATCCCGCGCCGATGAATGGCGCCGGCCTCAATCCGCTGCTGCAAGATCCGGCTTTGGCGGCGCATCCGCCGATGTTGTACCTCGGCTATGTCGGCATGAGCGTGCCGTTCTCGCTGGCGATTGCGGCGTTGCTCGAAGGCAAAGCCGATCAGGCCTGGGCGAAAGCCTTGCGGCCATGGACGCTGGCGGCTTGGACTTGCCTCACGCTCGGCATCGCACTGGGCTCGTACTGGGCGTATTACGAGCTTGGCTGGGGCGGCTGGTGGTTCTGGGATCCAGTCGAAAATGCGAGCTTCATGCCGTGGCTTGCAGCGTGCGCGCTGGTGCATTCGGCGATCGTTACAGAACGGCGCGGTTCGCTGGCGACCTGGACCATTCTGCTTGCCATCATGGGCTTCGGTTTAGCGCTGCTAGGCACGTTCCTGGTGCGCTCCGGCGTGCTGACATCGGTGCACGCCTTTGCGGTCGATCCAAAGCGCGGCATCGCCGTGTTGGTCTTGCTGGCGGTTGCACTCGGCGTGGGATTTGGTCTCTACGCATGGCGCGCGCCCAAGCTCGGCGCACCTTCGGGCTTCGGCGCGGTGAGCCGCGAGAGCATGCTGGTCTGGAACAATTTCGGCTTGTCGATTGCCGCGGGCGTGGTGCTGATTGGCACGCTCTATCCATTGATCGTTGAAGCGGTTGGTGGCGGACTGATTTCGGTTGGCCCGCCGTTCTTCAATCTCACCGTCGCACCGCTGATGGCGTTGCTGTTCGTGCTGTTGCCTTTCGGGCCGATGCTCACATGGCGCGTAGGAGACTTTGCAGACGCGGCGAAGCGTTTAGCGCCGGCGGCTCTGCTAGCGGTGGCGACGTTGCTGGCGACATTGATGCTGGCAAATTGGCGCGCCGTGCCTGCGATTGGTTTGGCCATTGGCGTGTGGCTGATCGCCGGCGGCTTCATCTACATCTTCACGCGCGTCGGGCGCGGGACAGGCAGCACGTTGGCGAAGTTTGCCGTGTTGCCGCTGACGGTGTGGTCGATGACCTTCGCCCATATCGGCGCTGGCGTGTTGACGATGGGTGCGGTGGCGGAGACCGCATTTCGCGCTGAACAAGCGATTGCTTTGGCGCCGGGCCAAAGCGTCGATTTCGCGGGCAGGCGGGTGAGTTTGCTCAATGTCGGCGAGATCGAGGGGCCGAACTATACCGCTACGCGTGCTGAATTCCGCATCGATCACGGTGGTGATGTACAACCGCTTTCGACTGAGCGGCGTTTCTATTCGACGTCACCCATGGCGACCACGGAGGTGGGCATCCTCACCGGGCTTGATGGCGATCTCTACGTGGCGCTGGGCGAACCGGTGCGCGATGCGATGGGATCGTGGGGCATTCGGCTTTACCGCAATCCGTTGGTCCAGTTTATTTTCGGCGGCGCGGCGCTAATGGCATTGGGCGGGCTGTTGAGCTTGATTGCTCTGGCGCGCCGGCGGAGGGCTTCAGTGTGAGTTTAATCACGCTTATTGCCGCCGCGGCTGCCTCCGCAGCGCTTGGCCCAGCGCAGGATGCGCGCGCGCAATCGCTGGAAATGGAAATTCGCTGCGTCGAGTGTCAGAACGAGCCGATTGCGCAATCGACGGCCGATATCGCCGCCGATATGCGCGAGCTCGTCCGCGAGCGCATCGCTGCCGGCGATAGCGACGAACAGATCCGCAGCTTCTTTCGCCGGCGTTACGGAGACTTCGTCCTCTTCCGCCCACCGATGGACGCGCGCACCTGGATGCTGTGGGCGTCGCCCGCCTTGCTGATGCTGATCGGGGTGATTGCGGTGTCCGGCTCGCTGCGCCGGCGCTCGCCCGAGCCGCTTACGCCTGAGAGCGACGAACGGTAAACGTCGCTTTTCCAAGCGACTGCGGCAAAACGCTTCCGCACCGGCGGGAGCCGATCTAAAAAAAGCCGCCGAGTTTTGGCCAGCTGGGTCGCAACTTCGCCCAAAACGCCACTTACCCGGCCAAACGGCAAGCTTATCTAGGGGTTGGGGTCATACGCCGGTCCACCCCAATCCTGTCCTTCTGAGGGTCTAAATGTCCGACACCAGCTACGCTAAGTTTCTCCGCCGCACCCTGGTGGCCGGCGCTGCCGCCACAGCCCTGTTTTCGGGCTTTGTGGCCGCCCCGATGCTGATGTCAGGGGCTCACGCCCAGGAAATCCAAGCCGGACCCGTCGCGCCTCCTGGGGGCGCGCCGATGAGCTTCGCCAACCTGATCGAGCGCGTCCGCCCGGCGGTCGTGTCGATCCAGGTGAAGCAGCGCCCGGATGCAGCTGAAGGTGCGCAGGTCGAAGGTCTGCCGCCCGGCTTCGAGCAATTCTTCCGTGGCCAGCCGGGCCGCCCACAACCCGCGCCGACAGCGCTGGGCTCGGGCTTCTTCATCGCTGGCGATGGCACCATCGTCACCAACCATCACGTGATCGAAGGCGCGGAAGAGATCACCATCCATACCAGCGATGGCCGCGATCTTCCCGCCGACATTATCGGCTCCGATGAGCCGACCGACTTGGCCGTGCTGCGCGTACGCGGCGGCGGTCACTTCCCATATGTGACTTTCGATGACGCCAGCCATGTGCGCGTTGGCGACTGGGTGGTCGCCGTGGGCAACCCATTCGGTCTCGACGGCACTGCAACCGCAGGCATCGTCTCGGCGATGGGCCGCCGCGACGCCGGTTCGTCGGCTTATGTCGACTACATGCAGATCGACGCGCCGATCAATCGCGGCAACTCGGGCGGTCCGACCTTCGACCTGCAGGGTAACGTCATCGGCGTCAACAGCGCCATCTTCTCGCCGACGGGCGGCAACGTCGGTATCGGCTTTGCCATACCGTCGAACATCGCCAACACGGTTGTACAACAATTGCTGCACGGCGGCCGCGTATCGCGTGGCTGGATCGGCGTATCCATTCAACCGCTCGATGACGACATCGCCCACAGTGTGGGTCTGACGGACGCGAAGGGCGCGCTGGTGGCAAGCGTGGTGCCGGATGGCCCGGCGGCGCGCGCGGGCCTGCAACAAGGCGATGTCGTGCTCAGCATTGATGGCCACACGGTCGACGACAGCCGCGACCTGACTCAGCGCGTTGGGGCAACAGCAGTGGGCCACGTTTCGCGGATGGAAGTGCTCCGCAACGGCCAACGCCGCACCATCTCGATCACCATGCGTGAGCGCCCCAGCGAACAACAGCTCGCCAGCGCCACGCAAACGCCGAACGCAACGCCGCCCGCCGCTCCCGCGCCGGGAACCCAACAAGGCTCGTTGGGCGTCACCGTTCGGCCGATTACGCCGGAAGATCGCACGCGCTATCAGCTGCAAGCCAGCGAGCAGGGCCTGGTCATCACGGCGCTCTCCGACAACAGCGATCTTGTTGATAAGGGCGTCCAAGTCGGTGATCTGATTTTGCAAGCGGGTGGACACGCGGTTCGCACGTCGCAAGAATTGACCACGGCGGCCAACGCGGCGCGCTCTGCGCATCGTCCGTTGCTGCTGCAGGTAGAAGGCCGTGGCGGTCGCCGCTTCGTGGCTGCCGACGTCGGCGAAGGGTGAGGGAGATGCGCTCAATGCGCGTTCTTTTGGTGGAAGACGACTCGGACATGGCCGAGACGCTGAAAGCGTCTTTGAGCGCCGACGACCATACCGTCGATCACGCCAGCGATGGCGAGATGGGCCAGGAGATGGCGCTCAACGGCGGTTATGATGTGATCGTCCTGGACCGGATGTTGCCGAAGAAGCTCGGTGTGTCGGTTGTGCGTGAGTTGCGTGACCGTGGGCTGTCGACGCCCGTGCTGATCCTCTCGGCGCTGCACGAGGAAGATCATCGGGTCGAAGGTCTGAACGCCGGCGCCAACGACTATCTCGGCAAGCCATTCTCAACGCGCGAATTGCTCGCACGCGTACGCGCCTTATGGAACGGGCGCGCGAGCGAGCCGCAAACCAAGCTGGCCGTGGGCGATCTGGAAATGGATCTGCTCGCGCGTACGGTGAAGCGCAGCGGCAAGAAGCTCGATTTGCAGCCGCGCGAGTTTCGCCTGCTGGAGTATCTGATGCGCAATTCCGGTCAGACGGTGACGCGTAAGATGCTGCTTGAGAACGTCTGGGACTATCATTTCGATCCGCAAACGAACGTCATCGACGTCCACATTTCGCGTTTGCGCTCGAAGATCGACCGCGACTTCCCGCAATCTCTTTTGCACACAGTGAGAGGCTCGGGCTATCGTCTCGAGGGATGAGGCCACGCCTCGACGCGCTCTTACGGTCGACAACGTTCCGGCTTGCGATTGTGCAAGCCGGGGTCGTGCTGGCGTTTGTCGTCGCGCTGCTGCTCTACGTCTATCTTGAGACTGCTGGTCAGCTCATCCGCGATTCCGATGTGCTCGCGGACCAGGAATACGCGTCGTTGGAGCGCGCTTACGCTGAAGGCGGCATACGCCGGCTGAACCAGGAGGTCGTGGAGCGGGCCGCGCGTCCGGGACCACTGCTCTACGTGCTGGCTGAAAGCAGCGGCGCAATCATTACTGGCGACTTCCAACAATTGCCCGCGTTGCCCGGACAAA
This sequence comes from Terricaulis sp., assembly GCA_047601265.1. Lineage (GTDB taxonomy): Bacteria > Pseudomonadota > Alphaproteobacteria > Caulobacterales > Aquidulcibacteraceae > Vitreimonas. Next base: position 120,627 of record JASGJR010000001.1, read on the forward strand.
CGGCTGAGCGTGTCGACTTCAATTTCGATCGCGCTGATGAGTCCGGTTCGCCCAAACGTGGGCGCGCACGTGGCCGCGAAGGCCGCCTGCTGGGTGGCCCCATCCTCCTTGTGGCGCGCGATCTTGGCGACAACGCCGTCATCGCCGGCCGCATCACGCGCGCGTTGTGGACGGTCGCCATCTTGGGCATTGCCTTTTCGCTGGTGAGCGGGTTGCTCGCCGCTTGGCAGGCGTCACGCCGAGCTGAAGCGCTCGCGAACACCGCACGCGACGTGATGGGCGGAGACCTGACGCGCCGTGCGCCGGTTAGCGGTCTTGGCGATGAATTCGATGTGCTCGCCGAATCCATGAACGCAATGCTCGATCGCATCGAGCAGCTGATGCACGCCACGCGCACTGCGGGCGATTCCATCGCGCACGACTTGCGCTCGCCGCTCACGCGCTTTCGTCAGAAGCTTGAAGTGGCGTTGGATCGCGCGCCGAACAGCGAGGCCGATCGCGAGGCGCTCCGCCAAGCCATGGAAGAAGCAGATCGTCTGCATGAAATGTTCAGCGCCATCATGCGTCTGGCGCGTGTCGAGGCGACAGGAAACTGGAAGCTGGAGCCCGTGGAGGCCACGCCGATCCTGCGCGAGCTCGTGGAGTTTTATGAGCCGGCCGCGGAAGAACAGGGGCTAACGCTGCGTGGACAAATCAGCGATGATCTGGTCGTGCGCGGCGATCAGAGCCTCTTCACGCAGGCTGTCTCCAATTTGATCGAGAACGCGTTGAAGTATACGCAGGCCGGCGGCCACGTTGAGTTGCGGGCGCAGCGCCGCGCCGATGGCCGCATCGAGATTGACGTGTTGGACGATGGTCCCGGTATTTCGCCGACCGATCGCGATCGCGTGCTTGAGCGCTTCGTACGTTTGGAGGGCGCGCGCACGACGCCCGGCGCGGGCCTCGGGCTAAGTCTTGTCGCTGCCGTCGCACGACTGCATCGCGGCGGCCTGCATTTGCGCGACGGGTTGGACAATGGCGATCGAAAGGGTCTTGGCGCCGCTCTGGTGCTTCCCGCGATGGAGCCGGCGCAATGACGGCGTTCGCTGGTTCGCGCTGGCAGGACGCTGCTGCGCTGGCTGATGCCAACGCGCCCTATCTCAAGCGCCTGATGGATCGTCGCGAGGACTTGCTGGTTGCCATCGACGAGGATTGGCCGGCGCGCTTGCTGCGCAAGGCTATCGAACAAGTCAACGCTATTGCTGCTGCGCCGCCGGACATCGCGACCGCGATGGTTACGCTCCGCCGCGCCAAAGACGCAACGCACCTGGCGACAGCGATCGCCGACCTCGATCTTGCGTGGCCGTTGCACCGCGTCACCGGCGCGCTTACCGATTTTGCCGATGCGGCGTTGCGTGCGGCGCTCGCGGTGGCGGGGCGCGAATTGCTGGAGCGCGGGGCCATATCGGATGCGGCAGCGCCCGGCTTTGCGCTCATCGCCATGGGCAAGATGGGCGCCGGCGAACTCAACTATTCCAGCGACATCGATTTCTCGGTGTTCTTCGACGCTGAAATATTTCCCGCGCGCGAGCCGCGGGTAAGCGCGGTGCGTCTCGTGGCTCCTTTGGTGCGCGTGCTCGAAGAGGTGACGCCGGACGGCTATGTTTTTCGCACCGATCTGCGCTTGCGGCCCGATCCGGGTTCGACGCCGGTGGCGGTCTCTATTGCGTCCGCGGAGCACTACTATCAAAGCCTTGGGCAGAACTGGGAACGCGCCGCCTTCATCAAAGCGCGCGCCGCTGCTGGCGACATAGCCTGTGGTGAAGAATTCCTGCGCTCGCTTGAGCCCTTCATTTGGCGCAAGCATCTGGATTTCGCGGCGGTCGAAGATGTGCACTCCATCAAGCGGCAGATTCTGAGCACCTTCAAAAGCGCCGAACTCGAAAATCCGGTGTTCGATGTGAAGCTCGGACGCGGCGGCATACGCGACATCGAACTGTTTGCGCAGACTCAGCAGCTCATTCTTGGCGGCCGCAACCGAAACCTGCGCAAGCGTGGCACGATCGAAGCGCTAGCCGCGCTGGCCGAGGCGGGGGCGATCAAGCCGGACGTGCGCGATGCGCTGAGCGAAGCCTACACGTTCTACCGCATGGTCGAACATCGCATTCAAATGCTGGAGGACGCACAAACGCATGACGTGCCGCGTGATGACGATGCGCGCGCGCGGGTTGCCGCGCTTGCGGGGTTTGCCTCGCTGCAGCCGTTTGAGGCGGCGTTGGTGGAGCGCCGCCGTATCGTGTCTGAGATCGATCGAGAATTGTTCGGGCGCGGACAAAGTTTGGCCGACCCCCTCGGCAGCTTGATTTTTACCGGCGTTGAAGACGCGCCCGAGACGCTTGCAACCATTGCCAAGCTTGGGTTCGCCAATGCTGCAAACGTTAGTCAGACCATTCGCGGCTGGCACCATGGCCGGATCCGCGCGATGCGCTCCGAACGCGCGCGCGAGCTGTTAACGCGCTTGACGCCGAACTTACTGCGCGCGTTCTCGCGCGCGGGCAGTCCCGATGACGCATTCGCACGCTTTGCTTCTTTCTTCGCGGGGCTAACAGCGGGCGTACAAGTACTGGCGCTGTTGGAGGCGCGTCCGGCATTGCTGGATTTGTTGGCGCGCGTGCTGTCGCTAGCGCCGCCCTTGGCCGACGCGCTGGCGCGGCGTCCGGCGCTGCTCGACGCAGTCATTGATGCGCAGTTCATGGCGCCGTTGGCGCAAGATCCGGTTGGCCGGCGCAGCGCCCAGCTGGAAGAGCGCATGCGCGACTCAGAAAGCTTCGAAGCGCGACTCAACGCGGCGCGACGCTTTCAGCGCGAGGAGGCGTTCCGTATTAGCGTGCAGGTGCTGGATGGCATCGCATCGCCAGCCGAAGCAGCGGCGGCGCGCAGCGACTTGGCGCAAGCGTGCGTCGCAGCCATGGCGAACGCTGCACTAGACGAGGTTGAGCGCAGCAACGGACCGCGGCCCGGCGCGTTTTGTGTGCTCGCGCTTGGCAAGTTCGGTGGCGCCGAGTTGGTCGAGGGGGCGGACCTCGACATCATGGTGGTGTACGATGCGCAGGAAGGTGCGGCCGCACCGGGTGACTTCTACGCGCGCGTCACGCAGCGTTTGATCAGCGCGCTTTCGGCGCCGACTGAGGAAGGCTCGCTCTACGAGATCGACACCAAGCTGCGGCCCTCCGGCTCTAAGGGGCCGGTAGCAGTGCGCTTGTCCTCGTTTGAGCGGTACTACGCGGAGGAAGCGTGGACCTGGGAAATTCTTGCGCTGACACGATTGCGCGCTGTCGCTGGCAATGCAGCGTTGGGCGCCCGCGTTGAACATATCGCCCGAGCGGCTTTGACGCGCGCCCGGGAGGCAACCAAGACACTTGCCGAAGTGGCTGATATGCGCGTGCTGATGCAGCGGGAGCGGCCGGGCAAGGGCGTTTGGGACCTGAAGCTAAGGGCCGGTGGTTTCGTAGACATCGAATTCATTGCGCAGGGTCTGCAGATCACTGCCTGTTCGGAGAGCGTGCTTGCGACCAACACGGGCGTCGCGCTTTCGAAGTTAAAGGAAGCCGGCGCGCTCGATGCCGCGACGACGAGCCGGCTCATTACAGCGTGGCAACTCTACTCTGATCTCAACCAGATATTACGCATATGCGCCGAGGGGGCGTTCGATCTTGCAATCGCACCGGCGCCGTTGAGTGCGCGGCTTGCGTCGCTTCTCGGCGTGCCAAGTGCGGCTGCGGTCGAAGGACGATTGCAAGACGTGCAGAGAGCAGTGCGCGAGGATTTCGTGCGTATCATCGGCTGGCCTGTTGCGACCTGAATGCTACTCCGCTGCGGTGGCTTCTGGCGCGCGATGTCCGCCGAACAGTTTCGGCAGAACCACGGAGACGATCGTCCCACGCCCAACTTCGCTTTGGATGGAGAGCTTGCCGCCGTGCATCTCCGCGAGCGACTTGGTGAGCGCGAGGCCAAGACCCGTACCCGAATTGTTGCGGGTGAGCTCTTGTTCAACTTGCTCGAACGGGCGCGCGAGACGGGGCAGGTGTTCCGGAGGGATGCCGCAGCCGGTGTCGATCACGCGTAGCGTCAGCGCATCCGGCGTGCCACGCGCATGCACCATGATCGCGCCGGTATCAGTGAACTTCACTGCGTTCGAGAGCAGGTTCAGCAGAATCTGCTTCACCGCGCGATGGTCCGCCTCGATCTCGGGCAACGCCTCTGCATCGACAACGATCGACAAACCTTTTTCTTCCGCGCGCCGCTTGGTGAGGCGCACCGCTTGTTCGATCGCGACACTCGGATCCAGTGGCCGCGGCGATAGTGTGAGCTTGCCGGCTTCGATTTTGGCCATATCGAGGATATCGTTGATAAGCTCGAGCAAGTGATTGCCGCTGTCGAAGATGTCCTGGGAATATTGCTTGTATTGATCGTTGCCCAAGGGGCCGAACAATTCGCGGGCCATGATTTCGGAGAAACCGATGACAGCGTTGAGCGGGGTGCGCAGCTCGTGGCTCATATTGGCGAGGAACGTGCTCTTGGCGCGGCTGGCTTCCTCGGCCTTCTGACGCTCGTCGTGCGCCTCGCGCGCGAGCGCCTTGATGCGATATTCTTGTTGCTCGGCGCGGCTCAGCGCTTCCGTGAGCCGGCGCTCGTTTTTGGCGAGTTCTTCTTCTTTGCGCTTGAGGGGAGTGATATCGACGCCAACGGTGATAACGCCGCCGTCGGCGGCGCGGCGTTCAACCAGGTGCAGCCATTGTCCGGTGTCGAGTTCGATGACGCGAACGTCGGGGCTTGACGGTTCGGTGCGTTCGCGCCGGATGGCGCCCGCCGAGGCAGCGGCGATCGCCTCGTAAGACGTGCGCTGACGCAACAGTTCCGGCGGCAGCTTGAAAGCGATGGCGAAGCTCTGGTTCCAGAGCAGCAAGCGCCGGCGTGTGTCCCAAAGCGCAAACGGACCAGAGAAATTGTCGATCGCCGCGCGCAATTGTTTTTCGAGCCGCGAGACCAAGGCTTCGGCTTCGTGGTGTTGAGTCGCATCGATCAAGGTGCCGAACACGCGCGTTTCGGCGCGGCCGCTAGCGTCTTCCACCGCGGCGCCGTGAACCTCAAGCCAAGCAAGCATGTTGCCGCGCTGGATGCGGAAGCGGGCGTCGAGCACGCCAGCCTGACGCGCGCGTCGCAGCTCTTCTTCGAAGCTGAAGCGATCTTCCTGCAAGATCAGCGTCAGGAATTCCGATAGCGCCAGCGTGTCCTTGGCCGTGCCGAGCAGCTTCGCGGCTTGCTCCGAGAGTTGCACCTCATTCGTGTTCGGCCGCCACTCTAGCAGACCGACCTTCGCGCCATCGGCGGCGATGCGGAAATGCGTCTCGACGCGGTCAACTTCCGCTTCCGCCAAACGCGCGCGCTGCGCGTTCTGGCGCATCAGCAGATAGAGCACGCCCATGGCGGCGAAGGGCGCGGCGGCGACGAGCGCAAAGCGCAACAGCGCTTCAATCCAAAGCGACGTGGAAGTCGGCGCGTCGGCTGCCGCCACCAGTTCGAAATGCCCGATCTGCACGTCGCTCTGCGCGGCGACCCAGGAGCCATTGTCCGGCCCTTCGAGCATCGCGCCGCTTGGGCTCCGCCGCGCGGCGCTGAGCATTTGTTGCTGCGCGAGGCTGCTCGCGTGCGCCAGCGTGTCGGACGCGTAGAGGACGTGGCCGGTGCGCGTCGTAATCAACACGCGCGCGCGGTTGTCGAGATCCGGCAGCAATTGCTTGGGATCGAGGACCGCCACCACAATCGTTTCACCGGAGCGGCGCAGGATGACAGGCGCTGTCGCCAACGCGCCCATGTCCGGCGCGCCGATCCAGGCATTGGCGCCGTTGGCTTCGTGGAGCGCGGCCGCGATTAGCGCCGCTTGCGACGGATCGGTGCTGGCTTGCACATTGCCGGCGCTGTCAACCACCGCGCCTGCGATGGCGGCGGGCGCATGCGCCGCGGCGCTAGCGATCGTGGACGTGCTCGCGCCACCCGCGTGCGCGAGATCGGCCGTCGATGCGATCGAGCCTACCGCTGCCGCGAGATTGGCGTTCACGCGTTCGGCGATGAGGCCTGCTGTCGAGGATTGTGCGCCAAGGATGTTTTGCGTGGCGTTGTCGTGATGCGATGTGATCTGCACGCCGATGGCGACGCCGAATGCGATCGCAAACAGCGCAACGAGCAGCATGAACGGGCGAGTGCCGCGTTCGGGCGCGTTGCTGCTTGAGGCAGCCGTGTCAGAACTATTCTTCGTCACGTATTTCCCCGGCCCCGCCGAATCGCTTTCCACAAATGCGGCGAACGTGAATGGTAGCGATTGAGTAAACGCGATGTCGAGGCGGCGAATGCGCCTCGTTCATCCGTTAACGGATCAAGTGGAACACGCTCTATGCAAGCGTGCGTTCGACCATTTCCCGTGTGTTCTTAGAGAGATGCGGAAGCGCGGCCAGCCGCTCCAGTTCCGCCTTGGCAATGGCTTGCCTTTCGGCATCGAAACGTCGCCATGATTCGAAAGGTGTCAACAGGCGCGCGGCCAGGGCCGGGTTCATCGGATCGATGTCCGCGGCAAGCGCGGCGAGGAACTTATATCCACCGCCGTCAGCTGCGTGGAAGGCGCGCGGATTGCGCATGGCGAATGCGGCTGCGAGCGCGCGCACGCGATTTGGATTGCGGATGTTGAAGTCGGCGTGGTGGCGAAGCGCCTCGACGCGCGTGAGCGCGTCGAGGCGCGGCGAGGCGGCCTGTACCGCAAACCACTTATCGATCACCAGCGGGTTTTCGCGCCAGCGCGCATAGAAAGTTTTGAGCGCGGTATCGAACTGAGCGCTGCCGCACGCGCCGAGTGCATCGAGCGCCGCGGCGGCTTCGGTCATGCTGTCGGCTTGCTCGAAAGCAGTCATTAGTTTGTCCGCCGTGGTCTCGCCAAGGCTCGCGAGCAAGTCCATCGCGGCAGTCTTCAGTGCGCGGCGTCCTGCAGCGTCAGCGCCAGGTGAGAACGGCGTCTCGCTCTTTAAGGTGGCGATCGACTCCAGCCGCTCGCGCATTGCCGTCGCGACGGCTTTGCGCAGTGCTTCGCGGGCCGCGAACAATTTTTCCGGATCCGGCGCCTTAGAGGCAAGGATCAGCTCGTTCAAATCTGGTAGGCGCAGCGCCAACGCAGCAAAAGCGGGGTCTTCCTGTGCGCGGTCGAGTTCGCGCGACAGAGCTGCAACGAGAGCAGGCGTTGCAGCCGCGGAGTCGCCCAACATGATGGCGCGGGCGATGCTTTGACCTGCCTCCCAGCGGGTGAACGGATCGGTGTCGTGCGCCATCTGCGCCAGGCGCTGCTCCACGCTTAGGCCATCGTCCAGCACGACCGGCGCGGAGAAGCCGCGCAGGATGGCTGGGATCGGCGCGCTGGCGATGCTGCTGAACGTGTAGGTCGCGCTCGGCGTGTCAAGCACAAGGGCGTGCTCTGTGCCTGACGCGCCTTCTAACGTCGTCGTCAACACGGCGCCATCGGCGCCGATGAAGCTCACCGATAAGGGGATGGGCGGCGCGGCCTTTGTGTTTTGCCCCGGCGTCGGTGCGATATTTTGCGTGACCGTGAGTTGGTAGGTTTTGGCCGCGGCGTCGTAAGTCCCGCGCGAGGTGACGGCAGGCGTGCCCGCTTGTTCGTACCAACGCATGAATTGCGAAAGGTCTTTGCCCGAGGCTTCCGCGAAGCAGGCGACAAAGTCTTCAACCGTGGAGGCGGTGCCGTCGCGGCGCTCGAAATAAATCTGCATGCCCTTGTCGAATGCGGTGGCGCCGATAATGCGCTTAAGCATGCGGATCACTTCGCCGCCCTTTTCATAGACGGTGGCGGTGTAGAAATTGTCGATCTTCTGATAGCTCGACGGACGCACAGGGTGCGCCAGCGGGCCTGCGTCTTCGCCGAACTGACGTGCGCGAAGCTTCTTCACGTCCTTGATGCGCTGCACTGGGCGCGAGCGCTGGTCGGCGGAGAATTCCTGTTCGCGATAGACCGTCAGGCCTTCCTTGAGGCAGAGCTGAAACCAGTCGCGGCAGGTGATGCGGTTGCCAGACCAATTGTGAAAATATTCGTGGCCGACGACGGCTTCGATGGCCTCGAAGTCGGCGTCGGTCGCTGTCTCCGCATCGGCGAGGATCAGCGATGAGTTGAAGACGTTGAGGCCCTTGTTCTCCATGGCGCCGAAGTTAAAATCGCGCACGGCGACGATGTTGAAGAGGTCGAGGTCGTATTCGCGTTTGAACGCCTGTTCGTCCCATTTCATGGCGCGCTTCAACGCATCCATGGCGTAGGTCGCCCGCGGGGCATCGCCCTTGTCGACGTAAATACCGAGCGTCACCTTGCGCCCGCTCATGGTGGTGAAGCTGTCGGCTATGGAGTCGAACGCGCCTGCGACCAACGCGAAGAGATATGACGGCTTCGGATGCGGATCGACCCACACCGCGTAGTGCTTGCCGCCTTCCATGTCGCCGCTCTCGGTCAAATTGCCGTTCGAAAGGAGCGTCGGATAGGTCGCCTTGTCGGCTTCCACACGCACGGCGTACCGCGCCAGCACATCGGGGCGGTCGAGCGCGTAAGTGATGCAGCGAAAGCCCTCCGCCTCGCACTGCGTGCAGAAGCGGCCGCCGGACATGTAGAGGCCTTCAAGCGTCGTGTTGGTGGCGGGGCTGATGCGCGTCACCACGTCGAGTCGAAACGAGGCGGGCGGATTGTGAATGATGAGCTTGCCGGGTTCGACGCGGAACTCGTCGTCCGCCAAGAGCCGCTCATCGATCGCGACGCTGTGCAGTTCGAGGCGCTCGCCATCGAGCACGAGCGGGGCAGGGCCGGATCCGTTGCGGCGCACCTGACTGCGCGCAGCCACGAGAGTCGCTTCGGGCTCCAATGCGAAAACGAGGGCGATTTCATCGATGAGATACGCCGGCGGCTGATAGTCAGCGAGGCGGATCGTTACATTTTCTGCATCGCGCATAGGGCTCTCCGAAGAGCCCTGACATGAGCCGCCGCAGCGGCAAAATCAATGCGCGTTATTCCGCAGCGACGGCCGGCTCGGCGGGCTTCATGCTCTCGTGATAGATCATCGCCATGACCATTTCTGCTTGTTGCGCAAGTTCGGTCAGCGCGCGGGGCGTTTCGTGCGGATTGTCCTGCGCGAACTCGATAAGCTCGCGCGCCACACGCATCAGCCGCAGCGCATTGGACATGACGCGCGCCTGGTGCTCGATGCGCTCGGGGTCGCGGTCATATTCAGACATGGGCGTGCGCCAGCCCCCCCAATCCTTGTCGTCGGTGACGACCACCGGGAAGGTGCCGGGGTGGGGATGGCGAGGATCGCGGGCGTCGGCGCTCAGGCGGTTTACCGCACGCAGCACGCGCCAGTTTTCGGTTTCGATGAGGTCGGGCCGAGCCGGTTCGCGCTCTTCGGCAGCCAACTCATGCGCCTGGAAGTCGCGCCCCAGGCCGACGTCGTAAGAGACCCGCAGAGGCTCTTCGACGCCCTTGACCCATTGCGGATTGACGCGCTCGATTGCCGCCCAGGTCGCGACCGGACGAACGAACACGCGCTGGCCCTTGTGGAAGACCGCTTTAGCCATAGGACACTCCACCCAAGATCGGAGACGGTAGCGCAGTCGAATTGAGCCTTCGTGAACAGCCCTTGACGCCAAGACAGTCTTTCAGGTCCGCACGCGTGCGCGTTAAGGTGACGACAACCATAAGCGCCGGGAGGACGCGGTGAATTTCGATTTCTCAGACGACCAAAAGAGCCTCAAGGATCAGGCGCGTAAGTTTCTCAGCGAGAAGGCCGGGACGAAGGTCACGCGCAAAGTTCTGAACGACGAGAAGATCTCTTACGATCAGGATTTGTGGAAGGCGGTCGCGGAACTGGGTTGGTTGGGAACCGCCATTCCGGAAGAGTATGGCGGCTTGGGCCTTGGCAAGCTTGAGCTCTGCGTGTTGGCGGAGGAACTCGGGCGCGCGGTGACGCCGATCCCGTTTTCGTCGACCGTCTATTTCTTCGCTGAAGCTGTGTTGCTGGCCGGCAGTGATGCGCAGAAGAAGGCGCTGCTGCCAAAGGTGGCGAGTGGCGAACTGATAGGCAGCTTCGCGATCTCAGAGGGTCCCGGGGCGCCGACGCCATCGAGCATCCAAACCAAGTTCGAAAACGGTGCGCTTACCGGCGCAAAGATTCCGGTGACCGACGGCGATTGCGCGCAGCAATGCGTGGTGCTGGCCCGCGAGGGCGCGGGTTTGTCGCTGGTGCTGGTCGACCTGACGCAAAGCGGCGTGACGCGCACGACGCTGAAAACGATGGACCCGACGCGCGGCCACGCCAAGGTCGAGTTCAAAGGCGCGAAGGCGGAGCGGCTGGGCGTTGCCGGTCAGGGTTGGGAGCTGGCGGAGGCTGTGCTCGACCGCGCGGCGACGCTGATCGCGTTCGAACAAATCGGCGGTTCGCAGGCGTGTCTGGAAATGGCCAGCGACTACGCTAAGGGGCGCTACGCTTTCTCGCGTCCAATCGCGTCGTTCCAAGCCATCAAGCATAAGCTTGCGGACATGTACGTCGCGATCGAAGTGGCGCGCTCTAATGCGTATTACGGAGCGTGGGCGATTTCCACGGAAGCGTCCGAGTTGCCGTTTGCGGCAGCAGCGGCGCGCGCCGCTGCGAGCGATTGCTACTATCTCTGCGCCAAGGAGAACATCCAAACGCACGGCGGCATGGGCTTCACCTGGGAGGTCGATTGCCACCTGTTCTATCGCCGCGCCAAGCTTTTGGCGTTGCAAGCGGGCAGCCCTGCCGTGTGGAAAGAGAAGCTGGTAAAGCGGCTTGAGCAGCGGAACGCGGCGTGAGTGGAAAGGTCACCTTCGAGAAGCGCGACGGCAAGTACGACGCCATGTTCATCGAACGCGGCGGCAAGCTTGAGGAAATCGCGTGCCCGAAGCAGCGGCCGATTCCGCACGACATGTTTCACTACGCCATTGAACACACACTGCAGAAGCGCGGCTTTATTCATCGCGCCGCCGCCGGTGAGGGCGTCGGCTTTCGCATGGAGTCGGAGCCGACGTCTGACGCAGTCGAGCGATTGGTGGAGACGATGCAGGCCGATAGCTGGAGCGGACGTCCCACGCCGGCAGAGGTCATCGACCTTTTCGCCACCACGTGTGCGGCGCGTGGCGCCGAGCCGTTCGTGCTGGCCGAAGACGACATCACACAAATCCGCGCCGAGATTGATCGTCTCTCGGCGGCTTGGAACGAATTGCCCGTACGCGGGCGCATGACACTCGAAGTTTAATCGGAGCGACCATTATGGATTTCAACGATACGCCCGAAGAAGCGAAATTCCGTGCTGAAGCGCAGGCCTTCATGAAGAAGAGCTGCGAGCCGAAGAGCGCTGACAACGAACGCTTGCAGCGCAAGGTGACACCGGCGGAGTATCTGAAAGCCGCCAAGGACTATCAGAAGAAAAAGGCCGAAGCCGGATTTGCCGGCATCACTTGGGCGAAAGAGCAAGGCGGCCGCGGATTGGCGCCAATCTACTCGGTGATCTTTGGTCAAGAAGAAGCCAAGTACGACGCGCCCGCCGGTCCGTTCGCCATCGGCCTTGGCATGTGCATTCCGACGGTGATCGCGTTCGCCAATGACGAAATCAAGAACCGCTACGTCGCCAAAGCTCTGCGCGGCGAAGAGATTTGGTGCCAGCTGTTCTCAGAGCCGAGTGCGGGTTCGGACGTCGCTGCCGGCAAAACCAAAGCAGTGCGCGACGGCGATGATTGGATCATCAACGGCCAAAAGGTTTGGACCACAGGCGCGCACTTCTGCGATTTCGGCATTGTGCTCGTCCGCACCAACCCGGATGTCGAGAAGCACAAGGGCCTCACCATGTTCATCATCGACATGAAGAGTCCTGGTGTTGAGGTTCGCCAGATTCACCAGGCCTCGGGTGGACGCGACTTCAACGAGGTGTACTTCACCGACGTGCGCATTCCCGACAAGAACCGTCTCGGCGAACCGGGACAAGGCTGGAACGTCGCGCTTGTTACGCTGATGAACGAGCGCCTTGCGGTTGGCGGTTCGTCCGGACCTGATTACAAAGAGGTGCTCGAGTTCGCGCGCACTATCAATTCGCCGGCCGGCAGCGGCACGCTCATTCAGGACGAAGCGTTCCGTCAGAAGCTGGCGGATTGGATCGTCCGCGCCGAAGGCTACAAGCTTGCCAAATTTCGCACCATGACGGCGCTTTCCAAGGGGCAGACGCCGGGACCGGAAAGCTCGATCGGCAAGGTGATCAACGCCAACCAAATGATGGACATCGCCAACACGGCCATCGAGTCGCTCGACTATTTCGGCATCATCAATGACGCCGAATTCGCGCCGGCCGAAGGCGCGTTCCATCAGAGCTATATGTGGGCGCCAGGTCTACGCATTGCCGGCGGCACCGATGAAATCCTGAAGAACATCATCGCCGAGCGTGTGCTTGGTCTGCCGCAAGATGTGCGCGTCGACAAAGGCGTGGCGTTCAAGGATTTGCCAACGGGCCGGTGAGATGAATTTCACCACGCCGCTCGCACTCGCTGGGCCGTTGCGCAAGCCGCGGCAGATGTTGGCGGATCAGTCCTATGGCGGGCATGCCTCGCTGCACAGCGATGACATGGCGGAGAAACTCGGGTTCAAGGCCGGGCCGATCGAAGGACCGACGCAGTTCAGTCTCTTTCCGCCTTTGCTCGAGCATTTCTGGGGGCGCGAGTGGTTTGAGCGCGGCTGCATTTCCGCGCACTATCAGAACATGGTGGTCGAAGGCGAAGAAACGCGGGCCTTCGCCGCGATCCCCGATAAAGGCGCAAAGTCGACACGTGTGTGGGCCGAGAAAGCTGACGGCATGCCGGTGCTTGAAGCGAGCGCCAGCATTGACGGCAGCGAGACTTTGCTAGCGCAGCGCATGAAGGCGCTTCGTCCGCCTGAGAAATTGGTGATTTTATCCAGGCTTAAGGTTGGTCAAACCAGTAGCGAAGAGCGCGTGCGCATGGACGCCGACCAGCACATGGGCGCGCTCTATCCATTTACGCTCAATCGGAAGCTTGCCGTCATCACCGAGAACTCACCGTGGTACGCCGATGCTGCAGCGTCGCCATGGGGGCGCGCGATTATTCCGTTGGAGATGGTGAGCGTCCTGGCGGCGTATTCGATGGGCAAGGCTGGGTACGAAACCAAAGGCCCGGCGATCGGGCTATTCGCCGATCAGGAAATTCGCATGATTGAAGGGCCGCTGTTCGTTGGCGAGGACTATCTGTTGCGCCGCGAGATCGTGGCCCTGTCGGAAAGCAAGCGAACGGAATCGTACTGGGTGCGCACGCGCATCTTCGACGCGAGTGGCAAACGCCAGGTCGCCGAGATGCTGCTCAACCATGCGACGCTCAAGCATTCTTACGCGAACTACGAGGCAGAGCGCGCCGCGGGGTGAGCGAGACGCCGCCCGCCGGCTTTGAGCTGTTCACGCGGCCCAGTCCGCTCATGGATCCGTGGCGGCCTCTCTACGCGAAGACGGAATTTGATCGCATTATTCTCGGTCTCTATTTGCGTGAGCCGCATACTAATTCGCGCGCGACGGCGCATGGCGGCCTGATTGCAGCGATCGCTGACCAGGCGATGGGCATGTCCTGCGGAGTAAAGCTGAAGGCGGAGCGCATCGAAGCGACCGCGCTTTGGACGACGTCACTTACGATCGACTATCTGGATTCCGGCAAGATCGGCCAGTGGCTGGCGTTCGACACCATTTTCGCGCGCGTTGGCAAAGTTATCTGCAATGCGGAGATGAACGTCACTGCGGACGGGGCCACGATTGCGCGTGGCCGCGCCAGCTTTCGCGTTTCAGCTAAGTAGATTTATTCGGCAGTAACCGCGGCAACCGCCGCCAAGCGTTTGATCGTGCCTTCGAAGACCGCGGCGGTGTCGATGCCGAGCGAGCCATGGGCGATCTCGCCGGTGACGTTGGCGCCGGCGCTCAGGCGAACGTCTTGCGCTTGCAGGCGGCCGTCGACGTGGCCGTAAACAAGGATCACATCGGCGATCAGATCGCCTTTGATCTTGCCGGTGGCGGCGACCGTGATGGTCGTGGCGCGGATGTCGCCTTCGAGTTTGCCGGCGATTTCGACGCTGTCGGTGGTGACGATGGAACCCTTCATCTCAGTGTTGGCTGAGATTGAGGTGGGCGTCGCGCGCACCGCGCCTTGCGTTGCAGCCGGCTCGTTCGACGTCGAGGCAGGTTCGATCGTGCGCACGCCGGACACGCCCTTGAGCATCGTCATGGACTGCGACGCCGCGCGGCGAACGTTCTGCATGGTGTCCGACATTTTCGTATCCCTCTCAGCGCTTGAGCGCGCGTGAGAGCGTGCAAAAGAAATGCCGGAGAAAACTCGCGCCTAGGAGGCGCCGTCGCGATGGCTGAGCGCCTCACACACGAAATCTACGCGCGCCGCGACATCTGTTTTCGGCAGGAGCGCAAGCTCGAATCCAAGAGCGGGATAGGCGATAGCAAGGCGGTTATATTCTGAAACAGCATCCTCAAAGCTGTGTTGGCGTTCGGCGTCGTTGCGATGGATCTCTCGCCAAGGCGGGGCAAGGAAGACCAGGCGGTTAAAACGCGCCGCTTCCGGTGGCGGATCGAGCGGCGTGCCGGTGACGTGGGCGTAGGCGATGAGGGCGTCTATCAAGCCGCGATCGAAGAAGGTCCAACTGGAAGAAGCTTCGGTTGCGCGGGCCAAATCGGCTCTTGCCACATCCAGGAGCTGCGCGACGAACTTAACAGGATTGCGCCAAGGCAACGCCTCGCCATCGGGCATCTCTTTTCGAACGATGCGGCGGCCGGGCTCTTCGACACCGTCAAAGCCGCGTTGCTGGAGTGCTGCGAGCAACGTCGATTTGCCGCCGCCGGAGCAGCCGGAGATGATGACAAAGCGGCTCATGCGGAGATCGTAGCGGATCTATGCGAATTCTTCGAACAAGCTGGGCTCGTTTTCGCGCCAGCCTTCAATCTTAAGCATGCGCAACTTGGTGCGGATGCCGCCGTTTGCGGAAAAGCCAACGAGCTTGCCATCGGCGCCGACGACGCGGTGGCACGGGACAATGATCGCAAACGGGTTGCGTCCGAGCGCTTGACCAACGGCGCGCGCCCCGTCGGGATCGCCAATGGCGCGAGCGATTTCGCCGTAAGTGCGTGTTGCGCCGGGCGGGATGGCGCGCGCGGTTTCGTAAACGCGGGCGTTGAAGCCGGCGACGCGGTTCATGTCCAGCTGAGCGGCGCGCAACGTGCGTTTCTCGCCCTGCATCAGCGCGACGATGTCATCAATCACGTGCTGCACCGCTTTCGGCGGCTCGGCGTCCTCGGCCGTTGGGCAGTGGCGGAGCAGGCGCGTGCGCGTTGCTGCGTCGCTGCGTTCGGGGAGTTGCGAAGCAAGGATGCCGCGGCTGCTCCAGGCGATGCCGCAGTGGCCAATGGCGGTGTCGAAGAGGGCGATGGCGTGCATTTCGGCCCTTGAACAAGGGGACTCAGAGGAATAGAACATATAGAGAACATGACTCCGCGTCTAGTCCCTCCTTTGGCCGCCGGACGGGTTGCGTCTGCGTCCCCGCAAGGGGAGTTCGCGCCTCTGCTTGCCCAGATGGCGGCAGCGCCGCTGCACGAACTTTGTCCTGCGGGCGCGGGCGCCGAAACGGCGGCTTTGGGTTTTGCCTTGGCGCTAGCCAGTGCTTGGAAAAGTCCCGCTGGTTTGATCTGGGCCGGTGAAGAGGGTGTGTTTGCCGAAGATGGCGCGCCTTACCCGGTAGGGCTCGCTCAATTCGGACTCGATCCTGAAAAACTTATCGTCGTGCGCGCCGCTAAGCGTGACGAAGCTTTGTGGGCCGCTGAGCAAGGGCTGACGGCGCACGGGGCGACCGTGATTTGCGCGCTGGCTCACACCAGCAAAGCGCTCGATCTGAAAGCCACGCGGCGTTTATTGTTGTTTGCCGAGCAAAATGGTTCCCGCTGCTTGCTGGTGCGCCCGCTCGCTGAAGCAAGCGCAGCTTGGACGCGCTGGAAAGTTGCTCACGCAGCATCGTCTACTGATCCGGACGAGTTGGGACGTCCGTCGTTTTCGCTCCAGCTCATGCGCTCCCGGTTCGGACCGGCTGGCGCGCGCTTCACTTTGGAATGGGACGCTCGCGGCAAACGTTTGGAAGAGCGCCGCCAGGAAACGAGCGAAGCGATTTTCGCGCTGGAAGCGGTCAATAAATGACCAGTGTGTGGCTTGCGATTTATCTCCCGCGCTTGAACACGGATCGATTGATCAGATCCGGGCAAGCGTCGGAAGGACGTGCTGTGGCGATTTATACAAAAGAGGCAAATGCATACGCACTTACAGGCGTGGATGCGCGCGCTTCGGCGCTAGGCTTGCGGCTGGCGATGTCTCTGGCGGATGCACGCGCCATTCATCCGAAGCTTGCGGCTGTTGAAGCCGATCCAGACGCGGATGCGCGCACGCTCGATAATATCGCCGCTTGGTGTGAACGTTTCACGCCGGTTGTAGTGGTCGATGCGCCGAACGGTTTGTTTCTCGACGTCACAGGCTGTGCGCACCTTTTCGGCGGTGAACGCGCTTTGCGTGCTCAGATCGTTGAGCGCCTTTTGGCGCAAGGCTTTGGCGCCCGGGCCGCGCTGGCGCCTACGCCGGGTGCGGCTTGGGCTCTAGCGCGCTACAGCACCCGTATTATCGCCGGCGACGACATCGCCGAAACGCTTGCGCCATTGCCGGTAGAAGCTTTGCGTCTTGAGGACGCTGCAGCCAAGCTTCTTCACCGCGTTGGCCTCAAAAGCATCGGGCTTTTGCTCAACAAACCGCGTGCGCCTTTCGCGGCGCGTCTTGGGGAGCACGCCATGCTGCGGCTCGACCAGGCGCTTGGACGCGCCACAGAAGCGCTGACGCCGCGCCGTCCAGCGCCAGCTGTATTTGCGATCCGCCGTTTCCTCGAGCCGCTTTTCAGCGTCGAGACCATTCTCGAAGCAGTCAAAGTGCTTTGCGAAGATGCAGTCGAAAAGCTCGACGTGCGCGGCGCCGGCGTGCGGCGCGCAGCATTGCACTTGTTCGGCGTCGATGGCCGAGACCGCGTCATAGAAATCGGCGTCAGCCGGCCCGAGCGAGAGGTTAAGGCGCTCCTGCGGCTGTTCAAGGAAAAGCTCGATCGTGCCGCGGAAAACCTCAATGCCGAGTTTGGCATCGAAGCTGCGCGGCTCGACATTGTGCAGCTGGAACGCTTTGAAGATGCAGTACGGACCCTCGTCACGGTGGAAGAAGCCGCTGCCAACAGCGAAAAGATCAGCTCTATCGTGGATGTTCTGAGTGCACGGCTTGGTCCGCAACGTGTGTTGAGACCCAAGCTCGTGGAAACTCATGCACCCGAACGCGCCGCCGGATGGCGCGTTGCGCTCAAGCAAAAAACTAAATCCGAACCTAACCCAAAGTCGCCGCAGGACGGCGTCATGCGGCGTCCGCTGACATTATTCGCACGCCCGCAGAGCATTGATGCAATTGCCACGGTTCCAGATGGCCCGCCTATCCGTTTCCGTTGGCGGCGCGTGCTACGCGAAGTCGTCCGCGCGGAGGGGCCCGAGCGCATCAGCGGTGACTGGATGGAAAGCGAGCGTGCCCGCGACTATTACCGTGTCGAAGATAGAGATGGCCGCCGCTATTGGCTCTATCGGGAAGGTCTTTACGGCGAAGACGAGCAAGCGCCGCGCTGGTTCGTGCACGGCCTTTTCGCATGAGCTTTGCCGAACTTTGCGTCACCACCAACTTCTCATTTCTAAGAAGCGGCTCACATCCGGAAGAAATGGTGGGACAGGCGGCAGCGCTTGGTTTGGCGGGCATTGGCATTGCCGATCGAAACACGCTTGCGGGCGTGGTGCGGGCGCATGTGAAAGCAAAGACGCTCAAGGCGGAAAAAGGAATCGACATTCGCACCATCGTGGGCGCGCGTTTGGTATTCCGAGACGGCACGCCAGATCTGATTGTTTATCCTAAAGATCGGCTTGCGTTCGCCAATCTCACGCAACTGCTCACGCGCGGCAATCGTCGGGCCAAGAAAGGCCAATGCCACTTGGATTTCGCCGATTATCTGGAATTCGCCGAAAACCTGCGCACAATTCTTATTCCTGCATTCGATCTAGGAGAGACGCCGCAGGCGATGGCGCCGTATCTCCGTGATATCAAGCGTGTTGCCGGCGCTGTGTGGCTCGCCGCTCCGTTCCAGTTTAACGGGGAAGATCGACGGCGCATCAAACTGCTGCAAAAACTTGCGATGGAAACGGGTGCGCGTTTGATCGCGACTACGGAGCCGCTGATCCATCATGGCGACCGCCGTCCGCTTCTCGATGTCGTGACTTGTATCCGCGAAAAGAAAAAACTGAGCGACGCCGAAGGTCTGCTCGCCAAGAACGCCGAACGTCAGCTTAAGCCGCCATCCGAGGTGGCGCGGATTTTTCGTACTGCCCCGGAATCCGTGACGGAGACTTTGCGTTTTCTTGGCGAGATAAAATTCTCGATGGAGGATTTGCGCTACGAATACCCAGACGAAGTCGGCGAAGGCTTCTCCACCGCCCAAGAAGCGCTTGTGCATTTTGCTTGGGAAGGCGCGCACAAGCGCTACCCCGCGGGAATTCCCAACAAGGTGTCGGATTCCCTCAAACGTGAGCTCGATATCGTCGGGCGCATGCAATTCGCGCCCTATTTTCTGACGGTCGCCGATATTGTGCGATTTGCGCGCTCTGGCATCGATAAGGACGGAAACCCATGCAAGCCGATCCTGTGCCAAGGCCGCGGTTCAGCGGCGAACTCCACAATTTGCTATTGCTTGGAAGTGACATCGGTCGATCCGGCGGAAAATCAGCTCCTGTTCGATCGGTTTATTTCGGAAGAGCGCGGCGAACCGCCGGATATTGACGTCGATTTCGAGCACGAGCGGCGCGAAGAAGTCATCCAATACGTCTACCAAAAATATGGACGTGATCGCGCGGGCTTGGCCGCCACTTTGATTTGCTATCGCGGCCGGAGCGCTATTCGCGAAGTCGCCAAGGTGTTCGGATATTCCGAAGATCAGATTTCGGGTTTAGCCAGGGTGCTTCATTGGTGGTCCCGAGGCGTTGAGGATAAAGACCTCAAAGAACAAGGGTTGGACACAAGCGACGAACAGCTGATGCGCTGCGTGTCTCTTTCCAATGAACTGCAGGGATTTCCGCGTCATCTTTCGCAGCATGTAGGCGGCTTCGTCATCACGCGAAAAAGATTGGATGAAGTTGTGCCCATCCAAAACGCCGCGATGGATCAACGCACGGTCGTTGAATGGAATAAGGACGATCTTGAAGATCTCGGCATTCTGAAGGTCGATTTGCTCGGGCTAGGAATGCTGACGTGTTTGCAAAAGGCTTTCGATCTTTGCGCGGAGCACTATCCCGGCGAGCGGATTTTGAAATTGGATTCCCGTGAAACCAAAGATGATCGCGTCTATAAGATGTTGCACAGGGCCGACTCTATAGGAGTCTTCCAAGTTGAAAGCCGGGCGCAAATGTCGATGCTGCCGCGGCTCAAACCTATAGACTTTTACGACCTGGTGATTGAGGTGGCGATTGTCCGGCCGGGGCCAATTCAGGGCGGCATGGTTCATCCTTATCTGAAGCGCCGTCAGGGCTTGGAAAAGGCCGCGGCGCCAAAGCCGGAATTGTGGGAGGTGCTCAAACGCACTCTGGGCGTGCCGCTTTTCCAAGAGCAAGCGATGCAGATCGCCATTGTTGCCGCCGGTTTCACGCCGCCGGAGGCGGACAGACTGCGCCGCGCCATGGCGACGTTCAGACGTGTCGGGACGATCGGTACTCTGAAGGAAAAGTTTATCAACGGAATGATTGGCAACGGCTATCAGCGCGCGTTTGCTGAAGCCTCGTTTGCGCAGATCGAAGGTTTTGGAGAATACGGTTTTCCGGAAAGCCACGCAGCGAGCTTTGCGATCCTCGTTTATGCCTCATCATGGTTCAAATGTTACTACCCCGATGTTTTCGCTGCGGCGCTCCTGAACGCACAGCCGATGGGGTTTTACGCACCAGCGCAGATTGTTCGCGATGCAATTGATCATGGGGTGGATGTTCGGCCGATCGACGTCAATCTTTCGGATTGGGACAATACGCTGGAGTTAAATCTCGATCCGGAAGCCCGGTTGCATGCGCGTCATTCTGAGATGAGAGATGACATCAAATCGAAGCACGCCATTCGACTGGGGTTTCGGCAAGGTCAAGGGCTGAACAAGGCGGCCATGCAGATGCTGATCGACAATCGCGGCAATGGCTACAACTCGGTGCGCAACGTTTGGCTGAAGAGTGGGCTTGATCACGCCGCAATTGAACGTCTTGCTGATCTCGACGCGTTCCGATCGCTTGGATTGGAGCGTCGTGATGCGTTGTGGGCTGCGCGTGCTCTCAACCGGGTAGGTGGCCAGGAAGATTTGCCGCTTTTTGAAAATGCTTCTGTAGATCGCGCGAAAGAGCCCGACTTTCATCTGCCGCCGATGTTGTTGGGCGAGCATGTTGTGGAGGACTACCGAACCCTTGGCTTGTCGCTTCGCAAGCATCCTGTAGCGTTTTTGCGCGATGACCTCGACCAGTTGCGCGCAGCGAAATCCGAACAGCTGAGGGACATGAAAAGCGGTCAGCGTGTGCGCGTCGCCGGACTTGTTCTGGTGCGTCAGCGTCCCGGGACCGCGTCGGGCGTCATCTTTATGACGCTGGAAGACGAGACGGGCATCGCCAATATCGTCGTTTGGCCGCGTATGTTTGAGGAATACCGCAAGCAGATTCTCGGTGGTCGTTTGGTCGCGGTCGATGGAGTCGTGCAGACGGAGAGCGGAGTTACTCACGTTGTTGCCGAACGTGCCCACGATTATACGCCCATGCTGGCAAAACTTTCCGCGACTGGAGAACAGATCGACCCTGTTGCTCTCATGAATGAACCGAGTCACGATACGCACAAAGATCCACGCCAGCGGCATCCGCGTAATGTCCGCATCAATCTTGATGTCTCAGGCGCAGCAAAAGTCATGCCTAAAGGGCGCAACTTTCACTGACAGCATCATTTGCTCCAGCGCGCGAAAATTGCCGTTGGCAGCAAGCGATTGTCATCAGCGTGCGGCAGCGCCATCTCGCCGGTCTCCCAGACGCCTTTTGCCGCGGCCAAACTGTCATCGCCGGTTTGCACCAAGGCCAAATAGGAAAGCCGCACGGCGTAAACCGTCGCGATCAAAAATCCTTCCGCGCTGGCCGCGTCATTTGGATCGCGCCGCAGCAACGCGGAGCAGACGCTGAGCAGATCATATAAGCCTTCTTCCAGCTTCCATGTCTCGCCGTTCGGTCCGCGCCCAAATTTTGGCGGATCGAGGATGACGCCATCATAACGCCGTCCGCGCCGCAGCTCGCGTTGCACAAACGCTAGCGCGTCGTCGCAAATCCAACGGATCGGCGCTTCGCCCAAGCCCGCTTCACGCTGATTGTCACGCGCAAAGCCGATGGCTTTCTTTGACGCGTCCACATGGGTAACTTTCGCGCCGGCGGCTGCGCACGCCAAACTGGCTAGCCCCGTATAACCAAACAGATTGAGCACTTCCGGCGCACCTTCACCGCGATGTGCTTTGAGGCGATCGCGTGCGAAGCGCCAATGCACGGAATGTTCTGGGAAGAACGCTAGGTGCCGAAACGGCGTTGGCCTGGAGACGAACTTCAGGTCGTCCCACTGCAACGACCATGTCTCTGGAAGAGCCTTATTGAAACGCCAGCGGCCGGCTTCATCGTCGTCGCTAGCGGAAGGCGCGAACACTGCATCGGCGGCGTCCCAAGCGGACGCGCCAAGGCGTGGCGCCCACAGGGCCTGTGGCTCGGGTCGAACAAAACGGTAGGGTCCAACCTGCTCCAGCTTGCCGCCGTTGCCAGAGTCGAGGAGGCGATAGTCGCGCCAATCGTCGGCGACCAGAATCTTAGGCGCGAGCGCCGTCATAACCACGCCTCCGCCAAATGTCGTAAAGCATCACCGCTGTTGCGACTGCCAAGTTCAAGCTATCGGCGCGTCCGCGCATCGGTAGCTTCACCAGAAGGTCGCATGCCGCTTCCATTTCCGGCGGCAAACCAGATTGTTCGTTTCCCATTAATGCGATGACGCGATCGGCGATCGGCGCGTCAGAGTCAAATTCCTTGCCTTTCAGCGAAGCGCCGACCATCGCCGCGCCGCGCTTCTGCTTTAAACGCAGCAACTCGTCGAACGACGCACGCGCGAGGCGAACGGCGAAGATCGACCCCATGCTCGCCCGCACCGCTTCGACCGAGAACGGATCGCAGCTCTCTCCAACCAGGACGACACCGTCCGCGCCGACTGAATCGGCGGTGCGCAGGATTGTGCCGAGATTGCCAGGATCGCGAATACCCTCAAGCGCTACCACAAGCGCGCCTTCCATTTCGTCCAGCGTGCTAAAGCGCTGACGGTAGGCGCCGATCACCGTCTGGGGGTTGTCGCGTTTACTGACTTGCGCCAGCAGGCTCTCGTTTGTCTCGATGACTCGAACGCCGTGTTGTTCGGCCTCCGCCACCAAGCCGCGAACATGACCACGCTCCAGAGCGCTCGGCGCGTACAGAAGCGTATGTGGCCAGACGCTGAGATCGGCGGCTTCGCGCGCCAGGCGTGCGCCTTCGGCAAGGAATAGCCCGGTCTCGGCGCGACCTTTCTTCGCGTGCAAGCTTTTGAGCGTCTTGATCAGCGGATTCGACGCGCTCGTAATCTGATGCGCCATTGGTCTCTTATTCGCGTTCAACCGCGGGGGTTTTCCGGTTTTCGCTTAATTTGATCGGGGTTAGAAGGGTGTTAAGCGCACAAATGCGCGCGCAAAGCGAGAAAAATGGCCGGCTTATTCTTGTCCGAAGCGATCCTTTTCGCTGCCGCCGCGTTGATTGGCTTTGCCATCGGCTGGCGGTTGCACGCGCTCGCGCTCTCGACGCGCCGCCGTGACGATGAGCGCCACATGCAAAATCTGCGTTCATCCTTGAGCGAAGCGCAGGTCCGGCGCGCGCGCAATTCATGAGCTTGCTCGAAACCTTACTGAGACGGCCTCTGTTTGTGCTCGGCGCGGGTGGTGTGATTGCCTTTCTCCTGATTGGCATGCTGGGCCCGCATGACGGCGCATTCTGGCGCTTGCCCCAGGTTTTGAAGGAGCGCGTCGCCGGAGCGCTGATCGCTTCGGGGAATCCCGGCATCAGCGTCGAGATGCGCGGCCAGGAGGCGGTGTTGCACGGCATCGTCGAAGCGCCGGGCGATGTGGCCGCAGTACAGAACGCGGCGCTGTCGGCGGTCGGCCCGGGCGGCGCCTGGGCGGGTGGCGTGACCAGCGTCGACGTTCACGACGTCAAGCTTGGTGCGTTCCTACATCCTTATTTGTGGTCGGCTAAACGCGATGGTCTGCGGTTGGAGTTGGCTGGCGCTGTGCCGAGCGAAGGTGCGCGAGCCGCGATCTACGACGCAGCCAAGCAGGCCTTCCCGATCGATCGCGTAATCAATCTCATGACGGTCGCGGGCGGCGCGCCGTCGCCGTATTTTGTCGACGTAGCGGAGACGGCGGTGAAGAAGCTCGCGCTGCTGACCAATGGGCAGAACCACGGCGAAGCACGCATTGTCGATGACCAGTTGGCGCTCATCGGCGACGCGAACCAACAAGCGGTGGACAATGTGCGCGCTGCCTTTGCAAATCCGCTGCCGCCATTCCGTGTGCGCTTGGATGTGACGGTCGATGGACTCGACACACAGCATCCGGAGTTGCAGGGCCTCAACCTCAATAGTGGCGATGCCGACACGTGTGAGCATGCCTTCCAACGCCTCATGGAACGCAACGTCATCAATTTCGAAACGGGGTCCGCGGACATCTCGCCGTCCAGCCGCGCCGTGCTCGACGCGTTGGCGTCAGTGGCGCTGCGCTGCGACAGGTTCGCCATCGAGGTCGCCGGATATACCGACAACCAAGGTGAGCCTGAGATGAACATGGAGTTGTCGCAGCGCCGCGCTGATGCCGTAGCCACATACCTAGCCAGCCAAGGCGTGGCGCGAGAACGGCTGACGGCGCACGGCTACGGTCCCGACCATCCGCGTGCCGACAACCGCACTGCCGAGGGGCAGGCCGCCAATCGCAGGATCGAGTTCAATGTCAGCGCCTGAGGCCCACAGATGATGTATCTGATCGGCCAACTCGCGGTTTGGCTGTTGCTTACCGCATTGTGCGCCGCGCTCGCCGGCTGGGCGTTCGCTTCGGAGCGGTCGCAACCCAGCCAGGAGCGCATGCAGAAAGATCGCGACAAGCTTGTCAGCGATCTTTCTTCACTCGTCGCCGGCGAAAGCCGCAACGAGGGCGTGATCAATCCGAACGCCGAGGCCGACCGCAGCCTCGCTGCAATCCGCGAAGCGCGCTTGGCCGAATTGGAGCGCACGGCCAGCGAACAGCGCGCGCGCGCTGATGCGTTGTCGGTCGAACTGGCGGAAGCACAACGCGGCGTGCGTCGCCCGGAGGATGTCGAAGAATTGCAGCGTTTGCGGACGCTCGTGGCCGAGCACGAGCAAGAACGGGCACGCATTGTTGATGCCGTGGCAACGCCTGCGCCGCCGCCAGAACCTGCCGAGGACGTACAATTGCAGGCATGGCGTTTGCGCTATTTTGAGCGCCGCGTGAGGTATCTTGAGGGTCTGCATGCGTCGCCGACGCCGATGATCGAGCCGGTGGCTGCGGTCGAACCGCCGGTGCAAGCGCCGACTGCGGAATGGCGTGCTCGCGAAGCGGAAGCGCGAGCTCATTTCCTTGCTGACGAGCTTCGCCGCGCTGAAACGTCCGCGCCTTTACCGGAAGCAGAGTCCGCGCCAGTCGAGGAGCCAACGTCGCCCTTCGCGGCCAATGCTGACGTGGACGTATTACTGCGTTGGCGCATGCTCTATCTGGAGCGGCGCGTGGCGCATTTGCAGGCGCAAGCAGCGTTGCCTGCTGAGCCAGCGAAACCCGTCGCGCCGGATCTTGCACCCGACCTCGACCGGATGAAATGGCGTGCGCGCTACCTGGAATCTCGGGTGCGCCACTTGGAGACACGCACGCCTGCACACGCCGCTGTTGAACCTGTCGCGGCGCCTGTTGCCGAAGCGGCGTCCGCACCGGCGCCTGCGCCTGTCCCAGCCGAGCGTCCGCCGGGTTTGCCTGCCGCGCACGCGGGCGCGCCCGACGATTTTACGCTGATCGAAGACATTAGCCCATTGCAGCAAAACACCCTGTACTCGCTCGGCATCTATCATTTCGATCAGATCGCCGCGTGGACACCGGCGAACGTCGCCTGGGTCGATCGCTATCTGCGCCTGCAGGGGCGCATCGTCGAAGAAGAGTGGGTCGAGCAAGCGGTCGACCTTGCGCGAGAAGGCGTGCAAGCCGCCCGACGCATGAGCGAAGACGAGAGCGCATAAGCGCGTCAGCAGCCCGCCAAGACGACGGCTAACACTTCGGCGCCGTAGCGCTTGAGCTTGGCTTCGCCAATGCCGGCGACCTTTCCGAGCGCCTCCAAGTTCTTGGGTTTTGCGGCGACGATTTCAGCGAGCGTTGCGTCGTGGAAGATTACGTAAGGGGGAATGCCGCCCGCCGATGCGGTCTCCTGCCGCCAATTCCGCAGCGCCTGAAACAGTTTTCCGTCCGCGCCCTGAAAGCCCGCCTGAGCCGCACGCTTAGCGCCGCGCGCCGCGCGCCTGTCTTCTTTCGAGCGCCGCGTTTTTGGCGCTTCCTCCCGGACACGAATTTGACGCTCTTTGCGGAAGATGGCGCGCACGGCTTCTTCGTCCGCCACGTTCAAAGTGGGGCGCTCATCCTCGCTTTCGCCGAGCACGCCTTCGAACAGCAGATGTTCGATCAGTCGCCGCCATACAGGCTCTGGCGTATCCGCGCCGATGCCGAACGTCGACTTGTTGGCATAGCGTTCGTCGACGCCATCGCCCTCGCGGCCAAGCAGGTGATTGATGACGCGTATTCGCCCAAAGCGCTGATCCATGCGCAACACAGCGGAGATAGCTTTTGACGCCAATTCTGTTGCGTCGATCGACACCGGGGGATCGGCGCAGATGTCGCAAACGCCGCACGGCTCGACGTTTTCTTCGCCAAAATAACGGCGAACCCCGGCGCGGCGGCACGTGAAGCCATCGAGAAATCCAAACAGCTGACGCGCTTTCTTGATCTGGACTGCTTTGATCTGCTCGGCGGCGTTGGACTGATTGGCGAACATGATCGCGCGGCGAAGATCGCTTGCGCTATAGATCGTGAAGCATTCCGATTGTTCGCCGTCGCGCCCAGCGCGCCCGACCTCTTGCCAATAAGCCTCGATCGATTTTGGCGAATCCGCGTGGATCACGTAGCGCACATCGGGCTTGTCGACGCCCATGCCGAAGGCGATGGTCGCGACCATGACGACATCGTCGTCTTCCTGGAAGCGGTGTTGCCGCTCGGCGCGCAATGAGGCTTCAAGGCCGGCGTGATACGCCAGCGCGGGTACGTTCAGTTTTTGCAGGCTGGCCGCGATGCCATCCGCATGATCGCGCGTCGCGGCATAGACGATCCCCGATTGACCGCGACGCGCGTTGACGAGATCGAAAACGCGATCTTGCGGGCGCATGCTTTTGCGCTCCGCATTGAGTACGAGGTTCGGGCGATCAAACGAAGCGACGAAGGCGCGCGCGTGATCCAGGCGCAACTGGGTGCGGATGTCGGCTTGTGTCTTCAGGTCCGCGGTCGCCGTCACGGCGATACGCGGCACGTTCGGAAATATGTCCGCCAGTTTGCCGAGCGCGCGGTAGTCGGGACGAAAATCGTGGCCCCATTGGCTGACGCAGTGGGCCTCGTCGATGGCGACCAGCGCGATGGGGCATTGCTCAAGAAAATCGAGAAAGTTGGGGGCGAATAACCCTTCCGGAGAGACGTAGAGAAGATCGAGTTCTCCCGCGCGCGCCGCGGCAAGCCAGTCGCGCCGGCTTTCCCGATCCTGTGTTGAGTCGAGCCGTGCTGCCGTCACGCCCGCCGCGCGCAACGCGGCAACCTGATCGGCCATAAGCGCAATCAATGGCGAGACGACCAGGCCCACGCCCGGGCGAAGCATCGCCGGGATTTGGTAGCAGAAGCTCTTGCCGCCGCCTGTCGGCAGGACCGCCATCACGTCGCGCCCGTCGAGCACTTCGCTGATGACGTCGGCCTGTAGTCCGCGAAAATCGTCATGACCGAAAACACGGCGCAGTGTTTCGCGGGCGGCGGTGAGATCAGCCATCCGCTTACTTGGCGGCGCCCGCGCGCAAGCCAAGCGCACCAAAGCACAGCCCAGCTTGACCGGCCCAGTAAATCATCCAGCCGGCGAAGCTGCGCCAGAATGCCAAGGCAGGATCGGGGTCATGGTGAAACATATTCCAGGCAACGAAGCCGTCGGAGATGAAAAACAACGCCGCTCCCAACATCGCCAAGCGGTGCGACCACGGCAGCGTGTAAGACGACAGCACCATCAGGGTCAGCACGCCGGAATAGACGCTCAGCGGTACGAACATGGATGAGTCATGCGGCGTCAATTGTGATGCGGCGAGCGCTGCGAGCACGGTAACCGCCAGCAACAGCAAGCGCATACGATCTCCGAGCGCCTGGCGAACACCTATGCCGTGCGCCAAAAACAATGCGATGTAGCAGAGGTGTCCAACCAAAAATGCCAGCGCGCCGTACAAGAACGCGTCATGGCTCCAAGCCAGCAATGCATCGCCGAGCGCGCCGAACAACAGCGCTGCCGTAAGCAAACGCGGTCCCTGCATCAGCGCGA
The DNA here is from genome assembly GCA_047601265.1 of Terricaulis sp. GTDB lineage: Bacteria > Pseudomonadota > Alphaproteobacteria > Caulobacterales > Aquidulcibacteraceae > Vitreimonas. The sequence continues at coordinate 148,593 of JASGJR010000001.1, forward strand.
TGACGCCGAGAATGACGATGCTTGAAGCTTTGAACGCCGCGGGAAACGCATATGGCGGCGCGCCGGCGTACATGTCGTATCCGTAGATGCCGTAAGTGACGGCAAGGATAAATGAGAGGGCGAGCAGAATACGCAGCACGCTCAATCCGCCTTCCGCGCCGGCTGCGCATATCCGAGCTTGATGTTCAGCGCGCTCAGCAGATCCTGCGCAATGTCGGCAATGGCGCCGCCGGGCGGATACACCGCTGCCGCACCCATGTTTTTCAGCGTATCGACATCCTCGGGCGGAATGACGCCGCCAACCACGATCATGATGTCGCCGCCGCCACGCGCGCTCAGCGCAGTGCGCAAGGCGGGTGTTAGCGTGAGATGGCCTGCCGCCAGCGACGATACGCCGACGATATGCACGCCGCTGGCGACCGCTTGATCGGCTACTTCCTCCGGCGTGGCAAACAATGGCCCGATTTCAACATCGAAGCCGAGATCGGAGAACGCGCTCGCGACAACTTTTTGTCCGCGGTCGTGCCCGTCCTGTCCCATTTTGGCGACGAGGATTTTGGGGCGCTTGCCCTCTGCTTCTTCAAATGCGTGCACGCTTTGACGCGCGCGCTCCACCGTCGCGTCGTTGGCGGCTTCACGGGCGAAGACACCGGTGACAAGGCGGATAGGCGGCTGGTGGCGCAAGAACGCGCGCTCCAATGCCGCCGACATTTCGCCGACCGTCGCCTTGGCTCGCGCTGCCCGCACCGCGAGTTCGAGCAGATTGCCCTCGCCGCGGGCGGCCGCCTCCAGCGCCTCGAGCGCTGCGTCGACTTCGACTTGCTTGCGCTCGCTCTTTAGACGCGTCAGCTTGTCGAGCTGCATGGCGCGTACCTTGGCGTTGTCGACTTTTAGCACCGGCACCTCTTCTTGCTCGGAGAGCTGATACTTGTTTACGCCGACAATGGTTTGATGGCCGGTATCGATGCGCGCCTGAGTGCGCGCCGCTGCTTCTTCGATCCGTGCTTTGGGCAAGCCCTGATCAATCGCCTGCGCCATGCCGCCGAGCTTTTCGACTTCCTCGATGTGCGCCCACGCCTTCGCCGCAAGGTCTGCTGTGAGGCGCTCGACATAATAGGAGCCGCCCCAAGGGTCGGCGGGCCGGGTCACGCCGCCTTCACTCTGCAACAGCAGCTGCGTGTTGCGCGCAATGCGGGCCGAAAAATCCGTCGGCAACGCCAGTGCTTCGTCCAGAGAATTGGTGTGCAGCGATTGCGTGCCGCCATACACGGCTGCCATCGCTTCCACGCAAGTGCGAACAGCGTTGTTGTAGACGTCCTGCGCCGTCAGCGACCAGCCAGATGTCTGGCAATGCGTTCGCAGCGCCAGCGATTTGTCGTCCTTCGGCGAGAATTGCCGCACCAGCCGCGTCCACAGCAAGCGCGCGGCGCGAAGCTTGGCGATCTCCATGAACGGGTTCATGCCGATGGCCCAAAAGAAAGAAAGCCGCGGCGCGAATGCGTCGATGTCTAAGCCGCCTGCGACGCCCGCGCGGATGTATTCGACGCCGTCCGCCAGCGTGTATCCAAGTTCGAGGTCGGCGGTCGCCCCGGCTTCCTGCATGTGATAGCCGCTGATCGAAATCGAGTTGAACTTCGGCATCTCGCTCGCGGTGTAGGCAAAGATGTCCGAGACGATCCGCATGGATGGTTTTGGCGGATAGATGAAGGTGTTCCGCACCATGAATTCTTTGAGGATATCGTTTTGAATGGTGCCGCTTAGCTTCGCATGCGGCACGTTCTGTTCTTCGCCCGCGACGATATAGAGCGCCATGATCGGCAGGACCGCGCCGTTCATGGTCATGGACACGCTCATCTGATCGAGCGGAATGCCGCTGAACAACGTGCGCATGTCATAGATGCTGTCGATGGCCACGCCGGCCATGCCAACGTCGCCAACCACGCGCGGATGATCGCTGTCGTAGCCGCGGTGGGTAGCCAAATCGAAAGCGACGGATAAGCCTTTTTGCCCGTGCGCGAGATTGCGGCGATAGAATGCGTTGGAATCTTCTGCAGTGGAGAAGCCAGCATACTGGCGAATGGTCCATGGCTGCTGCACATACATGGTCGGATACGGGCCGCGCCCGAACGGCGCGAGACCGGGCAGGCCGTCGACAAAATCCAGGCCCGCGCGCTCGGCAGATGTGTAGACGGTGTTCACGGCGATGCCTTCCGGCGTGAGCCATGGTTCGCCGATCACCGCACGCGCGCTGCTGCGCGACGGTGCGCCCAAGGAGAGTTGAGAGAAATCAGGTAGGGTCATGTCGTTCGTCCGTCTCGCGCGCGAACGTTTCCAGCGCGCGGGAATTTCCCCGGAAAGAGTTCACGTCGACGGGGCCTTCAATGCCGGGCCGCCGCGCTGCTTCGTGATGCTGCCAAATCACCCATTGGCTGGTGCGAAAATCCGGCGCCGCATAAAGACTGCGCAACCAGAAGCGCTCATGTGGAAACTCGCGCGCGTGTGCTTCATGAAATTTACGCGTGACGTAGAGGATAGGGCGCACGCCGTAGTGCTGCTCAAGGCGATCGAGGAAGCTTTCGATTTGGCCGCGCGCGTTGATCTGACGATTGCCGCACCCATCCATGTTCTCGACGTCTACCGCCGGCGGGAGCGCGCCGTAGGTGCGCGGCACCGTATGAAAGAAGTTTTCGGCTTGCGCCTCGACTGAACGGCAGATTGAAAATCGGTGATAGGCGCCTTGGCGAATGCCAGCGTGACCAGCGCCGCGCCAATTTGCGGCAAAGCGTGGATCGACGTAGCGCGCGCCTTCCGTGGCTTTGATGTAAACGAAGCGCACGTTGCTGCGCGAGAGCGCATCCCAGTCGATCTGTCCTTGGTGCTCGGAGACGTCAACGCCTTCGACCCAGTCGTTTCCCAGCGGCCGCCACACGCCCAGCGCAATCGCTGCGCCGGCCGCCGCGATGACGCCGATAACCACAAGCGCGAAGAGCGGCAGTCGTCTCAAGCCACACCCAACGCTGCATGCAGCGTCCGCAGTTCAGCGAGCGCGTCTTGCCCGGTGAACACGAACTGATCGATGCCCGCCGCGCGGAACGCTGCTTCACGATCGCCGGGTTTGCCGGCGATGACCACCCACTTGGCGCCGCCCGCCTTTAGCCGCTGTGCGGCGTTCTCCGCTTCGTCGACATAAGTCGCGTCCGCTCCGCATAGGACCGCCACTTTGGCGCCGCTGGCGCGCAGGGCCTGCACCATTTCATCGCGTGACGCATATTCGGTTTCCGCGCCGATGGCGCCCACGCCGCCGGCCGCGAACAGATTGCGCGCGAACTGTGCGCGCGGACCAAAATTCGCCAGCGCGCCAAGCGTTGCGAAGAAAACGGAAGGTGGGGCGGATTCATCCACCTTTGCGCGAAGCGATTCAAAAGGTGCGGACCAACGCATCGGCGCAAACATGCCGTCAGCTGGCTCGGACCGCTTTTGCGTCACTTCCGGCAACCGCGCGCCGAGCAACGGAAAATCGGTGACTCCGGTGATCGTCTCCTTGCGCGTAGCAATGGCGCGTTCGCGCTTGGCGCGCGCAGCGGAGACGATCTCACGGATGTACGCGCGTGCGCTGACTACACCGCCTTTGGTCTCGATATCCCGCATCAGCCGCCAGGCTTTCTCCGCCAGTTCGTGTGTGAGCTTTTCGACGAACCAGGCGCCGCCTGCGGGGTCGGCGACGTGACCAAGACGGCATTCCTCCAGCAATACGTTTTGTGTATTGCGCGCGACGCGGCGTGCGAACGCCGTCGGAAGCCCGATTGCATCGGTGAACGGGTAGGTGGTGATCGCATCGGCGCCGCCAATCCCCGCCGCGAACGCAGCCGTGGTGACGCGCAAGATGTTCGTCTGCGCGTCATACACCGTCATCATTCGACGTGAAGTGAAGGCATGAATATGCGCGGCGCGCGCGTCGTCAGCGGCCCCGCTGGCTTCCAACACCCGCGCCCAACACAGGCGCAGCGCGCGCAGTTTGGCGGTCTCAAGCAGGACATCGGGGCCGACCGATACCGCAAAGCTCATTGTCTGCGCGGCGTCCGCCACTGACAGGCCGTCATCATCGGTCAGGGCGCGCAGGTAGGCGATGCCGCTGGCGAGCGCGACGGCGATTTCTTGTGCCTCCGAACCGCCAGCCTCGTGCACGGCGCGGGCATCGGCGCGCAGGCTTGTCGCATGCGGCAACAAGCCGAGCACACGCGCGGCCAAGCCGGTGGCGTCCTTCATATCGGACGCGGAGAACGTGCCGGCACGGAATCCCGCGCCGATCGGGTCTAGATTGAAAGCTGTGCCGCGTGCGGCGACGCCTTTCAACTTGGCCTCAAGCAACGTGGCTGCGGCCACATTGGCGTGGCCCAGCGAGATCGGCGCAGCTTCCAAGATGACGTTGGCGAGTGCGACGTCGAGATCGCTCGCGCTCGCGATGGCGACGCCGTCTTTTCCCAATACGAGTTCAATGCCGCCAACGCCGCCTGCTAAGTCGGTGAGAATGTCGGCGTTCGTGATTTCTGGTGATGGGTGTTCGTACGCTTGACGGATGGTCCACGGGCCTTCGCGCGCGCCACGCACGAAAGGCGCGCTGTCGGGAAAGCCAACGGGATCGCCCGCCGTTGCAAAGTCGGCTTCACGATAGAGCGGCTCGAGCGCGATGCCATCCGCCGTCACGCCAACCAGGCGTGACCACGGCGCGCCTTTGAGACCGCGCTCAACTAATGCGCGCCACGCCGCTTCATCTGCGGCTTCACCCAATTTCAGCGCGTCTGACAATTTTTGCTCCGTTGACGCCATGGCAGCGTCGACGCGCTTTTTCCAAGAAGCTAGGCGTGGACGCAACACCTGGAGACGATGATGGCCCTACCGCCGCTATTCGACAAGCTACGCCTGCCGGTGGTCGGCGCCCCACAATTCATCATCGCCAACCCCGAATTGGTCATCGCGCAGTGCAAAGGCGGCATTGTCGGCTCGTTTCCGGCGCTCAATGCGCGTCCGCAGGCGAAGCTCGACGATTGGCTAAATCGGATCAAAGACGAATTGGCCGCCTACGATGAGGCGCATCCGGATGCGCCTGCAGCGCCGTTCGCGGTCAATCAGATCGTGCACAAATCCAATGATCGGCTCGATGCGGACGTGGCGGCATGTGTGAAACACAAAGTGCCGATCGTTATCACTTCGCTTGGCGCGCGCCCGGATGTGAACGAGGCGATCCATTCCTACGGCGGCATTGTCTTGCACGACATTATCAATATCGAGTTTGCCAAGAAGGCGCTGGAGAAGGGCGCAGATGGTTTGATCGCCGTTGCGGCAGGCGCCGGCGGTCACGCGGGCGGGCTGTCGCCCTTCGCGCTGGTGGCGGAGCTGCGCCAATTTTTCGACGGGCCGCTTCTGGTGTCGGGCGCCATTTCCACCGGCGCCGGCATCCTCGGCGTGCAAGCGATGGGCGCGGATCTCGCTTATATCGGCTCCGCTTTTATCGCCACGACGGAGGCCAATGCGCCGCAAGGTTACAAGCAGATGATCGTCGATTCCGCGGCGAGCGATATCGTCTACAGCAATCTCTTCACGGGCGTGCACGGCAACTACCTGAAAGGCTCCATCGTCGCCGCTGGCCTCGATCCCGCCAACCTGCCAACGAGCGACGCCAGCAAAATGAATTTCGGCGGTGGCGCGGTGAAGGCGTGGAAAGACATTTGGGGTGCGGGCCAGGGCGTGGGCGGCGTCCACGACATTGTGCCAACAGCGGAGCTCATAGCTCGCCTGAAACGTGAGTACGACGCCGCGAAGCGGGGATTGATGGACTGACAATCCGACATGTTGCGCGCGGATAGAGGCGGCGTGTTGGCCTCGGCGCACAATCAATCCAACCGCGGCTTGGCGGCCGTAGGCTTCTCGCTTCGAACGAGGAGCTCACATGTCAGACGTACCTTCAAGCGCCACGCCGGCAAAATCCATCGCTGACTCGCTTACGCTAAAAAGCGCCGCCGCTATCGCTGTCGCGTTCGTGGCCAGCCGCCTGAGTATCGATTTGCCGGACGGCGTGGCGCAGCAATTTGCAGGCGCCATTGTCGACCTCGTCACCACGCTTGGCTTGATCGGCGTTGCCGTTGGACGAGCGCGCGCACGTGGTCCGATCGTTTGAGGCGCCAGATGATCAAGCACGCTTTTCGCGCCACCATGCTGGCGCTGGTGATGTTCACCGCACTGCCGTCCTGCGCGTCGGCGCCAATCGCCAATCCTGTTGCCGTGGCGCGAACGCTGGATCAGCAAGCCTACGCGGTGCTGGATACTTATGCCGTGCTGGTGGAAGAGGCGGCCAAGGTTGCCGCCGATCCAAACGTGCCGATCGGCGTCAAGCGCGCGCTGGGTCAAGCGGAGAAGGTGGCGACACCAGCGGTGCAGATCGTTGAATCCGCACTCGCCGCCTACATCCGCGCTCGTGCTGATTTTGAAGCAGCATCAGGCCAGCCGCAATCGACACTGCAGCGCGCCACCAGTGCATTGAGCATCGCCGACCAACGCTTGAGCCAAGCCGTCACCGCGGCATCGCCCGCGATCGCCGCTTTGCGATCGCTCGTGCGCGGCCACTGAGGATACACCCATGCCAAATTTGCTTTTGCAGCTGCAGTTGCTGCTTGCCGCGATGTCGGCGTTGCTGCCGCTGATCCCCATTCCGTTGCGCGCAAAGCTTGCGAGCTTCCTCGGTCTCGCCGGGAGCGCGTTGAGCGTTACCGCGTCAGCGGCGGCGGACGTCGCCGATCTTGCCGAGAAGCTCGCCGCGGTGCGGGCCGAGATAGAAGCCGCCGCCGCGAGCGGCCACGCCATCACCGCCGACGAGTTTGACGCGGTCATGCACCGCATCAGCACAGCATCAGCGGCGTTCCGCGCCGCGCTTGCGACTGCGGAAGCCTCCGCCTGAGGCGCCGCACAGGGGAGGCGCCGCTTCGAAGACCGCCCTTCGCTCGACCCCCGGTCTTCGGATTGACCGCGGCGCCTCCCCGCTCTTTGGTGCGGGATCATGACCGGCACCAACATTCTCGCCATCGATCAAGGCACCACCTCCACCCGCGCCATCGTTTTCGATCGCGATTTCAAGCCTCTGGCGACCGCTCAGGTGGAGCTGCAGCAACATTATCCGCAGCCCGCCTGGGTCGAACATGACCCTGAGGAGATTTGGGCTGCGACATTGAAGGTCTGCCGCGCGGCCATCGACCAGGCCGGCGGGGCTCAGACCATCGCCGCAATCGGCATTACCAATCAGCGCGAAACGACCGTCGTGTGGGACCGCAAGACGGGCGCACCGGTGCATCGCGCAATTGTCTGGCAGGATCGCCGTACGGCAGATGTCTGTACGCAGCTCCGCGAAAGCGGTCACGAAGCCAAGGTTCAGCAGACAACCGGCTTGCTGCTCGACCCGTACTTCTCGGCGACCAAGATCGCTTGGATTCTCGATCGCGATCCGGTGCTGCGCAAACGCGCCGAGCAAGGCGAGCTCGCGTTTGGCACCATCGAAACGTTTCTCGTGTGGCGTTTGACCAACGGCCGCGCGCACGTCTCGGACATGACCAATGCAGCACGCACGCTGTTGCTCGACATCAATACGCGCGCGTGGAGCGACGAGATGTGCGCGCTCTTCCGCGTGCCGCGCGCGCTCTTGCCGCAACCGATGGCTTGCGATGCGCATTTTGGCGACAGCGATGCTGCGCATCTCGGTCGTGCGCTTCCCATTCATGGCATGGCCGGCGATCAGCAAGCGGCGCTCGTTGGTCATGCTTGCCTCAAGCCTGGCATGGCGAAGTGCACGTTTGGCACCGGTACCTTCTTGGTGATGAACACCGGCGCCACGCCGCCGCAGTCGAAAAATCGCTTGCTGGCGACCATTGGCTATCAAGCCAAGAACGAGACCGCCTACGCGCTCGAAGGTTCGGTGTTTTCGGCGGGTTCGACAATTCAATGGCTGCGCGATGGCTTGAAGCTCATCAAAGCTTCGAGCGAAACTGAAGCGATCGCCGCGTCACTCGCTGACAACGGAGGCGTGTATCTGGTGCCTGCGTTCGCTGGCCTCGGCGCGCCGCAATGGGACGCCGCAGCTCGCGGCGCGATCGTTGGACTGACGCGCGACAGCACAAGCGCGCATCTTGTGCGCGCCGGCCTTGAAGCGGTCGCTTACCAAACTGCCGATCTCCTGGACGCTCTGCATGCTGATGGCGCGCCGCAGCTCGCTTCGCTGTTGGTGGACGGCGGCATGACGGCCAACGCTTGGCTTATGCAGTTTTTGGCCGACATCTGCGCCGTCGAGGTGGCGTGCCCCGACTTTCAGGAAGTCACCGCGTTGGGCGCGGCGAAGCTGGCCGCACTCGGCTGCGGCGCGATCAAATCGCTGGAAGCTGATTCCAAACAGCTCAGGAAATGGACGCCCAAGATTGCGTCGGCGCAGCGCGCGGAACTGAGGGAAAAGTGGAACGGCGCCGTTTCCGGCGTACTTGCTATCGCAAACTGACGGCATGCCCGCTGTTGCGCCCAGGGGCGCAACAGCTTAAGGCGGCGTCCTTTCGTGAGAGCTCGTAGCTCAGCCGGTAGAGCATCTGACTTTTAATCAGGGGGTCGCGGGTTCGAATCCCGCCGAGCTCACGTACTCCTGAAACTATTGTCCCGACGCGCTGGGCGGCGTCACGTCCGGCGGCAGCGGCGCTGGCGGCGTTGGCGTGACGGGAGCCGGAGCGGTTTCAGCCGCCGGCGTTGGGTCCTCTACAGGCGCAGTTTGGCGCGGCGCGGCGCTACGGTGCGGCGCAGCCGCTCCAGGCGCGCTAGGAGCAGGCGTTGCTGCTGGAGCGGGAGCGGCCTCAGGCGGCGGTGCGACCTGCGGTCCTGGATTCGCCGCGTAACTGCCGTCCGCCAGCTGTTGCTGACTGTTTTGGTCTTCTAAGGATGCGGTTTGTGGCGCGGGCGTCTGCATTACCGTGTAAGCGACGGCGCCGCCGACAGCCAGCAGCCCAACGAGTATGGCGCCGCGCACCAGGGCGCCGCCCTTGTCCTTTTTAAGTGGGGGCGGCGCGTAGGGATCGGTCGTGGTTTCTTGTCTGGCCATTTGAAAAAGCTCCGGGAAGGGGATGAAGGTGCTCCGTCTGGTAACCCGCCCCCGGCGGGAGGGTTCCGCATGTGACGCCGTCGCAACATGCAGAGGGAAATGACGGTCCCTGGCGCCAAAAGTGGCTAAACGGCGGCGCGGACGCCGCTTACAGTCCACTGGCCTTTTCGGCGGGGAAAGTCCCGGGCTCGGCCCGTGTGGACAATCGCTCAGGGGCGATGAGGGGATGAGGGCCACGCCGGGAGGGGCGTGGCCCTCAACCTTTTCGGCCTCGAAATTTCCGATGGCGCCATAAAGTCAACGCCCCACTGGAAAAATGACAATTCTTACGCCCTTTTATGGACACTGAGGCGCGACGCCGCCTAGATTGGGGCGCATTGGCTCGCGTATGGAACCTCAGAAGCGCTCAGGCGTTTATTGAGGGGGGCTTAACCGCTCTTCCGTACGTAACGCTTCGGGCACTTGGTCTGACCCTAGCGCGATCGCGCGACGGTCGCTGGAAAAGACCAAGCGTCTAGGGGAACTCGCATAAGAGGGGTGAATATGAAATCGCGCATCACCAAAACCGTCGCGCTCGCGGCGTTGTTGGCGGGTACGGCCGGCGTCGCACACGCGACCGAAGGCTGGTACGGCCGCGCCGACATTGGCTATTCGTTTGAAGGCGAGTTGGATTTCGACACGCCGATCAACAGCCAAATCAATTTGAAGCATGACTACGCCGAGCATCTCGGCTTGGGCTACGCGTTCTCCAACGGCTTCCGCGTTGAAGGCGAACTCGGCCACCGCTTCAATCAGTACGACGAAAACGATCTGAACAACTCGAACTTCACCGACGGCGACGTTCACGCGTGGTCGGCGATGGCGAACGTGTTCTACGACTTCAACCGTGGTGGCGGCATCGAGCCGTACATTGGCGTTGGCGTCGGCGCGGCGCGCATCCTGCCGACTCTCACGAACGGTTCGACGGCTGTGAGCGGCGAAGACACGCGCTTCGCGTGGCAAGCCATGGTCGGCGCTGCTGTGGCGCTCGGCCCGCAATGGGCGTTGGACGTCGGCTATCGCTATTTCGAATCGGATGGCGGCAACTACGACCTGACGGGCGGCCGCACGCCGGACGTCGACATGGACTACAAGCACCAAGAGCTCAGCGTTGGTCTGCGGTATCAGTTTGCGGCTCCGCCGCCGCCGCCGCCGCCGCCGGCTCCCCCGCCGCCGCCACCCCCGCCGCCTCCGCCGCCGCCTGTCGCTCAGGCGTGCCCGCAAGGCGACTATGTGGTGTACTTCGAGTGGGATCGGTCGAACCTCAACCAAGCAGCGCTCGAAACCATCGACGCCGCTGTCGCTCACGCGCGCGAGTGCAACATCTCGAGCGTGTCGGTTGTGGGTCACACCGATACGTCGGGTTCGACGCAGTACAACGTCGGTCTGTCGGAGCGTCGTGCTTCGGTCGTCCGTGACGCCCTCGTGGCGCGCGGCGTCGGCACCGGTTCGATCACCACGGAAGCCCGCGGTGAAACCGATCTGGCCCGTCCGACCCGTGACGGCGTGCGTGAGCCGCTGAACCGTCGTTCGACCATCACCATCATGTTCCGCTAATCAGCGAAACAGGACGGAACTAAGCGCGGGCCCGGCGAAAGCCGGGCCCGTTGCTTTTTTATCTCCGTAGCGCGGATTTCTTTGCGCGCGGTGCGCGAAAGTCGTTAACGAACCGGTCCAAATGGGTAGTGTCGGCGTTAGCCTTGGAGGCGGGGACAGGCTCGGCCACTGCAGGGGACTGATATGAAGCATAAACTACTGAAAACGATCGCCGCCGCGTCGTTGCTGACCGGCTTCGTCGCCGGGACGGCGGGCGCCACCGAAGGCTGGTATGGTCGCGCCGACATTGGCTATTCATTCGAAGGCCAACTCGACATCGATCAGTCGAGCGAGACGATCGATCTCAAGCATGACTACACCGAGCATCTCGGTATGGGTTACGCCTTCTCGAACGGCTTCCGCCTCGAAGGCGAACTCGGTCATCGCTTCAATCAATTCGATACCGACAACCAAGTTCTCGACGGCGACGTGCATGCGTGGTCGGCGATGGCGAACTTGTTCTACGACTTCAACCGCGGCGGCAATCTGCAGCCGTATGTCGGCGTCGGCGTCGGCGCAGCTCGCATCAACGCGCACGGCGTTATCAACGCGGGCAACGATGAGTTCGATGACGACGATACGGTCGCCGCTTGGCAAGCCATCGTCGGCCTCGGCGTCGAGCTGTCGCCGCATTGGATGCTGGACGTTGGCTACCGCTACTTCCGCGCGATGGATCCGAAGTTCAACGGCCTGGAAGATGGCGTGGTGCCGACGCGCTATGACGGAGACTACACCCATCAAGATTTGACGGTTGGTCTGCGCTATCAGTTCGCTGTGGCCGCGCCGCCCCCGCCACCGCCGCCCCCACCGCCGCCGCCTCCGCCCCCGCCACCGCCGCCCATGGCGCAGGCGTGCCCGCAAGGCGACTACGTTGTGTACTTCGAGTGGGATCGTTCGAACCTCAACCAAGCAGCGCTCGAAACCATCGACGCCGCAGTGGCGCACGCGCGCGAGTGCAACCTCACCGCCGTCAGCGTTGTGGGTCACACCGACACGTCGGGCTCGACCCAATACAACATCGGTCTCTCCGAACGTCGTGCCTCGGTCGTTCGTGACGCCCTCGTGGCGCGCGGCATCTCGTCGGCTTCGATCACCACCGAAGCGCGCGGCGAAACCGATCTCGCACGGCAAACCCGCGACGGTGTGCGCGAGCCGTTGAACCGCCGCAGCACCATTACGATCACGTTCCACTGATCGGCTGAGGCGCTAGAACTAACGGGCCCGGCGCAAGCTGGGCCCGTTTTGTATGCGCCGCCCTGGACAGTGCAGACTCCTCCAGTTACCTCCGCGTCATGCCGGCCCACGCAAACTTGTCCGCGCTCCGCCAAAAGTGGGGCGCTGATATCGAACCGCTTTTGGAGCGGCTCGATGGCGAGGGCGCGGGCCTGGTGGCTCGCACCGAAACTTGGTCGGCGATTAACTCCGGCTCCTACGAACTCGACGGCCTCAAGCGCATGCGCGGGCCGCTGGCCGATGCCGCAAGCGTGCTGCCAGGACAGCTCGACGTGATTGATCTGGCGCCGTCGCAGCGCATCAAACCCAATGGTGAGGCGCTGGACATTGAACACGGCGCATCGTTGCGATTGCGGGTGCGCCCGGAAGCGGCAATCCAAGTTGCGTTGACTGGGCACTACGACACGGTGTTTCCCGCCGCGCACGCGTTTCAAAAGCCATGGCGTGAAGGCGATCATCTGCGCGGACCCGGCACGGCCGACATGAAAGGCGGCATCGCCGTGATGCTCGCTGCGCTGCAAGCCTTCGAAGCGCTGCCTGGCGCCAAGCGCGTCGGCTACGAGGTGCTGCTGAGCCCGGACGAAGAGGTCGGCTCCGTCGCCAGTGCGCCGTTGCTGAGCGAACTCGGCAAGCGCGCGCATCTGGGCATGACCTACGAGCCGGCGATGTCGGACGGCTCGCTTGTCGATGCACGCAAGGGCTCAGGCAATTTCAGTCTGCACGTGCGCGGAAAAGCTGCGCACGCCGGCCGCGCCTTCAACGAAGGCCGCAACGCCGTCATCGCCGCAGCACAGGCTTCGCTTTGGCTTTCGCAGCTCAATGGCAAGCGCGATGGCGTCACGCTCAATGTCGGCGCCATCGATGGCGGCGGGCCTGTCAACGTGGTGCCGGACAACGCCGTGCTGCGCTTTAATGTGCGCGTACCGGAGACCGAAGACGCGGCCTGGATCGAAGCCGAGATCAAGCGCGTGGTTGCGCAAGTGGGCGCGATCGAAGGCGTTGCCGCACATCTGCACGGCGGTTTCACGCGGCCGCCGAAGCCGCTGAACTGGCCGCAGAAGACGATGGTGTCGTGGACCCATGCGGCGGGCGAAGCCATTGGCCTCGATCTCAAGTTCGCGCCCTCCGGCGGTGTGTGTGAAGGCAACAACCTAGCCGCTGCAGGTTGCCCGAACATCGACACGCTTGGCCCAGTCGGCGGCTACATTCATAGCGACCAGGAGTTTGCACTGATCCCAAGCTTCGCCGAGCGCGCCAAGCTTTCGTTCTTGCTGCTCGCGGGCGTCGAACGGGGCGTTTTCGACATTGCGAGCCTCAAATCATGAGCGCGCCGCTCTATGTCATGCGCGCGGCGGGCCCGCGCGATATTGAAGGGTTCAAGCAACTGCGCGAAATCGCCGGTGCGGGCTTCACCAGCCTGATGCTCGACGATGCGGCGATGATGCAGAAGCTTGAACTGTCGCGCGCGAGCTTTGCCTCGACGGCGGCAAATGTTGGCGCTGAGCGCTACTTCATTGCGCTTGAGCATATCGAGAGCGGCGCTCTGGCCGGCTGTTGCGGTGTGAAGGCGACGATCGGTGAGAAGCCGCCGTTCTTCAACTTTCGCATGATCACCGAGGCGCAGTCGTCCGCCGCCGTGAACCGTCGCTTCGACATGCGCGTGCTGATCGGCGTCAACGACTTTACCGGCTGCACCGAGGTCGGCTCACTGTTCGTTCGCCCCGAGCACAGGGCGCACGGCATCGGCCGCGCGCTGGCGCAAAGCCGCTATATGCTGATGGCGACCGCGCCGCAGCGTTTCCGTGAGCGCGTCGTGTCGGAATTGCGGGGCGTCGTTTCGCCCGAAGGCGTCTCGCCCTTCTGGGAAGCGCTCGGCCGGCATTTTTTCCGCATGGATTTCGAAGAAGCCGACAAGCTGAGCGCCACCACCGACAACCAGTTCATCCTGGATTTGACGCCGCAGCATCCCATCTATGTGGACTTGCTGCCGAAAGAGGCGCGCGACGTGGTTGGCAAATGTCACCGTGACGGCGAGGGTGCGCGGGCGCTGCTCGAATGGGAAGGCTTCAGCTTTGCCGATGTCATCGACATTTTCGATGGCGGTCCGCTGATGAGCGTGCAGCGCGATCAGATCCGCACAAGACGCGAAGCCAAGCGCATGAAACTCGTTGCCGGAAACGGCGAAGGCGCGCGGGCGCTGGTGGCGACGCCAAGCATCAACGACTATCGTTGCGTGCCGGCGCGCGTGACCGTCGCGAACGGCGCGGCCTATGTTGACCCTGGCGTATTCTCCGCGCTGAAGCTCGCGGACGGTGCCGAAGCTTTGGTCTGGACAGATGCAAACTGAACTTTTCATCGGCGGCCAATGGCGCCGCGGTCAGGGCGAACAGTTCCGCTCGCACAACCCCGCAACCGGCGACAAGGTGTGGGAGGGCAACGCCGCCAGCCCGGACGATGTCGCCGAAGCGATGGCCGAAGCGCGGCTTGCGTTTCCCGGTTGGTCGCGCCGTCCGGTTGAAGAACGCGCCTCCATCGCCCGCGCTTACGCCAAAGAAATCGAGAAGCGCGCCGAGGACATCGCCATCACGATCAGCCGCGAAATGGGCAAGACGCTCTGGGACGCGAAGGGCGAAGTGCAGGCGATGATCGGCAAGATCGAGTTGTCGATCCGCGCCCAAGCCGAACGCGCCGGACACAAGCAAGAGAAGAACGTGTTCGGTCTCACTGTGCTGTCGCATCACGCGCACGGCGTGATGGCGGTGTTCGGTCCGTTCAATTTTCCAGGACACTTGCCTAATGGTCACATCGTGCCGGCGCTACTCGCGGGCAATTGCGTGCTGTTCAAGCCGAGCGAAATGACGCCAGGCGCGGGCGCGCTGATGATGGAAGCGTGGGAAGCGGCGGGCTTGCCGGCGGGCGTGCTCAACCTGCTGCAAGGCGCACACGAAACCGGCGCCGCATTGCTGGACGCGCAAGGGCTGAACGGCGTGCTCTTCACCGGCTCGGCGCAGACCGGCGCGCTGATCCATCGCAAATTTGCGGGGCGTCCCGATGTGATGCTGGCGCTCGAACTCGGTGGTAACAACCCACTGATCGTTTGGCCGCCAACGGATACCAAGGCCGCCGCCAATCTGATTGCGCAATCGGCGTTTATCACCAGCGGTCAGCGTTGCTCATGCGCGCGCCGTTTGATTTTGCCGGAAGGCGCCGCGGGCGACGGCATCATCGCCGCGCTCAAGGATTTCACAGGCAAGATCGTAGCCGGCAACGCGGATCAATCCCCCGAGCCGTTCATGGGACCGCTGGTCAACGCCATGTCCGCCGATCGCGCGATGAAATTTGAAGCCGGGCTGCAGCAGCTCGGCGGGAAATCGATCGTGCCGCTGAAGCGTGAAGGCGCGGTTGTGCATCCAGGCATCATCGACGTTTCCGGCTTGACGCCGCCGGACGAAGAATTGTTTGGCCCGCTGCTACAAGTGTATCGCGTGAAGGACTTCGATCACGCGCTCGATGTCGCCAACGCCACGCGCTTCGGTCTTGCCGGCGGTTTGATCTCCGACGATCCCGCGCTCTGGGCGCGCGTGCAAAACGAAATGCGCGCCGGCGTGCTGAATTGGAATCGCCCGACTACGGGTGCATCGGGCGCATTGCCGTTCGGCGGCCCAGGCCTTTCCGGGTCGCTGCGGCCGAGCGCATACTATGCGGCTGACTACGTTGCATTTCCGGTGGCCACGCAGTCGGCGGAGAAAGCGGTCGCCATTCCATCGCCAGGCTTGCCATCGTGAGCGCGGACGGCGCCGTCGAGGTCAATTTCGACGGGCTGGTTGGCCCAACCCACAATTATGCGGGCCTCTCGGAAGGCAATCTCGCGTCTGCGCGCAATCGCGACAGCGTCTCACGCCCGCGCGATGCGGCGCTGCAAGGCATCGCCAAAATGCGCAAGCTGGCGGCGCTCGGCGTTCCGCAAGGCGTGCTGCCGCCGCAAGAGCGTCCGTACATCACTTGGCTGCGTTCGCTGGGGTTCGCCGGAACGGACCGCGAGGTGTGGTCGCGCGCGTGGGAGAGTGAGCAAACCATCGCGCGCGCGGCGCTCGCAGCGTCGTCGATGTGGGCCGCAAATGCCGCCACCATTTCACCGAGCGCCGATTGCGCCGATGGCAAGCTCCACGCCAGCGTCGCCAATCTGCAGACCATGCTGCACCGGCGCTTGGAAGCCGCGCAAACCGAGCGCGCGTTGCGGCGCTTGTTTGCGGACGAAAATCATTTCGCAGTGCATGCGGCGCTGACGGCGCAGCATGTGCTGTCGGACGAGGGTGCGGCCAATCACATGCGCATGGCGTCTGGTCCAGGCGCGCCGGGGGTTGAGATTTTCGTCTATGGCCGCGAGGGGAGCGAAAATACGCACGGTTTCCCGGCGCGGCAGACGTTGGAGGCGAGCCGGGCGGTTGCACGCCGCCATCGACTGAACGACGCGCGCACCATCTTCGCGCGCCAATCCGCCGACGCCATCAACGCCGGGGCCTTCCACAATGATGTGGTCGCCGTGGCGCACGGACTCGTGCTGTTTCACCACGAGCACGCGTTTGCGGACAAAGAAGCATTGAAAGCCGCAATTCGCGCCAGCGGTAAAGGCCTATTTGAACCGGTGTTCGTGGAGGTCGCGGCAGCCGAGGTAGCGCTCGACGACGCGGTGAGTTCATATCTTTTCAATTCGCAGCTCGTCACGCGTCCGGGCCAAAACGAGCTCACGCTGATCTGCCCGACCGAAACGCGTGAGAACAACAGGACCGCGTCGGTCGTTGAAAAAATCATCTCGCAGCCTGGCGCTGCGATCGGCGCGGTTGAATACGTCGAAGTCCGCGAAAGCATGCGTAATGGCGGCGGGCCGGCGTGTTTGCGCTTGCGCGTGCAGATGACGGCGCACGAGCGCGCCGCGGCGGCGCAGGGATTTTTCCTGACCGACGCGCTTGCGGCGCAACTCGAAGACTGGGTGCGCGCGCATTATCGCGAAATGCTCGCGCCAGGTGATCTGGCCGATCCGAATTTGGTGGATGAAACGCAAACGGCGCTCGACGCGCTCACAAACATCCTACCGCTCGGCGGCGACTTTTATCCCTTCCAGCGCACATGAGAAATCGCGCCGGCGTTTCCGTCAGCGCGATCTCCTTCAGCCGATTGGCAAAATCAGTTGAGACTTTCCGGACGCAGTTTGTAGCCGCCTTCATCCGTTTCATCGAACAGCAATTCGATTTGCGGATTGTCCACCGGTTCACCGCTGTCGTCGGCCACTAGGTTCTGCTCGGAGACGTACGCCACGTACGAACTCTCCGCGTTTTCCGCGAACAAGTGGTAAAACGGCTGCTCCCTGTTAGGACGGATCGGTTCGGGTATCGCGTTTAACCATTCCTCCGTGTTGGAGAATTCTGGATCGACGTCGAACACAACGCCCCGGAACGGGAAGAGCTTGTGGCGGACCACTTGTCCGAGGGAGAATTTGGCTTCACGCATTTTTCTTCCTCCTTCCTCGAGTCTTCCTGTCTCTCGCTTTGGTAAGGTAAGAGCGATAACGCGCGAAACAAGCGTTGGAGCCCTCAACACAAATATGTGTGTCCCGACGCACGCGCTTTTCGCTCGAAGCGGGCGAAAACTCGGCAAAACAAGGGTTTCCAGGCGGCCCAAAACCGTTAGCATGAACGCCGACTGAACAGATTTGCGGTCGCGGAAGCGGTTGCGGGAACGATTCGAAATGCCGACGAATGGGAGGGCGGAAGCGTCGCAGAGCGGCGCTAAGCCCGGCCCGCGATCGCGCGCACCTGTGTTTGCAGCGATTGATCTGGGCACCAACAACTGCCGCCTGTTGATGGCGACGCAGAATAGCGACGGCGGCTTGCGCGTTGTCGATGGCTATTCGCGCATCGTGCGTTTGGGTGAAGGTCTCTCGCACACAGGCAAGCTGAGCGACACGGCGATGGCGCGCGCGTATCAGGCGCTCACCGCGTGCGCGCAGCGGATCGAAGCGCGCACACCGCTCGCGGTTGGCTGCGTGGCGACGCAAGCGTGCCGCGCGGCCGCAAACGGGCAGACGTTTCTCAACCGCGTGCGCACGGATCTCGGGCTCGACTT
The DNA here is from genome assembly GCA_047601265.1 of Terricaulis sp. Taxonomy (GTDB): domain Bacteria; phylum Pseudomonadota; class Alphaproteobacteria; order Caulobacterales; family Aquidulcibacteraceae; genus Vitreimonas. The sequence goes on from JASGJR010000001.1 coordinate 166,705, forward strand.
CCAAGTCATCACGCCGGAGGACGAGGCGCGTTTGGCCGTGCTCGGTTGCGCAAGCTTGCTTGAGCCCGAAGCTGACTACGCGATGATCGTCGACATCGGCGGCGGTTCAACCGAGCTCTCGTGGGTGCAGCCGAAAGCTGCGCTGGCGGGCGGATTGAAGCCGCCGATCCTGGACTGGCGGTCCGCGCCGGTGGGCGTGGTCGTGCTCGCGGACGAAGAGGCGGAGCCGGAGAGCGGAGATAATTCCGCTTGGTATGAAGCGCTGGTCGCCCGCATCGCCGCGCAGATCCAATCAATCGGCGGCGGCGAAGCTTTGCGCGATGCCTTCGCGGCGGGACGCGGCGACCTGATCGGCACGTCCGGCACGGTGACTAGTCTCGCAGGCGTGTTCTTGGAGCTGCAGCGCTACCAGCGGGCCAAGGTCGACGGCATGTGGTTCGATGTCGATGATTGCCGGGCCACCATCGCCAAGCTGTTGGCGCAAAGCCGCGCCGAGCGCGCCGCCAACCCGTGCATCGGCAAGGACCGCGCCGATCTCGTGGTGATTGGCGGCGCCATCCTCGACGCGGTGCTGAAAGTTTGGCCGGCGACGCGCATCCGCGTGGCTGACCGGGGCTTGCGCGAAGGTGTACTCTTGCGGCTCATGGCTGAGCACAAAGGTGCGGCATGAGCGACGACGAAGCGCCGCCCGAACCGAAGCGCCGGTGGCGCAACAAGCAGATCACCTCGCCAAGCGGCGCGCGTGAAATGGCGACGCGCATCAAGAAGAAGAACGTGCGCAAGGAAAGCTCCCGCAAGTGGCTGGAGCGCCAGGTCAACGATCCGTACGTGCAGCGAGCGATCGCCGAGGGCTGGCGCGCACGCTCGGCGTTCAAGCTGATTGAGCTTGACGAGAAATTCGGCCTGCTGAAACGCGGGCAGCGCGTCGCCGATTTGGGCGCAGCACCGGGCGGCTGGACTCAAGTCGCGGTGAAGAAGGGCGTTGGCGCGATTGTCGGCATCGACGTACTGCCGGTCGATCCGCTGCCGGGGGCAACGTTTCTGGAAATGGATTTCCTCGCGCCCGAAGCGCCTGCGGCTTTGATCAGAGCGCTGGGCGGGCCGCCCGATCTTGTACTGTCCGATATGGCCGCGAACACAACCGGCCACGCGAAGACCGATCAGATTCGCACCGGCGCGCTCGCCGAAGCTGCGGCGGAATTCGCGATGCAGCACCTCGCACCGGGCGGCGCGTTCGTGACCAAAGCGTTTCAGGGCGGGCTGGATGCGGAGCTGCTGCAAAAGCTGAAGCAGCATTTTACCAGCGTGCGTCACGCCAAGCCGCCCGCGAGCCGCGCGGGAAGTCCTGAAGTGTATCTCGTTGCGATGGGGAAGAAGGCTTAGACCAGGAGATAGAAAATCTCAGTCTCCAGTTTGGACTCGTCTTCGGTCCAGTCGCCGTAAACTTCCCATGATATGCCGCCGATGCGCTTGCCGTTTTTTGCGCACCATTGGTGGATCGCTTGGTGCGCCGGATGCATTTGGCTGTAGGGGCCGACATAGAGCGTGCGCGCCGCCTGGCCGGCTGGTGTCTCCACGCACACGACGCCGCCCTCGGCGGCAAACGCGCTCGCCACTTCAACGCCGAAGTCGATCGTCATCGGATCGCTGCGGTTGGCGGGATGGTGATATAGAAAGAGGTTGTGGCTGCTCGGTTGCTGCAGGTCCTGACGCGTGCTGAGGAACGCGTACACCTTGTCCAAAGCCGGCATCGCCACTGTGCCAATCTCGCCGAGCCGCGCCTGGCCACGCACCGCCGCCAGCTTCCGCGGCGCCACCGTTGCGACTGAAATGTCATATTTCATGGCGGCCATCCGCTTCCTGACTGGGCTCAACTAGCGCCTAGTCTTGCCAAGTCCACAGAGAATCTCTACCAGCCGTCCATGGAAATCCGTGAAGCTCTGACCTTTGATGACGTCCTGCTGGAGCCGGGCGCGTCCGAAGTGCTGCCCGCCGACGCCAATACGAAGACGCGGCTGACACGCTCCATCGACCTCAATATCCCGCTCATTTCCGCCGCCATGGACACCGTGACGGAAGCGCGGCTCGCCATCGCCATGGCGCAGGCAGGCGGCATGGGCATCATTCACCGTAACCTTGAGCCGCACGAACAGGCCGAGCAGGTGAAGATCGTCAAGAAGTTCGAGAGCGGCATGGTGATCGATCCGATCACCATCACGGCCGATCAAACCATCGGCGATATTCTGGCGATCAAGGAAGCGCGCAAGATTTCGGGCTTTCCCGTGGTTGAGCCGGGTTCGAAGAAACTGGTGGGCATCCTCACCAATCGCGACATGCGCTTTGCTGAGAAGCACGAGAAAGTCGCCGATCTGATGACGCGCGAACTCGTCACCGTGCGCGAAGGCGCTGGTGAAGAAGAAGCCAAGCGGCTGCTGCACAAGCATCGCATCGAACGTCTGCTGGTTGTCGATGCTGGCGGCCGCATCACCGGCTTGATCACGGTGAAGGATTTCGAAAAGGCGCAAGCTTTCCCGAACCGCGCCAAGGACGAGCAAGGGCGCCTGCGCGTCGGCGCGGCGTCGACCATTGGCGATGCAGGCTATGAGCGGTCGTTGGCGCTGATCGAAGCGGGCGTCGATGTGTTGGTGATCGATACCGCGCACGGTCACTCGAAGGGCGTGCTGGAAGCGGTGAGCCGGATCAAGAAAGCGTCGAACATGACGCAAGTGATCGCCGGCAATGTCGCGACCGCTGATGGGGCGAAGGCTCTGATCGACGCGGGCGCCGATGCGGTGAAGGTGGGCATCGGCCCCGGTTCGATCTGCACGACGCGGATCGTGGCCGGCGTCGGCGTGCCGCAACTGACCGCGGTCATGGACGCCGCGTCGGCTGCGCGCAAAGCCAACGTGCCGGTGATCGCCGATGGCGGCATCAAGTTCTCCGGCGATCTTGCCAAGGCTTTGGCCGGCGGCGCCGAGGTGGCAATGATCGGCTCGCTGCTTGCAGGCAGTGAAGAAGCGCCGGGCGAAGTGATCTTGTACCAAGGCCGTTCGTACAAATCTTATCGCGGCATGGGTTCGCTGGGCGCCATGGCGCGGGGTTCAGCCGACCGGTATTTCCAAAAGGAAGTCACCGATCAGATGAAGCTGGTGCCGGAGGGCATCGAAGGCCGCGTGCCGTTCAAAGGTCCGGTGGCGAATATCCTGCACCAATTGGTCGGCGGTCTGCGCGCAGCGATGGGTTACGTCGGCGCCAAGAACATGGAAGAGCTTCGCACGAAGGCGCGGTTCGTGAAGATTTCGTCCGCGGGCTTGCGCGAAAGCCATGTGCACGATGTGTCGATCACGCGCGAGGCGCCGAACTATCCGTTGGGGAGCTAGGCAATGGCGGATAATTTCATCCGCATAACGCCGTTCATGCATGTGCCCGATGTCGCGGCTGCGGCGGCGTTCTTCGAGAGTTTGGGCTTCAAGACCTACTTCAATTTCGGCAACTACGCTTATGTGCAACGCGAAAGCGCGGGCGTGCGCATTCTGCAAAATCAAGGCAACGATGGCGCACCGCCGGGAAACCGGCGGTTTGCGTATTACATCGACGTCGAGGATATTGCAGGGCTTCACGCCGAGCTGAAGCCGGTGCTCGACGCCATGCCTGCGGGCGATGTGCATGGGCCGGAAGACAAAGTGTACGGCCAGCGCGAGCTCTGCGTGCTGGCGCCGGACGGCAATCTTTTGGTATTTGGACAAACCATCGACTGACGCGCTTGGCGTCATTTTCTTTGTGGGGTTCTCCCGATGCGTAACGGTGCGCGCCAGCAGGCGGCGATTGAAATTCTGACATCGCTGGAAACGGAGCGCCGTCCCGCGGCTGAAGCGGTGAAGGCATGGATGCTCGCGCACCGGTTTGCGGGGTCCAAGGATCGCGCTGAAATTGGCGATCTGGTGTTCGGCGCGTTGCGTTGGAAGCAGTCGAGCGCATGGCGGATGCAACAAGATACGCCGCGCGCATGGGTGTGGGGGGCGCTGCGCTGGGGCTTCGGGCAGAGCGCGGACTGGATCGCGCAGAGTTTGCAGGATGATCCGCATGCGCCGCCGCCGATGACGGTTCAGGAACGCGCCGCGCTCGAGGGCGCGACTTTGGACGCTGCGCCGGCCTGGGTACGTGGCGATTATCCCGAATGGCTCGATGCGAGCATGGCGCGCGCGTTTGGCGAAGCGCGGGGCGAGGAAGGCGCGGCTTTGGCGGCGCCGGCGCCGCTGGATTTGCGGATCAATTCTTTGCGCACGACGCGGGAAGCTGTGATTGCGGCATTGGCGGAAAGTCCAAAGTTGAAAGAGCCGCCGGCGGCGACGCCTTATGCGGCTGATGGGGTGCGGATTCCGTGGTCGCAGGGGCGGACGTTTCCGTGGGCGACTGAGCAGAGTTTTCTCAAGGGCTGGTTCGAGGTTCAGGACGAAGGCAGTCAATTGGCGGTGGCGCTTTCGGGTGTCGCGCCGGGCATGCAAGTGGCCGATGTGTGCGCGGGCGGCGGCGGCAAGACTTTGGCGTTGGCGGCGGCGATGCAAAACAAGGGGCAGATCTATGCCTACGATGTCGATGGCCGCCGGCTTGCGCCGCTGAAAGAACGCGCTGAGCGGGCGCATGCGCGAAACATTCAAATTCGAGCGCCGATGCGCACCAAGAACGCGCTGGAAGATTTGAAAGGGCGCATGGATCTCGTGTTTGTCGATGCGCCTTGCACCGGTTCGGGCACGTGGCGGCGCAATCCAGACTCGAAGTGGCGCTTGCGGCCGAACGCGTTGCAGGTCCGCACTGGCGAGCAACGCGAAGCGTTGGCCTTGGCGGCGGCATTGGTGAAGCCGGGTGGACGGCTTGTGTACGTGACGTGTTCAGTGCTGCCGGAAGAAAACGCGGACCAGGCCGCGGCGTTCGTTGCGTCTTACGCGGATTTTCCCGCGGCAGCGTTGGCGCGCGATGATGTGCCGGGGCACAAGCGGGGGCTGGCGTTGCAGATGACGCCGCTGGTCACGGGATGCGACGGGTTTTTCGTGGCGGCGTTCGAGCGGCGGGCTTAGGCGCGCGCGTGCGCGCCCGCCGCGGCAGGTGATTTTAGCGCGAATGTGAGGCGGATGCGCGCGGGCTAGGAGCTGTCGGCGGCTGCGATCTCGGGCGCGGCGCCGCTGAAGAGCGCGTCGCATTGCGGCGCGTTGATCACCAGCGCGCCTTGCACGGCGACCCGGTTGGCGCGCAGACAGCGCTTGTGCACGCGCGCGACTAACACGTCGAAGCGCTCAAGCGCACGCTTCACGCGCCGCGCGCGCTCGAGCAGCGCGCCCGCGTGCATGCCGGAAAGCACGCCGAGGGTCACGCGGCGCACGAGGGGATTGGTGCGGCGCATGCGGCGAATGCCGCGCCCGGTGCGGCGCAGATAGCGCGGGGGCATGTTGCGCGGATGGCTTTGATGAAAGTCCGCGACCGCAGCGACCAGCAACAGGCGCCGCAACAGCCGCACGCAGTAACGCAGCGCCTGCGCCGCGCCGATTTCGCCTTGGCGAATGATGGGACCGGCGATGGGACACGCGCGCCACGCTGGCGGCGCGACGCATAACGCCGTCGCCAGCCAGATGAGCAGTTCCGTTAGACATTCGCCGAGCTTAAGGCGGCAGCGGGCCACAAGTTCGGTGTCGACGGGTTTGAGTTTGGCGATCTTGCGCATGTGCGTTTGCGCAGGAGTATGCGGCCGCTTGCGATGCGGTCGGATAGATTGTGGCGATCTATTCTAGATCGGGACGCTTTCGGGGGCGCCGTCTGTGTCTTCCAGGCCCAGAATCTTTTGTGCCTCGCTGCGGACGCCCTCAGCCGGATCGCTCTTTGCCACTTCTTCGAGAAGGCGGATCGCCCGCGCCTCGCCGATCCGCACTTGCTCGCGCAATGCTCGGACTGCAACCAAGCGAACATCTCGTATGGCGTCGCGGATGGCTTCCGGCGTCGTTCCCTCGTCGTTTGCGCTGACCCCCGTAAGTGCGGAGCGGATTGCGTCGAATTTATCATCTGTTCTCGGCGCAATGGCGACGAGCTGCATGATAATTATGCGAGAACGATTGAACCGTTGGCGACCGTTGAGTTGTATCCGTGCACGATCAAGGTCCTCCGGCGTCACCAGCGCTTTCGACACGTGAATGGCGTTTAGGACCTCTTCTATCGCATCCACATCTTTGTCTTTGGCGTAGGTCCGGCTGAGCAGCTGATCTGTGAACTTGGCGGCTTCGTCGCTACCATCCCTACGCCTGAGCGCGATGGCGGCGATGTCGATCGGCGTGAACTCTTTGTCGGATAGTTCGGCGAGCCGAACCGCATCATATTTTGGAAATTTGGCGAGAGCGTCCGGGTTGATCTCCCACTTTGCGTTGCTGCCGCGGCGAAGGAGCTTTCTGAATTCGCGTGGCTCCGTGAAAGGGTCCAAGCGGTCCAAGGTGCCGGATTGAAACAACTCCATTTGCTTTGCATTTCTGGCGGCAATCGAGAGCGCTTGGACAAGTGCGGCCATGAACACCAAATCCAAAAGCACTCGCATCGCAAAAATTACATGCTTCGAGGCAACGGTGTTTGCGAGGAACTGTTCGTCGCCTTTAACGCCATAGACCTCGGCCCAGTCGACAAACGGCGCCGCTTTGGCCAGTTCTCCTCCAAAGAATGAAATCCAGTCGACGAGGGCGGGCTTGTGGCCAAGGTGGCTCACGTCGAACAGTGTTCCACCCGACCATTCTTGCGCCTGCCGAAGAGCCAGAGGGATGAGCAGGAACATGAACACGAAGCTCAGCAGCGATTCGTCACGTAAGTCTTCGCCGAAGCCAACACGCAAGTGCGCGCCCACGCTTCGATTGAGCATGTACAAATCGCGATCTTCTTCGACCCATCCCCAACGGCGTGAAATCGAAATCGCGATCACAAAAGCCCATGCGAGCGGGATCAGCGCCAGTGGCGGGGATGTGATGAAATAGCCGAGCGCTGTGCACGAGCCCATCGTACCCAAGAGAACAAAATATCGAACTCCAAGCCAGCGCTGCGTGACACCGGCGCTCCCGGCGACTGCAAACACCATGACGCTGTCTATCGCGCTGAGCAGGCTGCCGAACGGATGCAGAAGATTGACGATGCGATGCAGGGCGCCCTTCGCCTCTCCGACATTAAAGGGTGGAGCGATCGCGGCGCCGATGAAGACAAGCGCGAGGCCGATGACCACATACAGACTCATCGTGGCGCCGATGTCTTGTTCATGCGGACCAGCCCATGAGGCTAAGCCGATGATGACGCTGACCGATGCCGCGATAAGGATGAATCCCCAGCCGGTGATATGATTGTGCGTAATTTTGGTCTTGCTGAATGGCGCCGGTAGACGGCCATCCACGATGGCTTGCCGCCAACTTCCCAATACTGAAATCGTGCAGACAACGCCGAATACGATAAGAGCCTGTGAGGTCGTGAGTAGCGAAGGCGCGCGCCACTCGACTATCGCCAACGCGATCAGAACTAGCGTGGCAGTCAGTCCGCCGAGTAGCTCAAGCGTGAACTTTTGGCCGTCGCGCTTGAACGCGGTCACCGTCTCGTCGGTCATTAGTCCCCCCACGGCGCTTTGCGCACACTCATTACAGCCCGGCAACAAACTAGGCGGGTGGGACTGGCTCTGCAACCCATGGGGGAATGTGAGAAAAGTCGCTCTCGACGGTAGCAGGCCCCGCTGGAGGTAGTTTCGTGGATGCTGCGGTTCGACGGTGCCGCTGGAGGGCGACGGTCCGCGGTCGAGGTGTTGCGATGCCGGCGGGGCGCCGGCGGTCCATAGTGGCGGCGCACCATGCGTTTTCGGTGAATTGACGCACGCGGCGAAGCGCTCCATTTCACGCTATGGCTCAGAACGCAGCGCAACGCGCACCGAACTCCGCCCCCAACACCCTCGATAGCAGCAGTCACCACGAGCGTGTGCTCATCATCGATTTTGGATCGCAGGTGACGCAGCTGATTGCGCGGCGCGTGCGCGAGAGCGGCGTCTATTGCGAAATCCATCCGTACAACAAAGTCGATGGCGCGTTCCTGCAGCGCTACGCGCCGAAGGCGATCATTTTCTCCGGCGGTCCGGCGAGCGTCACTGAAGGCGCGTCGCCGCGCGCACCCGATGAAGCGTTTAAGCTGGGCGTGCCGATCCTGGCGATCTGCTACGGACAACAGACGATGCAAGTGCAGCTGGGCGGGGTGGTCGAAGGCGGGCACGCGCGCGAGTTCGGGCGCGCCGACATCGAGATCAAAAAGCAAAGCGCGCTGTTCGACGGTATCTGGCATGTCGGCAGCAGATATCCGGTTTGGATGAGCCATGGCGATCGCGTCACGCAATTGGCGGAAGGCTTCGAAGTGGTGGCGACGAGCGAGAATGCGCCGTTCGCGATCGCGGTCGATGAGAAGCGCAAATATTATACGACGATGTTTCACCCGGAGGTGGTGCACACGCCGGACGGCGCCAAGCTGTTGCGCAATTTCACGCAGAAGATTGCCGGCCTGCGCGGCGATTGGACGATGGCGGCGTTCAAGCAGGAAGCAATTGCGCGCATTCGTGCGCAAGTGGGCGACGGCACGGTGATTTGCGGCTTGTCGGGCGGGGTCGATTCAAGCGTGGCCGCGGTGCTGATCCACGAAGCGATCGGCGACAAGCTGCATTGCGTGTTCGTGGATCACGGTTTGATGCGCAAAGGCGAAGCCGACCAAGTGGTGTCGCTGTTCCGTGATCATTACAATATTCCGCTGATCCATGCCGATGAAAGTGCGCGGTTTCTGGGCGCGCTCGATGGTGTCAGCGATCCGGAGGTGAAGCGCAAAACCATCGGCAAGCTGTTCATCGATGTGTTCGAGGAGAAGGCGAAGTCGATCGGCGGCGCGCAGTTTCTGGCGCAGGGCACGCTTTATCCGGACGTGATCGAGAGCGTGAGCGCAACGGGCGGTCCGAGCGTGGTGATCAAGTCGCACCACAATGTCGGCGGCCTGCCGGAGCGCATGAACATGAAGCTGGTCGAGCCGCTGCGCGAATTGTTCAAGGACGAAGTCCGCGCGCTGGGGCGCGAGCTAGGGTTGCCGGAGACGTTCGTGGGCCGGCATCCGTTTCCTGGGCCAGGGCTGGCGATCCGCGTGCCGGGCGAGATCACGCGCGAGAAGCTGGATATTCTGCGCGATGCGGATGCGATCTATCTGGACGAGATCCGCAAGGCGGGGTTGTACGACACGATCTGGCAGGCGTTCGCGGTGCTGCTGCCGGTGAAGACGGTCGGCGTGATGGGCGATGGGCGCACGTACGAATATGTGTGCGCGCTGCGGGCGGTAACCTCGACCGACGGCATGACGGCGGACTTCTTCCCGTTCTCGATGGATTTCCTGGGCCGGGCGGCGACGCGCATCATTAACGAAGTGCGCGGCGTGAACCGGGTGGTCTACGACGTGACGTCGAAGCCGCCGGGCACGATTGAGTGGGAGTGAGGGTGCGCGGGAATAGCGGGCGCTACGGTCCAGCGCTAATGTTCGCCTCGTCCAAGAGCATTTCGCGAAATACAGCGCCAAGCCTCGACAGCGTGAGCTTTCGGTGACTTTTTGAGCAATCCGTAATCGTTTTCCCGTATCGCGCGAAAACGGCTATGGTCACGTAGCTGCGCGGGCGAACTTATGAAGCTTCTACTGATCGAGGACGACAAGAAGGCGGCCTCCGCTCTGGCCAAGGGGCTGCGGGAGGAAGGCTTCGTCGTGGACGTCGCCAATGACGGCCATACCGGGCTGTCGGAGGCGCTGCGCGGCGGTTGCGATCTGGTGATCCTGGATGTGGCGCTGCCGGGCGCGGACGGCTGGAGCGTGCTGAAGGATATGCGCTCGCGCGATGTCGAGACGCCGGTGCTGCTGCTGACGGCGCGCGACGGGCTGGACGATAAGGTCAAGGGCTTGGGCCTCGGGGCCGACGATTATGTGGTGAAGCCGTATGCGTTCGCCGAACTGGTGGCGCGCACGCGGGCGGTGCTGCGGCGCAAAGGCCCGATCTCGAAGGGGCCGCTGACGCACGCCGATCTGGTGCACGATCCGGTGCGCGGCATTACCAAACGCGGCGACACCACCATAGAGCTCACACAGCGCGAATGTCAGCTGCTGGAATTGCTGCTGCGGCACAAGGAGGAGGTGCTGTCGCGGTCCTATATCGCCGAGCGCGTGTGGGAGATGTCGTTCGACGGCGACAGCAACGTCGTCGACACCTCGATCTGGCGGCTGCGCGCCAAGATCGACGACCCGTTCGAGCATAAGATGATCCACACGGTGCGGGGCCGGGGATATGTCCTTCGCTGATTGGTTGCCGCGGAGGGCGCCGAAGCCGGCGCGCAAAGGGCGCTATCTCGGTCAGCGTTTGGACCTGGTCTATTTCGCGCTGGCGGCGTTCGACATTCTGACGATCAGCGCGGCCTTGCTGCTCAATCACGTGGCGTCGACGGCGTTCGAAAAGAGCGTGCGGCTCAGCCAAGACGTTTCCGTGCATCTAGATAGTTTGCTGGGGCTGCAGCACGCAGCACAGCTGGCCGATGCGCCCGGCAACGACGTGTTCATCTCGCACGATGTCGCCCAGGAGCGGCAGCGTTTGGCTGAAGGCTTGGCCGATTTCGACACCTGGTGGCAGACCATAATGGCTGCGGAGACCAGCGAGCCCAGCAGCGCCGAAAACCGGCGTATGGTGCAGGTTTTGCAGCGAACGCGGCCGCTCATGGACACCATGATGCGGGACACGACCAGCATATTGGATCAGATGGATCGCGGCGACGTCGTGCAGGCGGGGCGCCACATGGCGAGCCTGGACCAAACCTACGCGCGGCTCAATGCGGAGATCGAAGCTGCCATCAGCCATGCCTCGCAAGTTCAACTTCAGGGGTTCGAAGACCAAGTGAAACTGGCGCGCGAGGCGCGGCAGTTGGAATGGGCGATCGCCGGCGCGATTTTGCTCAGCGTGACGTTCGTTGTGTTTTACGGGCTGGGCATCGGCCGCACCATGCGCCGCACCGACGAGCAGCGCATCAAGGCGCTCGCGGACCTGGAAGCGGCGCATTTGCGGTTAGCGCGTTACGCCGACAACGTCTCGCACGAATTGCGCGGCCCCGTGAGCAAGATGCGCGTCAATACCGAGGTGTTGCTCGGACAGGACAGGAGTGAGGCCGAGTACAAGGATGTGCTAGCGTCGAACCTGGAGGATTGTCAGCGGCTTTCCAACATCATCGATGGGCTCTTGTTTTTGGCGCGCGCGGAGAACACGCAAGCGGCGGACACCTTGCCGGTGCGCACCATCAAAGTTGGCGACGAGCTGGCGCTGATCCGCGAATTTTTTGAAGCGGCGGCGGAAAAGGCCGGCGTGGACATTCGCGTCGAGAACAGCGACGCGGCCGCCGACGTGGATCGCGCTCTGTTTCAGCGCGCGGTGATCAACATCGTCTCCAACGCGCTCTCGAATACGCCGGCGGGCGGACGCATCGTCCTGCGCTCGCGGGCTACGCCGGAGGCGACGCAGGTGGAGATTGAGGATAGCGGCGTCGGCATCGCGCCTGATCAGCTGGACATGGTGTTCGACCGCTTCCACTCGACCTCGGACGAACCCAAAGCCGATGGAGCGGGTCTCGGACTGGGCTTGCCGATCACCAAGGCCATCGTCGATCTGCATGGCGGAGGCATCGCCTTGGACAGCGTGATTGGGCGAGGAACCCGCGTCACATTGAGTTTCCCGCGCCGTAGCCGCGCCAGCGTGCCGGAGCCACAAAAGGTCACGGCAGCGTGAGAAAAGGGTGACTTGGACGTGACCCATGGCCCACTGTTGCGTGAACGGAACAAATATAATCTGCGCCCCCAATTCCGCTGCGCGTTCGGGGGAGCAAGTGGTGGACACGGTTTCAAAGCGGCATTCCGTAAAGGAAATTATTGGAAAGCTCGAGCGCGCCGAGGACTTGGTGTCCGGCGGCGCCTCTATGGCTGACGCCGCGGCCGCGATTGGGGTAACCGACGCGCGCTTCTCGCGCTGGCGCAAGCAATATTCCGGGCTTCACTTCAATCAGCTGAGCTACATCAAAGAGCTGGAAGCCGAAGTCGCGCGCCTGCGCAAAGCCATCCGGGAATTCGACGGCAACTCGCTGCGGGCAAATCCGCCAGCGATGCGGCGCCAGGCTTAGCGAGAGCGACGATGCCCCTGCGCCATTCCGCCGACCAGATCGTCGTCAAACTCGAAAAGGCGAGCGTACTCATCTTGGACGGCGCCAGCAGTGCTGAAGCCGCCGACGCCATCGGCGTCAGTGAGAAGACCTACAATCGCTGGCGCAAGAACTATTTGGCGCTGCGCAGCGACCAGCTTCGCTACGTGCAAGAGTTGGAGCTTGAACTCGACCGCTTGCGGCTGGTGATCGACGAGATCGAACGTGCGCCGGTGCGCTGACGCGTTCAAACAGGCAGGTGACTTGGGCGGCGTTGGCGACAGCGCTGCCTCTCTTTTTGAGCAATGAGGGCCAGGCGCCGGGCGCGCCGGAGTTGTCTCCAGCCCTGGCAGTCTTGTAACCGGGACCCAATATGGGGCGAAATCGCTTCCCGGAGGTCATCATGGCGACAGAAACCGCAATCCTTGCAGGCGGCTGCTTTTGGGGCGTGCAGGACCTGATCCGCAAACGTCCGGGCGTGCTGAAGACGCGCGTGGGCTATTCCGGCGGCGACGTTCCCAACGCCACCTATCGCAATCACGGCACGCATGCCGAAGCGATCGAGATCGTGTTCGATCCCGCGATCATGTCGTATCGCGACCTGCTGGAGTTCTTCTTCCAGATCCACGATCCGAGCACCAAAAACCGTCAGGGCAACGACATTGGCACGAGCTATCGCTCCGCCATTTTCTATACCAATGACGAACAGAAAGCGGTGGCGCTCGACACCGTCGCAGATGTAGACGCGTCCGGTTTGTGGCCGGGCAAGGCGGTGACCGAGGTATCGCCGGCGGGTCCGTTCTGGGAAGCCGAGCCTGAGCATCAGGATTATTTGGAGCGCATTCCGAACGGCTACACCTGCCATTTCGTGCGCCCGAACTGGAAATTGCCGAAGCGCAAAAGCGCCTAAGGCGCGCACGGCGAGCATTTATGAGACGGCGGGCGCTTCAGCGTCCGCCGTTTTTGCTGTGAAATAGCGGCGCGATTCCTGAGCGGAGATGCAGCGCGATGGCCAAAGCTGACGACAAACCGCGTTGCAAATGGCCGGGCGATGACGCGCTCTATTGCGACTACCACGATCACGAGTGGGGCAAGCCGCTGCGCGACGACGGCGCGCTCTTCGAGATGCTGATGCTTGAGGGCGCGCAAGCGGGGCTGTCGTGGATCACCATTCTGCGCAAGCGGGAAAACTATCGCCGCGCGTTCGATGGTTTCGATCCGGCGAAGATCGCGCGCTACACGCCTGCGAAAATCGAAAAACTGCTGAGCGACGAAGGCATCGTGCGCAATCGCGCCAAGATCGAAGGCGTTGTAGCGGGCGCCAAAGCGTATCTGGAGCTGATGAAGGGGCCCGGCTTTTCACGGCACATCTGGAGCTTTGTCGACAACAAGCCGATCATCAACCGACTGAAGCTCAAGGATCGCGCGCCGGCGGAGACGGAGATATCGATCGCGCTCTCGAAGGATTTGAAGAAGCGCGGGTTCAAGTTCGTCGGACCCACGATCGTGTATGCGTTCATGCAAGCGGTCGGCATGGTCAACGACCACGCAGTGGAGTGTTTCTGTCACCCTGAGTTCAAACGCCGCAAGCGTTGACGCGCGTGCAGCGCGATACATCTTCAGTCCAAACGAGCGAGGCGCGCATGGAAATCGGCATTGTCGGACTGGGGCGCATGGGCGCGGGGATTGCGCGGCGGTTGATGCGTGATGGGCACGCTGTTGTTGGCTATGACCGCAATGCCGACGCGGTGAAAGCGCTGGCGGCGGATGGCGCGAAAGCGGCCGCGAGTTTGGAGGACGCCGTAAACCAATTGGCGGCGCCGCGCACAGTGTGGGTGATGCTGCCCGCGGGCGCGCCGACGGAAGAAACAATTGCCCGCGTCGGCGATTTGTTAAGCGCGGGCGATGTCGTCATTGATGGCGGCAACAGTTTTTATCGCGATGACATTCGCCGCGCCAAAACGCTAGCGGCTAAGGGCGTGATCTACATGGATGTCGGCGTGTCTGGCGGCGTGTGGGGCCTGGATCGCGGCTTCTGTACGATGATCGGCGGCGACAGGGCGGCGTTCGAACGTCTCGATCCGATCTTCAAGACGTTGGCGCCGGGACTGGGCGTCATTGCGCGCACGCAGCGCAGCGCCGACGCGGATGCACGCGCAGAGCTGGGCTATATTCATGTGGGTCCGGCAGGCGCGGGGCACTTCGTGAAGATGGTGCACAACGGCATCGAATACGGGTTGATGCAGGCGTTTGCGGAAGGCTTTGGAATTCTGAAGGCGAAGAACTCGGAGAAGTTGCCGCCTGACGAACGCTTCGACCTCGATCTCGCCAACATCGCCGAGGTGTGGCGCCGTGGCAGCGTGGTGTCGTCGTGGTTGCTGGATTTGACGGCGCAGGCGCTGGCGAAGGACGGCGCGCTGGAGAACTTTACCGGCAATGTTGAAGATAGCGGCGAAGGCCGGTGGACGGTCGAGGCGGCGATCGAAGAAGGCGCGCCGGCCACGGTGTTGGCGGCGGCGCTGTTTGCGCGCTTCGGATCGCGCGGCAACGCGGCGTTCGGCGACAAATTGCTCTCGGCGATGCGCCTTGGCTTCGGCGGCCACGTCGAGAAGAGGTATTGAACGCTATTTCGGCAAGCGCGCGGCGATCCAGTTGTTGATGTCTGCCATGACTTGCTCTTTGCCGACATCGTTCAAGAGATTGTCTTTTGATCCCGCGCAGGTCGAGCGCGTAGACCGCAAGCGCTTGCGCCGCGAGCTGGCCGGCGACCCAGAGATATTGGCCGCTGTGCGAGTTGAAGCGGCGGCAAATGACAACCACGCCGCGCGCCGCCGCCGGGCCGCCAGCTGCGGAGGAAGATTTTCAGGCCGCTCTTGCCTTCAATGCGCTCTTCTCTGGGGCCATGGGGCGTGTCTCCTTCAGGGATGCGGCGCTCGTCATGGCCCCCCGAAACGAGAATTCTACCGCAACCACGCCAAACCGGCGTCTGTCATTGGACACGCGCGGCAAACCCCGTCTAGGTTTGTCCAGCTTAAGGACTTCGGGGGAATACGATGATCGCGCGTTGGGTAATTGCAGGATTCATTCTGTGGGTCCTCGTCATGGTGGCGTTCAATTTCGTGCTGGGCAGCCCGGCTGCGGGCATTCCAGGCTTGTTCTTGATCCTGCCGATTGTGATGTTCGCGCTGACGTTCATTCTGTTCAAACTGTTCAAGGTCGATGAGTCCGATCGCGCCGAGGCGGCGTCGATCTTCACGCTGCCGGGCATGCTGATCGGCGGCTACCTGGCTCACAACCCGACGCAGATTTTCGCGAACCTGACCACGCAACAGGTCGGCGCAGACCTGACGTCGCTGATGATCGCGAGCTACGCGGCGGTGATCATCTCCGGCCTCGTGTTTTCGCGTCTGCAGAAGGTCAGCGACAAGGACTAACCGCGAAGGCGGCTCAGCCGGCGGCGGCGATCAAGTCATTGTCTATCTGGTTGGCCCGCAGCGCTGCGGGCCGGCTGGAAATGCGTGCGAAATAGCTTTCGAAGGCGGGGCGCTTATCGATGCCGCCGAACTGCATGCCAAAGCCGATATGGCTGCCGACATAGACATCGGCTGCGCTGAACTGGTCGCCCAGAATGTAGGGCCCATTCGACACCGCGCGCTCAAGCGCGTCTTGGACTTGGGTGTGGTTGCCGTAGCCGAACATGCGCTCGCGCTCCGGCGGCGCTTCCCACCCCATCGACTTGTTGCTGACTGACGCTTCCACCGGACCTGCGGCGAAGAACATCCAGCGATAATAGGGCGCGCGAAGTTTGCTGGTGCGCTCGGGCGCGAGGTTGGCCTGCGGAAACGCGTCGGCCAGATAAGCGCAGATCGCGGCGGCTTCGGTGACGACGGCGTCGCCGTGCTTGATCGCCGGCACTTTGCCCATGGGGTTCACGGCGAGATAATCCGCGCCCTTCATGCTGGCGCCGTAGCCGAGCACGACGGTTTCGTACGGCTGGCCGACCTCTTCGAGCATCCAGCGGATGATGCGGCCGCGCGACTGGGGGTTGGTATAGAAGGTGAGCGTGTCGGCCATGGTCGGCTCCTAAAGCAAGGCGAGAACAAAGAGCGAACTAACGCGCGAAGAGTCAAGACCGGAATCTACGATTGGCGCATCCAATCCATGAACTTGCGGAAACACAGGTTTGAAAGCCTTGGAAGGAGCACCGGCTTTGCATGACTTCACCGAACTGTTCAGCCGTTTCTGGTGGCTGATTTTTCCCCTCTACTGGATGGTGATCCACACCATCCGCGCCTCGCGCCGCACCAGTTCGCAGGATCGGGCGATGGAAATCTTGCGTATCTACGCCGCCAAGGGCGAGCAGCCGCCGCCGGACGTGCTGAAGGCGCTGACGCAAATGTCCAACACGCCGGACGATCTCGGCATGGGTACGGGAAACGGCGGCCTCTATTCGTCACCGTCGGCGCGCGGCACGGCAGTGGGCTCGTGGTGGACGTTCTTCGTGTTTCTCGCGCTCACCGCGGGCTTTGCCGCGGGCATCAACGGCATCGGCGCCGATGACGGGCAAGCGCGCAGCGCTTTCATGATCGTTACCGTGATCATGGCGTTCCTGGCCGTGGGTTCGCTGATCATGGCGCTGTTCGCGAGTTTCCGCGGCAGGCAATGATGAACCAAGCCGACGCGGAGCTGATCGCAGCTGCGCGCCGGGGTGAGAAATTCGCGTTCGCACGGTTGATGGAAACACATCAGCAGGGCGTGCGCGGTTTCCTCCGCCGCGCGTGCGGCAATGCTGACGAAGCCGACGATCTCGCGCAGGAGACGTTTCTCTCCGCGTGGGAGCGGTTGGCGCAGTTTCGCGGCGAGTCGAGCTTGCGCTCATGGCTCTGCGGCATCGCTTACAAGAAGATGCTGGCGGCGCGGCGCTCCAGTTCGCGGTCGCGGGTGCGGGACCACCGCTATTTTGAGGAAAGCGATCAGGTCACCTCGCAGGGCGACCCGAGCATGAACGCGGCGCTGCAAGACGCGATGAAGGCCCTGCCTGTGGACCAGCGCGCTTGCGTGGCGCTCTGCCTGGCTGCGGGCTATTCGCACGCCGAAGCGGCGGAAGCGCTTGAAATGCCTTTGGGAACGGTCAAATCTCATGTGAACCGCGGCCGCGAACGTTTGCTGGCCGCGCTTGGTGAATGCCCATGACAGCAGACGACAAACTCGCCGCCTTCTTCGCTTTGCAGGAGCCGCCTGCGTTCGATGCGCGCTTCATGCTGCGCACGCTGGAGGCGTTTCAAAAGCGCGAGGCGCGCAAGGATCAGTTGATGGTGGCTCTGGTCGGCGTGGTGACGCTGATCGTGGCGGTGTTCGTGGGCGATCGCCTTGCGGTGTCGGTGAACACGCTATTGCCAGCGCTGGCGCCTGCGGCGGTGGTGGCGACCGCGCTCTATCTAATGGGCATGATGCCGGGCGTGCGCCGCCAATGGTGAAGAAGAGCGTCACGATTTACGGCATCAAGAACTGCGACACGATGAAGAAGTCGCGCGATTGGCTGGACGCGCACAAGGTCGCGTACGAATTTCACGATTACAAAGCGCAGGGCATCGATCGCGAACATTTGGAAAAATGGGCAAAGGTTGTGGGTTGGGAGAAGCTGCTCAACCGCGCGGGCACGACGTTCAAGAAGTTGCCGGATGCGGATCGAGAGAACGTCACCGAGAAGAAAGCCATTGCGCTGATGCTGGCGCAACCGTCGATGATTAAGCGCCCAGTGTTGGATGTGGGCGGGAAGCTGACGGTGGGGTTCAAGCCGGACGAGTGGGCGAAGATTTTCTAGACTAGCCGCAAGTGACGACCCTTTGCTCCACCGCTTGCGGTGAGCTGTCGGCGAAGCTGACTGAGGGGGATGCGCAGGATTGAGCGCAAACGTCGAACTCCCCCTCCGTCGCGCTTCGCGCGCCACCTCCCCCGCAGGCGGGTGAGGAGTTTTGTCGGTGCGCACTGATGTCGGCCGCATCAGCTTTGCGTGGTCATCCACTCCACCGCCACATCCAAAACCTCCGCCAGCACTTCCGCATCCTTGCGACCGGTTTTCGCGGGCACGTGGAAAGAGTGATCGGCGTTTTCGGCGAGGTGCAGTGTTGCGCGCTTGCCGAGGTGTTTGACGACGCCTCTCAGCAGATTCAATTCGGCGAGCGCGTCGTGTGTGCCTTGCAGGAAGAGCATCGGCACTTTGACGTCGTCGAGATGCTTGGCGCGCTCGATGCCGGGTTTGCCGGCGGGGTGCAGCGGAAACGCGAAGAAGACGAGGCCCTTCACGTTCGGCAGCGGGTAGAGCGCTTGCGCTTGGGAGGTCATGCGGCCGCCGAAGGAACGGCCACCGGCGAATAGCGGCAGCTTCGGCGCGAGTTTGTGCGCCTCAGCGATTGCGGCGCGCACTGCTTTGTGCGCGACGGGCGGTGAGTCTGGACGGCCTGAGCCGCGCTCGGAGTAAAGAAAATTGTAGCGCAGCGTGGCGACGCCGCGTGCAGCCAAACCTTGCGCCGTCGCCTCCATACTCTTGTGCGCCATGTTGGCGCCGGCGCCGTGCGCGAGAACGAGGCAGGCTTTGGCTGTTGGAGGTGCGAGATAAAGCGCGGAGATTTGATCCGCGCCGTCGAGGGCGATGGTGAGGGGTTGGGAGTCCACGCATTGAACATAGCACAACGGAACGCGCGTACTCACCCGATAGGGGGAGCTGTCAGCTGCGAAGCAGATGACTGAGGGGGCGGCGCGGAGCTTTGCTGACGCTGGCGCTATCCCCTCCGTCTCGCACAATGCGCGAGACACCTCCCCCTATCCGGGGGAGGACGAAGCGCGTGTGTTGCTAACGATCCAGCGAAGCGCCGAGTGCGTCCAGCAGCTGCGCTGTGCCCTGCGCGCGGCTGCCTTTGTCTTCGTAGCCGTCTACGAACACGCCTTGCTCGGTCATCGTCAGCTTGGTTCCGGTCGCCGTGGGTTTGAACTCGATGGTGGCGAGCGAGACGGAGATGCGCACGTCGTCGAGATGCATTTCGTACGCGTAGACGATGCGCGCGTTGTCGACGATTTCGAAGTAGACCGCATCGAAGCGCGAGACCATGCCGGTCTTGAAGCGTCCGGCCTCGCGCTCGCGCCCGCCGGGGCGGAAATCGAAACTGTGTTCGAGCGGCGTCCATTCGTCGTGCGGACCGCCGAACCATTTTTTCTTGGCGTCTTCCTTGGCGAAAGCGTTGAACACTTTGGCGACGGGGTGATTGTAGCTGCGCTCGAGCGAAAACGTGCCGAGGCTGGCGTTGCGTTCAGTCATTGTTGGGAGTCCTTAAGCGCCGGGATAGAGGTGAAAGAGCGGCTCGGATTCTTTGACGGCGCGCGCAAACGAAGGCCGCGCGCTAAGGCGTTCGAGATAGGCAGCGATGCGCGGGAATTTGCCTTCGAGCGGGGCGTTGCGGGTTGCGTACCAGAGCGCGGGCGCGGCGCTGCAATCGGCGAGCGTGAACGTGTCGCCAACGATGCATGCGTTGCGTTCGCCGAGCTGCGTTTCGATGACGGTGTAGATGCCGGCGATGATGCGCTTGGCTTCCTCGACGCCGAACGGATCGCGTTGGCCTTCGGGCCGGATGTTATCGACGACGAGCTTGCTCATGGTCGTGTTGACGTGATCGAACACGCGGTCCCAACGGCGCACTTCGAGCGCGGTGTCGAGATCTTTTGGGATGAGGCGCGTGTGGCCGGGATAGTAGGCGTCGAGATACTCGATGATCACTGATGTCTCGGTGACCATCTTGCTGCGGTCGCTGTCGAGCAGGATGGGGAATTTTCCCATCGGCCATTTGGCGATGAAATCAGCGTAGGTGTTCTGGTCGACGGTGATGAAGTCGAATGCCGTGCCGTTTTCGTAGAGCGCGGTCAGCACCTTCCAGGTGTAGGAAGAGATCGGGTGGCCGTAGAGAGTGAGCATCAGTCTTCGTCCTTGGTCGCGTCGAGAAATTGTCCGAGCCGGTCGAGGCGGCGCTCCCACTGCTGGCGGCGCTCGGTCAGCCAGTGTTCGGCGGCGGAGAGTGCGGCGGGCTCGATGCGGCAGGTGCGGACGCGGCCGACCTTTTGCGAGCGCACAAGGCCGCTCTCCTCGAGCACCGCCAGATGCTGCATGACCCCCGGCAAGGAGATCGCCAGCGGTTTGGCCAGCTCGCTGACCGAGGCGGGGCCTTGGATCAGCTGATCGACCATGGCGCGGCGGATGGGGTCCGCCAGCGCCTGGAAGGCCAAGTCCAAATTGGCGCTATAGTTAATCATATACTTAAGTAACAAATGGCGCTT
This sequence comes from Terricaulis sp., assembly GCA_047601265.1. Taxonomy (GTDB): domain Bacteria; phylum Pseudomonadota; class Alphaproteobacteria; order Caulobacterales; family Aquidulcibacteraceae; genus Vitreimonas. Next base: position 187,269 of record JASGJR010000001.1, read on the forward strand.
GGCGCTGCAAGGGCGAAAATTCCGCTTGCATCCAATCCGCGGAATCCGCGCATCTACTCACCAAACAGGGCGAAGACCCAAGGCTCATGGAGTAAGTGATGGACGCGGATGTGTTTGTCCCGTTTGTGTTTTTCGGGTTTCTCGCGGCCGTTATCCTGGTGCCGATCTGGCTCCGAGAGCGGACCAAACAGTCCGCACACAAGCTGATTTCGCAGGCGTTGGATAAAGGCCAGCCGCTCGATCCCCAGATTATGCGGGATTTGACGCAGGGGGTCGGCAAGCAACAGCAGCAGCAAAGCGCGCCCCGCCGCACCTTGGGATCCGGCATCGTGCTTTTGGCTCTGGCGGCGGCTTTCGGGGCGATCGCGCTGATCAACCAGGATGCGCACAGTTGGACGGTTGTCCCCGCTTTGATTGTCGGCGCGGTCGGCGCTGCCTTCCTTCTGCTCGCCATCGTGGATTACACGACCAAGAAGAAGGACATGTGAGTGAGATTCGGTGGCCGCACGGGGGCTCATCAATCTGGCGCAGGCCGGCGAAGCCGCCCTCATCGTGGCGGCGCAGGCCAAAGACCAGACGGCCTTCGGCGAGCTCGTGAAGAGACGTCAGGGCTGGGCGCGGGCGCTGCTGCGCCGGATGTGCTCCAGCCATGCCGAGGCGGACGATCTGGCCCAGGAGGCGTTTATCAAGGCCTGGGAACGATTGCGGGACTTGGAAACTCCGGCGGCGTTTCCGGGTTGGTTCCGGCGGATCGCGGTGACGACCTTCCTCATGGCCAAGCGCAAGCAGAAGGCCAAGTTCGAGGAGATCGACGACGCAGCGCCAATCGCATCGGAGGACTCCAGTCCGGAGGCCGCGGCGGGCGCCAAAATCGACCTGGAAAGAGCGTTAAAGCTGCTTTCCGACGCAGAAAGGCTGTGTGTGACCTTGAATCATGGGGAAGGTTTGAGTCACTCTGAGATCGTAGAAATCACGGGTCTTCCCCTGGGCACCGTGAAGTCACACGTACTAAGGGGAACGGAAAAACTACGCCGCGCCATGGAGGCGGTCTGATGTCTGACTTTGACGCCATGCTGAAGCGCTCGTTCGCTGAAGCTCATGAACCGGTCGATGACGGGTTCACAGTGGCTGTCGGTCATGCGGTGGCGCGGGCTGAGCAGGCCACCAAGGTGCGGGCGTTGGCGCAAACCGGCGCTATGGCGATTGCCGGCGCGGCGATCGTGTACGGCGTCTATGGCGTGCTCCAGCAATTTGCTCCGCAGCTTCTGGATCAAGCCGGCCTGCAGGTGGCGCGCGCGCATGGCGTGCTGAGTTCGGCGCCGACGGCGACGGGCCTGCTGCGCTCGTTCGGTTCGGCATTGCCGCAAGTGCTGCTGATGCTCGGTGCAGTGGCGGGCGGTGCGGTGGCGTACCGGCAAACCCAAGAAGAAGCCTGAGCTCTTAAGCAGCTTCGCAGGCGACCGCGCTGGCGCTTGGGCCGCGCCGAGGCTAAGGCGATTGTGCAGCGCAGCACGAGGGCCGCATGTCCCGCCAAAGCAATGATGTCCGCCGGATCACCGTGCCGGAAATCCGCGCCCGCAAGGGCGGCGAGCCGATTGTCTGCCTAACGGCCTACACGGCCCCGATCGCCAAGATCCTCGACGCGCATTGCGACCTGCTGCTGGTGGGCGACTCGCTGGGCATGGTCGTGCACGGCATGCCGAATACGGTCGGCGTCACCATGGACATGATGATCATGCACGGGCAGGCGGTTATGCGCGCCGCTGAGCGCGCGGCCGTCGTGGTCGACATGCCGTTCGGCAGCTACGAGGCCAGTGCTGAGGTCGCCTACGCCAACGCGGCGCGGCTGCTGAAGGAAACTGGTGCGCAGGCGGTGAAGGTGGAAGCGGGCGCAACCGTTGCGCCAACCGTGAAATTCCTTGTGGATCGCGGCATTCCGGTGATGAGCCATGTCGGACTTTTGCCGCAGGCGGTGAACGTCGACGGGCGCTTCAAAGCCAAGGGCCGCACCAAGGATGAGCGCGACCGCATCATCGCGGCAGCAAAGGCTTCGGACGAAGCGGGCGCCTTCGCCATCGTCATTGAGGGTGTCGATGAAACCCTGGCGCCGGCCATCACCAAAGCTGTTTCGGCGCCGACCATCGGCATTGGCGCGTCCGCCGATTGCGATGGCCAAATCCTGGTTGTGGATGACATGCTGGGGCTGTTCGATTGGACCCCGAAATTTGTTCGCCGCTACGGCGATTTACGCAATCAGATCGATAAAGCGGCTGCCGCCTATGCCGGAGATGTCCGGGGCCGCCGTTTTCCTGCCGCAGCCGAGACCTATGCACTGGCGCCGGGCGGCAAGCCGCAGCGCCGGCGCGTTGCCGGGGACAGCGAGCGCGGCTAGCTTGCCGGCGATTTAAATCGGGCGGGACCAAGGGTTTCGCCTCGGGGGCGAGGATTCGGCGGCGTGACAGACGACGGTACAGAGAGTTTTGTTCAGGAGGTCGATCAGAACCTCCGTGACGAGCGCATGATTGCTGACGCTAGGCGCTTTGCGCCCTACGCGATCGGCGCAGTCATCCTCTTTGTCGCCGCCATCGGGGGTTGGCAGCTTTGGCAGGGCTATCAGGTCAACGAAGCGCGCAAAGGCGCGCAGGAGTTTTCCGCCGCGCAGCAAGTCGCGGGCACGGGCGACATGAACGCCGCCAAGGCCGCGTTCCTCGCGCTGACGACGCACGGCCCGGAGAACTATCGCGTGATGGCTCAGCTTGAGTACGGTGCGGTGCTGCAGGCGCAGGGCGATCTCAACGGTGCGCTCGCCGCCTTCGACAAAGGCGCCTCCGAGACCAACGATCAGACGCTGAAGGAAAGCGCGATCTTGCGGGCGGCCTACATCGCCGCAGAGACGCAAGATTACGACGCCATCAATCGCCGCTTGCAGCCGATGCTGAATTCGCACACGCGCCTTTCCTATTTGGCGCAAGAGCTGCTTGCGGTGCAGGCGTGGAAAGCCGGCAAGCTCGATGTCGCGCGCGACACGCTGCAGAATCTCTCGCTCGCGTTCTCGGCCCCGGAAGCGGTCCGCCAGCGCGCGCAATCTTATCTCTCGGTGATCGGACCAGCGCCGGCGCAGCCCGCGACCAACGCACCGCACAACGCGCCAGCGCAAGGAGCCCATCCATGAGCCGCATGCATCCGGTCACCATTCTCATGGCGGCCGCTGCGCTGTCCGCATGCTCGACCGTAGCCAAGGTCGGCAACATGTTCAGCGGCAACGGTGAGCACCACAGCGCCAATGACGAACCGCAAGAAGGCCGCATCTCGATCCTGGCCACCGACCAGGCGCTGACGCCGGACCCGTCGCTGTCGTCGCGCGCGATCACGCCGCCGTCGCCGGTTGAACTGACCGACTGGAGCCAGCCGGGCGGCAACGTCGCCAATGCGCCGCCGAACGCAGGCGGCGAAGCTTCGCTGCGGGATGCGTGGCGCGCCAATCTGGGCCAAGGCTCGAACAAGCGCGTGGCCATTGCCGCGCCGCCTGTAGTTGCCGACGGCGTGCTCTATTTCATCGACGCCAATCAGCGCGTCATCGCCATCAACTCCGGCAACGGCCATGTGCTGTGGACGCAAACGATGCGCCCGCGTCACGCCGGGCGCGATCACTTCGCGCGCGGCGGCGGCATCGCGGTGTCTGGCGGCAAAGTGTTCGTGACGACGGGTTACGGTTTCATCGTTTCGCTCGATGCGTCGAACGGTCATGAGGTTTGGCGCCAAGACGGCGGCGCCCCGTTCCAGTCGTCGCCGACCATCTCCAACGGCCACGTGTTCGCCATCAACAACGATAGCGAACTGATCGGCATGAACGCTGAAACTGGCGAGGTGCAATGGAATTACCAAGCCATCGCCGAACCCGCGCGTATTCTGGCGGCGCCGAGCGTTGCGGTAGATGGCGAGACGGTGGTTGCGCCGTTTGCGTCTGGCGAGTTGGTGGCGTTGCTCTCGGCAAACGGCAGCCGGCTCTGGGAAGATTCGCTTTCGCGGACGGGACGTCTGACGTCGCTTTCCGCAATCAATGATATTGCCGGCCGCCCGGTGGTCAGCAACGGCATCGTTTATGCCGTCAGCCATTCCGGCGTGTTGGTGGCGATCGACATCCGCACCGGCAGCCGCAAGTGGGCCAAGCCGTTCGCGTCGACACAGACGCCGTGCGTGATCGGCGGCGTTCTGTACGCGGTGAGTGTCGACGGCGAGTTGGCAGCGTTCGACACCGCGACTGGCAACATCTATTGGGTCGCGCAACTGCGCCGTTATCAGCACGAAGATACGCATAAGGGCCGCGTTGCCTGGACTGGCCCGATCATGGTCAACAGCAAACTGATCCTTGCCAACTCCATGGGCGAAGTGGTCGCGATCTCACCGGCCAACGGCGAGACGCTGACGCGCGTCGACGTGCATCAACCGATTTTCATTCCTCCGATCACTGCGAACGACCAAATCTATCTGGTCAGCGATAGCGCGCATCTGATCGTGCTGCACTGAATGTAGGCCCATGGCGATCAAGCTCGCGATCGTCGGGCGGCCGAATGTCGGTAAGTCCACGTTGTTCAACCGCCTCGCGGGCAAAAAGCTCGCGATCGTGGATGACACGCCCGGGGTGACGCGCGACCGGCGCGAAGCCAAGGGCAGGCTTGGCGACCTCGATCTCGAACTGATCGATACCGCTGGTTTCGAGGACGCGACCGACGAGTCGCTCGAAGCGCGCATGCGCGCGCAGACTGAGTTCGCGATCGCCGACGCCGATGTGATCCTGTTTGTTGTCGATGCGCGCGTCGGCATCACCACTGTCGATGAAAGCTTCGCGGCCTTGTTGCGCCGCGCCGACAAGCCGGTGGTGCTGGCGGCGAACAAAGCGGAAAGCAAAGCCAGCACGGCGGGTGTGCACGAAGCTTACGGTTTGGGTCTGGGTGAACCGGTCGCTATTTCCGCCGAACATGGCGAAGGCATGGGCGATCTGTACGCGGCCATTGTGGCGGTCGCGCCGCAAGCCGGTGAGGAAGAGGCCGATCCATCCAAGCGTCCGATCAATCTGGCGATCATCGGCAGGCCGAACGCTGGCAAGTCGACTTTGGTCAACGCTTTGATCGGCGAGGATCGCCTGCTCGTCGGCCCGGAAGCCGGCATCACGCGCGACGCCATTGCGGTCGATTGGACGTATCACGGCAAGCGCTACCGTCTCGTCGACACTGCCGGCATGCGCAAGAAAGCGAAAGTGCAGGCAAAGCTTGAGCGCATGTCGGTCAGCGAGACGCTGCATGCGATCCGCTTCGCCGATGTGTGCGTGTTGGTGATGGATGCGCGCGATGCGTTCGAGCGCCAGGATCTGACCATCGCCGATCTGGTCGTGCGTGAAGGACGCGCCTTGGTGTTCTGCTTGGCCAAGTGGGACACCATCGAAGACAGCCGCGCGACTTGGGACGAGTTGAAACTGGTTGCCAAGGAAAGTCTGCCGCAAGCGCGGGGTGCGCCGCTGGTGACGATTTCTGCGCCATCGGGCGTAGGCCTCGACCGGTTGATGCGCGCTGTGGACGAAGCGCACACGGATTGGACGGCGCGTGTCAAAACCAAGGACTTGAACGATTGGCTGCACGCGACCGTGTCGCGTCATCCGCCGCCGGCTGTCAGCGGCCGCCGGATCAAGCCGCGCTATCTAACGCAAATCAAAGCGCGTCCGCCGACCTTCGTGCTGATCTGCTCGCGCGGCGAGGAAATGCCGGAAAGCTACCGGCGTTATCTCGCGAACGGCTTGCGCGACGCATTCGATCTGCACGCCGCGCCGATCCGTCTCATCATCCGCGAGGGCAAAAATCCGTTCGCGGACGAGGAATAGTCACCAAGTTACTGGCGCCACTGCGCCGGGCATTGTTCTGCGACTGCGGCTCCCGTGTTCGCATGATAACCTAGTCAGGCGTGCGCAGGCGGCAAAGCCGATAAAGTGTGCGTGTAAACACACAGGCGCACGCAAGAAGCTGTGATGCTGGTCGAAAATTGGTAGGCGTGCGGCGCGGCGCGCGCTTCACTCCCCTCAAATCTCGGGGGAGGTTCGCATGGGAACCCTGAAAGCGATCTTGATTGGCGGGCTCATCGCCGGCGTGCTGGACATCGGCTATGCGTTCGCCGTGTACGGACCGTTGGCGGCAAGTCTTGGTTTGTCTTCCGCGTTGACGCCGATGGAGGTGCTGCAATCGGTTGCTGGCGGCTGGATGGGGCGCGACGCGGCGATGGCGGGCGGACAGACCGCGGCGATCATCGGCGCTTGCACGCATTTCGGCATCGCGCTCGTGATGGCCGGGGTGTTTGTGTTGGTGTTCGGACGCGTCGCCGCATCAAACTGGGTCGCGTGGGGTCTGATCTACGGCGTCATTCTTTTCGTGGTGATGAACTACGTGGTGGTGCCGCTTTCGGCGGCGGCCGACGGACATTTTGTGGCCAATCTCGCCGACGGCAAAGCGCGCATTCAAAGCGCAGTGGAGCGTGCCCTGCAGTTCAAGCGGCCATTGCTGCTCGCGGGAACGGTGTTCACGCACACGATCTTGGTGGGCCTGCCGATCGCATGGGCGAATTCAAAATTCGCTCAGCACGATTGACCGGCGGCCCAACCGCTCGACCACGCCCATTGGAAATTGTAGCCGCCGAGCCAACCAGTGACGTCCACCGCTTCGCCGACGAAGAAGAGGCCCATCACGCTGCGCGCTTCCATGTTTTGCTGTGAGAGCGCGTTGGTGTCGACGCCGCCGACGGTGACCTCGGCTTTGGCGTAGCCTTCGTCACCGACGGGCGTCAGCATGAAGCGCTTCAGTGCGCGCGCCGCGTCGGTGAGCGTTGCATCCTTCATGTCGCCGAGTGCGCCGGCAGGCAGGTTGCCGGAAAGCGCTGTGGCGAGGCGATCCGGCAGCAATTCGGCCAACATGGATTTGAGCTGCGCTTTGGGGCGTGCGCGCTTTCGTTCGATGAGGATGTCTTCCTTGGCGTTTGGAAGCCAATCAATCGCAAGCGGTGCGCCACGTTGGAGATGCGATGAGGCTTGCAGGATCGCTGGACCTGATAGGCCGCGGTGCGTGAAGAGAGCAGCTTCGCGGAAGGCCGTGCCGCTCGCGGTCGCGCTGATATCGGCGCTAACGCCGGAAAGCGGTTGCATCCAGGCAAGATCAGCGTTGCTGAAGGTGAGCGGCACGAGGCCGGGGCGCGTGGCGATAATGTTCACGCCGAATTGCGTGGCGATATCGTAGCCAATGCCGCTCGCGCCGAGCTTGGGGATGGAGAGGCCGCCCGAAGCGACCACCAGTGTTTCGGCGCTGACAGCGCCTGCGCTGGTTTGTACCTGAAAGCGGCCATTGTGCGTGACGCCGCTTACGTGTACGCCGCAGCGCACGACGACGTCCGCGCCGGTGCATTCCTTCAGCAACATATCGACGATGCGTCGCGACGAGCGCGCGCCTTCGCAGAACAATTGTCCGAGCGTTTTTTCGTAGAACTGGATGCGATGTTTATCGATCAGCGCCAGAAAATCCGAAGGCGTGTGCCGCGAGAGTGCGGAACGGGCGAAATGCGGATTGGCGCTTATGTAGCGCGCGTGATCGCTCGCGTTGATATTGGTGAAGTTGCAGCGCCCGCCGCCGGAGATCAGAATCTTGGCGCCGGCTTCTTCGTTGTGTTCGAGCACCAGCACACGGCGGCCACGGCGTCCCGCGTGCATCGCACAGTAGAGACCCGCCGCGCCCGCGCCGATGATGATGCAGTCGAACGACGCCATGCGCGTCAGCCGCGCTGGAAGCGGACGATCTCGCCGTTGGCGGTGTAGCTTGCGTCCAACATAGGCGCCATTTGTAGCACCACCTCTTCAGGCGGCGGAAGAGTCAGCGGATCTTCGCCGGGAAACGCTTTTGCACGCATGGCGGTGCGGACCGGACCGGGGCTGAAGAGGTTGGCGCGGATCGGCGTGATCTCGACTTCTTTGGCGTAGACCTTCACCAATGCGTCGAGCGCGGCTTTGCTCGCAGCATAGGGCGCCCAGTATGCGAGCGGGCTGGTTGCGGCTCCCGACGTGACGAAGACGGCGCGCCCGGCTTCTGAAGTGCGTAGCAGCGGATGCAGCGCGCGAATGAGGCGCTGATTGGCGAGGTAGTTCACGGTGATGGTCTCATCCATCGCCGCCGGCGCGATCTGCTGAACCGGCGTCAACGCGCCCAACGCGCCGGCGCATGCGGCCAGACCGTCGATGCGCCCGAAGCGCTCCAGCAAGGGCGCGGCGATGGCGTCGATGGCCACCATGTCGCGAAGATCGATCGGTATGAGCGTGGCTTCGCCGCCAAGCGCGCGGATTTCGTCATCGAGCCCCTCGAGCGCTTTTTGGCTGCGCGCCAGGGCGATGATGCGCCAATTTCGGCGCGTGAGCTCAAGCGCCGCGGCGCGGCCAATGCCGCGCGATGCGCCAGTGACGATGGCGATGCGCTTCATGCTTAGTTCCGTTGGTCTGTGGGCGGTGCGGCTTGGGTCAACACGTCGATATATTCGGTTAGAGTATCGTTGAGGCGCTGTAGCATGAAGCGGTTGTACGCTGCTGCGTCTTCGGCAAGCTGGTTTTTTTCGAGCGCGTCGAGATAGGCAAGACGATCTTCGGGGCGCACGGCAACTGGCGGATAGCCCGCGCGCAGCAAGATCAGGTTCATCAGCAGGCGCGCGGTGCGACCGTTGCCATCGCTGAACGGATGGATCGAGACTAGGCGCAGATGAGCCTCAAACGCGCTCTCCGGGCTGGCGGCTGAAGCTGACAACCCTGCGCCGAAGGCAGCCATGAGATCGGAAATTTTCGCTGGGTTTGGAAATACTACGCTGGAGCCGAGGATGCGCCGCGGCAGCGAACTGTAAATCCCAGCAATGTCAGGTTGGCTACGCGCGACAACGCGGCGGTGCAACTCGGTGACGCTTGTTTCGTTGAGCGGGGTGGTCTCCACGGCAAGGCCGCGCACCCATTGCAGTGCTTCGTAGTGGTCGATGGCTTCGAGATGGTCGCGCAAACGTTTTCCAGCGATAGTGACGCCGTGCTCGATAACCTCGGCCGTTTCACGCGCTGTCAGAGTGTTGCCCTCAATCGCGTTCGACGTGTAAGTCAGCTCTAGATCGTAGTATTTACGCAGATTGCGCAATGCGCCGGCGCGAAGCGGACGCAGCGCATCGAGCTTCGCCTTGTTGCTGGCGATGGCAATGCGGAGGTCTGGCGCATCCATGGCGCGGACTATAAACCAAGCCGGAACGGATGCACGTGGGGTTAGTCCGCTGTGCTTTCAGCCAGCAGCGAGAGTTGGATGTCCTTGGCGGCGCGGTCGGACGAGTAATCCAAGAGCGGCGTCGGATAGTCGCCCGTGAAGGCGTGGTCGGTGAATTGGGGGTTGTCGGCGTCGCGTTTGTCAATGCCCATCGCCCAATAGAGACCGTCAACCGAAAGGAAGCCCAGGCTGTCGACGCCCAACGTCTTGCGCATTTCTTCAAGCGTCATTTGCGCGGCCATCAGCTGATCGAGGCTCGGCATATCGATGCCGTAAAAGTCGGGGTGCTTGATCGGCGGTGAGGCGCTGCGGAAATGGACCTCCTTGGCGCCCGCCTCGCGCACCATTTGCACGATCTTCTGCGAGGTGGTGCCGCGGACGATGGAGTCATCGACCAGCACGACGCGCTTGCCTTTGAGGACGCCGGTGTTGGCTGCGTGTTTCAAGCGCACGCCGAGTGCGCGGATTTCCTGTTTCGGCTGGATAAAGGTGCGGCCGACATAGTGATTGCGGATGATGCCGAGTTCGTAAGAGACGCCGCTTTGCGCGGCAAAGCCCATCGCAGCTGGCACGCCGGAGTCCGGCACCGGCACGATGACGTCGGCTTCAACGCCAGTTTCTTGAGCGAGGCGCATGCCCATGCGCTTGCGGATGTCATAGACGGAGCGGCCGTCGATCACCGAGTCCGGACGCGCGAAGTAGACATACTCGAAAATGCACGGCCGGGCTTGGCGTTCGCCGAACGGGAAATGGCTTTCGAGTTTGATCTCGCCGCCGCGCGCCTTGGTGGCGACAATAACTTCGCCCGGCTTGATGGTGCGCACGAACTTGGCGCCGATCATGTCCAACGCGCAGGTCTCCGATGCGAGGATCGGCGCGCCGTTGCGGTCGCCCAGCACCAGCGGACGAATGCCGATCGGGTCGCGCGCGCCGATCATCATGTCCTTGGACAAGCACACCAGCGCATAGGCGCCTTGGATCTGGTGGATGGCTTCAACGAAGCGGTCGACGATCTTGGCGCGGCGCGAACGCGCGATCAGTTGGACAATGCATTCGGTGTCGGAGGTCGATTGGAAAATCGCGCCATCTTCAACGAGCCGCTCGCGCAGATCGCGGGAATTGGTGAGGTTGCCGTTGTGGGCGATAGCGAAGCCGCCGAACGAGAGGTCAGCGAAGAGCGGCTGCACGTTGCGCAGAATGGTGCCGCCTTGGGTCGCGTAGCGCGTGTGGCCAATGGCGATGTTGCCCGGCAAGCGCTTCGGCACGTCGGCGCCCGAGAAGTTTTCGCCGACAAGGCCGAGGTGGCGTTCGTGATGAAAACGCGTGCCGTCGAAGCTGACGATGCCGCAGCCTTCTTGGCCGCGATGCTGAAGTCCGTGCAGGCCGAGGGCGGTGAGCACCGACGCATCCTCGCTGCCGAAGACGCCGAACACGCCGCATTCCTCGCGCGGTTTGTCGTCGAGTTCCCAGCGATCGCCGGGCGCTAAATCTTGGTGGTCTCCGGGCGCCGTCTCAAAGTGAAGAAGGAGGCGCTCGGACATGTGTACCTCGGCTCTTAGGGCGTCGCGCCCTGGGGCGTTGTGGTCGCAGGCGTACTGGCCGGCGGGATCGGGGCCGACTCGCCCTTCTGGCGGTCGATTATATCACGTGCGCGGTCACGAGCCTGAGGCAGAACTGCCTCAAGCGCCTTGGCCACACCGTCATAGATAGGAAAGGTTCGCGCGCCGCGAATAGCGTCCTGCATCGGATCTGCAGGCTGCGTGGTGTCGGTCGGCGTCGTTTGCCGCATCAGCAGCACGAACAGCGAAACGACCAGGACACCGCGGAGTATGCCGAACGCCAGACCCGCCGCCCGGTCGAAGCTCGAAATCTCGGTCGATTGGTGCGCTTCCTTGGCGACGATCGAGGTGATCACGGTGATAGTGATGAACACGATCAGGAAAATGACGAGGCCCGCTGCGACTGACGCAAGCGGGCCGGAAAGCGGCGTGAATTGTTCGACGAGCGGACGGCCCATACTGGCGAAGAAAACCGCGGCGATGGCGCCGCCGATGAAAGCGATGATGGAGAAGACTTCGCGGATAAGGCCGCGGGCAAACGCCATGACGCCGGAGAGGCCTAGAACGACCAGGGCGGCGAAATCGAACCACGTGAAGCCCATCGGTCTCCCCAATCCAGCCCGGGCCTCGTTTTGAGGCCTCGCTTACGTCCTGCGCCGCAAATCGATAGACGGCCAATGCGGCGAAGGAAAGCCCACCCGCCATCCGCTGCGGCGCAGGTGCGTCGCGCCAGTGCGCCGCCTTCGCGGGTCCATTCGTGTCTGCAACGACTTGGCGTTGCAAAAAATCTTGTCCGGCTAGCTCGCGGCGCGATTTACGCCTGCGCCGATGGCGGCCACGAGGTCGCTGATGTGATTGATGCTGCGCACCCGCACTCCGGCGCTGGTGGCGCCCTTCTTCTGCGGCGGCGCCAGCGCGTCGGTGAAGCCTAGTTTGGAGGCTTCCTTCAAGCGCAAATCGGTGCGGCCGGCGGGGCGGACTTCGCCCGACAACGCCACCTCGCCGAACGCGACGCAGTGCTTTGGCAGCGGTTCGTCGGTCAGTGCGGAGATGAGTGCGGCGGCGACGGCGAGATCGGCCGCGGGCTCGGTAACGCGCAGGCCGCCAGAGACGGAGAGGTACACATCGCGGCCCGCAAACGAGAGGCCGCACCGCGTTTCCAGTACGGCGAGGATCATGGCGAGCCGGGCGCTGTCCCAGCCGACGATGGCGCGGCGCGGCGTGCCGTACGCGCTGGGCGCGGCGAGCGCTTGGATTTCAACCAGCACCGGCCGTGAGCCTTCGACGCCAGCGAACACCGCAGCGCCGCTGGCGCGCTCGCCATTGGCGCCGAGGAAGAGCGCGGAAGGATTGGGCGTTTCCACCAAACCTAATTCCACCATCTCGAACACGCCGATTTCGTCGGTGGGTCCGAAGCGGTTTTTCACCGCGCGCAAAATGCGGAATGGCAAGCCGCGCTCACCCTCGAAATAGATCACCGCATCGACCAAATGCTCGACCACGCGCGGTCCGGCGATTTGCCCGTCCTTGGTGACGTGGCCGACGAGGATCAGCACACAGCCGCTTTTCTTGGCAAAACGCACCAATTCGTGCGCGCACGCGCGCACCTGCGCGACGGTTCCGGGGGCGGCTTCAACGCCATCGGCCCAGACGGTCTGGATCGAATCCATCACCACCACGTCTGGCTTCAAGGTTTTGAGACCTTCGAGAATTTTGCGCAGATCGGTTTCTGCGGCGAGCTGGACAGGCGCATCCGCCGCCTTGAGACGGCGCGCGCGATCTTGCACCTGCGCTTCGGCTTCTTCGCCGGTTACGTAGGCCACGCTGTGCCCTTTGCGCGAAAGCGCGGCGGCGACTTGCAGCAGCAAGGTCGATTTGCCGACGCCGGGATCGCCGCCGATGAGAATAGCGGACGCTTGCGCCAGCCCGCCGCCGCACACCCGGTCGAATTCGGAAATACCGCTTTCGAGACGCGCTGGCGGATCGGCCTCGCCAGACAGTTCGACGAAGGAGACCGCACGCGCCTTCTTGGCGCCGCCGGTAGGCGCAGCAAGCGCACCGGGCACCACGGAGCGGCCCGCGGCTTCCTCGACCAGTGTGTTCCACTCCCCGCAAGCGTCGCACTTGCCGGCCCATTTCGGCCAAATCGCGCCGCAGGCCTGGCAGGTGAAAACGTGGTCAGCCTTGGCCATCGCGGTTCTCCTGCCTTCGGACCTAGCCGGATTCGGGCGCGTCTGCGGTTCCGGGCTTGCCCGCGACACAGGTGAGAACATAAATAGAACAAATGCTACTTCGCGACAAGCTCAGGATTTTGGCCGACGCCGCCAAGTACGACGCTTCATGCGCGTCTAGCGGCGGCAAGAAGCGCGATAGCGCCGGTACGGGCGGCATTGGCTCCACTGATGGAGGCATGGGGATTTGCCACTCGTACACGCCGGATGGGCGCTGCGTGTCGTTGCTGAAGGTGCTGCTGACGAACCAGTGCCTTTACGATTGCGCCTATTGCATCAACCGCCGCTCCTCCAACGTGCCGCGCGCGAAGTTCACCGTTGAGGAGGTCGTTCAGCTCACGCTCGACTTCTACAAACGCAATTACATTGAGGGGCTGTTTCTCTCTTCGGGCATCATCAAGTCCCACGACGAAACCATGGAAGAGATGACGCGCGTGGCGAAGAGCCTGCGCGAGACGCACAAGTTCGCGGGCTACATTCACTTGAAACTGATCGCCGGCGCCTCACCGGAGCTCATCGCCGAAGCCGGCAAGTATGCTGACCGCGTGTCGGTAAACGTGGAGCTGCCGCGGGAAGACACGCTGGCGATCCTGGCGCCGGAAAAGCGCAGCGACATTATTCGCGGTTCGATGGCGCGGGTGCGTCTGGGCATTGAAGAAGCGTCGGAGAAAAACGCGCCGGCGTTTGCGCCAGCGGGGCAGTCGACACAGCTTATTGTCGGCGCAGATGGCGCCGATGACCGCGATATTCTAACGGCGTCGACGCAGCTCTACTCCGGCTACAAACTAAAGCGGGTCTACTATTCCGCGTTCAGTCCTATTCCGGATTCGACGTCGCGCTTGCCGCTCCAGGCTGCGCCGCTGATGCGCGAGCTCCGGCTCTATCAGGCCGATTGGATGATGCGGTTTTATGGATTTGCCGCACATGAGATCGTTACCGGCGGCGATGGGTTGCTGGACTTGGCGATCGATCCGAAACTGGCGTGGGCGTTGGCGCATCGCGACAAATTTCCCGTCGACGTGAACACGGCCGACCGCGAGGTGCTGCTGCGGGTGCCGGGCCTTGGCGTAAAAACCATCGACAAGATCATCGCGGCGCGGCGGCTGCGCACCTTGGGTCTGGACGATGTGCAGCGTTTGGCGCGATCGGTGGAGAAATGCCGGCCGTTTCTGATCGCACGCGATTGGCGGCCATTGGCGGATGACGCCAATTTGCGCGGGAAGCTGACCCCGCCCGCAAAGCAAATGGATTTATTCGCGTGATCGCGGTCGAATTGGCGGAGGGTGCCGGTTATGCCGAATGGCGGGCAAAAGCGCGCGCGTTGCTGGCGGCGCAGACCGTGCCGGATGAGGTGACGTGGACGAGCGCACAAGCGCCGGAATTGTTCTTCGACACATGGACCGCCGGCGCCCCCGCCGGCAACGCTGGTGCAAACTTAAAGGAACATGCCGGCGAGGCGCCGGCGGTCCGAATAACCGTGCCTCGTACCTTCGTGGAGTTCGCCGAGAAGGCCGCTTTACACTCCGACCCCGAACGTTTCGCGCTGCTGTATCGCCTGCTATGGCGTTTGCAGGACGAGCGCGACTTGATGGAGGACGCTGCTGATCCGGACGTCCTGCGCGTGCGCGCGCTGGCCAAGGCGGTCGCGCGCGATGAGCACAAGATGCATGCATTCGTCCGCTTTCGTGAAGTGGCCGAGCCGGACGGCCCGCGCTTCATTGCTTGGTTTGAGCCGCAACATCACATCACGCTGGCGGTTGCGGACTTTTTCGTGAAGCGCTTTGCCGGCATGCGCTGGTCGATTGTTACCCCGCAAGCGTCGCTGCATTGGAACGGTACGACGTTATCGACGGCGCCTGGCGGCGCGCGCAGCGATGTGTCGGCGGAGGACGCGCGCGACGATGATTGGCGCGCCTACTACGAAAGCATGTTCAATCCCGCGCGCCTCAAAGTGAAGGCGATGAAGCGGGAGATGCCGCAACATTATTGGCGGAACTTGCCGGAGGCGCAGGGCATTTCCTCTCTGATCCGCTCCGCCTCGATCCGTGCTAACACCATGGTCCAAGCTCAACCCACCTCAGCCAAGAAACGCGCCGGCGCGGCGCATGCGAAGATCAAGCCGGAGGATTTGCCGGAACGGCTGGCGCCGGTGGCCGAGCACGAGAAAGCGCCGGCGTCGATGGCGGAGCTCAATCGCGCGCTGAAGGCGTGTCGCGCATGTCCGTTGTGGCGCGACGCAACGCAGGCGGTGCCGGGTGAAGGAAAGATTGAGCGGCCATTGCTGGCGTTGGTCGGCGAACAGCCTGGCGATCAGGAAGATTTGGCGGGTACGCCATTCGTCGGCCCGGCGGGCAAGATGCTGGACCGCGCACTTGAAGCGGCGGAAATCGCGCGCGGCGAAATCTTCGTCACCAATGCGGTGAAGCATTTCAAACACGAGCCGCGCGGCAAACGCAGGCTGCACAAGCGCGCCGACAAAGGCGAGATCGAAATCTGCCGTTGGTGGGTAAAGCATGAGCTGGAATTGGTGCAGCCGAAACTGATTGTTGCGCTGGGCGTAACCGCGCTCCAATCGCTGTCGGCGCACAAAGGCTCGCTGACAGCGGTGCGCGACGAAACTTTGAAGACGCGCGAAGGCTTGCCGATGCGGGCGACAATCCACCCTTCGATGTTGCTGCGGTTGCCGAGCGAGGATGACAAACAAGCGGAGTTCGCGCACTTCGTCGCCGACCTCAAGAAAGCCAAAAAACTCGCGCTCGCCGCCTAGAGCTTGCGCCCGCTTGGGCGCGGTGCGATGGCTGCGGCGGGAGGATGTTCATGCCCCGATTGTTTGCCGTTGCCGTTATGTGTGCCGTGGCGGCCTGTACGCAGCCGAGCGCGCCGCCAGCGGCTGCGCCCGAAACCACTACAGTGGCCGAGAGCGCAGCGACGCCGGCCGCCTCCACCGTGAGCGTTGATGCGAAGGCGCTGGGCGGGGAATGGTCGTTTGGGCGCGATTGCGGGCTCTCGGATCTCGTCTTCACCAATACCTCGGTGAGCTATTACGATTATGCCGATCAATCGAACGTCGTTTCTTATAGCGGCACGTGGGCGATCGAGGGCGGCAACCATGTAGCGCTGACGCTGCACCGGCTCGACGCCCATGGCGCGCCGACGGGTGAGGCGCTCTCGTACAATCTCGATGTCACCGCGCCGATCACCACCGATCTGACGGGCACGTTCGGTCAGCCGGGTGCGATGCGCGACATCAACGCCAAGCGGTGCGCCAATGAGGATCGCGAATAATGACCACGGTTTACGACTTCACGGCGCGCGATATCGACGGCAAGGAGCGGTCGCTGTCGGAGTTTCGCGGCAAGACGCTGCTGATCGTCAACGTGGCAAGCCAGTGCGGGTTCACGCCGCAATATAAGGGGCTGGAAGAACTGCATCGCAAATACGCCGCCAAGGGCGTCGAAGTGCTGGGCTTTCCGTGCAATCAGTTCGGCAAGCAGGAGCCGGGCAACGCCGAAGAGATCAAAAATTTCTGCTCGCTGACCTATGACGTGACGTTTCCGGTGTTTGCGAAGATCGATGTCAACGGACCCAACGCGCACCCGCTCTATAAGTTCATGGAAAGCGAAAAGCGCGGCTTCCTTGGATCGAAGTCGATCAAGTGGAACTTCACCAAGTTCTTGGTGAACAAGGACGGAAAGGTCGTGGCCCGCTTCGGGCCGACGACGACGCCGGAGCAGATCGATAGCGTCATCGCACGCAGCATCTGAGGCAGTCCGAGATGGCTCAAGAGAAAGTCGACGTCCGCACCGAGGATGGCGTCTGCCCGACGCTGGTGTTCACGCCGTCGCAGGGCGCGGGGCCGTGGCCTGCGGTGATCTACTACATGGATGGCTTGGCGATCAGGCCGACGCTTTTCAACATGGCTCAGCGCATCGCCGACGAAGGCTTCGTGGTGTTGTTGCCCGATCTTTTCTATCGCAAGGGGCCGTATCCGCCGTTCGATCCGAAGGCTGTGTTCGAGGGCGACTTCCGTCAAATCCTGGGGCCGTTCTTCGCGACGACGAGCGCGAAGAAAGCCGGTGCGGACGACACGGCTGCGTTCATCGCCTATCTCGACACGCGCCAGGACGTGCGCGGTAAGAAGATCGGCGTGACGGGCTATTGCGTGGGCGGCGCGATGGCGCTGACGGCGCTCGCCACTTATCCCGAGCGCGTCGCCGCTGCCGCGAGCTTTCATGGCGGCAGTTTGGCGACGGATGCAGATGTCAGCCCGCACCTGTTGGCGTCAAAGATGAAGGGCGAAATCTACATCGCCGCCGCGGTGGAAGATCCGTCCTACCCGCCGGCGATGGAAGTGCGCTTGAAAGAGGCGTTTGACGCCGCTGGCGTCAATTATCGCCACGAGACCTATGAAGGCGCCAAGCACGGTTGGACCAAGGCGGATTTCCCAACCTACAAGCGCGACGCCGCCGAACGGGCCCACCACGAACTGATCGCCCTGTTTCGCCGCACGCTTGGCTAGTGATGCTCGTGGATCGCTTCGATTGCCGCCGCTTCTTCGGGATGCACGTCGTTTGCCGCAAACAGATGCGGGAATGGCGATGCAACCGGATCCAGCCCGAGGAACGGACAGAGTTTCTGGTAGCCGTCGCCCTTGGTTATATCGATGACCAACAGGCGCTCGGGCGGGATGGTTGCCTGCACCAGCCGGTTATGTTCGTCGAAGCGCTTCTTATACAGGTATTCGCTCGGCACCGTTGATCCGTACGCGTACTGCCGCAGCGCGCGGCGGAAGCGGTCGATCGGCGCTTCTTCGTAAGCAACGCCGAGCTTTTGCACGAGGCGGTGCCGCAACAGCCGCTCGTTGGCGACATAATTGATTTCGAAGTGGCGCTTGATGCCGCGCCACCATTCGTCGGTGTCGCGCAGCGTTAGAACGACCTTGGCGTCAGGATAAGCGTCGGCCAGTTCCTTATAGAAGAGCGACGCGGGCAGATCGATCACGGCGTCGACGTCGTCGTAGCGGCGGAAGTTGGGATGTGGCTCGACGCCCTCAACGATGTCGTTGAGCCGTTCCGAATCGAAATGCACCGAATGCATGCCAAGCGCTTCCAGCGCCGCATGCAGTGAATGCGTGCCCGTTCTACTCAGCCCGGCGCCGATAACTTTTAGCATTTGCGTACGTCCAGCGGCCGCCCGACCGCCCCTACAGCAGCTCTGTTCGGGCGGCCAAGGCCGCGCGCGCGAGCTGTTGTCGGGAAACGTCCCCAAGTTCGAGAGTTAAAATCCGTGCGCACGTGCGGTCCACTGAATTGAGGCGCGACATACTGGAGCAGGTTGCGCCGCGCACGCGCGTGTTGGAGGTTCCCGCGCCGGTCGGGAGAATTTGCGAATGAAACCGAAGACACCGCTGCTGACAGTTGATTGTGTCGTTTTTGACCGTGCAGGGCGGTTGCTGTTGATCCGGCGCGCCAACCCTCCGTTCAAAGGCATGTATGCGTTGCCGGGCGGCTTCGTCGAAATCGGTGAGACGGTTGAGCAGGCCGCATTACGCGAGCTTCATGAAGAGACGCGCATTGAGGGAAAAGTTCTGCAACTTATTGGCGTCTATTCCAATCCCAAGCGCGACCCGCGTGGTCACAGCGTCAGCACCGCGTTCCTGGTGCGGCCGAAGTCAACGAAAGTTGCAGGCGGAGACGATGCGGCGTCGGCGTCGTTCGTGGACAATTGGCGCGACGCGAAGCTCGCGTTCGATCATGCCAAGATCGTCGCCGACGGGCTCAAGCTGCGCGGCTAGACCACAGCTTGGATCGGACCGTCGGCGCGGCCGTTGATGAATTGATCGACCATGGCGTTGCCGGAATGGTCGATGCTCGCAGCCGGCCCGCGCCAGACGATCTTGCCGGCGTAAAGCATGGCGATCTCATCGGCGATTTTGCGGGCGCTGGCCATGTCGTGGGTGATGGAGACGGCCGCGCAGCCGAGGTCTTTGGTTTGTTCGACGATGAGATCGTTGATGGCGTCGGCCGTAATCGGATCGAGACCGGTGGTCGGCTCGTCGAAGAAAATGATCTCTGGCTTGGCGATGATGGCGCGCGCGAGGCCCGCGCGCTTTTGCATGCCGCCTGAAAGTTCGATCGGCCGCACGTCAGCGAACTCAGGCGCTAGGCGGACTTTGCGCATGGTTTCGATGGCGCGCTCGCGCGCCTCTTTGCGCGAAACCTTGTCGGCGTAGATCAAGCGGAAGGCGATGTTTTCCCAGACAGTGGCGCTGTCGAACAGCGCCGCGCCCTGAAACAGCATGCCGAACTTGCGCATGGCGCGCGCGCGGATCGAAGGCGGCATGCGGGTGACGTCAGCGCCATCGACCAGCACTTGGCCCGCGTCCGGCGTCATCAGCCCGAGCGCGCATTTCAGTGTCACCGATTTGCCGACGCCGGAGCCGCCGATGATCACCAGCGACTTGCCCGGCGCGACGTCGATATCGACGCCGTCGAGCACCTGGCGGCCGCGCAGCTGCTTCTTCACGCCGGCGAGTTGGAGCTTGGGTGTGGTCATCGCATCAATCCACGAAGAACGCGGTGACGAGATAGTTGACCGCGAGGATCAATACGATGGAGCCGACCACGGCGTTGGTGGTGGCGCGGCCTACGCCGAGCGCGCCGCCTTGGCTATTGTAGCCCTGATAGGCGCCCATCACGGCGATGATGAAGCCGAACACGCCCGCCTTGGTGAGACCAAGGATCACGTCCTCCTGCTTCAGAAACTGAAACGTGTTGTGCAGATAAATGGCGCCGTTGAACTTGAGACTGTTCACGGCGACGAGATAGCCGCCCATGACGCCGATGATATCGGCGGCGACCACCAACAGGGGCAGACACAATGTCGCCGCGAGCACGCGTGGCGCGATCAGAAAGCGGAACGGGTCCGTCGACAGGGTGGTCATGGCGTCGATCTGCTCGGTCACGCGCATGGTGCCGATCTCAGCGGCGATGCCGGCGGAGACGCGACCCGCCAACATGAGGCCGGCAAGCACCGGCCCAAGCTCGCGGGTGATGCCGAGTACGACGATGTTGGGGACAAACTGCTCCGCATTGAAGCGAACACCGCCCACATAGATGTTGAGAGTGAGCGCCGCGCCGATGAACACGGCGGTTAGGCCAATCACTGGCAGCGAGAAATAACCCACGCTCGCGCACTGGCGCCAAAACTGGCCCACGAAGATCGGCGGCGAGAATACCGAAACCACGGCGCGCGCGACGAAGGCCGCGAAGCGCCCGACTTCCGCGAGCATGTCGAGGACGGCGCGGCCGATGGCGGCGAACGGGTTCATCCGCGCACGCCGCTCCGGCGCACCGTTCCGGCGAACGTGGTGAGGATTTCGTACGACGCGGTGCTTGCGAGACGTGCAACATCGTCGAGCGGTGCATTTGCGCCGAGGAATTCGACCATTGCGCCGGGCAGCGCGGTGGGGATGTCGGTCACGTCTATGATCGTCAAATCCATGGACACGCGTCCCAATATGGGCGCTTTGCGGCCCTCGATCACGCCATAGCCGCGCCCGCCGAGCGAACGCAAGAAGCCGTCGGCGTAACCGACCGCAACGGTGGCGGTGCGCATCTTTTTTGGCGCGGTGAAGGTCGATCCGTAGCCAAATACCTCGCCCGCTTCCACGTCGCGCACCTGCAGGATGGGCGCGTCAATGGTGGCGGCCACAGAAAGTGTGGGGTTATCGGCGTCGAGCGAACCGGAGCCGTAAAGGCCGACGCCGATGCGCAGCAGATCGAAGTGATAGTCGGCGCCGATGAGCGCGCCGCCGGTGGCGGAAAGACTGAGCGGCGCCTTCGGAAAAAGCGTCGCGGCATCGACGAAGCGTGCGCGTTGCGTGGCGTTGAATTCATGCTTCACGTCGGACGAGCACGCGAGGTGGCTCATGATCAGCGCCAAAGTCGTGTCCTTGAGCGCCATTGCCGCGTGCGGCAGTTCTTCAGGCCCGAGACCCAAGCGGTTCATGCCGGTGTCGATGTGCAAAGCCGCAGGCCCGCTGCCGTTCCAGATTTTGATTTGCGCGAGCGAGTTCAGCACCGGCGTGAGTTTGGCTTGGGTGTAGAGGGGCAGATCGAACTCGGTCGGCCCGTTCAGCACCATGACCTGCGGGCCGTCGCCCAATGTGCGGCGCACCTCGTAGCCTTCGTTCGAGGTTGCGGTGAAGAAAACGCGCGCGCCGGCATCGGCAAGCGCTTTCGCAGCGGGCGCGGCGCCGAGGCCGTAGCCGTTGGCCTTTACGACCGCTGCAACGGCTGCGTTTGGCGCAAGCTTTTTGAAGAAACGCCAATTCTCGACAATCGCGCCGGTATCGACGCGCAGGCGCGCCAGCCGCCTAGGTAACGGTGCGGGCCGAGAGGTTTCCGAATCTCGTGTAGCGGCTGTCAAAGAAGAGCTTCACCTTGCCGATGGGACCATGGCGCTGTTTGCCGATGATGACTTCGGCTTGGTTGCGCACCTCATCCATTTGCCGCATCCAGTCGATGTGCTCGTTGGTGCCTTCGCGTGGTTCGGCGCGTTCTAGATAATAGCTTTCGCGATAAACGAACAGCACTGCGTCAGCGTCCTGTTCGATGGAGCCGGATTCCCGCAAGTCGGAAAGCTGCGGGCGCTTATCGTCGCGGGTTTCGACCTGACGGGAAAGCTGCGACAGGGCGATGACCGGAACCTTGAGGTCCTTCGCCAACGCCTTCAGACCTTGGGTAATTTCGCTGACTTCCTGCACGCGTCCTTCGCCGCCTTTCTTGGAGCCGGTGACCAGCTGCAGATAGTCGACGACGATGCAATCGAGGCCGGAGGTGCGTTGCAGCCGGCGCGCGCGCGCTTGCAGTTGCGCGATACCGATGGCGCCGGTTTCGTCGATGTGCAGCGGCAGCTGCTGCAGATTGGCGGCTTCGTCGGCGAGGCGCTCGTATTCCTGCTTGTTGATCTTGCCGCGGCGGATGCGGTCGCTTTCGATGCCGGCGGCGTCCGAGAGCAAGCGCGTGGCCAGCTGTTCGGCGCTCATTTCCAATGAGTAGAACGCGACCACGCCGCCTTTTTCCGCGGGCTTATCGTCGTCGGCGGCGCGATTATAGTTCAGGCGATTGCGCGCGACGTTGAAGGCGATGTTGGTGGCCAGCGCGGTTTTGCCCATGGAGGGTCGGCCGGCGAGAATGATCAAGTCGGATGCGTGCAACCCGCCAAGCATGCGGTCGAGATCTTCGAAATTGGTGCCGATGCCGGAAACGTCGGATTTGCTCTCATAAGCGGTGGCCGCCATTTCGATGGAGGTGGTGAGGGCCTTCGAAAACGGCGAAAAGCCGGTGTTGGCCGCGCCGCTTTCAGCCAGCGTAAACAAGGTGCGCTCGGCTTCTTCGATGATATCTTTGGCGTCGTGATCCTCGGGCGGGTTTTCCGCCAGATCGGTGATGACGCCGCCGACGCGGATCAGTTCGCGGCGCAGTGAAAGATCGTAGATGAGGTCGGCGTAGGACTGCGATTGCGCGGTGAGCGGCGCTGCGGCGTCCAGCAGCTTCATCAGATACACCGCGCCGCCGATTTCCTTGATGCCGCCGTCGCGCGTGAAGCGCTCGCGCAGCGTGACGCCGTCGGCCAGCGATCCCGCGGCGATCATTTCCGAGCAGGCGCGGAAGATGCGGCCGTGCACCGGATCGAAAAAATGCTTCTCCTGCAGCAGCGGATTGATGCGATTGTAGGTCTCGTTGTCGAACAGGATCGCGCCGAGCAGCGCTTGTTCGGCTTCGAGATTGTGCGGCATAACCCGCGCCGGCGGTTGCGCAGGGGGAACGGCCAAGGGGAGGCTCGGTTGGTTCGACATTGGCGCGACGATGCGCCAATTCGGGCGGGCAATCGGTTACACGCCGAAACCTTTGCGCCGCATTTTGCGAGTCTTCCCAAACTCTTTGTTGTTGACGTGGAATGACAGGCCGACGCGATTCCTGCTCAGGAAGCCGCGCAGAAAAAAGCCCGCGCATCTTACGATGCACGGGCTTGGTTCTTTTGCGGTCCGGCGCGATTATTCGCGCGGGCCGTCGTCCTTGAAGGCAGACGCGGCGAGGTCCTTGGCTTGCGCTTCGGCTTCGGCGCGTTCGGCTTCGACTGCGGAGGCAATGACGTTTTCACCGCGCGCTTGGCGATCGGCTTCGTCTTGGCTGCGGGCGACGTTGACCTTCACCGTCACCGTGACTTCCGCGTGCAGGCGCACGCGCACGTCATAGACGCCAATGGTCTTGATCGGCTTGTCGAGGACGACAGAGGCGCGATCGACCTTGGCCGCGCCCTTGTTGATCTCGTCGGCGATGTCGCGCGAAGAGACCGAACCGTAGAGCTGGCCGGCTTCACCCGCTTGGCGGATGAGGACGTAGCTTTCGCCGTCGAGCTTCTTGGAAGACTTTTCAGCGGCGCTGCGCGTTTCGGCGTTGCGCGCCTCGATCTCGGCGCGACGCGCCTCGAACAGCTTCTTGTTTTCGTCGTTGGCTCTTAGCGCCTTCTTTTGCGGCAGCAGGAAGTTGCGGGCGAAACCGTCGCGCACCTTCACCACGTCGCCAATGGCGCCAAGATTTTCAACGCGTTCGAGCAGAATGACTTGCATTGATCATCCTCCTCACTGAACCGCGAACGGCAGCAGCGCGAGTTCGCGCGCCAGCTTGATGGCGCGAGCGAGTTCGCGTTGCTTCTTGGCGGAAACCGCCGTGATGCGCGCGGGAACGATCTTGCCCTTCTCGGAGATGAAGCGCTGCAACAGCTTCACGTCCTTGTAGTCGATCTTCGGCGCGTTGGCGCCGGAGAACGGGCATACCTTGCGCCGGCGGCCGAACGGACGCCGTGCCGGAATGTTCGAGATATTAAACTTGGGAGCGCCTTTCTGGGCCATGGATCAATCCTCCCCACCATCATCATCTAAACCATCTTCGCCCTCGCGGCCTTCACGGCGGGCGCGGCGGCGCTCTTCACGATCGCGGCGCGCCAGGATCGGAGAGGGCTCCTCGTCGAGCTCTTCGACGCGGATGGTTTTGAAGCGCATCACGTCTTCATTGATGCGCAGACGGCGTTCCAGTTCGTGCACGACCGCAGCCGAGCAATCGAGGTTGAGCAACGCGTAATGGCCTTTGCGGCTCTTACGGATGCGATAGGTCAGGTTGCGCAGGCCCCAATATTCGGTTTTCCCGACGTGGCCGCCGCCATCCTTGATTTGTTTGGTGATGTCTTCGACGAGAGCGTCGACCTGTTGCGGCGAGATTTCCGGCCGCGCGATAAGCACGTGTTCGTATAAAGCCATATTTTCCTCTTCCTGGTGACCCGCGGCGCCCGGGCGGGGGAAGAACCCGTCCAAACGATGGACCCCAGGCAGCGGATGCCCCTGGGGCCGCGGATCGCGAAGGCGCGGTGGATAAGGGATCAGGCGGGGGAAGGCAAGCTTTTGGTTGCGGTGCGGCAGGCCGGGAGCGCGCCAGCACGCCCTGGACGCGGCTAAGGTCGCGGGCTACCTCGCCGCCATGACAATCGCCTTCATATTTCCCGGCCAGGGAAGCCAGACGCCCGGCATGGGCAAATCCCTTCATGACGCCTTCGGCGCGAGCCGCGAGGTGTTTCAGGAGGTTGATGACGCGCTTGGCGAGAAGTTGTCCCGATTGATCTTCGAGGGACCGGCGGACGAACTCACGCTGACCACCAATGCCCAGCCTGCGCTGATGGCCGTGAGCTTGGCGGCGATGCGGGCGCTGGATCGCGAATTTGGCGTGAACGCCAGTAAGGCGGCCTTCGTCGCCGGGCATTCGCTTGGCGAATACTCGGCGCTGGCCGCGGCCAGCGCACTCGCGGTGTCGGACGCCGCGAAGCTGCTGCGCAAACGCGGACAAGCGATGCAAGCGGCGGTGCCGGTGGGCGAAGGGGCGATGGCCGCTTTGATCGGCAAGGTCGACGTGGCGACCGCAGAGGCGATCGCCGCTGAGGGGTCGGCGGCCGGTGTAGTCGTCGTCGCCAACGACAACAATATCGGCAACGTGGTGATCTCCGGCGAGAAGGCCGGCGTCGATGCTGCGCTCGTGGCGGCGAAGGCCAAGGGCGTGCGCGCGGTGCCGCTTGCGGTGTCCGCGCCGTTTCACTCGCCGCTGATGCAACCGGCCGCGGACGCTATGGCCGAAGCGCTGGCCGCGGCGACAATCGCGCCGTTGGTTGCGCCGTTGGTGGCGAACGTCACGGCACGGCCGATCAACGAACCGGCGACGATCCGCAAACTGCTGGTCGAGCAAGTCACCGGCCGCGTGCGCTGGCGCGAGAGCATCGAGTGGATGGCTGGCGAAGGCGGCGTTGCGCGCTTCGTCGAAGTCGGCGCGGGCAAGCAGCTGGCCGGCATGGTCAAGCGCAACGCGCCCGATGCGGAAGCGCTGTCTTTGAACGAACCGGCGGATTTGGAAGCGTTCGCGAAGACGGTGTGAGCCGCCAAGTTGCCCTGCTGCGCGGCGTCAATCTGGGCGGCCGCAAGGTGGTGATGAGCGAATTGCGCGCGGCTTGTGAGGAAGCGGGTTTCACTGAAGTTGAGACACTGATCGCCAGCGGCAATCTGGTGCTGGGGTCGAAGCTCACCGACGCCAAGCTGGAAGCGAAGCTTGAGAAGGTGATCCTGGAAAAGCTTGGATTGAAGACGGACGTCTACGTTCGTACCGGCGCCGAGCTCGAAGCCATCATCGCCGCCAATCCGTTTAAGGTGTTTGCGAAAAAAGACCCGAGTCATTTGATGGTGTATTTCATGCGCGCGCCGGTGAGCCCCGCCGAGTGGGCAACGCTTGATGAGACCGCCCAATCGGAACGTTGGGGGGCGGGCGAGAAATGTTTGTATATTACCTATCCGAACGCGGTTGCAGGCACGAAGCTGAAGCTTCCAAAGCTCGGCACGGCGCGGAATTGGAACACCGTGAACAGACTTGCAGCGATGGCGCAGAGCTAGCGCGTATCGGACTTGCGCCAGCCGCCGGTGACTTTTACGGCCAACTTGCCGCTCGCGAGCATGAACGTCGTTTCCACGATGGCGCTGGTTTTGCCGATGTTGAGCACGCGGCTCTCGATCGTGATGCGCTCGCCGCTCTTGAAGGGGCGCGCGTAGCGGGCCTGTAAATCCATGGTGACCCATGGCGCATACGCTTCCAGCGTGGTCGTGATCGCCAGCGCTTGCCCGCCATCCGCCAGTGCGCAGATGAGCCCGCCTTGGACATAGCCGTCGGGCAATGTGAATTGTGGACCGGGCGTCCAAACCGATACGACGCGGCCGACCTCGGCAATAGCCAGAATGTTCTCCTCGTGCACCCGCATGTGCTCGATCCACGGCGGCAATGGCCGCGAGAACTGCGCGTTCTTGAAGGCTTCGACGATCTGCAGGCCGGTTAGCGCCATCGGCTCCCTTTCGCTCTTCGGGTTCCTTAGCAGAAACTTGCGGGGCAGCGGCGCGCGGAATAGGTCAGGCGGCTAGAGGTGACGTTCATGTTCAGTCTTTCAGGCAAAACCGCGCTGGTGACCGGCGCATCCGGCGGCATCGGCGCGGCTATCGCCAAGGCGCTCGCGGCGCAGGGCGCGAAGGTGGCGCTGTCGGGCACGCGGGTCGAAGCGCTGGAGAAGGTGAAGACAGAGATTGGCGGCGGTGAGATCCTGCCGTGCAATTTGGCTGATGCGGCAGCCGTCGACGCGCTCGTCGGCCAGGCGGAAGCGGCTCTGGGCGGGAGGCTGGATATCCTCGTCGCCAATGCGGGCATTACCAAAGACGGCCTGCTACTGCGCATGAAGGACGCGGATTTCGAAGCGGTGCTGAAGGTCAATTTGGAGAGCTATTTCCGTCTCTCGCGCGCTGCGCTGCGGAACATGATGAAGAACCGCTGGGGCCGGATCATCGGCATCACCTCTGTTGTCGGCGTTACGGGCAACCCCGGACAGGCGAATTACGCGGCTTCGAAGGCCGGCATGATCGGCTTCACCAAGGCGCTCGCCGCGGAGGTCGCCAGCCGCAACGTCACCGCCAATTGCATCGCCCCTGGCTTCATCGCGTCGCCAATGACCGACGTTCTGAGCGAGAGCCAAAAGACCGCTTTGCTGGGCAAAATTCCCGCAGGCCGCTTGGGCGAAGGCGCGGATGTCGCCGCCGCAGCCGTCTATCTGGCGAGCGAAGAAGCGGGCTACATGACCGGCCAGACGCTGCATGTGAATGGCGGCATGGCCATGATTTGAGGCGCCGCCGCACCCCTCAAAGACAAAAAAGCTTGCGTCGGGGCTTCCCGGTAGCCAAAACCCGGCGCACATAGCCCTTGGGCTCCAAAAACAGAATTATCAGACGAGGCGTGGATGTCAGACAGCACCGTGTTTGAGCGCGTGAAGGCGATCGTGATCAAGCATCTCGAGGCTCCGCCGGAGAAGGTCACCGAGAAGGCGAGCTTCATCGACGATCTGGGCGCGGACAGCTTGGACAACGTCGAACTCGTCATGGCTTTCGAAGAAGAGTTCGGCATCGAGATTCCGGACGACGCAGCCGAGCACATTCAAACGGTGGGCGACGCTGTGAAGTTTATCTCGGAGAAGGTGGGCTAACGCCCGCCGGTCTCGCCCGCAGATGCGGCGCGTCGTTATCACCGGCATCGGCCTCGTTACGCCGCTTGCCGGCAACGCCAAGGCGACATGGGAACGCTTGATCGAGGGCCGCTCTGGAGCGGGCCGCATTGAGCATTTCAAAGTCGACGATCTCCCGTGCAAAGTCGGCTGCATCGTGCCGCGCGTCGATGGACGCGGGGGCGGCGCGGGCGATCCTGAAGCGTTCGATCCCGACAAGGCGATGTCGCCGAAAGAGCAGCGGCGCGTCGATGACTTCATCCTCTACGGCATGGCCGCAGCGATTGAAGCGATCGAAGATTCGGGCTTTCCGCGTGACACTGACGTGCAGAAGAACCGCGCCGGCGTGCTGATCGGCTCGGGCATCGGCGGCATCAATTCGATCGCCGAAAACGCGCTCATTCTGGAAAAGGAGGGGCCGCGTAAGATCAGCCCGTTCTTCATCCCGAGCGCGCTTATCAACCTGGCCTCGGGCCACGTTTCCATTCGTTACGGATTGAAAGGTCCGAACCACTCGGTCGTGACCGCGTGCGCTACCGGCGCTCACGCGATCGGCGATGCGGCGCGGCTGATCATTCACGACGACGCCGACATCATGGTCGCGGGCGGAGCGGAAGCAGCCATCTGCCGCCTGGGTCTCACCGGCTTTTGCGCTTCGCGCGCGGTGTCGACGAGCTTCAACGAAACGCCCGAGCGCGCGTCGCGTCCGTATGACAAAGATCGCGATGGCTTCGTCATGGGCGAAGGCGCGGGCGTGGTGGTGCTCGAAGAGTACGAACACGCCAAGGCGCGCGGCGCCAAGATTTACGCTGAAGTGAAGGGCTACGGCCTCTCCGGCGACGCCCACCATATCACCGCGCCTGCCGAGGACGGCGACGGCGGCTATCGCGCCATGCAGGCCGCGTTCAAAGACGCGGGCATGACCCCGGCCGACATCGACTACGTCAATGCGCACGGCACCTCGACGCCGCTGGGCGACGAGATCGAACTGAAGGCCGTCGAGCGGATGTTTGGCGCCACCGCGAGCAAGCTTTCGCTTTCGTCCACAAAATCGGCCATCGGCCATTTGTTGGGCGCGGCCGGCGCTGTGGAGACCATCTTCTGCGCATTGGCGATCCGCGACGGCGTTATTCCGCCAACGCTGAATCTTGAAAATCCGTCCATCGAAACCGCCATAGATTTGACGCCGCTGAAGGCGAAGAAACGAGTTGTGAAAGCAGCGATGTCCAACTCGTTCGGATTTGGCGGCACCAACGCCGCCGTGATCCTCACCGCGGTCGAATAAATGGCGCGCTATACGCGCCCGGCGCCGCATCGCAGATCGAGCAACCCGTGGGGCTGCGTCACCACGCTCTTGTCGTTCGGCATCGTCGCGTTGCTGATCGGCTTCGTTGCGATGTTTGCGTTTCAGACGGAAGCCAACCGCGAGGGCCCCGCGCAAGCAGCCACCGATTTCGTCGTGCCGGAAGGCGCGTCGCTCACAACAGTGGGCAAAGGGTTGGAGCACGCGGGCCTTGTGCGCAGCGCGCTCTTTTTCCGCGCCGCGATGATGATCTACGAACGCGGCAAGACCATCCAGGCCGGTGAGTACGAAATTCCCGCGCGCGCGTCGTTGCACCGTGTCGCCGCCATGTTGGCGACGGGCGAGGCGCTGCAACATCCAATGACGTTCCCCGAAGGCATCACGGTTGCCGCGGCTATGAAAATCATCGCGGAATCGGATGTGCTGTCAGGACCGATGCCAGAGGCGCCGCCCGAAGGCTCGCTGATGCCGGACACATATCACGTGCAGCGCGGCATGACGCGGGTGGCGCTGATCCAGCAGATGCGCGATGCGCGCGACGCGGCAGTGGCGGAAATCTGGGCCAACCGTGATCCGACCATTCCGGCGACGTCGCCGGAGCAATTGGTGACGTTGGCCTCCATCGTCGAACGCGAAACCGGTATTGCGTCCGAGCGCGCGCAGGTGGCGGCGGCTTTCACCAACCGCCTGCGCCGGCCGATGCGGCTCGAAAGCGACCCGACGATTATCTACGGCGTCTGCAAGAAGGCGCCGTCGCGCTGCCGCGAAGGGCGCCTTGTCGATGCGCAAGGCCACATCGTCGCCATTCGCCAAAGCGATATGGCGATGAACACCGGGTACAACACTTACAAGATCGACGGCTTGCCGCCGACGCCGATCTGCAACCCGGGCCGTGCGGCGCTTGAGGCGACGGCGCATCCCG
Source organism: Terricaulis sp. (assembly GCA_047601265.1). GTDB lineage: Bacteria > Pseudomonadota > Alphaproteobacteria > Caulobacterales > Aquidulcibacteraceae > Vitreimonas. The sequence goes on from JASGJR010000001.1 coordinate 217,229, forward strand.
CGCAATCGAACGCGATCTATTTTGTCGCCGATGGAACGGGCGGGCACGCGTTCGCGGCGACGCTGGCCGAGCATCAGGCCAACGTAGCGCGCTGGCGCACCATTGAGACGCAGCGGCTCGCGCAGGAGCACGCCGAGCAGGCGGCGGCAAATCCGCCGCCGCAGCCTGCGCCGCGCCGCAGTGGCGTGCACCCGACGCATTGAGCCTGCGCGCCTGTTGCCAGCGGCGATTTCAGGCTAATGAAGTGTCATGAGTATTTCAGGCATGACCGGATTTGCGCGCACCGAGGGTGCGCTCGCCGGCATGCGTTGGATCTGGGAACTGAAAAGCGTCAATGGCCGCGGGCTGGACGTGAAGCTGCGTCTGCCGCCCGGTTTCGACGCGCTTGAGCAGCCCGCGCGCGCGGCCGCGACGCAGCGCTTCAAGCGCGGGTCGCTGCAATGCGGGCTGTCGCTGACGCGAGACGTCACCGATGCAGCGCCGGTGCGTGTCGATCTTGCTCTGGCTGAAAAGCTGATTGCCGCAGGAGCGCCGTTCGTGGCCGACAAGCGCGTCCGCAAGCCGACTTGGGACGGCATCTTGGCCCTGCGGGGCGTTGTCGTCAGCGAAGACGCCGCCGAGATGAGCGAAGCCGACCGCGCCGCGCTCGAAGGCGCGCTGCTCACCGACTTTCAGCGCGGCGTGGATACTTTGGCGGAGGCGCGCGGCGCCGAAGGCCGGATGCTTGCTACGACGCTGCTCGATTTGGCGAACCGCCTGGACGGGCTGATCGCGCAGGCACGCACATCCGCTGCGGCGGCGCCAAACGCGGCGCTGGAACGCATCCGTCAGCGGCTCGAAACGCTGGCGCCCGAGTTGAAGATTGATCCAACGCGCTTGGCGCAGGAGGCGGCCATCGCTGCAACGCGCGCCGACGTGCAAGAGGAACTGGAGCGCTTGGCTGCGCACGCCGTCGAGTTGCGCGCTTTGCTTGGCAAAGCGGAGCCCGCGGGACGGCGGCTCGACTTCCTGGGCCAAGAGCTCACGCGCGAAGCCAATACGCTCTGTTCGAAATCCGCCGATCTCGAACTTACGCGCATCGGCTTGGACATGAAGACGGTGGTCGATCAGATTAAGGAGCAGGCCGCCAATGTTGAATGAGCACGTCGCGCGGCGCGGCTTGATGTTTGCGCTGTCCAGCCCCTCGGGCGCGGGTAAGTCCACGCTCGCGCGCAAGCTGATCGAGGACGACGCCAACATGGCGCTCTCGGTGTCGGCGACTACGCGCGCGCGGCGCGGCAACGAGATCGACGGCCGTGAATACAAGTTTTTGAGTCGCGAAGAATTCGAGCAAATGGAAGATCGCGGCGAGTTTCTCGAAAGCGCGATGGTGTTCGGCAACCATTACGGCACGCCGCGCGCGCCGGTGGAAGCGTTGCTGATCCAGGGCCGCGACGTGCTGTTCGACGTCGATTGGCAGGGCGCGCGCGCATTGCGCGCATCAGCGCCGCAAGATGTCGTCGGCATCTTCATCCTGCCGCCCTCGATGGCAGAGTTGGAGCGGCGTCTGCACACGCGTGCGGAGGACACCGAGGATGTGATCAAGAAGCGCATGGCGCGCTCGCTCGACGAGATCAGCCACTGGGAAGAGTACGACTACGTGCTGGTCAACGCGCTGCTTGAGCAGACGTTGGCGCAAATCAAACAAATTCTCGCTGCGGAGCGATTGAAGCGCCATCGCCAGATGTGGCTGCAGCTGCATGTCGAGCGGCTCAAGCAAGGGATTTGACTGCGCGCGCTGCGTTTCTTGTTAGAGCGGGATTGCCGCGGAATCGTCGATGAATCTCTATCAGCTCATCCAATCGCGGTTTCCAGCGGATCGCAGCAAGCCGTGCTTCATCATGCCGGACGGGCGCGAGGTTTCTTACGCGATGCTGGAGCAAGGCGTGGGCCGTGCAGCGGCGCTGCTGCGTGCGAAGGGCGTGCAAGCTGGCGATCGCGTCGCGGCGCAAGCGGAGAAGCGCGTCGGCACGGTGATGCTCTATCTGGCGACGCTGCAGGTGGGCGCCATCTACGCGCCGCTCAATACGGCCTACACCGATGCCGAGCTCGAATATTTCATCGCCGATCTCGAACCGAAGCTGCTGATCCGCGACATCCTACCGTTCGCGGGCGAGTCACACGGATATGAGCCGGACCCGGTGATCGAGGCGCGCGCAGCAAGCGATGTTGCTGCCATCATCTACACGTCCGGCACGACAGGCCGCTCCAAGGGCGCGATGCTGAGCCACGGCAATCTCGCGTCGAACGCCGCAGCGCTGATCCAGACGTGGGGTTACACCAGCGACGACGTGCTCTTGCATGCGCTGCCGATTTTCCACGTGCACGGACTGTTCATCTCGATGCACTGCGCACTACTGACCGGCTCGCCGATGCTGTGGCTCGACAAGTTCGACGATGCGCAAGTGTTGGCGGCGCTGCCGCGCGCCACGGTGATGATGGGTGTGCCGACCTTCTATACACGGTTGCTCGCCAATCCGGCGTTCACGCGCGCAGCGGCGTCACATATGCGCGTGTTCATTTCCGGCTCGGCGCCGTTGCTGGAGAGCACTTTCGCCGAGTTCGAAGCGCGCACCGGTCAGTGCATTCTCGAGCGCTACGGCATGAGCGAGGCGGTGATCATCACCTCCAATCCGCTGCATGGGGATCGCATCGCCGGCAGCGTCGGCTTTGCGCTGCCTGGCGTGGAGTTGCGCATCGACGGCGGCGAGGTCGGCGTCATCGAGATCAAAGGTCCGAGCGTATTTTCCGGTTACTGGCGCAATCCGGAAAAGACCGCGGAGGAATTCACGCCCGACGGCTTCTTCCGCACCGGCGACGTGGGGAGGCAGGATGGCGATGGCCGGGTTTGGATCACGGGCCGCGCCAAGGACCTCATCATTTCCGGCGGCTACAACGTCTATCCGAAGGAAATCGAGTTGGTGCTCGATGAGATGGAGGGTGTGGGCGAGAGCGCTGTGATTGGCGTGCCCCACAAGGATTTCGGCGAGGGCGTGGTAGCCATTGTAATTGGGGCGGGAGACGAGAGCGCGATCATCGCCGCGGCACGGCAAAAGCTCGCCAATTTCAAAGCGCCGAAGCGGGTGATCTTCGTTGAGGAATTGCCGCGCAACGCCATGGGCAAGGTGCAGAAGAACCTGCTGCGCGCGCGCTACGAGGATTTGTTTGGGTAATAACCCGGCGGCGGAGTTGAAACTATTGGCCCTCTGAGTGCAAATAGTCGCAAGGAGGCGCCGCCATGCAGATCACCAACGAAGTTTTTCCGACACGTCCCGAGCAGGTTGCCGAGTTGATGAAGCCCGGGCCCGCCGGTCCGATCTTCATGGTCAATCTGCTGAAGTTCAAAGAACGCGCCGCTTACGACGATGGACGCGAAACCAATCTCTCCGGCCGTGACGCTTACATGATCTATGGCCGCGCGGTTTCCGAGTTGCTGCCGAAGTTTGGTGGGCGGGCCATCTTCGCGGCCGACGTGACCTTTCTCTCGCTCGGCCAGGCAGACGAATTGTGGGACGAGGTCGCCATTGCGATGTATCCGCAGCGCGCCGACATGGTGCGCATGTCGATGTCGGCGGAGTGGCAAGCGATCACGGTGCATCGCAGCGCAGGCTTGAAAGGCCAGCTCAACATCGAAACCGTTGCGCCCAACGCCGAGATTTTGGCTATGATCCTGAGCGCGAAAACTTAAGGAGCGCCGCGTCAGCTTGGCCCGCGTTGTCATTCCCATTCCGGCGCGCGACTTCGATCCAACAGAGGTCGCCGTGCCATGGAAACTGCTGACCGCGCGTGGTCACGAGGTGGTGTTCGCCACGCCGGATGGCGTGCCGGGCGCTGCCGACGATATGATGGTGACGGGCGAAGGTCTCGATTTTTGGAGCCTCTTGCCGCTCCTGCGCAAAGTGACATTGGTGGGAAGCGTGCTGCGCGCCAATGCGGAAGCGCGCACCGCTTACGCCGCTATGCGCGCTTCGCCGGCATTTCAGAAACCGATCGCATGGCGCGATTTGGCGGCGCTGCAATTTGACGGCGTGATATTTCCGGGCGGTCATCGTGCGCGCGGCATGCGGGAATATTTGGAGAGCCCTGAGGTGCAGCGCTTGGCGGTTGCCGCGTTTGCGTCGGAGCGGCCGGTCGGCGCGATTTGTCACGGCGTGCTGGCGCTCGCCCGCAGCATCGATCCCGCGACCGGACGCTCGGTCTTGCATGGACGGCAAACCACGGCGCTGACTTGGGCGCTTGAGGATGCCGGCGCATCGATTGCGCGGATCACGCGCTTCTGGGACCCGGCCTACTACCGGACCTATCCCGACCCGCCGGGTCAACCCGGTTACATGTCGGTGCAGCAAGAGGTGACGCGCGCTTTGGCCCGGCCGGAAGATTTCCACGACGTCGCGTCCGGCGACCCGCAGTTCAAGCGCAAGACCTCGGGCACTGTGCGCGATAGTGAAGCGGATCAATCACCGGCGTTCGTTGTGCGCGACGGCGCCTATGTGTCGGCGCGCTGGCCGGGTGACGCGCACGCGTTTGCGATGGCGTTTGCCGATCTTCTTCCTGGGTGACAGGCGCGCGCCGGTGTCTCAAGTTGGCGCCAAAGGGAGCATCGCATGAAGGATCTTGAAGGGCGCGTCGCGCTTGTCACCGGGAGCGCGCGCGGCATCGGCGCGGCCACAGCCAAAGCGCTCGCGGCGGCAGGCGCCAAAGTTGTGGTCAGCGATGTGACCGATGGCGGCGAGACCGCGGCGGCGATCGGCGGCGCTTATGTGAAGCACGATGTTCGCAGCGAGGACGAGTGGAAGAACGCGATGACGTTCGCGCAGAAAACCTTCGGCGGCCTCGACATCATGGTCAACAATGCCGGCATATTCTGGCTGAAGCCCCTGCAGATGGAAACGCTCGAAGATTTCCGCCGCATGCAGCAGATCAATGTCGAAGGCGTGTTTCTGGGTTTGAAGCACGCGATCCCGGTGATCGCCGAGCGCGGCGGCAAGTGGGATGGCGGCGGCTCGATCATCAACCTCTCGTCGGTCGCGGGCCTCGTAGGGTCGCCCAACACGCTTGCGTACAACGCATCCAAAGGCGCGGTGCGGTTGATGACGAAAGCCGCGGCGCTGGAGTGCGCGTCGCTCGGACAAAAGGTGCGCGTTAACTCGGTGCATCCCGGCATCATCGATACGCCGATGATGGCCGAGGCAGCCGAAGCATTGGCGGGCGCATCGGGCGCCAATGATATGCGCGAGCGCTTCGCCAATTTTCACCCGATGAAGCGCATGGGGCGCGACACCGACATTGCCAACGCCATCGTGTTCCTGGCCTCCGACAAGGCCGGTTTCATGACTGGTGCGGAACTGGTGGTGGATGGCGGCATGACCTCGGCCTAGATTTTTTGAAGCTCAGTGTCGGGACCTGTCCCGCCCGCTCGTCCTTGGAGCGTAGACGGAGGAACTTTATGCGCCGATTGTTGATATTAGCCGCCGCGACCGCCGCGCTTTTCGCTTGCGGCGCGCCGCAAGCGCCAACGGCGACAGATCAAACCAGCGCACCCGCAACCACTGCGGAGCAGCCTGTGCAGAACACTGCGCCGGCCGGCGACTACACGCTGGAAAAAGCGCATGCGAGCCTGATCGTGCGCATGAGCCACATGGGCTATTCGAACTTCACGGCGCGCTTCACGACCTGGGCAACGCAATTGCATTTCGATCCCGCGGCGCCTGAAGATTCGACCATCAGCGTCACCATCGATCCGCGCTCGATCACCAGTGACAACCCGCCGCCCGGGTTTATCGACATCATGCGCAATCAGTTTCTGGAAGCGCCGAAATTCTCAAGCATCAGCTTCCGGTCGACGAGTGTTGCGCGCACGGGGCCAAACACTGCCCGCATTACCGGTGATCTCACTCTGCACGGCGTGACCAAGCCGGTGACGCTCGATGCGCATTTCAACGGCGGCTATCCGGGCATGTCGCTCGATCCGCACGCCCGCATCGGCTTTTCGGCGCAGGGCACATTCAAACGCTCCGACTTTGGCATCTCTTACGGCTTGCCGCCGCCGGGCACCACAATGGGCGTCGGCGACGATGTCGAGGTGATCGTCGAGTGCGAGATGAGCGGACCGGCGTGGACGCCGGGTCCCGGCGACACTACGGCACCTACGCCGCAACACTGAGCCACGCATCGGCAAGCCGGCGAAAGCCGGCTTGATCGATCTCCTCGGCGCGCGCTGTCGGTGCGATTTCGGCGGCGCGCAGCAAAGGTTCGGGCTCCGGCGTTAGCGATTTGAGCGCGCTGCGCAGCATCTTTCGGCGTTGGCCGAACGCGGCAGCGGTGACGCGCTCAATGGCTTCGAGATGCGGGTACGCATCGGCGCGATCGGTGAGGCGCACGATGGCGGAGGCGACCTTCGGCGGCGGCGTGAAGGCGCGGGGCGGCACGGTAAACTCAAGACGCGCATCGCAGCGGGCCTGCGCCAGAACCGCGAGGCGTCCGTATGCATTGCCGCCCGGCTTGGCGACGATGCGTTGAGCGACCTCTTTCTGAAACATGAGCGTCATCGGCCCGCGCCACGCGCCAGCCTTGAGCCAACGCACGAGCAGCTCGGTGCCCACATTGTACGGCAGATTGGAGATGATGTGGGCCGGGCGCGCTTCGGAAAGGAGCGCCGCTTGATCAATCGCGAGCGCGTCGCCTTGCACAATCTGCAGGCGGCCTGCGCTCCACTCGATCAAGGGTTCAAGCAGCGGCACGAAGCGCGTGTCTTTTTCGATGGCGATGACTTGCGCGCCCGCCTCGAGCAGTGCGCGGGTGAGACCGCCGGGACCGGGGCCAACCTCGATCACTGTCGCGCCAGCCACATCGCCCGCGGTACGCGCGATGCGGCGTGTGATGTTCATGTCCAACAGGAAGTGCTGACCGAGCTTCTTGTTGGCCCAAAGATCGTGAGCTTCGAGATCTTCGCGCAGTGTGGGCAGATCGTCGGCGTTCATGCGCCGCGCCGCGCGGCCATCTCCTGCGCCATCTTCAGCGCAGCGCGAAAACTATCGGGCCGCGCAATGCCGCGCCCGGCGATATCGAAACCGGTGCCGTGATCGGGCGACGTGCGCACGATCGGCAGCCCAAGCGTGACGTTGACGCCGTCCCAGAAGTGCAGGGTCTTGATCGGGATCAGGCCTTGATCGTGGTAGAGCGCGATCGCTGCGTCGTAGCCGCGCCGCGCTTCTTCGTTGAACATGGCATCGGCGGAGCGTGCATCGCTGACGATCCAGCCTTCGGCGCGAAGCGCATCGGCGGCGGGATTGATGATCTCGATTTCTTCCTGACCGATAGTGCCGCGTTCGCCGGCGTGCGGGTTCAATCCGCAAAGCGTGATGCGCGGGGCGGCGATGCCGAAATCGAATTTCAACGCTTCGCCGAGTACGCGGCCGGTGTTCTCGATCAACTCGCGTGTCAGCAAACGCGGCACTTTAGCGAGCGGTTCATGGATCGTGGCGAGCGCAACTTTGAGCGATGGCCCCGCGAGCATCATCACTGGTCCGCGCGCGCGCGGCCACGCATCCCTGGCAGTGAGGTCGGCCAGAAATTCGGTGTGGCCGGGAAATCCGAAATCGGCGCTGTGCAGCACAGCTTTGGCGATCGGCAGTGTCACCAGAGCGGCAGCTGCGCCGCCCTTTACGGCTGCGACGCCGCGTTCGATGGCGGCGATGGTTGCGTCGGCATTTGCCGGGTCAGGCTCGCCCGGCGTTTCTTCCATAGCCAGGGGCGTGTCGAGCACGGTGAGCGCGTCGCCGCCGCCTTGAACATTTGTTGCGTCGCTGACGACATTCAGTTTGGGCGCGCTCAAGTTAGCGCGCCGTGCCGCGCGAACGAGCGCATCGGCGTCGCCGACGAGAAAGAATGGCGGCGTCGCGGCGTCGAGCTCGGACCAGACGCGCGCGGCCAACTCAAGCCCGATCCCCGCTGGATCGCCGGCCGAGACCGCGAGCGGCTTCATCTTACTGGCGCGTGATGATCGTCGCTTCGCGGCGCATGTCGCGGAGGTAGCGATCGGAGAGCATGGTCAGCTCTTGGCCGCGGAGGCGCTGTTCGATCTCGTCGCGCGAGGGGATGCCGCCGCCGCCGGTTTCGCGGCCACAGACCACAAGCAGCGACGCCGTGTCGCCGCTGGTTGCAACGGCGGTGGCTGCGCCGTTGGCGACGTCGTGAATGCGCGCTTGCACTTCCGGCGAAAGATCCGATTCAGCGGTTTGGCCGAGATCGATGACGCTTGCGCCATCGACGCCGGCGGTGATGCGGTCGAGATCGCCGCAGCCGCTGATACGGCGCTGAGCACGCGTCAACACGCTGGAGTGATTTGCGGGCACCGTGATTTGCTGCAGCGACACCAGCGAGCTTGAGCCTGCTGGCGCACCATTGCGGCGGTCACGCATCGCCAGGATGTAAACCCCGGTCGGGACGCGGATGGGCAGTGAGACTTGGCCGGGTTGAAGCTGCTGCGCCACCGGCTGCAGCTCCGGCGCCAGTTCGGTAGCTGCGATCCAGCCGATATCGCCGCCGGCGGCTGCGGATGGCGCTTGCGAGAACTGACGCGCGACCAGCGGGAATGGCGCGCCATGTTGCATCTGCTCGAGCAGGTGCATCGCGCCTGATTGCATCTGATCCAACTCTTGCGGCGAGTTCGCCGGCAGGAAGATTTCCGAGATCAGATATTGCGGCTTGGTGGCGTTGGCGGCGATGCGCTGCTGCGTGTCGCGAATTTCCGTTTCCGAGACGCGCACGCGCGAATTGTACATGCGCGACATCAGTTGCTGCCACACCATGCCGGCATGGATTTGCGCGCGGAAGGTGGCGGGGCTCACGCCTTTGCCCTGCAGCTCTTGAATGAGAGAATCGCCGGTGAGGTGGTTCTGCGTGGCGATGTCGTTGATGCGGCGGTCGACCTGCTCGGGGCTGACCGTAACATCGAACTTGGTCGCTTCTTGTTCTTCGAGACGTTCGTCGACAAGATCACGCAAAGCTTGCGCGTTGGCGCGCTGCATCAGTTCCGGCGTCTGCTGCAAACCGGCGGAGGCCAGCAACAATGTTGCGCGCTGACGGACGTCGAAGGTGGAGATCACGTGATCGTTGACTATCGCTGCGACGCCTTCGGCCAACTGCGCTGACGCGGAGGGCGCGAAGGCCAGCGTCACCGCCATCAATGCCGCGGCCGAAACCTGCTTCCAATTCTTCATCTGCTCCGCCTAGCTCCCGCCGAACACACCAAGGGAGCGCAAGCCCACCCGAATCTGAATTCCCTCGTCCGGCCCGATGGTGCCGGCCTGCGTATCAGAGCGGGAATAGGTGATCTCCAGGAAGGTGCAGTCGTCCTCGTAAATGGCGGCGATTTCCTGACGCAGATTTATGTCTGAATCTAGGTCTCGGGTCAGTCCGAACTGTGCTCGCCAGCCGCGCACCAGGTCCACCCCGACTTGGGCGGTGATTTCCTCATTGGGATCGGTGGTCGAGGTGTAGATGCTGTCGTTTCGGTTGAAGTATCGGGCGTTGACGGTGAAGCGGCCGGCTGCGGCGCGGACGCCGAGGTCAAGGCGCTGAACGTTCAGGTTTTCGTCGTCCAGGCGAATGCTGGCCGAGGCCCCGAAAACGTGGCCGAGATCGGTCTCGACGCCGGCGACATAGTCGGACGCCTTGCCATCGAGATTTTCGTCCGGCGTGAAATTGGCGTCGGCCTCCGAGCGGAAGCGGCGTCCGAAAATCAGCGAGGCGCTCTCCCCGCTATGGGTGCGCGCGGTGGCGCGGACGCCGACCGCTAAGCGCCCGCCAGGCTCCCAAAGGTCGTAGTTCGGCGCGCCGTTGGGACGGAAGAGGTCTGACTCGTCGAGTTCGAAGCCCACGCTGTCTTCGTTGACGATGCGCGGGTCTTGCGAAGTCTGGCTGCCATAAGCGGCCATCACGATCGGCTCGACGATCATGTCGAACTTGTTGCCCGCGCGCATGAACGGCCAGCTGATTTGCGCGCCCGCCAGCCCCAGCCCGCGCGTAACTGTTTCGTAGTGATCGGGCGTGGTCTCGATGTCATAGAGATCGCCGCGCGCCTGCGCGAACGGGCTCACAACGAGACCGGGGCCGACGATCATGTCTTTGCGCCAATCCGCTGACGCGGTGAAACGGCCATCGTTGCCCAGCGTGGTGTTGTTGTTGCGGAGCAAGACAGCGGTGTTGGCTTTGAGGCGCAGCTGTCCGTTCAGCCACGGATCGGAATAGACGTGATCGGTTTCGGCGAACGGCAACACCAAGGGCAGCAGCGCTGAGTTGTCGGTGGCGGTCAGGCCCTGGAAGTTGACGAACGAAATTTGTGAATACGAGTCCGCGTCTTGGCCGATGGCGTAGAGCTGCGACACAAGCCGCGTGCGGGTGCCGATATAGGGGCCGCGGTCTTGGCCGGTGGCTTGTTCGAGATCGTAGCGGCGCAGGTAGAAGTCGTCGTAGGCGCGCTCGAGGCCGAAGCCCCAATCCCAGTAATTGTTGATGTGGAAGCGGCCGTCGCCGAACGCGCTCCAGCGGAAACGGTCGTCGCCGAGGCGGTTGCCTTGGGTGTCGAACAATTGCTCCTGCGTGAACGTCGTGTTGAGGTTCATCTGCCCGGAGAAGAACCGCATACGATAATCCAAGCCCAGCAACGGATTTACGTTCTCGTGCAAGCGCAGCGACGCGGTCAGGTCCTGCGATGGCGAGATCGCCCAATAATAGGGCTGATCGTAGAACGCGCCGAGGCGGCTGTTGCGGCCCACATCCGGCGTGAGAAAGCCCGAGGCGCGTCCGACCGTCGGATCGGGGTGACCGAAGAACGGCAGGTACAAGACGGGCACGCCGGCCACGTCGAGCACCGCGCCTTCGTAAGTGATGGTGCGCGAGTTGTGATTTTGGATCGCACGCCTCGCCCGCAGGCTCCATGTCGGCGGACGATTGCCGCCTTCGCAGATCGGACAGCTGGTGAAGATGATGTTGCGAAGCTCGCTCTCGCCTTCACCATGGCGCAGCGCCGCGCGCGCAGCGAGCGTGCCGTTGTGACCGAGATGAGCGCGCAGTTCCGTCGCTACCGCGACGTTCATGCTGTCGTCGGTCTCTACCTCGTCGGCGTACGTGATGGAGCCGTCCTCCATCACCATTTCGACGTCGCCCGTCGCGTGAACCGTGCCCGCGTTCAAGTCGTACACGACGCGGTCGGCGCGCATGGTGCGGCCTTCGTAGCGGACTTGTACGTCACCCTCGGCGGTGATGGTGTGTGCGGCTTCGTCGTCGATAAGCTGGTCGGCTTCGAGCAGAACCGGATTTTGCGGCGCGGCGGAGGCGGGTTGTTGCGTGGCCGGCGCGGACGGAGGCGCGGTCTGCGCAGCCGCAGTCGGCCCCGCGCACACAGCGATCACCGCCGCGAGCGCAGCCCAGCCGAACGGCGCACGTTCGACAGGCCGGTCTGCCACTTCCCCCGGACGGACCATCCGCTTCCCTCGTGCGACTCCCAGTTTGCACCCTAGACAGGGGCCTATAACCGCGTCCAGCGCGCTACGCCGCCCTGGCGAACCTGAACTGAAACGTGTTGCTAATCAGCCGTCTTCGAGGAAGGCGACCATTGCCAAAGCGATAAAAATGCCGGTCGCCGGCGGGCTCCAGGCGGCAATGAAGGCGGGCACCGTTTGGGTGATGGCAAAGGCGCCCGCGAGCTGGCTGTAGAAGAACAGAAATAGGCCGATCGCCACCCCGGACGCGCCCCAGCGGGCGAGATTGCCCAGCCGCTGCAACTGCAGCGAGAACGCCGCGCCGATGCCCGCCATTGCCGCCAGCAATAGGGGGTAAGCGAGTAAGCTTTGCAGCTTCAATTCGTAGCGGGTGGGGGCGAAGCCGGCCTGGCGCGCGTCCGAAATGAAGCCGGGTAGTTGCCAGAACGAAAGTGTCGCCGGCGTCACGAAGCGGTTGATCATTGCGGTGGCGTCAAGGTTGGTGGGGATCGCCAGGTTGACCTCGTGCTCGGGGCGGGAACCCGGCATGGCCTCCACCAGATTGTGCAGTTGCCAGAAACCTGGCTTCAGCTCGGCGGTGACGGCGCGGATGCGGCGGGTGAAATGCAGCGCGTCGTTCTCGTTTTCGAAAAACAAGAAGGTGGCGTTGCTGAGAATTGAGCCGCTTTGATCGACGCCATCGGCATGGATGACCACTTGGCCGTTGGGATCGCCTTGGCGGATCCAGATGCCCTGGTGCGGGGTGGTCGATGCGAATTGGTTGAGCGCTTGCGCTTTGTCGGCTTCGAACTCGCGATAGAAATACGCGCCGAGCGGATTGAGCGCGGTTACGACAACGATGCCGAGCAGAACGCCGACAAAGGCCGACGGCGTGAGGAAGCGCCACGCCGAAATGCCGGCCGCGCGCATCGCCACCAATTCGCTGCCGCGGTTCAAGCCGATGATCGCCATCATCGAGCCGGCGAGCATGACGAATGGCAATGTCTGCTCCACCAGCATCGGTGTCTTGAGCAACGTCAAACGCAGCGCGCTGAGCGGGGTGAGATCGGCGCGCGTGCCGATGGTGCGCATTTGCTCGACGAAATCGATCAGCAGAATGGAAGCGAGTACGCCGACGAGCGCGATCGTGACGCCAACGATCACGCGCGAAATTACGTAGCGGCCCATGCGCGAGAAGAGGAAGTTCATCGCTTAGGCCTCCGCCAGCACAGTGGGGCCGAGCGAGTGACGCCGTTTGCGCGCGCGCTTGCCGGACAACATCAATCCCGCCACCAAAATAACGACGATCGGCAACAGATATTGCAGGTAGTTGAGCTTGGAATTGTCGACTGCCGCCGCGCCGACCGCGATTGCAAACAAGCGCACGACAGCGGCGAAGATCGAAGCGATGATGATGCGCCGGCTATAGCCTCGCCGGCTGTGCTCGCCCACCAAAACGCCTACGAGCGCGATCATCGCAAGCGCTATATTGAGCAGCGGCGCGGAGAGGCGTGCGTGCGCTTCGGCGCGGAATTGTTTGACGTTGCGCTGATCGAAGTGGGCGGTAAGATCTGGGTAGAAGAGGTCGTGAAGGTCGCGATCGGAAGCCTTGAGGTAGAAGGTGTCCGGCTCCTGGAACGTGCCGCTGAGCGGGACGGCGTAGCGGTCGAAGTCGAGCACGTTGACCGTGCCATCTTCCAGCTGACGCTGCGCTTGCCCTTGACGCATGACGATGGCCGGCTTGCCGTCGATCGTGACGATGGCGCCCGCGCGCGCTGTGTAAGTGATCGGCAGTTTCGGCCGCGCGTCGTTGATGAGAAGATCGCGCAGCTCGCCGCCGCCGCCGCGGGCGCGCGCGTAGAGCGTGAGCTTGTCGGACGGATAGGTGAACTCGCCTTCTTGAATGAGGCTCGAGGCCAGATCGTTGCGCAGCGAATAGACAACTTCGCGGCGTTGCTCGAAGGCCCATGGCTGGATCAGCACGTTGATGATGAGATGCACCAGCGCCGCCAGCACGGCGAGTTGCATGATCGGGCGCGCGATGCGGCCGCGCGAGACGCCGGCGCCGAACATCACCGCAACTTCGCTGTCGGTGCGCATGCGGTTGAGCGCGTAGATGACGGCGATGAAAACCGCGATCGGCAGAATGAGCGACATCAGCTGCGGCAGCGAAAGCAGCGTCACGTACGCGAAGGCGAGACCGGCATTGCGGTTGGTGACGATGAGGTCGAGTTGGTTGAGGCCTTGCGTGAGAGTGGCGATGGCCGCGAGCGCGCCGAGGATGGCCATGAGCGGACCGAGCGCCTGCCGGAACACGTATGCCGAAAGTGTGTTCATCGCGTTCCTTTGCAGACGCTGACGGCGCCTGACGACTGTCCTAAATGGCGATCCGTCGCCTTTTCAATTCGCCGGCGCATGGCTACCACTGCCAGCGACGCGGTTGAAGCGGGTCAAAATCCCAAACTTTCCAAGGGGAAACAATGGACGTCCGATTTGTAAGCGCAGGCAGCGGCGATGTCGTGGCGATCATGGCGGGAGAAGGCGGCCAATTGCCAGCCGCCGCACAGGCTCTGGACGGCGCCACGAGCGGCCGCATTGGCAAGGCTTTGAAGGCCGCGCAGTTCAAGGGTGGCGCGGGCCAGATCGTTGAGGTGCTCGCGCCGGAAGGTGTGGATTATTCCCGCGTTCTGGTGATCGGGCTGGGCAAACTCGAGAGCGCGGACGGTCTGGCGGTTGAACGCTGGGGCGCACACGCGGTGAAGCGGGTGCTGACAACGGCAGAGAAATTAGTGCTCATTCCGGATGCGTTGCCGAACTTGGCGCAGGCTGAAGTCGGCGCGCACGCCGCGTTGGGCGCGCGGCTGGCGTCGTATCGGTTCGACACCTATCGGACCAAATTGAAGCCGGAACAGAAGCCCACTTTGTCGGCGGTGGAAATCGTCATGGATGGCGCTGCCGCGGCGCGCGCGCGGGCGGAGAAGGACACAGCGCTCGCCGAAGGCGTTTTCTTCGCGCGCGACCTGGTGAGCGAGCCGCCGAACATTCTTTATCCCGAGAGCTTCGCGGAGCGTCTGCGCGATCTGGAAACGCTGGGTGTCGAGGTGGAAATTCTCGAACCTGCGACGATGGAAAAGCTCGGCATGGGTGCGCTGCTTGGCGTGGCGCAGGGCAGTTCGCGTCCGGGCCGTTTGGTGACGATGCAGTGGAAGGGCGCGGGAGCGAAGAAGGCGCAGCCGCTGGCGCTGGTGGGCAAAGGCGTGACGTTCGACACCGGCGGGATTTCGCTGAAGCCGGGCGCGGCGATGGATGAGATGAAGGGCGACATGGGCGGTGCGGCCGCGGTTGCCGGAACCATGAAGGCGCTCGCGCAACGCAAAGCCAAAGCCAACGTCGTTGGCGTTGTCGCATTGGTGGAAAACATGCCGGGCTCGAATGCGCAGCGGCCAGGCGACATCGTCAACACCATGTCGGGCCAGACGATTGAAGTGCTGAACACCGACGCCGAAGGCCGGCTGATTTTGGCGGACGCGCTTTGGTATGCGCAGGACAAGTTCAATCCGACGGCGATCGTCGATCTTGCGACTTTGACGGGCGCGATCATCGTCGCACTCGGTCACGAACTTGCGGGGCTTTATTCGAACGACGACGATCTTGCCAACGCGATCCTCGCGGCGGGGCAGGCCGAGGGCGAGCCGCTGTGGCGCATGCCGCTGGGCGCGGGTTACGATAAGCAGATCGACAGCCCGAACGCCGACATGAAAAACATCACTGGCCGGCCCGCGGGTGGCTCGGTAGTGGCGGCGCAATTCCTGAAGCGTTTCGTCAAAGACGATACGCCGTGGGCGCACCTCGACATCGCAGGCACCGCGTGGAAGCCGGGGCCGTACGAAGATCCGCTCTCGCCAGCATGGGCGACCGGGTACGGCGTGCGCGTGCTCAATCGCCTGGTTGCAAACAAATACGAGGAATAGGCAGTAGGCAGTGGGCAGTAGGAGGGCGACCGGTGACGGGGATCAGGTCGTATCGCGACTTGGTGGCTTGGCAGCGAGCCATGGATTTGGCGGCCAGCGTCTACGCGCTTACGAAACATTGGCCGCGCGAGGAACTGTACGGCATGACCTCGCAAACTCGGCGGGCCGCCGTCTCAGTCGCCGCAAATATCGCCGAAGGCTACGGGCGCGACAATCTTGGCTCTTATTTGCAATTCCTGCGCATCGCTCAGGGATCGCTCAAGGAACTTGAAACGCATTTGCTCATTGCGAAGCGCGTAGGTGTCGCGGAGGACGTTGAAGCCATTTTGGACGCGGCGGACCAAAGCAGGAAGAGTGTTGGGTGGGCTCATCCGAAAGCTGACGGAGTAGAACGAATGAATCCCCGCTGCCCACTGCCAATTGCCTACTGCCTCAATGGCTGAGCTTTGGTTCTACCACTTAGAGCGATCGGAGCTGGAGCGGGCGTTGCCGCCGCTCTTGGAGAAATGTCTGCAGCGCGGCTGGCGCGCTTTGGTGCGCGGTGGCTCGGCGGAGAGACTGGAGTCGCTCGACACGACGCTGTGGACGTTTCGTGACGACAGCTTTTTGCCGCATGGGCGCGATGTCGATCCCATGCCGGAGCGCCAGCCGGTATTGCTGACCACCCAGCCGGGCAACGCAAATGCCGCGCAGGCTTTGTTTGTGATCGATGGCGCTGATCCGGGCGATATTTCCGTGTTCGAGCGCGCGTGCATCGTTTTCGACGGACGCGACAGCCACGCCTTGGATTTGGCCCGATCGCAGTGGAAAGAGGCCAAGGCGGCAGGCGTCACCGCCTCGTACTGGCGCGAAAGTGCGGCGGGCAAATGGGAGAAACAGCAATGATGCGTCGGGTGATGTTGGCGATTGCGGCGGCGGCCACGCTTGCGGCCTGCGAGACGCCAAATCAAACCACGCGCGATCTCGATCACTTGGCCCGCGACTATCAGCAGTCCGAGCAGACCGCGCCCCAAAACGTGGATGACGCCACGCGCGCCGACATCTGTGGCGCGAGTCATTTCGCCAATCTGGTTGGCCAGCCAGCCTCCAGCATCAATCGCGATACACTGCCGCCGCGGACGCGCATCATTTCGCCTGAACAGATGGTGACACAGGACTTTGTCGCCGCGCGGCTCAACATCCGCGTCGGGCCAGACGGCAAAGTCACCATGGTGCAGTGCTTCTGACGCACTTGGCGTCAGCGGCGGGCGCGGCTATAGACCCGGCTCCCAATTCTTCCCGGAGCCCGGAAACAATGCCTGCCGAACGTACCCTGTCGATCATCAAGCCGGACGCGACCAAGCGCAATTTGACCGGCGCGATCAACGCCGTGATCGAAAAGGCCGGCCTGCGCATCGTCGGGCAAAAGCGCGTTTGGCTCTCGGAAGGCCAAGCTGAAGGCTTCTACGCGGTTCACAAGGAACGTCCGTTCTTCCGCGACCTAGTGAGCTTTATGATTTCGGGCCCGGTGGTTGTGCAGGTGCTCGAAGGCGACAACGCGGTGGCCAAGTATCGCGATGTGATGGGCGCCACCAATCCGGCCAACGCCGCCGAAGGCACGATCCGCAAGCAATTCGCGGAATCGATCGAAGCGAACTCGGTGCACGGCTCGGACTCGGGCGAAAACGCCGAGCGCGAAATCAAGTTCTTCTTCACCGACGCCGAAATCGTCGGCTAAGTCTGAGGGCTTCCAAAAAAAGCAAAGGCGGCGGGCGAAAGCCTGCCGCCTTTTGCATGCGCGTGCGGGCGCCCGCGCAAAACCGTGGTTCGGCGCGGCGAAATTTTAGCAGGGCGCGTGTTTGCGCGTCAGGACGAGTTGGCGGGCGTGATTTTGCACGCGACGGCGCTCAGTGTGACAGGCGCGCTTTGTGGTGCAAGTTCGATCGGACGCAGCCGCGTCAGCCCGCGGCGCAAGCGCTTGGCTTGGCGCGCGACGATCTTATCGAAGTCGCGCATCACTGTGAGAATGGCGAAGAATTGCGTGGCGAGATCGCGTCCACGCAGGCGCCCGCGCAGTGCGCTTCCATAAAACGTGCGGCGCATGCCCGCGCGCGGCAGCAGCGGCTTGCGGCGCGGCCGCCGCCGCATCCAGGTCTGACGGGCGCTGGCGTGAAACGACACCAAGCCGGCGACAATGCGCGCCGTGCGCTGCAACGCGCGCCGCGCGCTTGCCATGTCCGTCGCCGAGAGCACGAGGAATGCCGCCGCGAACGCCTGCAGCCAAAGCCGCACCCAGGCGAGGCGCCGGGCGAGGCGAGGTTGGCTGACACGAAGGGTGGCGGTGGAATTCACCGGCGCATTGTGCGCCCGGTCGTGACGGGGTCGGATAGATTTTTGCTGGCGCGCGGAAGATCAACGGGTTGGCGTCAAGCGCGCTTGGATAGATTCCGAACGTCCGCGGTTCGAGAGCGATCAGGCAAAGGCGAAGCTGAGCTGAACCGGCTCCGCGCGAATGGATTTTTGACCTCCGTCGTCCCTATCCCGCATTTGCGGGAGAGGTTAGGTGAGGGTGTTGCACAGGCCTATCCGTTGCTGACGGAGTCGTCCCCCTCACCAAACCCTCTCCCCCCTCGTGGGCGAGAGGGCTATATCGCGCGTACCGGCGAGGGCGCCGGCGGTCCATGTCATTTCCGGGCGATGATTTCGATCACGAGGGGCGTCACCATGAGCGTGCCGGGGTTTTGGGAGACGCGCTCGAATTCGTCGCGCATGTCCTTGGCCATTTGCGGGGTGATGCGGTTGAGCTCCAAGAGGCGGTCGATGTGGATGTCGAAGAAGCCGATGGGCCAGCGCCAGACATTGTCGTCCTTGGAGACGATGTCGACGTAAGGGCGGAAGCTTTCGAGTTTGAGGCCGAATTCGGTGAGCCATGCAGGCAGTACCCGGCCAATGTCAGGCTCGCCGCCGGAGGCGCGCCAATTGTCGGAGACCTCTTGTACAAAACGCTCGAAGTTGGGCGCTTCGGGCGCGAGCTTCCAGGTCTGGTAGTCGATATATTCGTGGAAGACGAGCGCGCCGCCGGGGCGGACGGCGTCGACGAGCTTCTTCAGCGCCGGTTTGGCGTCGGGCAAGAAAGCGAGGATCCAGCGCGCCCATGCGGCGTCGGCGTTCTGAACCGAGATCGGATCGGCGGTGACGTCGATTTCGTGGGCTTTGACCTGAGTGAAGCCGCGCGCCTTGGCTTGTGCCTCGAGCGTGTCGAGGAAACGGCGCGAGCGTTCGAGTGCGTGCACCGCGCCGGTGGGGCCGACGATTTCGGCGAGGTCCATGGTGGCAAAGCCGGGGCCTGCGCCAAAGTCGATGACCTTGCTGCCGTCGCCGATGCGTGCGCGCGCCCATGCGTCGAGTGCGCGCGGGCGCCAGACGCGGTGCTGAAAGCCGAGACGGTAGATTTCATCGTCATGCGTGCCGAGAACGTAGTCGCGTTCCGCCATAAGTTCGCTCCGTGGCCACGATATAGCGCAGGCGGATGGGCGCGTCAGTGCGCCTGAAGAGGCGAAATGGCTGCCGCCGACTGTGCAAAAGTTGCAAATCGGCGTCTATAGCGGGCCAACGGGCAGGAGAGCGGCGTGATCTATTTGGTGCTGGGGATCGTTGTCGTGGCGCTGATCGCGGCGGGTGTGCTGTTCAACGGGCTGATCGCCAAGCGGCAGATGGTCAAGAACGGCTGGGCGGACATCGATGTGCAATTGAAGCGGCGCGCCGATTTGGTTCCGCAACTGGTTTCGGTGGTGCAGGGCTACGCCGCGCACGAGCGGCAATTGTTCGAGGACATTGCTGCAAAGCGCACGGCGGCGTTGGCGGCGGGCGACGATCCAGCCCGGCGCGGCGAGAGTGAAACCGCATTCGCGCGGCCAATCGGCAAGCTGATCGCGGTGGCGGAAGCGTATCCGGAGCTGAAAGCAAGCCAGAATTTTTTGCAGCTGCAGAACGCGCTCGCCGATACTGAAAACAAGATCGAGATGGCGCGGCGGTTTTATAATGGCGCGGCGCGGGAACTGAACACCGCGGTGGAGACGGTGCCGTCCAACATTGTGGCGGGGCTGGCGGGCGTGCATGCGGCGCCGTTTTTCCAGATTGGCGCGGGCGAAGGCGCTGCGCCGCAAATCTCGCTGGGTGCGCCATGATGCGCGCGCTTTGGTTTATGATCGCGCTGCTGACCCTGGCATTTGCAGCGCCGGCGCTGGCGGATGAACGCATTGACCGCTTCGATGTGTCGATCGTGGTTGCGCGCAGCGGCGACATCCGCGTGACTGAAAACATCGACGTCACGGCCGAAGGCGACCAAATCCGTCACGGCCTGATGCGCGACTTGCCGCGCTACTATCACAAGGACAACGACGATCTGCCGTACGATTATCATATCGAGCGGGTCGAGCGCGATGGGCAGCGCGAGAAGTACGACACTGAACACGAAGGCAACGCGTTCCACGTGCGCATTGGCGACGCGCACCGGCTGGTGAGCCCGGGGGCGCACCACTACGTCATCGTTTACACAGTCAAAAATCAGGTCCGCTATTTCGACGGCTACGATGAGATCTACTGGAACGCGACCGGCAATTTCTGGACGTTTCCGATCTCCAAGGCGCAAGCGACGGTGACGTTGCCGCCGGGTGGGCGGATCCTGCAGACGGCAGGCTATATCGGCAAGCTCGGCGATACGTCGAAGGACGTGACCTACGCGCAGTCGGGTGACGATTCCGTGTTTACGGCCAATCGTTCGCTCGATGCCGGCGAGGGCCTTACAGTTTCGGTGGGCTTCGCCAAGGGCCTGATCGATCCGCCGTCGGCGGCGGATAAAGGCTGGCTCTGGTGGCAGCGCAATGGCGCGCTCACGGTGCTGACGGCGTCGGTGCTGGGGCTGTTCCTTTTTCTCTATCGCGGGTTCACGCGCGTGGGCCGCGACCCGGTCAAAGGGCCGGTGTTTCCCCGTTACGAAGCGCCGGAGGGATATTCGCCGGCGGCGACGCATTACATTTTCCATCGCGGCTTGCGCGGCAATCGCGCGCTCATCGCGACGCTGATGAGTCTCGGCGCTAAGGGCCGCCTCACCATCGATGCGCGCGACAAGAAGGTGACGACGCTGACCGAGAAGTCGGGCGGTGCTTCCGCCGATGCGTTTGCGGCTGAAGATGTGGCGCTTCAGCATGCGCTGTTTGCGGAAGGGCCGGTGAAGAAGCTGGGCGAGGGCGTGGATACCGCGTTCACGTCAGCATATGTGGATTTCCGCAAGCAGCTCGCGCGCAAATACGGTGACGCCTATTTCCGTTGGAACGCAGGATACACGATTGTGTCGGCGGCGTTGACCATCGGCGCGCTGGTGTGGGCGGCGAACTTCTCGGCGCACTGGACCTGGTGGGACAGCCTGGCGGTGTTGGCGCTGGCGGTGCTCAATTTCGCGTTCATGTATCTGATGCCGGCGCCGACGCAGCTGGGGCAAACCATACGCACCGAAATCGAGGGCCTGCGTCTTTACATGGAGACGGCGGAGAAGCTGCAGCTCAACGCGGTCAAGGTTGGCAGCGATGCGCCGCCGCCAATGACGACGGAGCGCTACGAGAAATTTCTCCCGTACGCGGTGGCGCTCGGCGTTGAAGCGCCGTGGACGAAGCACTTCGAGCACGTATTGCCGACGGAAGCGGCGGCGTACCATCCTGGCTGGTACGCGGGCAATTTCGTATCGGGCAATTCGCTTTCGCACATGAGCGATTCACTGATCTCGCATATCGATTCCGGCGTTGTCAGTTCGATGCCGCAGAGTTCGGGATCAAGCGGCAGCGGCGGCGGCGGATTCTCCGGCGGCGGTGGCGGTGGTGGCGGCGGCAGCGGCTGGTAAGCGACGCGTGTGGACCTACATGCTCCGCCTAGATTGATCTCGAGGGCGTTCGCGCAATGAACGACACTGCATGTGTTCGTCATTCCGGACGCGCGAAACGCGATCCGGAACCTAGGGGCAAACGCTCAGGCCTGTCGTCCCCTGGGTTCCGGGTTCAATGCTGCGCATTGACACGGAATGACAAGGGTGGTGCCGAGAGGAAGGTGCGGCTTTATTCAGCCGCCATCGTCACTGGCGTTTGTTGCGGGCCGCGGATCAGGGCGCCTGGGTGGACGCCCAGATATTTGCCGCCCTTGAAGGTGACTTGGCCTGACTTGATGGTGACGTCGTAGCCCTCGGCCTTTTGCAAAAGCCGCTTGCCGCCAGCGGGAAGGTCGAACGCCAGCCACGGTTTGCCGAGCTTCACGTGATCGAAGTCGATGACGTTGACATCGGCGAGGAAGCCCGGCGCCAGGATGCCGCGATCGCCGAGGCCGTAGAGCATGGCGGTGTCGCGGCACTGGCGCTTCACTGCTTGTTCAAGCGTGATGCGATTGCCGGCGCGGTCACGCACCCAGTGTTGCAGCATGAAGGTCGGTGAAGCTGCGTCGCAAATGGTGCCGCAATGGGCGCCGCCATCGGAGAGCGAATTCACGGTGTCGGCGTCGTGCTGCAACGGATGCAGGAATTCGAGATTGCCGTCGGCGAAGTTGAGGATCGGGAAGTAGATGAAGCCCTTGCCTTCGTCCTTCATCAGCATGTCGTAGGCATATTCCTCGCCGCTGACGCCCGCGGCCGCAGCGCGCGCCATGATGGTCTCGCCTTGCTTCGGCTCGTAGTTGAACTCCGGGTCCATCTCGTACTGCATGAACCAGCCGCTGGCGACGACTTGCAGAAGGCCGATGAGTTCGGTTTCCGGGAATTGGTTCGGATCAGTGATCATGCGTTGCTTGAACGCGGGATCCTTCAGGTGCTTCAGCTGCTCGTCCCAGGGCTTTTCCATGATTTCGAGCCAGGCCGGTCGGAAGCGGAACGGATGCACGGTGCCGCGCCAGGCCATGATGATGCCGGTGCCGCGCAGCGCGATCTGCGCGACGATGTTGGCGCCTTTGGCGTTCTCGGCGCGCATCGCGGCGAGTTGCTCGTCGAGCGTCAGCTCCTTGGCGATCGATTGTAGCGCCGCAAACGTCACCGGCAGGCCGGTTTCGCGCGAAAGTTCGCCCATCCACTCGAATTCATTCCATTCGCGCTTCAGGTCCGACGCCATTTCGAACACGCCGTAGCCGACGCGGCCCATGGCGCGGCCGATGCCGATCAGTTCTTCCTTGGTGGCGGTAGTGCCGGGCACCAGTTCGCCATCGACGGAGCGGTGCAGAATGGTGCGCGAACTGGAGAAGCCGAGCGCGCCGGCGCGCAGACCTTCCTCCACGATCTTCGACATGCGCGCGATCTCGTGCTCGGTCGGCTCTTCGTTGCGCGCGCCGCGCTCGTCCATGACATAAGCGCGCACGGCGCCGTGCGGAACATGCGTGCCGACATCGATGGTGCGCGGCAGGCGCTCAAGTTCGTCGAGATATTCGGGGAAGCTTTCCCAATTCCAAGTGAGACCTTCGGCGAGCGCGGTGCCGGGAATATCCTCCACGCCTTCCATCAGGCCGATCAGCCATTGATGTTTGTCGGGCTTGGCGGGCGCGAAGCCGACGCCGCAATTGCCCATCACCACGGTGGTGACGCCGTGCCACGACGAGGGCGCCATTTCCTGATCCCACGTGGCTTGGCCATCATAGTGCGTGTGCACGTCGACCCAGCCGGGCGCGACGATCTTGCCCGTGGCGTCAATCTCTTGCTTGCCCGGGCCAACGTTTTCACCGATGGCGGTGATCAGCGTGCCGTCGATGGCGACGTCGCCCTTAAAGCGAGGCGCGCCCGATCCGTCGACGATGGTGCCGCCGCGAATGACGATATCGTGCATCATCGTCTCCCTATTTGTTCGTGTTGTTTGAGGGGAGCGTATCAAACATCAGCGGTCTGCAAAGCAGAACCTTCGGGTTAGCCGGTGGATGACGCTACGTCCGGCATGCCGGCGATGCGGTTGTGATCGGTCCAGGATGCTTGGAAAGCGGCGTCTTGGGACGCTGGCCTGAGATTGGTGGTCCGCTCGCGCCAGCGCGCCTCGATGCGGTCGGCGTCGTGCCAAGAATTGGCGATGTCGACCGGAGCGATGGTGATGAGGTGCTCGAGAACGTCGCGCTCGTAGGCGATCTCACCAATGGCGGCGGTATAGTTGCGCAAGATGGCACGGTGAATTTGTTCGTGGCGCCACCAGCGTGTGTTGGGATCGAAACGGTCAGTGAGCGGCGCGCTGTCGGTGGGGAACGGTTCGCCGAAGCGGACCGGCTTGAAGATGCTGAGGCACGGCGCTGACGAGGCGGTGAACCAAAGTTGCAGGCCGGTGGGCAGCCATTCGGCAACCATGGAAGCCGTGGTTTGACTGCGGCGTGCGCCTTCAGCAGCATGCATGCAGATGGACCGGCGCAGCGTGCGCTCGGGCGTCCAGTTTGGATCGTCGCCTTCGGGGCCGTGATCGCGGAGGATGCGCATCATCGAAAGCGCGTCGTGCTTGTCGTTGGCCAATAGCAGCGACGTGCCGCGGTCGCAGCGGCCGCGGCCGAAGCTTTGCGCGTCGCGATCGAGATCGGTGAAGCGCGCGGCGAAGTCGAAGCGCGTGTTGCCCAGATCGGCGCTGACGGCGTCGTAATTGGCGCCGATGCTGTAGGCGTTGGAGAGCGCGCGCTGATCGCGGACGCGCTCACAGGCCCACGAGCGGCCAACGGTTTCCAGCACGTAGGCCTCGCGGCCATCGGCGATCAGAAAGCCATTGTGATAGAAGAACGGATTGAGATGACCGCAATTGCCGCCCTGACCGTGGCGTTCGAGCAATTGGCTGATGACGTCGACGGCCGCTTTCGCCGTGCCGGCGCGTTCGAGCGCAAGGCGCAGCAAGTCCATGCCGGTGAGCGCTTCAGCTTGCGGCGGCCCGGTGACGGCATGCATCGCTTCATTGCCGATGACGACGCCGTGTTCGTTGGCGCCCATCTCGGCGCCCCACATCCAGCACGGACGTGAAAGAATGACGGCGTGGGTGTGCGCAACTTGCGGGATGGCGATGTAGGTGCATTGGAGCGGCGCACCGGTTGTGTGGGTGGCGGCGGCGTGAAACTCCAATGCTTGCGCTTCATTGCGCTCGCGGTCGCTGTTCTTGGCGAACAGCATGGCGCCGCGCGCCGTGCGTTCCGGCAAAACGACGAAGCTATCGCACATGTGCGCGCGCCTGATCGAAGGCCGTCCACATGGGCGCGCATTCCACGACGCTGCGCTTTTCCATCGCCTCGTCGATGGCCATGACCACCAGCCCCGCTTCAAGCGAGTCGCGCGGCGTGACCGGGAATGGCGCTGCGCCGTCGAGGGCGGCGCGGAGGTCGCGGGCCATGGCTTGATCGGCGCCGTTGTGAAGGTCGGCGGTGCGCTCGCCGAAATCGATGCGCTCGGGTTTGCCGCCGTCGCCGACGCGGCGGACCATGAGGCGATTGCGCACGAGGTCGGCGATGATCGTGCCTTCCGTGCCGGCGATATACCAGCGCCGCTCCATCAGCGCAGTGCTGGTGTTGGAATGAAAGGAAAGCCGCACGCCGTTTGCATATTCGGCTAATGCGACCTGGTGATCTGTGACGTCCATGCCTGAGGCGAAGGCGTCGTCGGCGCCGCCCCAACCGGTGTCTTGATAGTCGTAGAGCGCATCGCGCGCGGTGTTGCTCGCGTCGAAGATCGAGCGGCCGCCGAAGCTGGCGACGCGTGCTGCGCGCGCGCCGATTAGTGCGTTGAAAATATCAAAGTCGTGGCAAACCTTATCGAGCAGATAGGAGCCGCCCCAGGCCTGCTTGCGCCGCCAGTTGCGCGCAAGGTAGCCGCCGTGCGCGGGGTGCAGGTGTTCGGTGGCGTCGATGGAGACGAGCTTGCCGATTTGGCCGCCATGAACGCGCAGCAAGGTCTCGCGCACGATCGGCATCGAGCGCATGACCAGACCGACATAGATGGGCGGTGCGGCATCCAACGTGCGCGCGAGCGCGAAGCTCTCCTCCTGCGTGCGGACAATCGGCTTCTCCATAAAGATGGGGAACCCCTCGGCGCGGGCGCGCGTCAGATGCTCGAGGTGCAGATGATTGGGCGAACCGATCATCACCAAATCGAAAGGGCCTGCTGCGAGCAACGCGTCGGCAGTGTCGAAGCTTTCGCCCTTGCCGATGCCTGCTTCCGCAAGAATGGGCGCGCCAACCGGTGCGGGGTCGGCGTAGCCTGCGAGTTCGAGCGGCCAGCCGACTTCTTGCATTGCAGCAAGCACGTGCGCGATGCGCTGGCCGAGGCCGATAACGGCGATGCGATACGGTGCGGTCATCAAGCTGTGATGTTTGCCTGCGTTGGGGCGTGCGTCAAACGCTGGCCTTGTCGCGCATGGGGCGGGGTCGCATAATGCGCTGGGCTGAATCTTCGCCAGGAGCGACGCAATGAAGGTGCGTTTCTGGGGCACGCGCGGGTCGATCGCCACGCCAGGCGGGACAACGCTGCGCTATGGAGGCAATACTTCGTGCGTCGAAGTGCGCTCCGATAGCGATGAAGTCATTCTCATTGATTGCGGCACCGGCGCGCATGCGTTCGGTAAAGCGCTCGCGGCGCAAGGCAAGGCCTGTTCGGGCCATATCCTCATCTCGCACACGCATTGGGATCACATTCAGGGCTTGCCGTTTTTCGCGCCGCTGTTTGTCGAGGGCAATGAGTGGCACGTGTACGGGCCGCGCGGCTTGAGCCAATCGCTCCGCGACGTGCTCGCCGGGCAGATGGAGTACGAGTACTTTCCCGTCACGCTCAATCAGTTCCGCGCAAAGATCCACTATCACGAGGTCGTGGAAGGCAGCTTCGCCATTGGCGATGTGCGGATCACCACGCACTATCTCAATCACCCGGCGCTGACCGTAGGCTATCGCGTGGAGGCCGATGGCGCGGCGTTGGTGTATGCGTCCGATCACGAGCCGCATGGCATCGAAGCGGGCGAAGGCCATTTGGAGCATGCCGCCGCCGGTGATGAAGCGCATGTCGAGTTTATGCGCGGCGCGGACCTCGTCATTCACGATGCGCAATACACCGCGGCCGAGTACCCGGAAAAAGTGGGCTGGGGCCACAGCACGATCGAATACGCGGTCGATGTCGCTATCGCAGCCGGCGCAAAGCAATTGGCGCTCTACCATCACGATCCGACGCGTACCGACGATGCCGTTGACGGATTGATCGACGTGGCGCGCCGGCGCGCGCAGACAGCTGGATCGTCGCTTGTGGTGACCGGCGCATCGGAAGGCGCGATGATCACGCTGCGCGGCGCGGCGAACGCGGCGAGGTTCACACCGTTCCAGCCATCGAGCCTGGTGCATCCCGGCAGCGATCTGAGCGATGAATTGGTGCTGATCTGCGGCGTCCACGACGCCGACCGCGCCATGCTGATGGCGGCGGCGGAAGCGGACGGGATCCACAATGTGGCCGAAGTTTCTCTGGAGCAGCTGCAGCAGGCGGTGGCGAGCGGTCAGGCGTCGCTGATCTTCTTGGGCGATGCCGACGGCGATGCGCTGGCGACAGTAGCGGCGTTGCGCACGCTGGAAACGAGCGAAGCGTTGCACGCGCCGATCATTGTGGTCAGCGATCAAGCCGGCGTCGATAGTGTGCGCGGCGAAGCGGTTGGGGTTACTGACTGGCTGACGCGGCCATATAGCGAGCAATACGCGCGCTCGCGCTTGCATGCGTGGCTAATGCGGTCGATGTTGCGGTGGCGAAAGGCAGGATTGCCGCAAGACGAAGAACGGCGGCAAGCGGCGGTGGACCGGCTGGGCCTTCTGGACACCGAGGCCGAGGAGCGGTTCGACCGTCACGCGCGCATCGCTGCGGCGGCGCTGGACGCGCCGGTGGCGCTGGTCACTTTGGTCGATCACGACCGGCAATGGTACAAATCGCACATTGGCTTCGACTTCAGTGAGAGCGCGCGCGATATCGGTTTTTGCGCGCACACGATCTTGGACAATGAGCCGATGATCGTGCCGGACGCGTTGCACGATGACCGCTTCGCCGAGAATCCAGCGGTCGTTGGCGATCCGTACGTGCGTTTCTATGCGGGCGTGCCGCTGCATGCTTCTGACGGCAGCCGTGTCGGCGCGTTCTGCATCGTCGACCACAAGCCGCGCAACCTGACGGCGTCCCAGGTGCGGATGCTGAAAGATATTGCGCGGTTGGTGGAGGAAGAGCTTGAGGCGCCGGCGGCGAAGAAGAGCGCTTAGGTCAGGTTGCGCGCGAGTTTCGCCAAGCATCGCGGATAAAGCTCGTGCTCCAGCGGTAGGAGCCGTTGCGCCAGCGTTTCGGGCGTGTCGTGGGGCTCGATCTGCAGCGACGCTTGGCCGAGGATTTCGCCGGCGTCGACTTCGTCGACGACGAGATGGACGGTGGCGCCGTGTTCTGAGTCGCCGGCTTCCAGCGCGCGATCGTGGGTTTTGGTGCCGGGATATTTGGGCAGCAACGACGGGTGGATGTTGACGAGGCGGCCCGACCATTGGCGCACGAAGAACGGCGTCAGCACGCGCATGAACCCGGCGAGGGCGACGATGTCGATGTTGCGAGCACGCAGCGCGGCGTCGATCTCGCGCTCGAAGCTCTCGCGGTCTTTGCCGAAAGGTTTGTGATCTATGAAGAGCGCTTCGATGCCGGCGCGGCGCGCACGGTCCAGGCCTTCAACGCCTGGCACGTTTGAGATGATGAGCGCAATTTCGTAAGCGTCCTGGCGCGCGTCGATGAGCGCCTGCAGGTTGGTGCCGCGGCCCGAGATGAGAACGGCGACGCGTTTCAACATGATAACGCACCGCCGGTCATTCGCTCCCGCAAATGACAGCTCCTCCTAACGGGGGAGCACGAGCGTCGAGGGTTGCGCTTCACGCCGATTTCAACGCACCAATAACAAACGCGCGTTCGCCGCTGGCGTTGAGCTCTGCGATCACGTCGTCGGCTTTTGCGGGATCGACGATGAGCGCCAGGCCAATGCCGAGGTTGAAGGTGCGGCGCATGTCTTCTTCCGGCACGCCGCCGGTGGCTTGCAGCCATTCGAACACAGCCGGGCGCTTCCACGCGTTCCAATCGAAGTCTGCGGCAAGCTCATCCGGCAATGCGCGCGGCGTGTTTTCCACCAAGCCTCCGCCGGTGATGTGAGCGAGGCCTTTGATGAGATTGGCGGCGAACAGGGGCTTCAGCGCTTTTGCGTAAATGCGCGTCGGGGTGAGCAGCGCTTCGGCCAGCGTTTTGTTTTGTTCGAACGGAGCAGGCGCATCCCACGCCAGCCCACTGCGCTCGACAATCTTGCGCACCAAGGAATAGCCGTTGGAGTGGCACCCGGACGAAGCAACGCCGACGATGACGTCGCCTGCTTTCATCTCATCGACACGCGGCAGCAACGTGCCGCGCTCAGCAGCGCCAATGGCAAAGCCGGCGAGGTCGTAGTCGCCCTTTGCGTACATGCCGGGCATCTCTGCCGTTTCACCGCCGGCGAGCGCGCATCCTGCCTGCTTGCAGCCTTCGGCGATGCCGCGCACGACCAAAGCCGCCTCGTCGGCATTGAGTTTCGAAGTGGCGTAATAGTCGAGGAACATGACGGGTTCAGCGCCTTGAGCGGAGAGATCGTTCACGCACATGGCGACGAGGTCGATGCCCACGGTTTCGTGGCGGCCGCTCTCGATGGCGATCTTGAGCTTGGTGCCAACGCCGTCGGTGGTGGTGAGGATGATCGGATCCTTGAAGCCTGCCGCCTTGGGGTCGAATACCGCTGCGAAGCCGCCGAGTCCGGCCTCGGCGCCGGGGCGGGCTGTGGATTTCGCAGCCGGTTTGATCAGGTCGACGAGGCGTTCGCCTTCGTCGATGTCGACGCCGGCGTCGCGGTAGGTCAGGCCGTTCGCTCCAGCCCGTTGGTTTTTCGGAGAATTATTCACAAGCACTCGAGTCCAGATGCCGCCACATTGATAGGCGATTCCGCAGCCGTTAGGTTCGCCCGCGGGTGCAACGCGCCCATCCGCCCCCGAAGAGGTTGCTGAATGAGTTTCTCGCGTTTCACCGCCGTCTTTGCCGTGTTCGCGGCCTTGTGCGCGTTCATGACGGTCCCGGCAAGCGCTCAGGGGCGCGACAATGCCTATGCCGTGGCCGGGGTCTATGTGGACGTCAACGCGCCCAATGCGGTGGCGGCGCGGCAGGCGGCGTTCGAGGCGGCGGAGAGGCTTGGCTTCGAGCGGCTGGTGAAGCGGTTGACGACCCCCGCCCAACTGGCGGCCGCACCGGTGACCACGCCCGATCAGGCAGCGCTCGATCGCATGACCATCTCTACCGACATCGAGGAAGAGCACCTTTCAGCCACCCGCTACATTGGCCGGCTGACGGTGCGGTTCGATCCCGCGCAAGTGCGCGCGATCCTGCAGGCGCAGAACCTTCGCGTCATCGATACACGCACGGCGCCGACCTTGATCGTGCCGATGGCTGCGCCGGACGCGTTGGCGGTGTGGCGCGACGTGTGGACGACAGGCGGCTTCCAGGAAGAATTGGCGCCGCTGGCGATCGCTCCGGACACGCTGCAGGGCCAGCCTGATTGGCAAGCGGCCGCGCCGGTGGCGCAAGCCGCTGCTGCGGCGTCGGCGCTCTACGCAACGCTGCGGGTGCAGGGTTCGACGGCAAGCGCGCAATTGGTGCAGGTGTCCGCTGCCGGCGCGCAGGATCGCGGGACGGTGAGCGCGAACATCTCTGGATCAGATGCGGCGTCGCTGCGCGCGGCGCTGGCGTCATTGGCGCAGCAGGCCAGCGATGTGGTGCAGAACGATTACAAGGCGCGCACGAGTTCAACGCCCACGGGCGTGCAGCAAACCGCGCGCGTCTCGGCCTCCGCGCTCTACGCCGATGAGCACCAGTGGCAGACCATCAAGGACGCGCTCGGTGCGGCGTCGGCGACGCTCATCTCGCAAATCCGTATCGAAGCGGTGAACCGCGAAGGCGCGCTGGTATCGTTCCAATTCGTTGGCGATCGCGCGCAATTGGTCGCCGAGCTTGCGCGGCGCGGCGTGTCGCTGACGGATTCTTCTATGGGTCCGGTATTGCGGGTGGCGGCGCAGCAACCGGCGCCGGCGCAGCCGCATTAAGTTAGCGGCATGGAGCAGCCGCGGCTCTTTGAGTTCCGCATGGGCGAGCGATCGCCCGACACGCTGGTTGTGACGGAAGCCAACCGGGACGCAGCGCGCTTGGTGACGGATTGGCGCGCTTGGCCGGGCGGAGCTTTGGCGCTGGTCGGACCGGCTGGGTCCGGCAAGACGCATTTGGCGCTGGCGTGGGTGGTCGAGGTTGGGGCGCGCCAAGTCTCCCCTGCCGCCACGCCCGACGATGCCGCGGCAATTTTCCGAGATGCCGGGGGCAAGCTCTTTATCGACGATGCCGATGCGGGGGCCGACGAGGCCATGCTCTGGCGCTTGCTTGATCTGGCCAAGGCGGAGGGCGGCGCGGTGCTTTTGGCGGCGAGCCGGGCGCCCTCCATGTGGCCCGCGTCAATCCCCGATTTACGATCCCGCCTGGCTTCCCTTGCGGTGGCGCGGCTTCAAGAGCCGGATGAAGCGCTGATGGAGGTGGTTTTGCGGCGCATTTGTCGCGAACAATTCATCCATTTGAGCGATGATGCTGCCCGGTACTTGGCTCGCCGATTGCCGCGTACGTTCGCGGCGGCTCGCCAGATCGCCGCGGAACTGGACGCCAATTTGGTCAAAGGGGCCAAGTCGGTGAGCCGGCCTGTGGCGCAGAAGGCGTTGGAACGGGCTCAAGCCGCGTGGGGTGGTGGAGACGGTTAAGGAATGACGAAGTCGCGCAAGAAGAAGCGCGCGTCGACGGCGGAGAATGCGCCGACGCTGACGAGCCCGGACCGGTTCATCAATCGCGAGCTCTCGTGGCTCGCGTTCAACACGCGCGTGCTGGAAGAGGCCGAGAACTTGAACCACCCGCTGCTGGAGCGGTTGCGGTTCGTGTCGATCTCCGCCTCGAACCTCGACGAATTTTACATGGTGCGCGTCGCCGGCCTGCACGAGCAGGTGAAGGCGGGTGTGTCCATTCTGAGCCAGGACGGGCTGACCCCGGCAGAGCAACTGTCGCGCGTCAATGCCGCGGCTACCGAACTGATCGAGCGTCAG
Source organism: Terricaulis sp. (assembly GCA_047601265.1). Classification (GTDB taxonomy): domain Bacteria; phylum Pseudomonadota; class Alphaproteobacteria; order Caulobacterales; family Aquidulcibacteraceae; genus Vitreimonas. The sequence continues at coordinate 248,865 of JASGJR010000001.1, forward strand.
CAGAAAGACTGGCGCATCTTGCGCGCGGAATTGCGCGGCGCCGGCATGTCCGTGCTGGATCCCGCCGAACTGAGCGAGAGCGACCTCGCCGCGCTCAAACCGGTTTTCATGTCGGACGTGTTTCCGTTGCTGACGCCGCTGGCGATCGATCCGGCGCATCCGTTTCCGTTCATTCCGAATTTGGGCTTCGCCATTGTCTTCAAGCTGAAGCGCCGCGGCGATGGCCGGGCGCTCAATGCGTTGATCCCGGTGCCGAACCAGGTGACGCGGTTTATCGAGATCCCGAGCGCGGCAGCGCAACCGGGCGAGCGGCAGAACAAAAGGTTCGTCCCGCTCGAAAGCGTCATCACGCTGTTTATCGACGAAATGTTCCCGGATTATCGCGTCGAAGGTCAGGGTGCGTTTGCGGTGGTGCGCGACAGCGACATTGAAATTCAGGAAGAAGCTGAAGATCTGATGCGTGAATTCCAGGCGCGGCTGAAAGAGCGGCGTTTGGGCGACATCGTGCGCCTTACCATCGAAAAGTCGATGGATGAAGAGCTGCGCACCTTCATCGTGCGCGAACTGGAAGCCGACGCGCGCGACGTGATCGTCGTCGACGGCATGCTCGGCTTGGCGTCGTTGTCGACGCTGGTGCACGAAGAGCGGCCGGATTTAAAATTCCTGCGCTACGAACCACGCTTCCCCGAACGCATCCGCGATTTCGGCGGCGACACGTTCGCCGCCATTCGTTCGAAAGACATTCTGGTGCACCACCCCTACGAGTTGTTTGACTCGGTGGTGCAGTTTCTGCGTCAGGCCGCGGCCGATCCCGCCGTGGTGGCGATCAAGCAGACGGTTTATCGCACGTCGAAAGATTCACCGATTGTCGCGGCGCTGGTCGCGGCGGCTGAGGCGGGCAAGAACGTCACCGCGCTGATCGAGCTAAAGGCGCGCTTCGATGAAGAATCGAACATGCGCCAGGCCGAAATGCTGGAGCGCGCCGGCGCCTCGGTGGTGTACGGCTTCATCGACTACAAAACCCACGCGAAGGTGAGCCTGGTGGTGCGGCGCGAGGCCGATGGTCTGCGCACTTACACGCACTTCGGCACCGGCAACTACCACCCGATCACCGCACGTATTTACACAGACCTTTCGCTGTTCACGTGCGATCCGGCCTTGGGCCGCGACGCCGGGCGGCTGTTCAATTTCGTCACCGGTTATGCGCGCCCTGCACAGCTGGAAAAAATCGCCATGTCGCCGATTTCGGTGAAATCGACGCTGCTGCAGCTGATCGAAGAAGAGATTGAGCACGCACAAGCTGGCCGCGACGGCGCGATTTGGGCCAAGCTCAACGCGCTGGTGCATCCCGAAATTATCGACGCGCTCTATCGCGCTTCCAATGCCGGGGTGAAAATCGAGCTGATCGTGCGTGGCATTTGCTGCTTGCGGCCGGGCGTGCCGGGCATGTCCGAGAACATCCGCGTCAAATCGATGGTGGGCCGTTTCTTGGAGCATTCCCGCATCGTCTGTTTCGGAGGCGGGTCAAAGCTGCCGAATCCGCGCGCCAAAGTGTTCCTCTCGTCCGCCGATTGGATGCCACGGAACCTGGAACGGCGTGTTGAGGTCATGTGTCCGGTTGAAAACCCGACCGTTCACCAGCAAGTTCTCGACCAAATCATGGTCGCGAACCTCAATGACGAGGCGCAATCCTGGTACATGGACTCGGAAGGAGGCTTCAAACGCGTCGACGTCTCCAAACTTCCGGACGAACCGTTCTCTGCGCACAATTACTTCATGCGCAACCCGAGCCTTTCGGGTCGCGGGCGTGCGCTCAAGGGCAACGCGCCGGCTGCGTTCGATCACATCGGCGCGCGCTTCTACTAGGAGCTAGCACGTGAGTTCGCGTCGCCTTCGCGACGGTCAGGACGCCGCCGTCATCGACGTTGGCTCAAACTCGGTGCGCCTTGTCGTCTATCGCATCGACGGGCGTGCGATGACGCCGATCCTCAATGAAAAGGTGATGGCCGGGCTGGGGCGCGACCTGCCCAAGACCGGCAATCTGGCGAAAGACGGCGTTGAGGCGTCGATCAAGGCGTTGCGGCGCTTCGCTGCGCTGCTGGAAGCGGGCGAAGTCGAAAGCGTGTTTCCAGTGGCGACGGCAGCTGTGCGTGAAGCCAGCGACGGGCGCGCGTTTGCACAGCGCATCAAAGAAGAGACGCGCTTCGATCTCCGCATTCTCGACGGCGCTGACGAAGCGCGGCTGTCGGCGCTGGGCGTCAGCGCGGGTGCGCCGGATGCGCAAGGCATTGTGGGCGACCTGGGCGGTGCGTCGCTTGAATTGGTGGAGATTGGTCGCGACGGGCCCGGCCGTGGCGAAACTTTCGCGCTCGGTCCGTTCACGTTGGCGCGCGAGGGCGACGAGTTCGATTATGGCCGTGTGACGAAGCAAGTCGAAGCCGCTTTCGAAAAAACCAAGGTGTTTCCAAAGAAAGGCGGCGGTGATTTCTACGCGGTGGGCGGCGCATGGCGTGCGCTCGGGCGTATCGACATGACGATGCGCAATCACCCGCTCGGCGTGCTGCACCATTATGAGATGTCGCGCGGCGAAGTGTTGAAGCTGGCCGATCTTGTACGCAAGCAGAGCCGGCGTTCGCTGGAACGGTTGGAAGAAGCCGCGGCGAAGCGGGCGGAGACATTGCCCTATGCGGCGGTGGTGCTGGAGCGCGTTATGCTGCGCGGCCAGTTCGACCGGGTGGTGATTTCCGCGTTCGGCTTGCGCGAAGGCGTGTTGATGGAACGGCTCAGCGCGGACGCGTTGGCGCAGCATCCGTTGATCGCCGCCGCGGAAGCGTTGGCAGGGCGCAATCCGCACACGCGCGCGTTCGGTGCGGCGCTGGAAAAATGGATCGCGCCGATGTTCGACGGCCAGCCCTTGGTGTTCGAGGAAGGCCGCGAGGAAGTGCTGCGTGCGGCCGCGGCGCGACTCGCCGACATTGGCGGGCCTTTGCATCCGGATCAGCGCGTGGAGATCATGTTCGATCTGATCTTGCGCGCGCCGCTGGCGGCGATCAGCCACGAAGAGCGGGCGTTTCTGGCAGCCGCCATTCACCACCGCTACAGCAAAGCGCCACCGCACCACGCCGACGCCTATCATCGTTTGCTCTATGAAGATCAGCAGGCGGCGGCGTTGGCGTTGGGGGCGGCGCTGCGGCTCGGAGCCGACCTCTCGGGACGTAATGAATCGCTTCTGAAGCAGTTCAGCGTCAGCGTGGACGACGGAAAGCTCTTGCTTCGGGTGAAGAAGGCGGTTTTAGACCTCGCCACGGACACAGCCCTGCGCCGCCTCGATGCGGCGGCGTCGTCGCTGGGCCTGAGCGCGGAGACAAAAACAACGTGACCGACACACTGCCCGATCGGCTCTCTGTCGACCCCGACAGCCCGTTTTACGACGCCAAGGTCCTGGAGCGGGACATCGGCGTGCGCTTTCGCGGCGTCGAAAAGAACAACGTTGAAGAGTATTGCGTCAGCGAAGGCTGGGTGCGCCTGGCCGTGGGAAAGACGCTCGACCGCCACGGCAAGCAACTGACGATCAAATATTCCGGCCCGGTGGAGCCTTATTTCAAGGACTAAGGTGGGGAGAACGCCGTCTCGCATCGGGCAAGTGCGTGCTATAGAGCGCGGCGATGAGCGAGGAACCCGGCCCTCCTAAACTGGCGGCGATCATGTCGATCGACGTCGCCGGTTTTTCGGCGATGACCGAAATCGATGAAGCGCAAGCCGCGTCGATGGTGGCGCGCATACGCGGCGTCATCGAAGGCGCGGCGGCCAAACACAGCGGGCGCATTTTCAACACGGCCGGCGATGGCTTCATGCTGGAGTTTCCTTCCGCCGCCGGCGCGTTGGCCACGGCGGACGCACTTTATGGCAGCGTCGAACGCAAGGGCGTGCGCGTTGGCGTGCATGTCGGCGATGTTCTGCCAGGCCCCAACGGCGACCTCATCGGCCACAGCGTCAATGTCGCCGCGCGCCTGCAGCAATTGGCGCAAGCCGGCGCGATCGTCGTGTCGATGGATGCGCGCCGCGCCGTGCGCGGCAAGCTGGCGCAGCGGCTGCATCCCGCGGGCTCAGTGCATCTCGATAAGATGAGCGAGACGATCGAGATTTTTACGCTGGAGCCGATCGCGCTCAGTCAAAAGTTGGGGCGCAAGCAGGAGCCCATCCTTGCGGTGCTGCCGTTCGACAATGAAAGCGACGACGCCGGCATGGGTTATTTCTCGGACGGCGTCGCCGACGAAATCATTCGCACGTTGTTGCGGCAGTCGACAATCAAAGTGATCGGGCGCACCTCGGCGTTTCAGTTTCGTGGCGCGCGCAAGATGGATGCGGCGGCGGCGCTCAAGGCGAGCCATGTGCTGGATGGCGCCGTGCACCGGAGCGGCGCGCGCCTACGCGTGGGCGTCAATCTCACCGACGCGCGCTCCGGCATTGGTCTCTGGGGCGACAAGTATGATGGTGAGTTCGCGGACGCGTTTTCGCTGCAGGATCACATCGCCAACAACGTCGCCGCCTCGCTCAGCCGCTCACTGACGCAGAGCGAACGCGCGGCGCCAATCAATCCCGCCGCTTACGATCTCTATCTGCGCGCGCGGCAAATTTGGCTGATGCTCAGCGATGTCGAGGAAGAAGACGCTGAAGTGTTGTTGCAACGCTGCGTGAATTTGGCGCCGGACTTTGCCGACGGCTGGGCGGCGCTTGCGAGCGTGCGCGCGTTCTTGCTGCCGCGTGACCGCGACATTATCGGCGCGCCCCAGCATCAGGCCGCTCTAATGGCGGCGGAGCGGGCCTTGGAAATCGATCCCGATTGCGCACAGGCGCTGGCCGCGCTGTCGTTGCTGAAGCCTGCGTTCGCCGAACACGGCGAAAAAATCAGTCTCGTGAACGAGGCGTTGAAGCGCACGCCAAACGACGGGTCCCTCCACGTGGCGCGGGCGGCTTGGCTTTATAGTGTCGGCCGGCTGAAGGACGCGGGCCGTGCGCTCGAGACCGCCAGCATGCTCGATCCGTTGGGGCCCGCGGTGGAGGGATTGCGCGCTAGCCTCCTCATCGCGCGCGGTGAGACCGACATGGCCGTTGAAATCATGAGTGCGGCGTGGGCGCGGTGGCCGGATTCGCCGTTCATCTGGTACGTGATGTGGACCGCGTTGTGCGCCGCGCGCCGGCTCGACGAAGCGGAAGCGCTCGCAGCGCCAGGCGTGCCGCCAAAACGCGCGGTGAGTGCGCAAGATGTGCAAGTGCTGACGAACATGGTGGCGCTGCTGCGGGCGTCGCGCGAGATGCGGCGCGAACTCATCGCCGCGCGGCTCCATCAAGCCGCGACCGAAGATGGGCCGCTGTCGATCTCGCATCTGGTGGCCGCGGTGAGCGTTGGTCTCGCGGACGAAGTGTTCGATGTGGTCAATCACGCTTTGGATCACGGACGGCCGCTGCGCGCCGATCCGTTCGAAGCGTTTGGCATGGCGCGCGGACAGACAGCGCTGCAATTGTTCGTCGGCGCCGGTGACAACCGGATCTGGAAACATCAGCGCTTTCCCGCTTTGTGCGCGCGGCTGGGGCTGGCGCAATACTGGCTCGAATCGAAGAAGTGGCCCGATTGCGCCGGCCAAGTGGACTACGATTTCAAAGCAGAATGCCTGAAAGCGGTGGCGTCAGCCGACTAAACGTCCTGAACCGTGACGCGGCCGTTTTCCAGCTTCAGCGCGAGTTTGCCGTGCTTCAGCGCCAGCGCGCGCTCGCCAAACACTTTGCGGCGCCAGCCCTTGAGCGCGTCGACGTCGGCTGCGTCACTGGCCGCGATCGCCTCGATTTCCGCCGCGGAGGCGATGAGACGCGGCGCGACTTGCACGCGTTCAGCTTCGTAGCGCAGCAGCACTTTGAGCAATTCCACGGTCGGACCGACGCTCGACGGCAGCGGCGGCGGGCGCTCGTGCTTGTATTGCGGGCGGTTGGGATCGGCGAACGCCTTGTCGAGCGCTTGCACCAATTCCTGGGCGCCCCGCGAGTTGCCGAAACCGCGCGGCACCGCGCGCATCCGGTCGAAGTCCGCGGAATTTTTCGGACGATGCTCGGCGATCTCGTAGAGCGCGTCGTCCTTGGCGACACGGCCGCGCGGCACATCGCGCGCTTGCGCCTGACGCTCACGCCATGCCGCTGCGACTTGCAGCGCTAGCACGTAGTCCGCGGTGGTTTTGCGCAGCTTGAGCCGCTGCCAGGCGTTCTCCGGCGTGGTGTCGTAGATGTCGGGATCGGTCAGATTGGCGTGCTCTTCATCAAGCCAATCGAGCCGGCCTTCCTTCTCCAGCTTGTCATGCATGCGCGGATAGACGTCGCGCAGATGCGTGACGTCGGCGAGCGCGTATGCAAGTTGCGCTTCCGATAGCGGGCGGCGGCTCCAATCGGTGAAACGCGAGGACTTATCGAGGCGGCGCTTCAGCACCTGCTGCACCAGCGCGTCGTAGGCGATGCTGTCGCCGTAGCCGCAAGCCATCGCGGCGATCTGGGTATCGAACACTGGCGATGGCAGCTTACCGCCAATCTTCAGGAAAATTTCCAAATCCTGCCGCGCCGCGTGGAAGACCTTCAACACGTTCGTGTTGGCCATTAGTTCGTTGAACGGCGAGAGATCGATCCCGTCAGCCAGTGGATCGATGACGGCTTCGGACCCCGGCGCCGCAGCTTGAATCAAGCAGAGCTTTGGCCAGTAGGTCGTCTCGCGCATGAACTCCGTGTCGACCGCGCAAAAGGGCTGTGCGGCGAGATCGCGGCACAGGCTGGCAAGGTCAGCGGTCTGGGTGATGACGCGCATGGGTGGGGAGTGGGGTGCTGCGAGGGCGTGGTCAAGAGCGGCGCTTGCTTCGAGCGAATAAGAATGATCTTGTTCCACTGGGGGAAGCTATGAATTTTCAGGCAATTGTTGCTCAATTCGGGCCGTATTTCGCAATTCCCAGAGACACTACATTTTGGACGGTTATAAATTCTCCCGCGTTGGTCGCCGCCATAACCGGATTGCTGGCCATCCTCATCAACCGCCGCGTCGAGCGACTGGCTGAACAGACCGAGGATGCGCAAAAGACCGCCGATCTTGCCGAGCAGTTGAATCAAAATGACGACAAGCCGGTGGCTCAGCCTTTGCCGTCGAGTTCGGTACCTCTCCAACCCGCCGGTGAGCCGGAAGATTTTTACACCGAAGCGGCAGCGCTCATGGATCGTTTTAAGCGGTATGTAGACCGCGCAATTGAGAAGGCGCCGGACGGAAGAAATAAGCGTAGATATAAAAATCTTGGAAAGCGAGATTACCGGGTACCGATCGTTGCACTCGCGGAAGACCATAACTTAACAGAGGGCGAAAAGGGTGACCTGATGTTAGCTTTTGAGACTTGGCGCCCGTTTCAGACTCATCAGCAGCCGACGCCTAAGCCGGTGCTGTCGCAACTCAAGCGAATTTCTGATCGCCTGAAGGCGTGAAAAACATCGTCGCTGCGGTGGTGATGATGGCGAAGAGGCCAGTGTTTGTCCTCTCCTTGCCGCGCACACCCTCCACGACCGCCAGATGCCGGCGAAGCAAAAGAGTTGCCGATCGTTGGTGACTGGCCGCTTGCCCGCCGCTGGCGGCGGAAAGCCCCAGCGCATGTTGAGCATCTCGCGCACGCCGTCACGGCCCTTGCGCGCGACCGGCGCCAGCATATCCGGGAAAATCGCCGGCAAGGGCGGCTGATTGCCGGTGCGATCGCGCATGGCGCGCGCGTACGCCACCGTCGCCTCGCGCGATTTGGTCATGGAGTAGAGATTGCACACCGGCCTTAAGGCGCGATCGAATCCGGCAGCCAGTTTTCGTCACGCACTTGTTCGGGCGTGAACGGCGGATCGACGGGAAAAGTCTTTAGATCAATGTCGGTTTCGGTGGATGCCTCGCGGCGCGCCTCGCGATACGCCTTTGCAAAGATTTCGGCGTCTTGGCTTTTTAGGCCCGGGTTGCGCTCGAAGTGATCGGCGATATTCTCGCGCTGGTTGGCGATGGTGTTGGTCTAGCTGCGCGAACGGCGCTCCGGCTGATGGGCCCACTTCAGGAGATGCATCATCAGCACGACGTAGCGGCTGCGCAGCTCGCGTTCCTCTGTGGCCCCCAAGGCGTCCAGCTCCTGCGCCAGCAGGTCCCAGTCCAGTTCGTTGCCGGAACGGCGGCGCAAGGCGTCCGCCTGCTTCTGGGTCCAGGTCCAATAATCTTCGTCGTAGATCGACATGGCGCCTATATAGCACGAATTTTGGCTGCCATGGGTCTCCTGGGACTTCTTGACAACCAAGGCGGCCTCGTGCGCTACCCCCCGCTCCCGAGGAGCCTCTAATGCACGCCTACCGTACCCATACATGCGGCCAGTTGCGGCCTGCCGACGCCGGCCAGGCCGTGCGTCTGTCGGGCTGGGTGCACCGCAAGCGCGATTTGGGCGGGCTGCTGTTTGTGGATTTGCGCGACAATTATGGGATCACTCAGCTGGTGGTGAACCCGGGCGCTGCGGCGTTTCCGCTGTTCGAACGGCTGCGCGCCGAAAGCGTGGTGCGCGTCGACGGCCAGGTGCTGGCGCGGTCGAAAGAGACGGTGAATGCGGAGTTGGCGACCGGCGCGGTGGAAGTCCGGGTGGAGACGGCCGAGGTGCTGGGCGATGCGCAGGAATTGCCGCTGCCGGTGTTCGGCGAGCCGGACTATCCGGAAGACATCCGCCTCAAGTACCGCTTTCTCGATTTGCGCCGTGAGAAGCTGCACAAGTCGATCGCGCTGCGGTCGAAGGTGATCTCGTCGCTGCGGCGGCGCATGATCGATCAGGGCTTCACGGAGTTTCAGACGCCGATCCTGACGGCGTCGTCGCCGGAAGGCGCGCGCGACTTTCTGGTGCCGTCCCGCCTGCATCCGGGCAAGTTCTACGCGCTGCCGCAGGCGCCGCAGCAGTTCAAGCAATTGCTTATGGTGGCGGGCTTTGACCGCTACTTCCAAATCGCGCCGTGCTTCCGCGATGAAGATGCGCGCGCCGACCGCTCGCCGGGTGAGTTTTACCAGCTCGACTTTGAGATGAGCTTCGTCACGCAAGAGGACGTGTTCAATGCCATCGAGCCGGTGCTGGCCGGTGTGTTCGAAGAGCTGGGCAACGGCAAACGCGTAACCAAGGCCGGGTCGTTCCCGCGGATTCCGTATGCGGAGTTGATTGCCAAATACGGCTCCGACAAGCCGGACCTGCGCAATCCGCTGATCCTGCAGGACGTCAGCGCGCATTTCCGTGGCGGCGGCTTTGCAAGATTCGCCGACATCTTGGCGGCAAATCCCAAGAACGAAGTCTGGGCGATTCCGACGTTCGCTGAAGGCGCCATACCAAACGCGCTGAAGGGTGGTTCGCGCGCATTTGCGGATCGTATGGATTCCTGGGCTAAAGGAGAAGGTCAGCCTGGCTTGGGTTATATCTTCTGGCGTAAGCGATCTGAATCTCTTTCGGATGTCGATATCAAGGCCCTTTGGTGGGGATTGAACAAGGCCGTCGCCGAAGGAAGACACGAGGAAGCAGAAGCTCTGTCGGCCAAATACCTTGAGGCCGTAGAAGCTGCTGGACCGATTGCTAATAAACTGGGGCCGGAAAGATCTGAGGCAATCAGACGGCAGCTTGGTCTCAATGCAGGGGACGCTGCCTTCTTCGTCGCCGACGATCCTTCCAAATTCTACAAGTTTGCGGGTCAAGCGCGGAACAAGGTTGCTGATGAGTTGAACCTCTCGGACAAAGATCAGTTCGCGTTCTGCTGGATCGTCGATTTCCCGATGTACGAGTGGAGCGAGGAAGAAAAGAAGATCGACTTCTCGCACAATCCGTTCTCAATGCCGAACTACGATCACGAGCAGTTCTTGAAGCTCGATCCGAACGATCGCGAGACGATCGAGAAGATCACGGCGTTCCAGTACGACATCGTCTGCAATGGTGTGGAACTGAGTTCGGGCGCGATCCGGAACCACAAGCCGGAGATCATGATCAAGGCGTTCGAGATTGCGGGCTACGGCAAGGAAGTGGTCGAAGAGAAGTTCGGCGGCATGCTGAACGCGTTCCGCTATGGCGCGCCGCCGCACGGTGGCTCGGCGCCGGGTGTGGACCGCATCGTCATGCTGCTCGCGGGCGTCGACAACATCCGCGAAGTGATCGTCTTCCCGTTCAATCAGCAGGCGCAGGACCTGATGATGAACGCGCCAGGCGAAGTCACGCCAAAGCAGTTGCGCGAGCTGCACATTCGCATCGTGGATCAACCAAAGGGCAACTAGCGCCGCGCCGCGATCGGGAGGTGCAAATGCGTTTGGCCGCAGTTTTTCTGGTCTTGGCCGTGCTGTCCTGCGCGGGAGCAAGCGCCGCGCCGTGGCGGCCGGCGGCGGGCGCCACGGAGATCGCGCTCTGGCCCGATAGCGCACACATCGAGCAGCCGCGGCCGGCTCATGCCGAGGACACAGGCCTTGCTTCGCGCAATGTCGCGGGGTGGCCTTGGCGCTGGGTCGCGTACGTCAATCACCCGAGCATGATCATCTATCCCCCGCGCGGCCACAATACCGGCGCAGCGGTGATGGTGTTTCCTGGCGGCGGTTACGAGGTGCTGGCGATCGATCTTGAAGGCACTGAAGTTTGCGACTGGCTGACCGCGCGCGGCATCACATGCGTGCTGCTCAAGTATCGCGTGCCAGGCGGCGGCCCGTGGATGGACAACTCATGCCATTGCCGCCGCATCCCGACGACGCCGATGGCGTTGCAGGACGCGCAGCGTGCGATGGGCCTGCTGCGCCAACGCGCGGCGAGCTTGCATATCGATCCACACAAAATTGGCGTCGTAGGCTTCTCGGCTGGTGGGCATGTCGTTGCCGGCGTCAGCAACACGTCGGCGCGCGCCTATGCGCGCGTCGACGCGGCGGACGATTTGAGCAGCCTGCCGGACTTCGCCATGGCGATTTATCCCGGGCATCTGTGGGCCAACGCGGATGATCCGGATAAAGCGCCGCCTGGCGATCTTACGCTTGCGTCCGACATCCACGTCAGCGCTCAGACGCCGTCGACATTCCTAGTGATGGCCGAAGACGATCACGTCGACGGCGTTCGCATGGCGCTCAGCTACTACATGGCGCTGCGCGCGGTTGAGGCGTCGGTTGAGATGCATCTCTACGCGCAGGGCGGCCACGCCTTCGGCGTGCGGCGTACCGATCAGGCAATCACCGAATGGCCGGCGCTTGCAGAGCGCTGGATGCGTGGACTGGGCGTGTTGCCTAGACATTAGTTCCAAGCGCCCGCGGCGGGTGCGGACTTGCTTGCGCCAGCGTCAATGTGCGCACGTGGGCGTACGGAGGAACGTATGCGGGGACTGATTGGACTTTTGTGCGCGCTGGCGCTTGGGTTGAGCGCGGCGCCGGCGTTGGCGCAATCGCGTGTGATGGACGTGCAAATTCCCGCGCCCTCGCTGCAGGGCAATCTGCTCGGCACGCCAACGGTGCAGGCCGGGTCGGTGTATCTGCCGCCGAGCTACGGGCGCGGACACAAGCGCTATCCGGTGCTCTATCTGCTGCACGGCTACACGGACACACATGCTGTTTGGCTGAACTTCGTACACATCAAGGCGGTGATGGATCGCGCCATCGCTGCGCATCGCATTCCTGAAGCGATCGTGGTGATGCCGGATGAGGTCGATGTTCTGGGCGGCGGTTTCTATCGCAACTCGCCGGTGGGTGGGCGCTGGGAAGATTTTATCGCCGATGATGTCGTGCACTTTGCCGACACGCACTATCGAACCTTGCCGGGCCCGGGCGGACGCGGGCTGATCGGCTGGTCGATGGGCGGTTACGGCGCCATTCACATCGCCATGGCGCGCGGTGGCGTGTTTGCGGCGGCCTACGGGGTCAGCCCATGCTGCCTCGCGCCGGTGGAAGATCTGGGCTCGGGCAACGGCACGGCGCGGCATTTGTTCGACCTGCACACGCAAGCGGACGTGCAAGCCGCGATCGCGGCCAATGACTATTACACGATGGCCGGCATCGCGTTGCTTTCCGCGTTCAGTCCGGACGCGACCGCGCAACCGCTGCACGTGCGTTTCCCCTTCAAGCTTTCGGACGAAGCGCTCGTGCCCAATCCGCCAGCCTATGACGATTACGTTGGCCAATTCGCTGTGAACCAGATCGCGCAATCGCGTGCGGTGCTCTTGGGACTGCGCGCATTCGGTTTCGACTATGGCTATGGCGACCAGTATGCGCACATACCGGTGGCGGCGCGGATGTTTGCGGAGCGTCTTTCGGAAGCGCGCATACCCTACCGCGCCGAGGGCTACGAGGGCGACCATCACGACCACGTGGCGCAGCGGCTTGAAGCGGTCGTCCTGCCCTACATCGCCAACGCGCTGGACGCGCCACGGTAGCGGCGGCGGTTTAAATCGTAAATTCAAGGCAATGTGCAGTGTCAGCGCTTGACGCTGGCGCTGCTGCTTCGGTTCAACCGGAACTTGAGGGAGCTTTATGGCGGAGATCGTCATTGCCGCCGCGGAGGGCGACGTAGCGCGTGCCAACGCGTTCGCGGAAGCGTTGAAGGCGCTCGGCTTCGATGTCGCCGCGCAGGCGAGTGCGCCGGCGGAACTCGCCAGGACCGTCGAAGACTGCAAGTGCGTCCTGGCGCTGTGGTCGACGCATGTCGGCGGATCGTGGATCGTCGCGCTGTCGACGCTTGCGCTCGACCGCAAGAAGCTGTTGTCCGCCGAGATCACCACTGATGCGACGCCGGCGCCGTTCAAGGCAGCACCCAAGGTCAAACTCGATGCGCGCGACCGCGTGTTGTTCAAGGACGCGTTCGCCGCGCTGATGGCCGAGCTGGAGAAGTTCGAATTGAAGCCGGGCAAGGCGGAGGCGATGCCGGACGCCTTGGCCAAGGCGCGCATTGCGCTCACGGCGCGCAACCCGCAGGGACCGCGGCGCAATCCTTGGACGTTGGTCGGCTTAGCAGGCGTCACCATGGTGGCGTTGTTCGCGGTGGGGGTCGGTGCAAGCCGCATGGCGGCGTTGATGAAGCAGGGCGGACCGATGCTTGCGCCTGCGCACGCCTCAACCGAAGCGACGCCGACGCGGCTGGTGCTGCAGCCTGGATACGGGCTTACGGAAGCGCAGCTGGAAACGCTGCCATGGCGGGATGCGGCCGCGCGCATCCAAGCGCCGGAAGCTGCGCGCATCAAAGCTGATGCAGCCAACGGCGTCGCGTTTGCGCAATCGCTGGCGTGCCTGGGCCACATGGCCGGCGCGCCAGGCTTTCTGCCTAGTCCGACGGCGGCGAGCGGTTTTTGCGATCAGGCTTCGGCGCAGAACGACCGCGCGGGTTTGTATCTGAGCTGGACGTTGCGCCGGACCATGCCGAACGCCGCCATCAGCGAAAGCGTAGCGCGCGACCGGTTGGCGCAAGCGGCGCGGCTTGGATTGACTGCAGCACAAGTCGACTACGCGCTCAGTTTGGCGCCGGACGGCCACACGCCCATGCAGGCGCAAGAAGAAGCGGGGCGCTTGTTGTTGGCGGCGGCCGAGAAGGACGATCCGCGCGGGCAGTATTATTATGCGCGCTGGTTGCGCGATTCACCTGCGGGGCCGCGCGATCCGAGTGCGGCAATCCCGTTCCTACAGCGCGCCGCGGATGCGGGCCAGCCGGATGCGCTGCATCTGTTGGGGACGTTCTATCGCGATGGCGCCGGCGTGACGCGCGATCTCGGCAAAGCGCGCGAACTCTATGGGCGTGCGGCCGCTGAGAACTACCCGCCGTCAATGTTCAACTTGGCCGACCTCGAACGGGGTGTAGACGACGCGCACGCGGCGCAGCTCTATAGCCAGCTCGCATGTATGCGCGATGAGCATCAGATCAGCGCCATGGCAACGCGCCGTCTCCACGCCATGGGGCAAGCGGCGCGCTGCAGTTAGCCGCCGCTCGCCTCACCCTTGGCGCCACAGGCGGCGCAGACACCGGACTCTTCCACCGTGAAGTGACCGCACGCGCCGCACGGATCGGCACGGTAGCGCGGACCGTTGCGCGTGGCCGCCGGTGTTGATTTGGGCGTGGCTTCACGGCGCTCGCGCGCGCCATCGCCGATCGGCCGCGGGCGCAACATCACCAGATTGTCGGGCGCCGCGCCGCGCGCAAAGCCGCGTGAGATGAGGCGCGCCGCGCTCTCAGCGTCGATGGCTTTCTTGGAGAGACCGTCGCTGCGCACCTCGAACGGGTCGACTTGTGCGAGATCGCTGCGGCCAAGATAGCTGACCGCCAATTCGCGGAAAATGTAGTCGAGGATCGAGGTTGCTTGGCGAATGGTCTCGTTGCCTTTCACCTCGCCGGCCGGTTCGAAGCGCGTGAACAAGAACGCGTCCGCATATTCTTCCAGCGGCACGCCGTATTGGAGGCCGATGGAAATAGAGATGGCGAAGTTGTTCATCAGTGAGCGGAAGGCGGCGCCTTCTTTGTGCAGGTCGATGAAGATTTCACCGAGCGCACCGTCATCGTACTCGCCGGTGTGCAGATAGACTTTGTGCCCGCCGACGGTGGACTTTTGGATGTAGCCCTTGCGGCGCTCCGGGAGGCGGCGGCGCTCTACGGGAGCTGGCTCCAGCGTAACCGTCGCTGCGCTGATGGGGGCTGCGCGCGGCGCTTCTTCCGGCTCTTCGTCGAGGCTGGGTAGAACGAGAGAAATCGGCGGCGCCTCGACGCCGATGGAAACGAGCGCAGCGCCGGCGGCGCGGGCGGCTTCCGCCAACTCAGCACGACGTTCGATGTCTTTGTCGCGCAAGGTGAGATCGAGGACCGTGGTTGCGAACGGCGCGATGGCGGTGGCGAGCGCGATGCGCGCATCTGGCGTGATGTCCACCGCGGCGCGGAAGATGCCGTGCTGCACCGGCTTGAGCGGCGCGCCTTTGAGATCGCCCGCGCCCATGCAGTAAGCGTCAGCGGCAGCGATGTCGCTTTCGCTGAAACCCAGCGTCATCAGCAGATCGCCGCGTTTGCCAGCGGCAACGTCCGGCGGGAGCTTGAGCACGTCCTCACAGACCTCTGCGCCGATCACTAATGGATGCACGGCAGCGCGGATGTTGAGCGCGTCAGCAGCGGCGTCCTCGATGGCCTCCAGCACTGGCTCGGTGAGGCCGAGTTCGGCCAGGCGCTCGAGATTGACGCCTGGCGCGCCCCGCAGCGTGCCGCGGCCTTCGGTATGCTGGGCGATGTCGGCGATCTCGTCGTCGTCGTAGCCAAGCGTGGAGAGCGCAATGCGCACATCTTCGGTGAGCACGCGGCCGAAGCTGCCGTTTTCGCGCACGCCGTAGCCGGTGACGTTGCTGAGTGGAGCGAGGCCGGTGCAGCCAGCGCCAAGGCGGCGCGCGCTGGACGCGTCGCTGGCCAGCGCGACGCCGACGCTAACACGTAGCGCGATGTCGTTGCTCAAGCTGCGATAGATGACTTGCGCGCGCGCCGCGATCTTGCCGCGCAAGGTTTTTGCGGCGCCGGCGGCGGATTGTATCTGCGCGAGTTCGGCGGCCTTGTCGCGCGACCAATCTGGGTAAGCGCCTTTCGCTGTGGCCAACGTGCTGCTTTCGGCTATGGCGGTTGCGTGCGCGAGCGCGGCGACGCTGGCGGCAAGCGTCCGCGCGTCGTCGCTGTCGTAGCTCAGGCCCGCACGCATGATGAGGCCGGAGAGACCCTGCAAACGGATGACGATCGGGCGGTGCGGTGACGCGCCTTGTGCGGTGTGCGCGGCGTCCAGCGCGCGCACGATGGTCTGAATGGCCGCTTCAAAAGCGCCGATATCAAAGCCGCCATCGATGAAGAAGCGCGGCAGCGCAATGCTGGCGGCGACAACGCTGCGTTCGCTGTCGCTGACGAGCGTGCCGGTTGGATCGGCGCCGGCGCTTGCGCCCAATGCATGCGTCGCCGCATCGGGCGCAGCGATGACAATGCGTCCGCGCGCTGCTCCGGCGCCGGCGTCCAAAGCGGCGGCGTAGGCGCCGCGCTGCACGGCGCCTGCGAGTGCAGCGACTATATCGGCGTCCGGTGCGCCGGCGAGGCGGGCGACGGCGGCTTTGCGGCGGACGCCGCCGTGTTGCGCGTCGAGGCCATTGCGGACCGCTTCGATGGCGAGATCGGTGAGCGCGGTGTCAAGGGAACGTGCGCCCGAGACGAGCGCGATGCTGGCGCGATCGCGTGCATTATCGTCGGCAATGAGTTGCGGAGCGGCTTCCGCATGCGGACGCACGAGAATAGCGGGCCCATCGCGGCCATTGGCATCGGAGAGACGCGCAGCCGCGTCGAGCGCATCAAGTGCCGCATGGCTGGGCGCGCCGGTGATGGCGAGCTTGGCGCCTGCCGCAAGCAAGGTCTGCGCGCGCGCGACCGCCGCAAGTTCGTCGGCGCGCGTGCGCGGCCACTGCAGCAGCGCCGCTGACACGGCGAGTTCTGCGCCTGCGGAAAGTGCTGCGCGGATCAGCGGCGGATCGAAGGCGATCTTGGCTTCTGTCATGAGCGCCAAGAGCGGCGCGGCGAGTGCATCGTCTTTGCCCCAACGCGCGATGCGCGCCGCCGTCTTTTCCAGTGCGGCGGGAATACTGGGGCCGTCTTTGGTGTCGAGCGTGAGGTCGGCGTCCAAAGCGGCTTGGATCATGGTTTCGGTCCATGCGTCCGGGGCGATCGCCTCCACGCGCGCGTCTGGGTCGAAATCCTGGGCCATCGAAGCCTCCCTCTTGCGACGCAATAGATACCCTTGCGCCGGGGAGGCAATCAATATCTAGTATGCAACGACCTGAGTTTATCCCAAGATATTGTTTCGCACCCGCACTGGACTGGGGGAGGCGTCTTGGTCATATTTCGCGCCGCCGAGGGTCTGCTTCGCTGTGGCGGCCCTATTTCTGGCGTCGTGGAGACAAATAACCGGCCATGCTCAAGCGCATCTTCACTTGGTGGAACGGCTCCACGCTTGGCGCTGCGTTCGACATTTGGCGCCGGGGCGTGCTCGTGGGCGAAGACAGTCAGGGCAATCAGTTTTTTGAAGAGCGCCGGCCGAGCCTGGACGGACGCAAGCGCCGCTACGTGAAATACAAAGGTCTCGCGGAGGGATCGCGCGTCGACGCCAACTGGCATGGATGGATGCATCACACGGTTGATGAACCGCCGACCAAGGAAGAGCGCAAACCCTATGCGTGGGAGAAGCCGCACGTGCCGAATTTGACGGGCACCGTGAAGGCGTACCGGCCGCAGGGCTCACTCGCGCGCGGCGGCGTGCGCGCGGCGGCGACATCGGACTACGAGGCGTGGTCGCCCGATGGAGACGCGCAGTGAACCGGTGGGGCGAAACGCTGCTGGGCGCGATCGTGGTGATCGTGGCGGTCGGTTTCTTTGCGTTTGCGTCGGCGCAGGCGGGCCAAAGCGGCAACCGCGCGGGCTATGATTTGTCGGCGCTGTTCAATCGCGTCGACGGCATCACGGTGGGCTCGGACGTGCGCGTGTCGGGCGTGAAGGTTGGTGCGGTGAAGGCGATCGCGCTCGACGCCGATACGTTTCAGGCAAGGCTGACCTTCACCATCGACAACGCTGTGAAGCTGAACGACCAATCAACGGCGCGCATTCAATCCGATGGATTGCTTGGCGGCGCTTACGTGTCGATCGAACCCGGCGGCGTCACGCCGCTGGCGCCGGGCGGCATGATCGAAAATACGCAAGGCACCGTGGACCTGCTTTCATTGTTCGCGAGCTTTGCCGGCGGGGGCACCAACCACTCGACTGACACGACACAAGGATCCCCGACGCCATGAAGCGTTTGCTGACTGCCGCCGCAGTGATGTTCGCCGCCTTCGCCGCGCCCGCCTTTGCCGATCACGCCATCATTCGCGGGCTGGACAAGACGACGGGTCACGCGCGCGACTATTCGCTGACGATTGGGCGGGCGGCGCGCATCGGTTCGCTCGAAGTGCTGGCGCGGTCATGCTGGAAGAGCGCGCCGGAGGATGCGCCGGAAGTGAAGATCTACGTCGAGGTGTTCGATCACCCGCCGGCGCGCGAAGGCGAAGACTCGCAGCGTCAGGAAATTTTCCACGGCTGGCTGTTTGCTTCGAGCCCGGGTCTGAACGGCCTCGATCACCCGGTGTACGATATTTGGGCCATCGACTGCCGCCCGTGAACCCCCGCGCTCACGCGCTAAGAGGCGCTGATGCGCATTCTCTGCACCAACGATGACGGCATTCACGCGACGGGCCTCGCGGTCCTGGAAAAGATCGCGCGGACGTTTAGCGACGATGTCTGGGTGGTTGCGCCGGAGAGCGAACAATCCGGCGCCTCGCGCGCGCTGACGCTGTCGGCGCCAATCCGCGCGCGGCAAGCGGGACCAAAGCGCTTCGCGGTTTCGGGCACGCCAACCGATTGCGTGCTGCTGGCGGTCGAACATCTGATCGAAGGCGCCAAACCCGACCTGGTTTTGTCAGGCGTCAATCGCGGTCAGAACATTGCGGACGACGTGACGTTCTCTGGGACGATCGCGGGGGCGATGCAGGGCATGCAGTTGGGCATGCGCGCGATTGCACTGAGCCAAGCGCGTGGGTTTCGCAGCGATGAGGAAGCCATTCCATGGATGACGGCGGAAACCTATGGGCCGGGCGTTGTCGGCGCGCTCTTGAAGAAGGGCTGGCCGCAAAACGTTTTGATCAACGTGAATTTTCCCGACCTGCCGCCGGAGCAAATCAAGGATGTCGAGGTGACCTTCCAGGGCCATCGCGATCAGGCCATCGTCTACGCGGACAAGCGCACCGATCCGCGCGGCAACGCTTATTTTTGGTTCGGATTTCGCGGCAAGCTTTCCGATCCGCCGCAAGGGTCCGATTTGCGCGCAATCTATGAGGGGCGCATCTCGGTGACGCCGCTGCACGTCGATCTCACCCACATGCCGACGTTGCACGATCTCAAAGCTGTTCTGGGCGGAGCGGCGCCGAAACGCGCGGATCTCAAGTGAACGGCGATCCGGCACGGCTGATGCGCTTCGTGTTGGAGATGCGCCAAGCTGGGATCACCGACGCGCGTGTGTTGGCGGCGCTCGAACGCACGCCACGCGAGCAGTTTGCGCCTGAGCACTTGGAAGGCCTTGCCTACGACGATGTCGGACTGCCTCTGGCGCATGGCCAAGCGATGACCAAGCCTTCCGTAATCGGGCGCGTGCTGGTGGCGCTCGGTGCGCAGCCTGACGACGTGGTGCTCGAGGCAGGGACCGGATCAGGTTATCAGACGGCCGTGCTTTCAACATTGGCGCGACGCGTGATTACGCTGGAACGCGAGCGCGATCTTGCGGCGGACGCGCGCGGCCGTTTCGGGCGCGCCCGCTTGATGAACGTGTTCGCCCATGTTGCCGACGGATGTGACGGCTGGAGCGCGGACGGGCCGTACGACCGCATCGTCGTCAACGCAGCGATGGACGATTTTCCAGAAACGCTGGTCGCGGCGCTGAAGCCGGGCGGGGTGTTGGTTGCGCCCTTGGGCGACGCGCAGACGCAGCGTTTGGTTCGCTTTCAAAACGGCCAACGCGAGAACCTCGGGCCAGTTACGTTTGCGCCGCTGCAGCGGGGCGTCAGCGAGGAGCCGCCGACGCCGCTGCCGTCCTGATTTGCGCGGCGGGCCGATTCTCAACCACATTTGCGCGTTGTGAGACGCGCAGCTCCACTTCTTGCCGCGGCTTTGGCCGCGTGCGCCAGCGGGCACACAGCGGCGCCGATCCAGTACGGAACGGCCGGCGCGAGCAGATCATCGCCGCCAGCGCGCGCCGAAACGCTGCCCAGCCGCGCGCGTCAGCGTGCGCAAACGCCAGCGCCGCAGCAGCAAACACAAGTGCAGACGCAACCGGCGGATCAGGCGCAGGATTGGGCCGATGGGCCAGGCACGCCGCTTTCACAGTACGCGCTGCAGCCCAGCGAAGTGCATCCCTACGATCCGGCCAACATGCCGCACACGCATCGCGTCGCGCCGAACCAATCGCTCTACGATATCGCCTCGATGTATCAGCTGCCGCTGCGCGCGCTGATCGATGAAAACCATCTACAGCCGCCGTACGCGCTGGCGCCGGGAACGGTGCTGCGATTGCCGCCGCCGAATGTGCACGTCGTCGAAAATGGAGAGACGTTCGCGATGGTGGCGCAGCGCTACAACGTCGATACGCGTTCGCTGGCGCTGCTCAATCGTATGCAGCCGCCGTACGACGTGCACGCGGGCGATCGCATTTTGTTGCCGGCGATGGCGCGCGACATGGGTGCGTCCGCTCCGCCGCCGTTCGGGGCGACGCTTCCGCCGGCCGTAGAGCAAACCTCGGAGGCGCCGCTGCCGCGCGGCAACGGGCATTTCGCTTGGCCGCTACGCGGGCAGGTGGTGGCGCGCTTCGGCGTACAGGCAAGCGGCGCGCGCCTCGACGGCATTGAGATCGCGGGACGCGAAGGCGCGCCGATCCAGTCTGCGGCGGACGGCGAGGTCGTGTACGCGGGCTCGGATATTCCGGGCTATGGCACGCTGGTGCTTGTGCGGCACGCGGACAACTACGTTACAGCATACGGTTTCGCGCGCCGGGCCCTGGTTCACGAAGGCCAACGCGTTCGCACCGGCGAAACGATAGCGGAGCTTGGTGCGCGTCCGAGCGGCGGCGCGCGGCTTTTGTTTCAGGTGCGGCGTGGCACGCAAGCGATTGATCCCGCGCCCCTCTTGGGCGAGTAGCGGCTGCGGCGAAACGGCGCGAAACGCAGTTTACCCCTCATTGAAAAGGGATGGCGCGACGATATAGTCCCGGCCAATTGCGGCAGGGAGCCGCTCATCTCATTCGGCGCCGGCGGGAAATCTCCGCCTCTTAGCGAGGTTCAATGTTCATTACCGACGCATACGCACAGACCGCCGGAGGCGCGGCTGCTGGTGGCGACCCGACTATGGTCATGATCATGAACATCGCCCCCTTCGTTTTGATGTTCGCGGTGTTCTATTTTCTGATCATCCGTCCACAGCAAACGCAGCGCAAGAAACTGCAGGAGTTGATCAACGCTTTGAAGAAGGGCGATGTGATCGTCACCTCGGGCGGCCTGATCGGGAAGGTGCGTTCGGTGCAAGACGACGAATTGCGCGTTGAACTCGCGCCGAATGTCGAAGTGCGGCTGATGCGCTATGCCGTCGGCGAAGTGCGGTCGAAGACCGAACCGGCGCCTGCCAACGATTCCAAGTCAGCCTCCGCGAGCTAACCCCAATGCTGCAGTTGCCGCGCTGGCGCGTGATCCTGGTCATTATCGTGGCCATTTTCGCGGCCGTTACTTCCGCACCGAATTTGTTGCCGCTGAGCGTGCGCCAGCAAATCCCGGCTTTCTTGCCGCATAGCCCTATGAACCTCGGGCTCGACTTGCAGGGCGGCTCGCACCTGCTTTTGGAAATCGACACCACAGGACTTCAGCGCGGCCAGATGGATTCGCTGCGCCAGCAGATCGGTTCGGCATTGCGCGAAGCGCAGCCGCCGATCTTGCGCAGCGCGCCGGTGGTGGCCGGCGGCGAGGTCACAACCAAGCTCAATAATCCGGCCGATCTTTCGCGTGCGATGCAGACGCTGCGCCCGATCGCGCGCAATCCCGATGGCGGCGATGATCTCATCGTCTTCACCAGCCAGCCCGATGGCACCATCACGGCGCACTATACGCCGGTCGCTGTGCAGCAGCAGGCGCGCCGCGCCGCCGACCAAGCAATCAAAGTCATCCGCAGCCGTATCGATCCGAACGGCACCAGCGAAGTTTCGATCGTGCGCCAAGGCGATGACCGCATCGTCGTGCAGGCGCCGGGCGTCTCCGATCCAGAACAATTGAAGGAGCGCATCGGCAAGACGGCGCTGATGACGTTCAATCTGGTGCCAACCAACGTCACGGACCCGCAGCATCCGCCGCCGGGCACGATGATCGTGGGGCCTTATCCGGGCGTGGGCACCGGCGGCGACATCGTCGAATCGCATCCGCAATTCACCGGCGAACACCTCACCCGCGCGCGGGTGAGCACCGATGGGCAAACCGGGCAGATCGTCATCGGCTTCCAACTCGACGCAACGGGCACGCGGCTCTTCTGCCGCATCTCGCGCGAGCACACGGGCGACCGCTTCGCCATCCTGCTCGACAATCAGGTGCTGACGGCGCCGCGGATCAACGAACCAATCTGCGGCGGTTCGGGTCAGATCTCGGGCAGCTTCGATGCGAAGTCGGCAAGCGATCTCGTGCTGATGCTGAACGCGGGCGCGCTACCTGCGCCGCTGACGGTCATCGAGCAGCGCACAGTCGATGCCACGCTCGGGCGCGACGCGATCGAGGCCGGATCGAAGGCAACGCTTTATGCCTCGATCGCGGTGGTCGTGTTCATGGGGCTTGCCTATGGGCTGTTCGGCTTGATGGCGATCCTGGCGCTGATCGTGAACATGGGCATGATCATCGGCGCGATGAGCCTCGGCGGGGCGACGCTGACGCTGCCGGGCATCGCCGGCTTGGTTCTCACCATCGGTATGGCGGTCGACGCCAACGTGCTGATCTACGAGCGCATGCGCGAGGAGCAGAAGCACGGACGCAGTCCTTCGATGGCGATCCATGCGGGTTTCGAGCGCGCGATGGTGACGATCATCGACTCGCACTTAACGCAGTTCCTGGCGGCGTTGATCTTGTTCCAGTTCGGCGAAGGTCCGGTGAAGGGCTTCGCCTGGACCTTATCGATCGGCTGCATCACCTCGGTGATCACCGCCACTTTCGTCACCCAAACCTTGGTCGCGATCTGGTTCCGCCTGACGCGTCCGAAGCAATTGCCAATCTAAAGAGCTCCGACCATGGCTTGGCCTCTCATCAAACTCATGCCGCAGAAGACGAACTTCAAGTTCGTGCGCTTCGCATTTTTTGCGGCGTTTCTTTCCATCGTTGCCGTGACCGGCTCGTTCGTGTCGATGTTCACTGGCGGCTTCCGCGACAATCCGATCGAAGTGTACCAGCACGCTGAAGGCGATCCGCTGGCGAAGATTGGCGCTGTCATGGGCCGCGGCTTCAATCTCGGCATCGATTTCCGCGGTGGCACGCTGATGGAAATCGCCGCGCCGCAGCCCATCGATGCAGCGACTCTGCGCCATTCGATGACGGAATTGCACCTGGGCGATGTCGAAGTGCAGGGCACCAGCAGCACCGACGGTCTGCACCACATGATGGTGCAATTTCAAACACCGGGTAACAATCCAAACGCGGTCATCCAAAGCGTACAACAACACGTCAAGGCGGTGGTGCCCGGCGTTGAGTTCTCGCATGTCGAGGCCGTGAGCGGCAAAGTGTCGGAAGAGTTGTTCCGCAACGGCTTGATTGCGCTCGGTCTCGCGATTTTGCTGATGCTGGTCTACATCGCCTTCCGCTTCGAGTTTCAGTTCGGCATGGGCGCGGTGTTCGCGCTCTTCCATGACACCATCCTGACGCTCGGCTTGTTCTCGTTTCTGCGGCTCGAATTCACGCTGACCATCATCGCCGCGTTGCTGACGATCATCGGCTACTCGATGAACGACACGGTGGTCGTCTTCGACCGGCTGCGCGAAAACCTCAAAAAATATAAGCGAATGTCGCTCGGCGACGTGATCGATCTTTCGACCAACGAGACGCTGTCGCGGACGATGATCACCTCGCTCACGGCGCTTTTGTCGGCGATTGCGCTTTGGCTGTTCGGCGGCGAGACGCTGCGTGGTTTTGCCATCGCAATGACGTTTGGCATTATCATCGGCACGTACTCGTCGATTTATGTTGCCGCGCCGGCGATTTTGTTGTGGCACTCGCGTAGGGGCCGTGGTCCGAACCAGGAGACGGCGCCGGTGGTGGCCGAGGGAGCAAGCTGATCCCTCACGCCGCCTTGGGCTAAGAGGGAGAGGGCGATGGCCTGGTTTTTGAGCAATCTGCGCTACGTGGCTTGGACCACGTTGGTGCTGGGTCTGTTGTTCTTCGTCGCGTTCGCGATGGGCGAGGGCAGCTTCGGATTTAGCGATTCCAAATTCTGGGAAGCGCTGCTGCGCTGGCTGCACGTGCTGTCCGGCATCATGTGGATCGGCCTTCTGTACTATTTCAACTTCGTGCAAATCCCGAACATGCCGAAGATCCCGGACGATCAAAAACCGGCCATCGGCAAGGTGATCGCGCCAGCGGCGTTGTTCTGGTTCCGCTGGTCGGCGATGGCGACGTTGGTGTTCGGCATCTTGATCGCGTGGGTGCGCAACTATCTGTTTGAAGCGCTCTCGCTGGGCGCGATGGACAATCCGTCGTTCGCGGTGCCTGGCCACACCTTCATCGGCATCGGCATGTGGCTGGCCATCGTCATGTGGTTCAACGTTTGGTTCGTGATCTGGCCGAACCAACAAAAGGCGCTGAACATCGACAACAAATACCCGAACCTGAAGCCGGAGGAAAAAGCGGCGGCGGGCAAAACAGCGATGCTGTTTTCGCGCACCAACACCTTCCTCTCCGTGCCGATGCTCGTCGCTATGACGGGCGCCCAGACACTGTTTCTGGGTTAGAGCGGGATGTCGCCGGACCCCGCGTTGGACGCGGACGTCCGGCGCTTCGACGAAGATAGATGGCTGGCGAGCCGCTTTGCGCCTGAGGACGCGCGCAGGCGGCTCGTTGCGCTTTGTGCACTGAACCACGAAATCGCGCGCACGGCCGAGACGGTGCGCCAAGCCGCGATTGGCGACATTCGCTTGCAATGGTGGCGCGACGCTGTTGCCGAGGTGCTCGCCGGGAAAACACCGCGCGTGCATCCGGTGGTACAAACGTTCGCCGCCGCCAACGTCGAGACGCCATTTGCGCATGAAGTGCTGGATGCGCTGATCGCGGCGCGCGGCGCCGATTTGGAAGCGGCGCCGTTCGCGACGTGGGAGGCGCTGGACACGTATGTCGACGCCATCGCCGGCGGGATCATGCGCTTGGCCCTGACCGCATGCGGTCTTGGAGACGGCATCAGTCAGCATGCGGCGCGCGCCTGGGGCTATACGGGGCTGATGCGGGCGGGTGCGCACTGGCAGGCGCGCGGGCGCAGTTTCCTTCCACCTGACGGCGATCCCCATGAGATGCTCGCGCGGGCGCGCGCGGCTTACGCGGCGGCGCGCAGCGTGTTGCACGCGCTGCCTGCGGCCGGCTTTGGCGCTGTTGGCTATGTTGCGCTCGTGCCCGGCTATCTGCGTGCGCTGGAGCGCGGCGAGACCGAGCGGCCGCTGATCTTACGTCAGGTGAAGCTGGTTGCCGCGAGCGCAACCGGGCGGGTCTGACGCGAACGAGACTTTTCAGGTCGCGCATCGCTGCTAACGTCGGTGGCGGAGATGTGCCATGGCGGTCGACAAGGAAAAGCTGCGCAAGAAGTACGCCGAGGAGCGTGAGAAGCGCCTGCGTGCAGATGGCAACGAGCAATACATCCGGCTTGCGGATGAGTTTGCGGTTTATCTCAACGATCCCCACACGCCGGTGAAGCCGCGCGAACCGAAGCGCGATCATGTGACGTTCGCATGTATCGGCGGCGGCTTTGCGGGGCTGTTGGTCGGCGCGCGCCTGAAGGAAGCGGGCGTCGATGATGTGCGTATTGTCGAGAAGGGCGGCGACTTTGGCGGCACCTGGTACTGGAACCGTTATCCGGGCGCGCAATGCGACACGGCCTCGATGGTGTATATGCCGCTGCTCGAAGAAACCAACTGGATGCCGACCGAAAAATACGCGCACGGCCCGGAAATTCTCGCGCACTGTCAGCGCATCGGCAAGCAGTTCGATTTGTACAAGAACGCGCTCTTCCACACCGAGGTCACCGATCTCGAATGGGATGATGTCCATTCGCGCTGGATCGTGCGCACCAATCGCGGCGATGAATTTACGGCGCAGTTCGTGAGCCTCGGCACGGGTCCGCTGCACGTGCCGAAGCTGCCGGGCATTCCGGGGATCAAGGATTTCAAGGGCAAATCGTTTCACACGAGCCGCTGGGACTATGCTTACACTGGCGGCGACGCCGACGGCGCGCCAATGGACAAGCTGCACGACAAACGCGTGGCGCTGATCGGAACGGGCGCCACCGGCGTGCAGGCGGTGCCGCATTTGGCGAAAGCGTGTGAGACGCTCTACGTGTTTCAGCGCACGCCGTCGTCGGTCGATGTGCGCGCCAATGAGCCGATCGATCCGGAATGGTTTGCCACCATCAATTCCAAAGGCTGGCAGCGGCGCTGGCTTGAGAATTTCACCGCCAACCAATCGCAGGGCGCGGCCGATGGCGATCTGGTGAAAGACGGTTGGACCGATCTCGCCAGCCGCATCCGCGCGAAGATCATGACGCTGCCGCCCGATCAGTTCACGCAAGAAGGCATGATGGCGGCGTTCGAGGACGCCGATAACGAAAAGATGGAAGAGATCCGCGCGCGCGTGGATTCCATCGTTACCGATAAGGAAACCGCGGCGAAGCTGAAGGCGTGGTACCGCCAACTCTGCAAACGGCCGTGCTTCCATGACGAATATCTGCAAGCTTTCAACGAGCCCGCCGCGCAGCTGATCGACACCAACGGCAAGGGCGTTGAGCGCATCACGGAGAATGGCGTGGTGGTTGCCGGGAAGGAATATCCGGTCGACTGCATCATCTATGGCACCGGCTTTGAGGTCGGCACCGAGTACAAACGCCGCGCGGGCTTCGACATGACCGGGCGTGATGGTCTGAAGCTTTCGGACTATTGGGCCGATGGCATGCGCACCCTGCATGGCGTGCACGCGCGCAATTTCCCGAACGCGTTTTTTGTACAACCCACGCAAGGCGCGAATCTGATTTCGAACGTACCGCACAATTTGACGGACTCGGCGCTGACGATCGCCACCGTGGTCAAGCAAGCGCGCGAGCGCGGCGCCGATGAGGTGGAAGTATCAGAGCAGGCAGAGAGCGAGTGGCTGGCGCTGTTGCTGACAGCGCCGCCGCGCATCATCGGTTCGCAGGAATGCACGCCGGGCTATTACAACAACGAAGGTAAGGAGCCGACGCCGGAGGCGCGCTCGTTCTTCGTCGGCTATCCGGCTGGGCCGCAGGCGTACTTTCAGTACATCGATGGCTGGCGGAATAGCGGCGAGTTCAAGGGGTTGGAGTTTCGCTGAGGGTTATCGGCGGCCTAAACACCGATGCCGGCGAGGGCGCCGGCGGTCCCTAAGCATGCGCGGGCGTTGCCGCATGTTGGGCATGCGGCTTAGGGCAGAGCGGAGCTGGGGCGTTGCTTAGGACGTGTCGGCGCTGTGCGCGGGGCGCGGGTCGGCGTTCGTGCATTGCGGCGCGCGCATTTCTGGGCAAGCGACGAATGGGCGGCGGCGCGTGAGGCCACGCGGTATGCGTTTGGCCAGGCGTTCGACGAGCGGCGCGATGTTTTGTGAGAGCGCGGCGATGCGTTGCGCCAACGTGCGGCCGCGTACGGCACGGCGCAAAGAGACGCCGACCAGCGCGCGCCAGAGTTGGCGTTGCTTGCGGCGGCGTGACGAATGCTGTGGCGCGTGTTGTGGGCGAATGAGCTTGTGGGCGTGCAGAATGACGAGGCTGAGCAAGCCTCGTTCGACGTGGTCGAGCCAGCGGTGGGCAATGCGTTCGGCTTGCTGCGTGAAGGGCGCGAACTCCTGCGCTGCGGCGAGGAAGGCCGTGAACCCTTTCAGCCACAGCAAAATCCAGCGGTGAATCCGCTGGAGTCTGAGCTCTGAAATGGGTGGGGCGCTGCAACGCATGTGGGCGCGAATATGCGGCGGCTTGCAATGCGGTCGGATAGATTGGCGCGGATTTTTGTGGGGGGAGCGCGAGCCTCCGGCTCGCGGGGCGCAAAAGCTTGAAAACTGGGCGCTGTTGCGCGTCGGGAGGCGCCCGCTCCGAACCTTTGGTGCTTGCGGCTAGGGGATAAAGCGCTGAGCTTATCCCGACGCTTTGCTCCTGCGCCATGTGGTCTTAGCGAACGCGCCTCACGAGGCTCAATCTTCATCACTGCGGGCGCATCTCTTCCGCCGCTTCGCGGCGCCTCCTCCATCGAGGAGGAGGCGAGTTTGAGCGCGGTCTGGAAGCCGGGGGTGAAGAGCTGCGCGTTTGCCCCTGGGTTCCGGGTTCGATGCTGCGCATTGCCCGGAATGACGAAGGGCTAAAGCCACACCGCCAAATCGCTCAGCGCGCGTTCGCCGATGAGGCGGCGTTTGGCGCGGTTGCGGTCTTCGCCCTTGAGACGCTTGCCTTCGGCGTTGTGGGTGGGCGCTTCCATGGGTGGGAAGAGACCGAAGTTTACGTTCATGGGTTGGAATGAGCTTTTGCCGTCGCCCATGTGGCCGGTGGTGACGTGCGCGAGCAATGCGCCGAGCGCCGTGGTGGGCGGCGGCGGCGTTGGTGTTTTGCCGAGCGCTTCAGCGGCGGCGAAGCGGCCTGCGAGCAAGCCGATGGCGGCGCTTTCGACGTAGCCTTCAACGCCGGTGACTTGGCCGGCGAAGCGCACGTTCGGGCGCGCTTTAAGGCGCAACGTCGGATCGAGCAGCTTCGGTGAATTCAGGAACGTGTTGCGGTGAATGCCGCCGAGACGGGCGAAGCGCGCGTCTTCGAGGCCGGGGATCATGCGGAAGACTTGTTCTTGCGCGCCGTATTTAAGCTTGGTCTGAAAGCCGACAATGTTGAAGAGCGTGCCAAGCTTGTTGTCTTGGCGCAGCTGCACGACGGCGTGTGCGCGTTTGCCGGTATGCGGATTGGTGAGGCCGACCGGCTTCATCGGGCCGTAGCGGAGCGTGTCGTGGCCGCGTTCGGCCATGACTTCGATGGGCAGACAGCCTTCGAAATAGGGCGTGTCTTTTTCCCACTCTTTGAATTCGGTTTTGGCGCCGTCGATAAGCGCGGCCATGAAGGCGTTGTACTGCTCTTCGTCCATCGGGCAGTTGACGTAGGCGGCCTTGTCGCCGCCGGGGCCTTCTTTGTCGTAGCGCGATTGGCGCCAGGCGATGTCGAAATTGATGCTATCGGCGTGCACGATCGGCGCGATGGCATCGAAGAAGGCGAGGCTGTCTTCACCTGTGAGATTGCGGATTGAATCTGCGAGGGATGGTGAGGTGAGTGGGCCCGTTGCGAAGATAATTCTTTCTTCCCCCGCTTGCGGGGGAAGTGGCCGCGCAGCGGTCGATGGGGGCGCACCCCCTCCGTCGGCTGCGCCGACACCTCCCCCGTAAACGGGGGAGGAAAGAAGGTGATCAATCGATTTGATCTCTTCACGTTCGATGCTGATCAGCGGATGCGCTTTGAGTGCTGCGGTGACGCCTTCGGAGAAGACGTCGCGGTCGACCGCGAGCGCGGAGCCTGCGGGCACTTGGGCGATGTCGCCGTTCTGCATCACCAGCGAACCGGCGCGGCGGAGTTCGGCGTGCAGGAGGCCTACGGCGTTGTTCTCCCAATCGTCGGAGCGGAATGAGTTGGAGCACACCAGTTCGGCGAAGTTCTCGGTTTTGTGCGCGTCGGTCATCCGCACCGGGCGCATCTCGTGCAGCACCACGGCAACGCCGGCGTTGGCGAGCGCCCAGCAGGCTTCCGAGCCCGCCAAACCGCCGCCAACCACGTGAACTCTTACGTCTTTGGTCATGGCCCTTGCTGCATCGGGCGGCGCGCATGCGCAAGCGCCGCTTGTAGCCGGGAGGCGGGGCGCCTAAAATCAGGAGGCGTTTCGGACCTCGCCCCATGACCCTACAATATATCGATCTCGACGCCTTCAAGCGGGCACACACGGCACGTGAGCCGTTCTCGCATTTCACCGGCGATAGCTCGCTCAAGGCCGAGAAAATCGACGCGCTCGAGCGTGACTTTCCGAAGCTCCAGCACGCGGGCTATCTGACGCTCGACGAGGTGAAGCCCGAAGGCACGTTCAAGGAATTCCTCGACGAGTTGCAGAGCGACGAAATGGCGTCCGCGGCGTCGGAGTTGTTGGGCTTCGATCTGACGCCGCGTCCGCGGCTGGTGACGATCATGCGCCAATGCCCCAAGCGCGCGGGGCGCATTCACACCGACGGCAAGTCGAAGCTTGCGACGATGCTGATCTATTTCAATCGCGCGTGGCCGGCGGGGGCCGCGGGCACGGTGCGGGTGCTGCGCGATGAGCACGATTTTGAATCGACTGTCGCCGAGGTGCCGCCGCTGATGGGGAATTTCCTGGGCTTCCTGCGCTCGGATCATTCCTGGCACGGCCATCTGCCGTTCGAAGGCGAACGCAAGGTGGTGCAGATTACCTGGCTCGAAAGCGAAGCGGACGTCGAGCGCAAGAAGCGCGACAACGCGCTCGCGCAGACGCTGAAGGGTTTGTTCGGCAAACGCGCGGCGATGTAGGCCGCTTGCCAAAGCGGGCGCGAGCGGCGAAGACACCGCGCATGACAGTGACAGAACCTCGCGTGCAAGACAGCGTCGGCGCCGCGCTCTATTTCGCGCGCAGCAATTGGCAAAGCATAGCCGGCTTGAGCGTCGCTGGTGCGCTGGCAAATACGCTGATTCAAATGCTTGGCAGCCTCGCGCCCGGCATGCCGCTGGTAACGGTGTTCTTCGTGCTGGCGCTCTACGCCTTGGTGTACGCGACGTTCATCGGCTTGGCGCTGCGCGGCGGACGCCCGCAAGTGGATTGGAAAGCAACGTTGCGTTTGCTGGGCGCGATGAGCGTTGTCGGGTTTTTTCTGCTGATTGTTGGCTTTGTTCTGTTCATGGTCGGCGGCGTGATTGTACTAGGCGGGCCGTACGCGTCGTTCGTGCAAGAGATGTCGCGTGCGAGCGGCGATCAGAATGCGGTCAATGCGCTGGCGTTGCGCATGTTCGCTTCCAATCCGTGGCCTGTGATCGGGCTAGCGGCGGTGTATTTTGCCGTTTGGTTATATCTGACCACGCGGCTCTACCTTGCTGCGCCCGCCAGCGTCGACCGCGGGCGCATTCTCACATTCGAGACGTGGGCTTGGACCAAGAAGACGGCGCTGAAGGTCGCCGGCGCGCGCGCCATGCTGATCGGGCCAGCGTTCGTTCTGAGCTTTGCGTTGACGTATTTGTTGGGACGCGCAGCAGGCATCGACCTCTTCAATGCGCAAACGGCGGCGCCGCAGCCCGTGGGCGCGCTTGTGTTTGCGCTGGGCTCGGGCTTCATCAGCTATTGCATCAGCGATGCTTTGGGCGCGGGTCTCTCGACTGCGCTTTATCGCGATTTGGGCGGACAATCGGCGTCGTTGCCGCCGCGCTGAGGCTCGACGGACTCACGCGCCTCGGCTAGTTCCTGCGGTCCCATGGCCGCGCCACGTTCATATGTACGCGATTTGCTGCGCCTCGCGGGGCCGGTGGCGCTGGCGCGCCTCGGCATTATCGGCATGGCGATCTCCGACGTGGTGGTGGTCGGACAGCTTGCGCCCGCAGAGTTGCCGGAGCAGGCGTTGGGCTGGGCGCCGACGGCGGTGTTTCTGGTCGCCGCCATCGGTTTGCTGCAGGGCGTGCAAGTACTGGCGGCGCGGGCGCTGGGCGAGGGCAACCCGCAGGGCGCGGGCGTGGTGTTGCGGCGTGGGCTGGTGCTGGCGCTGATCGCGGGCGCGGTCTCGGTGGCGCTGATGTGGCTCGGCGGCGAGCGCTTGTTCTCGACCTTTGGCGTGGAAGCGGAACTGGTGCCGCTTTCCACGCGCGTGATGCAGGTGTTGGCGCTGTCGATCCCGCTGCACCTTTTGTACATCGCCGGAACGTATTTCTGCGAGGCGATCAAGAAGCCGGCGGTGTCGACCATCATCATGTGGCTCGCGAACGCCGTGAACCTTGGGCTGAACTTGTTGTGGGTGCCCGCGCACGGCGCAGTGGGTTCGGCATGGGCGACGGTAGGCGCGCGCGTGTTTTTGTCGGGCGCACTGCTGGTTTGGATTTTCTTCCTGCGCGATGGCGCGACGTACGGTGTGCGGACGCTGGGCGCCAAGGGGCACGGCTACGGCGCGCTGTTGGCAGTGGGTGTTGCATCCGCGGTGAGCCAAGCGGTGGAAGCGGGCGCGTTTTCGGGGATGACGGTGATCGCCGGGCGGCTCGGCGCCAATGTCGTCGCCGCGTATCAGATTTTGCTCAATCTGATGGCGTTCGTGTTCATGATCGCATTGGGGATGTCGGCGGCAACGGCGGTGCTAGTGTCGGAGGCGATTGGGCGCGGTGCGCCGAAAGACTGCGCGCGCGCAGGCTGGACGGGGATCGGGTTGAACGCGATCGCCATGGTGATCGCGGCGGTTGCGATCTTCGTGTTCGCGACGCCTATTGGGCACGCGTATACCGCTGATGCGCAGCTCGCGGCGCTGATTTCGTCTTTGATTTGGATTTGCGCGATTGCGCTACATCCAGACGGGCTGCAGGTGGTGAGTGCGTCGGCGTTGCGTGCGCGCGGCGATAATTGGTTTCCGACGTTCAGCCACATCTTTGCCTATGCGGTGGTTATGCCGGCGCTGGGCTATTGGTTTGCCGAACGCCTGCATATGGAAGTGGCCGGGCTGCTGTTTGCAATTTGCATCGCCAGCTTGTTCAGCGGCGGCGTATTGCTGTTGCGGTGGTGGGCGATCGCCGATCGGGCGCCCCATGGCGTCGTGCTGCCGGAAGAGATGATCGCGGGCGTCGCTGAAGGCGAAGTGCGAGACCGCTAGGCTTCAGCGTTCAGAAGGCATGGAGACGATCTCGATCAATTGCGTCGCGAACTTGCATGCGCTGAACTGGTTCCGCGACGACGTCGACGCGCAGGCCGGCGAAAGCGTCCTCAAGGATTGTTTGAATTCCTCCCAAGGTGAGGAGATCGAGTCTGACCCCCTGAAGAGGCGTCACCAGAATATCGATGTCGCTGGTTGCGTGTGCCTGGCCGCGCGCCACCGAGCCGAATAGCGCCGCGTGTGCGACGCCCCGTGCCTCAAGGCTCGGGCAAACGCTGCGCAAAACTTGGAGGGCGCGATCACGGTCCATGCGGTGAATGTAGCACGGATTTTCTGCCAATTCACGCGTTGACGCCCAGGATCCAGCCTTCTTCCTGCTCGACGGCGTCGTGGCGTTTGTCGTCTTTGGTGGGGCCGAACATGGCGCCGAGCTGGCCTTTTTCGTCGAGGGCGTTGAAGCGCTCACAGACTGCGCGGACCTGTACTTCGTCTTTGACTTGGCCGGCCGTTGCCTTTGGCGCGAAGAGCGAAGGGTAAACTTCGGCGAACACCGCATCGAGACCGTCGAGATCAGCGGGTACGAGCGGCTTCCAGCCGGTTTCGAACGGCCAGATGCGCGCTTTCTCACCGTGCGCGGCGCGGATGCGCGAGACGATTGGCATGCCGGTAAGCGCTTGGCCGCCGACCGAGCCTTGATAATAGAGTTTCCAGATCGACGAGGGGCCTTTGATCGCTTCTTCGGAGAAGCGGTATTCGGGCAGATCGCCGGGTCCATGATCGCGCACACGCTTGACCGACAGCATGGTTTGCGCGTCCCGCTGCGGCGCGCCCCAGAACGGGAAAGCTTCGCCGGTCATCAGCCGGTTCATCTTGGCGCCGACTTGGAAACGGTTGTTCTCGTTGGTTGGTTTGTCCTTCACTTCCTTGCTGACGAAATCCAGCATCTGCCGCCACGGCGCAGCGCCACTGAGTTTCAGTGCAGCGGCTGTGCCGCGCGGAAAGCCAAGCGGAAAGTCGAAGCCGACGAGCACGCGTTCGCTCTTGCGGCGGAGATCGCCGAGGATG
Source organism: Terricaulis sp. (assembly GCA_047601265.1). Lineage (GTDB taxonomy): Bacteria > Pseudomonadota > Alphaproteobacteria > Caulobacterales > Aquidulcibacteraceae > Vitreimonas. Next base: position 282,658 of record JASGJR010000001.1, read on the forward strand.
TCGGTGAGCAGCGTTTCGGCAGCGGCGCGCGTTGCCGGATTGTGCGCTTCGAACGCCATCTGAAAACGCACATTGCGCTTGAAGACGCCGACCCAGATGGAGTCGTTGCCCGTCACCGGTTTCGATGACGCGCTCCAGTCGACCATGACGTAGGCTTGGAAGAGACGTGGCGGTGGCATGGTTTAATCGAGTTTGACCAGCATTTTTCCGGTGTTGCCGCCAGTGAAGAGATTGAGAAACGCGTTGGGCGCGCGATCGATCCCGTTTTCGACGGTTTCCTCGGCTTTGATTTTGCCTTCGCCAACCCACTTGGTCGTGTCGGCGTAGAATTGTTCGCGCATGTCCATGTAGTCGCTGACGATGAAGCCCTGCATCTTAATGCGTTTGCCGACCACGTAGGCCATGTTGCGTGGGCCGGGCGTTGGCGTTTCGTCATTGTAAATGGAGATCATGCCGCATTCGATGAAACGCGCGAACGGCTTGGCGACTTCAAGCGCCACTTCCAGATGTTCGCCGCCGACATTGTCGAAATAGATGTCGACACCCTTGGGCGCGACTTGCTGCACGGCTTGCAGCAGGTTGCCTTTCTTATAATTCACGCCGGCGTCGACGCCGACCGATTTGAGCCAGGCGAGCTTCTCGTCTGAGCCCGCGGAAGCGACGACGGTGCAGCCGCGGATCTTGGCGATTTGGCAGACGGTCGCGCCGACGGCGCCAGCGGCGCCGGAGACGAAAACCACATCACCACTCTTCGGTTCGCCGATGCGATGGAAGCTGGTGTAGGCGGTCATGCCGGGCATGCCGAGCACGCCGAGGAAGGCTTGCGGCGGCACGTTGGCGGCGGGGAGTTTGTTCAGTCCGCTGGCGGGGGCCACGAAGGCCTCGCGCCAGCCAAGGAAGGACTCGACCAGATCGCCGGGCTTGAACTTCGGATCGTTGGACTTCTCAACGTGACCGATTGCGCCGCCTTGCAATGCCTCGCCGATCTGAAACGGCGGCACGTAGCTCGGGCGATCGTACATGCGGCCACGCATGTACGGGTCGACGGACATCCAGGTGTTGCGCACGAGTACTTCGCCCGCGCCGGGCTCGCGCAGATCGACACTGGCGAGTTCAAAATTCTCGGCCTTCGGCATGCCGACAGGGCGGCTCTTGAGCCGGATTTCGCGCGACGTGGCCATTTGGCGCTCTCCTCGTTGTTTTATCGCACCCTAGATCACTTCTGCGGGCAGTGAAAACGCTCTCCCGAGGTGAATGCGATGGGCGCCGCTCTGGACAGGAGAAGGGCCCCCGCCGCATAACCCGCGCTTCCCGGAAACGAGTTTAACCAGATGTCCATCCGCCTCCGTTTTGCGCCTTCTCCCACGGGCCGGCTTCATGTCGGCAACGTGCGCACCGCTTTGCTCAATTGGTGCTTCGCCGCGCGCGAGGGCGGCCAGATGCTGCTGCGGATCGATGACACCGATACGGCGCGTTCGACCAAGGAATTCGAAGATGGCATTGATGCCGACCTGACGTGGCTGGGCCTCAAATGGGACGAGCGCGCCAACCAATCGCATCGTTTCGACGCTTACACCGCCGCCGCTGAAAAGCTGAAGGCGTCGGGGTTATTATATCCGGCGTACGAGACCGAGGAAGAGATCGACCGCAAGCGCAAGATCGCGCAAGCGACGGGGCGGCCGCCGGTCTACGACCGCGCGGCGCTGAAGCTGACGGACGCCGACCGCGCCGCGTTGGAAGCGCAGGGGCGCAAGCCGCACTGGCGTTTCAAGCTCTCCGGCGGACGCAAGGAATGGGTCGACATGGTGCGCGGGCCGCAATCGATCGACACCGCCTCGCTGTCGGATCCGGTGCTGATCCGCGAGGACGGCGCGTTCCTCTACACGCTGCCATCGGTCGTGGACGATGTGGACTTCAAGATCAGCCACATCGTGCGCGGCGAGGATCACGTCACCAATTCAGGCGTGCAGATCGAAATCTTCGAAGCGTTGGGCGGACCGGCGCCGGCGTTCGGGCACTTCCCGCTGTTGGTGGGCGCCGATGGCGAAGCGCTATCCAAGCGCTTGGGTTCGCTGTCGGTGATGGATTTGCGTGCGCAGGGCTACGAGCCCATGGCGGTGCTTTCGCATCTGGCGAAGATCGGCACCTCCGATCCTGTCGAGGCGCGGATGACGTTTGCGCAACTGGTTGAGGAGTTCAGCTTCGACAAGATCGGCCGCGCCCCGGCGCGGTTTGATCCCGAAGAGCTGAAGCGGGTCAACGCGGCCGTGTTGCACCAAACCGAGTATGCGGCGGTGAAGGACCGGCTGGCGAAGCTCGGCGCTGATAAGGGCGAAGCGTTCTGGCACGCGATCCGCGCCAATCTGGTGTTGCTGCCGGATGTGACCGCGTGGGTGCGCGTGGTGGAAGGCCCGATCGATCCGGTGGTGAACGACAAGGCGTTCGCAAGTGCGGCAGCCGAAGTATTGCCGCAAGGCGCCTACGACGCGACGACGTGGCAAGCCTTCACCAATGCGGTGAAGGAAAAGACCGGCGCCAAAGGCAAGGCGCTCTTCATGCCGCTGCGCCAGGCGCTGACAGGCATGGATCACGGTCCGGAGATGGCGGCGCTGTTTCCGCTGATCGGTGAAGTGCGCGCGCGCAAGCGGCTGCTCGGTGAAGCGGCATGATCATCGAGACGCCGCTTTACCGGCTGACGTTGCAGGGCGATTGGGAAGAGCGCTCGTCGCCCGGCGGCGGGCAGAAGGTGTTCACATCGAGCCGTCACGCGACGACGCTTTCGGTGATGTCGCAAGAGCTCACCGATGCGACCTCCGCCAACACCGTTGAAGCGGCGCGGATGCTGCTGACCATGCGCTTGGATGCGGAAAACAAAATCGCTGAGGCCAACCAGAACCCGATCCGCATCGCCGAGCCGATGTTAGTGGCGCAGCCGTGGGGCGCGACGATTGCGTATTATGGCGCGGACTCGAACGGCCGGCAGTTTCACTACTCGGCCGCTGTTTGGCCGAAGCAAATCTTGGCGACGTTCGTGGAATCCAATCGCCTGACCCAGCACCAGCTGAAAGAGGTCATGGCCGAGGTGTTGGGCGGGGTCGAGTTCAATAGCAGCGCGGTTTAGTGCGCGGTTAAGCCGGCACGAAGCGGATGGCGACGCCATCATTGCAATAGCGTAGTCCGGTCGGACGCGGACCATCCGGGAAGACGTGGCCTTGGTGACCGAGGCACTGTGCGCAGTGATACTCCGTGCGCTCTTCCAGCAATTGCGTGTCGCTCGTGGTGCCGATGTTTTCGTGGATCACGTCAAAGAAACTCGGCCAGCCAGTGCCGCTGTTGAATTTCCATTGCGAGCGGAAGAGCGGCAGGCCGCAGCCGAAGCAAACGAACGTCCCGGTGCGATGTTCATCTAGCAGCGGGCTGGTGAATGGCCGCTCAGTGCCTTGCTGACGCAGCACGACGTAGTTCTCTGGAGGCAGCGAGGCGCGCCATTGCGCGTCGGTTTTGGTGCGGAACGGCGAATTGGCGAAGCGGCGCTCGGTTGGGCCGTTGCCACCGGTCACGTTGCCGCCGGTTGCACTCGCGGGCGGCGAGCAGGCAACAGCCAAAGGCAGGAGGGCGGCGGCGCCCAGGAGTGCGCGGCGGGAAAGCTTGGTCATGATCCCTCATACGTGCGCCAACCGGGATCGGTTTCAACCAATCTGCGACCAGTTAAGCCACGACGGGGACGCCGAGCGCCGCAAAGCAGGCGTCGATACTGTGAACATGGGCGTAGGCGGCGGAGAAGGCGGGCGGCGTGAGGCGCGCGTCGATGGTGTGCTGCATCAGCGTGAAGAAGGGCGTCCAGAACTCGTCTTCGCTCAAGAACACGATCGGCTTTTGGTGCAGGTCGAGCCGGCGCCAGGACAGCATTTCCACAGCTTCCTCAAGCGTGCCGATGCCGCCGGGCAGAACCACGAAGGCGTCGCTCTCCTCGAACATGATTTGCTTGCGCTCGTGCATGGTGTCGACCATGCGGTGCGGCACCTCGGCGAGCACGATTTCGCGGCGTTCCAGGAATTTCGGCATGACGCCGAGAACCTCGCCGCCAGCGGCAAATGCAGCCTTTGCGCACCGGCCCATCAGGCCGATGGAGCCGCCGCCATAAACCATGCGCAGACCACGTTGACCCAGGGCCGCGCCGAAGCGGGTGGCCAGATCGAGATAGGCTGGTTCGGTCGTCTCGGAGGATCCGCAATAGACGCAGACCGACGCGACGGGACGGCCTAAAGGACTGGAATCAGCCATGACGCAATCAAACTAGTCCAATAAGGCCGCATTGCGGGGAAAATGCCGCGTGCCTAAGTCCCAGCCTTCAAGGATTGTTCCAAATATGCCCAGAGGCGGTGGTCAAGGTGGTGGCGCGCGTAGCGGTGTTGAACTGCGGCAGGCCGGTAAGGCGGCGGCGGAGCCGAACGATATTGCGCCGCCGTTGTTGCGTACGACGCGGAGATTGCTCGGTTTAGTCGGCGGGCTGCACGAGCCGGCCTATCGCTGGCGGATCGTTGTGGCGCTGGCGCTGACGCTGCTCGGCAAAGTGCTGGCCGTGTTTTCGCCGCTGATTTTGGCTGACGGCATCAACAAACTGTCACACGGCGACAGCGCCGGACTTTTCCCCGCCTTCGTAGGCGGAGCGTTGTTTTGGGCGGCGATGCGCTTTGGCTCAACGGCGTCGCCGCAATTGCGCGACATGCTGTTTCAGCCAGTCAGCGAAGAGGCGCAACGGCGCGCGGGTACGCGCGTGTTTTCTCACGTGCATTCGCTGTCGGTGCGGTTTCACCAATCGAAGCGCACCGGCGCTGTGTACCGCACCATTGAGCGTGGCGTGCGCGCGGTGGATTTTTTGCTGCGCTTCCTGGCGTTCAACATCGCGCCGACTTTGGTGGAGTTCGTGCTCGCGGCGAGCGTGCTGACGTGGAAGTACGGCGGTTCGTTTGCGGTGATTGCCGGCGTCACTATCGTCATTTACGCGTGGATGACGTTTGGCGTGACCGAATGGCGGCTGAAGCATCGCCGTGAAATGAACGAGGCCGACAGCGAAGCCGCAGGCCGAGCGGTAAACTCGCTCCTGAACTTTGAAACGGTGAAGAGCTTTGCCGCCGAAGCGCGCGAGAGCGAGCGCTACGACCGCGCGCTGGCCTCGTATGCGCAAGCGGCGGTGAAGTCGAACACGTCGCTGGTGATGCTGAACGTGGTGCAGGGCTTCATCATGACGCTGGGTTTGGCGGGCATGGTGGTGGCGGCAGGCTATTTCGTGTCGCGCGGGCACATGGGGCCCGGCGACATCACCGCGGTCATCATGATCATGACCAACCTGTATGCGCCGCTGAACATTTTGGGCTTCGCCTATCGCGAGATCAAACAGACCTCGATCGATATGGAGAAGATGTTCAATCTGCTGGACGAAGAGCCAGACGTCGCTGACGCGCCGGGTGCGCAGCCGCTGCGGTCCGAGCGCGGCGAGGTGGTGTTCGAGAATGTCTCGTTCTCGCACGAAGGCCGCGACATGGGGCTGGATGCTGTGTCGTTCACGGCTCATGCGGGCGAGACGACGGCGATCGTCGGGCCGAGCGGCGCTGGCAAGTCGACGATCCTGAAGCTGCTCTACCGGTTCTACGATCCAGCAGGCGGACGCGTGCTGATCGATGGGCAGGATTTAAAAGAGGTGACGCAGACGAGCTTGCGTGGCTCGCTTGGCTTGGTGCCGCAGGACGTTGTGCTGTTCAACGACACGATCCGCTACAACATCAGCTACGGCAAACCGGATGCGACGCAGGCGGAACTCGATGAAGCGGCATCGCGCGCGCAGCTGCTGCAATTCATCCAGGCGCTGCCGCAAGGGTGGGACACGCGCGTGGGCGAGCGCGGGCTGAAGCTGAGCGGCGGCGAGAAGCAGCGCGTCGGCATCGCGCGTGTGGTGCTGAAGAATCCGCGCATCCTGATTTTGGACGAAGCGACGTCCTCGCTCGATAGCGGCACGGAAGCCGAGGTGCAGGCAGCGCTCGAAGCGGCGGCAAAGGGGCGGACGACCGTGGTTGTCGCGCACCGGCTTTCCACTATCGCCAACGCTGACCAGATCGTGGTGCTGGAAGATGGGCGCGTGGTCGAGCGCGGCGCGCACGCAGCGTTGATTGCCCGCGATGGTCTCTATGCGGGCTTGTGGAAACGGCAAGCGGAGGAGCCGCAGGAGACGATGGCGGCGGAGTAGCCGTCAGTGGCCCGTCATACCGCCCGGACGCTCACGCAGAAGCTTGAAACGCGAGAAGCCGAGCTCAGTCAGGCGCTCCAGGTCGAAGTCGACCATGCCGCGCGCATCGCGTTCCTTCAGCGTTTGCGAGCACAACAGATCGCCCGATAGCGTTTTGTTGAATTTGGAGAAGGACGGGTAGCAAATCTTCGAGGGACACGTGAGCGCGCAGCCGGCATTGGCGAAAAGCGTCACCTGCTCCTTCTTTGGCGTGGCCCGGAGGAAGTCTTCTTCCTCGTTCAGCTCCATGGGCAGCACTACCGTGTCGTAGATTTCGAGCGCCTCGACGATCCGGTCGTGGCTCTTCAGATTTTTGATGACGCTGCCTTCGATCCTGTATTGCGGAAAATCGCGGCGCACCCAGCGCGCCAGTTCATCGTTGGTGCAGATGATGGCGTTGCCCTCGCGGTGATGGCGCTCGAGAAAACGGCGGGAACGTAGGTATTCGCCTTCGTCGACATAGTGGTTGGTGAGCGGAAGCCGCAGACCGATGCGGGCGAAGTAAAGCTGCTGGATGTCGGTGTCGTTCAGCTCCGGGCGCTGAAATGCGCGGCCGCCATAGAGCGGCGAATATTCCGCAAAACCGAAGACGCTATCGATCCGGGCGACGGGAATGTTGGAAAAGTGGCGCGCCAGGAACGCGAGAACCGGGACCTCAGGCGCTTTCGCGCGTGCGGAAATCGTAAAGCGCGGACCCTGCATGGCGGCGAATGGGCCATGCCGCCGCGCGGCTGGATTTGATTTGGATCAAATCCGCCCCATTATCCCAGCAGCGTCTTATAGCGCTCGCGCAAGACCTTTTTGTCGATCTTGCCGGTGGCGGTAAGCGGCACGGTATCGAACACGACCGCGTCCGGGGTCCACCATTTGACGATGTGCGGCGCAAGGAACTCCAGCACGGCGTCAGCGTGAAGGTTGGCGTTTTCGTGCTGTTCAATGACAAGCACGGGGCGCTCTTCCCATTTCGGATGCGGCACGCCGACGACCGCGGCGATTTTCACGCCGGGGCAACCAACGGCGATGTTTTCCAAATCGATGGATGAGATCCATTCCCCGCCGGACTTGATCACGTCCTTCTTGCGGTCGGTGATGCGCATGAAACCGTGTTCGTCGAGCGTGGCGATGTCGCCGGTGTCGAACCAGCCGTTGGCGTCGGCGACGTCCGTCGCGCCGCGGAAGTAACGCTGCACCACCCAGGGCCCGCGCACCATCAGCGCGCCAGAGGTTTCGCCGTCACGCGGTGCGTCGCTTCCGTCATCGTCTACCACTTTGAGTTCGATGCCGAATTGCAGGCGGCCTTGGCGCGTCCAGATCGCGTCATCGAGTTTTTCCTCGCCGAGTGCGGCAAGCGAAGGCGTCGGCGTGGAAATCACGCCGAGCGGCGTGGTTTCGGTCATGCCCCAAATCTGCAGGACCTGGACGCCGTATTTGCGCTTGAAGGTTTCCGCCATTGCGCGCGGCACGGCGGAGCCGCCGATCACCACACGCTGCAGGTTGCCGGGCGTTTGGCCGGTTTGTTCGAGATAGGCGAGATACATTGTCCAGATGGTCGGCACGCCGCCCGAGAAGGTGACGCCTTCATTGACAATCAGTTCTTGCAGACTGGCGCCGTCCATCTTCTCGCACGGCATGACCAGCTTGCAGCCGTTGATCGGCGCTGCGAACGGCAGGCCCCAAGCCGTGGCGTGAAAGAGCGACGAGCACGGCATCACGACGTCGAAGGCGTCGAAGCCGAAGGCGCTGTTCAGCCCTGACGCCATGGCGTGCAGCACGACGGCGCGGTGCGAATAGAGCACGCCCTTGGGATCGCCGGTGGTGCCGGAGGTATAACAAAGGAAAGCGCCGGCGTTTTCGTCGACCGTGGGCCATTCGAAACCATCGCTCTCAGCGGCGAGCAATGTCTCGTAACTAAGCGCGCCGACTGCGCCCGGCGTATGGGCGCTTGCGTCGGCGAGCATGATGAAGGTCTTCACTGTCCGCATGTGCGGGCGCAGACGCTCGACCAGCGGCAAGAAAGTCTTGTCGAACAACAGCACGCCGGCTTCGGCGTGGTTGAGGATGTACTCGATCTGCTCGTCGAAGAGGCGCGGGTTGACGGTGTTGAGCACTGCGCCGAGGCCGGGGACGGCGTAGAACAGCTCAAAGTGCCGGTGCGTATTCCACGCCAAGGTAGCGACGCGGTCTCCGGATTTGACGCTAAGCTTTTGCAGCGCCTTTGCGGCGCGTTCAGCGCGATGGAGTTCGCGCGCGTAGGTCGAGCGCGCGATAGGTTCGTCGATGAGGCGTGAGACCATCTCCACCTCGCCATGGGCGGTCGCGGCAAAGCGCAGAATGTCGATGATTTGCAGCGGACGCGGCTGCATTAGTCCCGGGATCACGGCGTTTCTCTCCTGGCCGCATCCTGCGCGAACGACAAAGCTTGGCAAGCTTTAGGGCGCACGGAACGGGAATTCGTTTGCTGTGTTAGCGCTCCAGAGCGGGGCTCGGAGAGCGAGCCAATGAAAAGATTTCTGTTTGCCCTCGGCTGCCTGTTCGCGCTGTCGGCCTGTGCGACGGGCTATTATGGCGGCGCGGATTATTCGTACTACGACGGCTACTACGACAACTATTACGGTCCGGTGGCGTACGGATACTGGGGTCCGGACGACTATTTCTACTACCGCACTGGCGTGTCGACGGTTTATGTCCGCGATGACGCGCGCCACTTCCACCGCGAAGCGGGTCCAGGCTGGCGCCACTTTCACATGCGCGGCCAGCGCCCGCACTAGCCGTGAGGGACCGCGTAGTCTGAGACGCGGGTGGCGATGAATTCTGGGCGCGCGTCACAACGCGCCCAGAAGGCGCTAAGCGCCGGGTAGGCCGCGAGCACGTCCGGCCGTGTCAGCGCCAGATAGCCGAGCATGCAGCCTGTCGTGATTTGTACTTGGTCGAGCGGTTTTTCTTCCCACTCCAGCTTTTCCAGCGCGGCGAGCGCGCCTTTGGCTTGTGTGTCGCAGCGCTCGATCCACTCGGGCCAACGGTAGTGTTCGGGGCGAATGATCTTCTCGTAGTTCACGGCGCCGAACTTCTCGATGGCGCCGGAGGCGAGCGCGATGATCTGCATCGCGTTGGTGCGGGCTTTGCCTTTGGTCGGCAACAAGGCGCGCGCGGGGCCGACTTCGCGATCGAGCCAATCGAGGATGGCGTGGGAGTCGACGAGCACCTCGCCGCTGTCGAGCGTCAGCGAAGGAATGCGCCCAAGCGGATTGACGGTGCGCATCTCGTCGAAGTCGCCGAACACCGAACGCTGGTCGTGCTTGTAGTTGGCGAAGCCCAGCACTTTCAGCGAGATCGCCACGCGCCGCACGAACGGGGAATCGTACTGGCCGGTGAGGATCATCTCAGTTTCTTCCTGCGGAAATCCTGAATGACGACTTGCGCGGCGTTGTGGCCCGGCGCGCCGGTGACCCCGCCGCCGGGGTGTGTGCCGGAGCCGCACATGTAAAGGTTCGCGAGCGGGCCGCGATAGTTGCCGTGGCCTAGCACGGGGCGCGCGCTGAACAACTGATCGAGCGAGAGCGCGCCATGCATGATGTCGCCGTTGATGAGGCCGAAGGTGCGTTCGAGATCGAGCGGCGAATTGATTTGGCGGGCGATAACGGACTTGGCGAAGCCGGGCGCGTGCTTGTCGACGGTCGCGATCATGAGGTCCGCGACCTCTTCGCGATGATCGTCCCAAGAGCGGCCGCCGGACAGCTTCGGCTGCACGTGCTGGCAGAAGAGGCTGGCGACGTGCTTACCGGGCGGCGCGAGTGAATCATCGAGCGTGGAAGGGATAAGCATCTCGACGATGGGTTCGTCGGACCAGCCCTTGGCGCGCGCAGTGTCGTAGGCGCGCTCCATGTATTGCAGCGATGGGGCGATGACGATGCCCGCCGTGAGGTGATCGCCTGGCTCGGGTTTGGCGGTGAAACGCGGCAGCTCCGAAAGCGCGACATTCATGCGGAAAGTGCCTGAGCCGTTTTTGTAACGATCGATGCGCTCGTTGAAATCGGCAGGCAGCGCGTCCGGGCTGATCAGCTTCTGGTAGAGGAGTTTCGGGTTGAGGTTGGAGATCACTGCTTTGGCGCGGAAGACTTCGCCGTCTTCCAGCACCACGCCTTTGACCACGTTCTCTTCGCTGACGGCGACGCCGCCTTCGATCTTCTGCGCTTTCTCGATGATGACTTCTTTGACCGAAGCGTTGGTGCGCAGCACGACGCCGCGCTCGCGACAGCACGCAGCCATCGCTTGTGTGATTGCTCCCATGCCGCCGATCGCGTGGCCCCACAGGCCCTTCTTGCCGTTCACCTCGCCGAAGACGTGGTGCAGCAACACGTAGGCGGAGCCGGGCGTGTAGGGGCTCGCGAAATTGCCGACAATAGAGTCGAAACCGAACAGAGCTTTGATGGGATCGCTCTCGAACCAGTGGTCGAGCCAATCGCCAGCGGACTTGGCGAAGAGATCCAAGAGGTCGCGTTTGGCGGTGAGGTCGAGTTTGTTCAGACGACCGGCGACGCTTGCCGCGCGCAGACCTTCCTCAAGCATCGGGCCGATGCCGCCTTCGGGCAGGTTCGGAGGGACCTGCAGCACCAGTGCGCGCACTACGTCGGCGATGGCTTCCAGCCGCCGCTCGTACTCGGCGAGCTTCATCGCGTCGTGGTTGGAGAAGCGGGCGACCTCACTCTGCGTAAGGCCCGGCGCCGAGGAGAAGCTGTCACCGTTGGGCAGCGGTAGGAAATTGGAGACCTTGCGCTCGACGACCTTTAGCCCGTGCCTGTGGAGATCGAGGTCGGCGATGACCTTTGGGTTGAGCAGGGAGACGGTATAGGAGGCTACCGAATTGCGGAAACCAGGATGAAATTCCTGGGTGACCGCAGCCCCGCCCAGCACGTCGCGCCGCTCCAGAACGAGCACGTTTAGGCCAGCATCGGCCAGATAAGCCGCGCAGGTCAGGCCATTATGCCCCCCACCGATGATTATGACGTCGTGCAAGCTCGCCCTCCGGGGGACCTCTCTTGCCGGAGCGTGCGTTCAAGGGAAAGCCGCCGGTTCGAAATAGGGCCAAATTCGGGCTGGGCGGCGCGGCTATGCGCCCAAGACGCGACCTTTGACTTGGCTTAACGCCTCGCTAATGTCCGGCCACTTGGGGGACACGGAGTACTTTGGTGGGCAACGAGACTGCGATCGAGGTCGCCAAACCGGCGCCGAACTCGATCAGCTGCATCATCTGCGCGTACAACGAAGGTGATCGTATCGGTCGCGTTCTGAAGGCCGTAGTTGGACATCCTTTGATCGACGAAATCATCGTCATGAACGATGGCTCGACCGATCAGACCGAAGCGCGCGCGCGTGCGTTTCCCGGCGTCACCGTCGTTTCGATCCATCCCAATGGCGGCAAGACGCAAGCGCTCACCGCCGGCATCGCGTTGGCGAAGAGCGAATACTTGATGTTGCTCGACGCCGACCTCGACGGTTTGACGCCAGGCGCGATCGACCGGCTCGCGCAGCCGGTGCTTTCAGGCCAAGCGGAATCCAGCATTTCCATGCGCGGAGACACGCTGAAGCTCTATCGCGCGCTCGGCATCGATTTCATTTCCGGCGAGCGCGTGCTGCCGCGGAAGATGTTCGCGAACGCGTTCGACGAAATGGCGCTGCTGCCGCGCTGGGGCGGCGAAGTTTTCATCAACGAGCTGATTATCGCGCAGCGTCTGCGCGTCTCAGTGGTGGATTGGCGCGAGGTTTTCCATACGCCGAAGGCGCAGAAAGTCGGCTCCAAGAAAGATGGCGCCAAGCAAGAGTGGAAGATGTTCCAGGACATGGTCCGGGTGCTTTCACTGCCGGGCATCATCCGTCAGCACTGGGGTCTGATGCGCTTGGCGGGTGTCTTCTTCTTTAAGGCGCTCAACCTGCTTGTGCCGCCGATCCGCGCCCGCGCGAGCAGCACCCCCTAGGGAACTTTGTTTGAGGGTGCGCGTTTTCACCTGTTGCGAGGGGTGAGAAGCGTTCATGACCGACGGGTCAGACACAGAAATCATTGAAGTTTTGCAGCGAGTTGGCGCCGCGGTCGCGAGCGAACTCGACCTTGACCGCGCGGTGCAGATGGTGACCGACGCCGCCACCGAACTGTCGGGCGCGGCCTTCGGCGCGTTTTTCCACAATGTGACCAACGCCGACGGCAAGAGCTACGTGCTCTACACGCTGTCCGGCGTGCCTAAGGATGCGTTTGCCAAATTCCCGATGCCGCGGAATACGCCGATCTTTGCGCCGACGTTCAATGGCGAAGGCATCGTCCGCTCAGACGACATTCTCGCCGACCCGCGCTATGGAAAAATGGACACGTATGGCGGCATGCCGAAAGGGCATTTGCCGGTGCGCAGCTATCTCGCCGTGCCGGTTGTGTCGCGCTCAGGCGAAGTGCTGGGCGGGCTCTTTCTTGGCCACCCGGAGACGCATCGCTTCGATCAGCGCGTCGAAACGATCATTGCAGGCATTGCGGTGCATGCAGCCATCGCGATCGACAATGCGCGTCTCTATCAATCCGCGCAGCGCGAGATCGAGCGGCGCAAGGCTGCGGAAGCAGAGTTGCGTCGGCTCAACGAGACGCTCGAAGAGCGCGCGCGGGCGCGCAACAAAGAGCTGGAAGCCGCCAACGAACAGTTTCGCATTTTGGTTCAAGGGGTCGTCGACTACGCGATCTACATGCTGACCCCTGAAGGCAATGTCAGCACCTGGAACGCGGGCGCGCAGCGGATCAAAGGCTACAGCGCGGCTGAAGTCGTCGGACGTCATTTCTCCATGTTTTACACGCCGGAAGCGCGCGCGGGCGGAGAGCCGGCGCGTGCGATCGCCGAGGCGCGCGATAAGGGCCGCGTCGAGATGGAGGGTTGGCGTCTGCGCAAGGACGGCAGCCGCTTCTGGGCCAGCGTGATTATTGACGCAGTACGCAATGACGAAGGCGCGATCATCGGCTTCGCCAAAGTAACGCGCGACATCACCGAAAAGCGGGAAGCCCAGCAACAGCTCGATCAAACCCGGGATGCGCTGTTTCAGGCGCAGAAAATGGAGTCGGTCGGGCAGCTGACGGGCGGCATCGCACACGATTTCAATAACGTGCTCGCGGGCATCATCGGCGCGCTCAACTTGCTGCAGCGGCGCATCAAGGCGAAACGCTTCGACGAGACTGAAAAGTACATCTCCGCAGCGCTCGACGCCGCCAATCGCGCGGCCGCGCTCACTTCGCGCCTCTTGGCGTTCGGGCGGCGGCAATCGTTGGACATCCAGCCGATCAATGTCGCGAGCGCTGTGCAGGCGGTGCGCGCGATGTTGGGGAGCGCCATCGGCGAGAATATCGCGGTCGAGATCAACATCGCCGACGAAAAGCTCATCGCCATGGCCGACCAGCATCAGCTGGAAAGCGCTATTCTCAACCTCGCGCTCAACTCGCGGGATGCAATGCCGAGCGGCGGCAAGATCACTATCGCCACCGGTACGGCGCACGTCGACGCGGAGCGGCACAGCGAGCTGAAGCCTGGCGATTACGTGACCGTGAGTGTCGCCGACGTTGGGGCGGGCATGCCCGCTGACGTGATCGAACGCGCGTTCGAACCGTTCTTCACCACCAAGCCGAGCGGTGCGGGTACGGGGCTTGGTTTGTCGATGGTTTACGGGTTCGCCAAGCAAGCCGGCGGCAACGTCACCATCGATAGCGTTGAAGGATTGGGCACGACGATCACGGTGTATTTGCCGCAAGCGCCGGAAGCGGCGGTGGATGAGGCGCCGGCTGAAAAGCTGGAAGCGCCTGAAGGCCAAGGCGAAATCGTGTTGGTGGTCGAAGACGACCGCCACGTGCGCATGCTGGTGATGGATGTGCTGGAAGAGCTGGGTTATCAGGCAAAGGAGGCGACCGATGCGAACGGCGCGCTGCCTTATCTTGAATCCGGACAGCGGCTTGATCTGCTGATCAGCGACGTGGGTTTGCCGGGGTTGAACGGCCGGCAGCTTGCGGACATTGCGCGCCACCATCGCCCCGAATTGAAAGTCCTTTTCCTGACTGGTTACGCAGCGCACGCCGCGGTGCGTTCGGAATTCCTTGCTCAAGGCATGGATCTGATGACCAAGCCGTTCGACCTCGATGCACTCGCGGCGCGTATCAAGGACATGCTGGCGCGGGCGCCCGCACACGCTTAGCGGCGGGTCGTACCGAAGGAGCGCGCCAGGGAATCTACTTGCACATCGCTATCTTTGACGGCGTAAAAAAGTGTGGAATGCCGGCGCATACCTTATCATCTTGGCTTGCTAAGCGCGCCGCCACAGCCTGTGGGCCAAAAACAGCAGCGCCGCGATGACGCCAAGCAACCAGTGCAAAAGCGAAACGGCGGCACGCGCCGTCTCGTCACCGAGGTAGTAAAGCAGATAGCCGCTGACCACGAGAAGCAACGCCGCCCCGAACAAGATCGCGCCGCTCACGCGCCGCTTGTGCTGTTCCCAACCGCGAACGACGTGTACGCCCCAGAGCAAGCCTAAGAGCCAGAGCGCTGCGAACGCCGCCGCGCCATGCATGCGCAGCATCCATATTTCGGCGGGGTTGGCTTCCATGCCAAATGCGCCTTGGCGTTGGCCGAAATAGTGAAGCAGCAGCCACGCAACGCCGGTGGTCCATATCAGTGTGCAGACCGTCCAAGTTGCGTACTTGCGGCCCGGCGGCATGAGGCGTCCGCTCATGCGTGCGCCGATCCCAATTCGCGCCAGCCGGCGTCGTCACGGACGAGCGCAAAGCTACCAAGCGCCGCCAAGGCGGCAGCGCTGGCGTCGCCGTTAAACAGCACAATCTTCGTGAATGCGTCGGCCTCCATGCACGTGGGCGCCAGAACGCACGCAGCTTTGAGCAGAGGCATAGCGCCGGTTTTGTGCGCGTGTGCGCCCGGCGTTTCGCTTGCATCGCTGACCGCGAGGGCGCCATCGCGCAGCGTGATGACTGGCGACTGATCGTCACCAATCGAGGGGCGCAGCAAGGTCGGTTGGTCGCGGCCAAAGCTGGCGACATCGCCACCAGCATTCACCACGGCGTACTCACAGCCTGCGTCACGCAATACAGCGAGCGCATGATCGACGGCGAAGCCTTTGGCGATGCCGCCCAGATCGATCCAGGCGCGTGCGCGCCGGCGCACGCGTTGTTGTTGTGGGTCGAGTTCAAGACAGGTCCAATTGGCGTGCGGGGAGGGATGCGTACGCTCTGGCGACGGCAGTAAGCCCGCGGCGACCAATGCGCCGCCAATGGTCACGTCAAAGGCGCCGTTGCTGAGTTCGGCGAAATTTTGCGCTGCGATAAGCACCGAAAGCGTCGCCGGATCGACGCGGACCCATTGATCAATCTCGCTGCGATTGATGCGATTGATGTCGCTGCCGTCTTCATGAAAACTCATCAGCGCGTGGATGCGCGCGATCTCCGCGAAGGCCCGTTGAACTGCGCTTTCGGCGCGATGGCCACGCGCTTCAATCGCGACGATCGTGCCGAGGAGTGGTTTGGCGCGCCTGACGGGCGCGTCAGCGACTGAGGACAACAGCATAGGTGGCCAACAGGCGGCGAACGCCTTCAGTCACGTGGCGTGATGACAGCGACGCGCCGGAAATATTTTGAATGTCTTGCCCAACCCGCAATTGTGAGCGCGCGCTCGCACCGACGAATTGGCGCCGCCACGCGGCGTCGCGGATCTGGAAGCCGTAACTCTCGCGATATTCGAGGATTTCCAGGTCGCGCACAGTGCCGTGCGTGTCGAGCGCGAGTGCAAACGTGATGAGCTCATGCTTGCCAATGACCTGGTCGACAATGAACCAGCCGCCATCGCTGCTGCGCCACGCATGTAGCGTGCGGGTGGCGACGCTGACGCCGGCCGCGCGCTGAATGTCGTTGGCTTGCGCGTCAGTCAGAGTTCGCTGATCTGCAACGAGCGTGGCGCCCGGAAACATCAACGCCTGCGCCTGTGAGACGCTCAAATAGGTGGTCGCGAAGGCGGGCGAGGTAATGGCGGCCGGCGCCAGCGCGAGAAGGGCAAAACGAAACCGCATGGGAGCGGCCATCTAAGGTCCGTATTTTTGCGAGTCAATCGCAGCTGCGTCGCGCTGTAGAACGCCGCTGGAGAAGATGAGCGTAGCGCTAGCGCAGGCGGAGAAACACTCAAAAAGAAACGTTAAAACGGCGGGTTAGGCGAGGCTTCTGAACCGGTTTGCGTTGACTTCCGAGGCGTCGAGTGCAAGTCATTCGCACTCTTAGTTGCAAGAGTGGGGAGAGCAGAATGATCTCGAAATACCGCGCTCAGCTGAGCGCATTGGCGCTCGTCGCAGCGCTGAGCTTTGCCGCCCCGGCCCACGCGGATGAGGCGGAGCTGCGCGCACAAATTGGTCAGCTCCGCGCGCAACTGGCGCAGCAACAGCAGATGCTGGAGAACATGCAGCACCAGCTGGAAGAGCAGCATGCGCGGCAAGAGCAAGCGCCAATCACTGTAGCACCGCAAGCAGCGCCGGCTGAGCAGACCGTCGCGGCGGCGCCTGAAAGCGATACTCAAATCGGCGGCTACGGCGAGATCAACTACAACAACTACACCAACGATGGCTCGCGCACGCAGGCAGACCTACGCCGGTTCGTCCTCTCCATGGCGCACCGGTTCAACGATCGCTTGAACTTCAACGGCGAAATTGAATTCGAGCACGCGATCGCCAGCGCCGATGACGAGGGCGAGGCCGAGATTGAACAAGCGTGGTTGAGCTACGCGCTTAATGATCGCGTGAACCTCAAGGCCGGTCTGTTCCTGATGCCGTTCGGCTTCCTGAACACGTCGCACGAACCATCGAGCTATTACGGCGTTGAGCGAAACGAGATCGAAACGCGGATTATTCCTTCAACGTGGCGCGAAGGCGGAATCGGCGTTTACGGCGACACCGATTTCGGATTGGGATGGGATGTTGGCGTCACCACCAGCTTTGACACCGCTAAATTCGAAGACGCGGGCGCACCGCTCGCTGGCGTCCACCAGGAACTGCAATTGGCGCATGCGCAAGATCTCGCGGTCTACGCGGCGCTGAACTATCACGGCGTGCCCGGTCTCACGGTTGGGGCGTCGGTGTTCCGTGGCAACTCGATGCATGACAATGCTGACTTTAAGTCCGATCCGAGCTTGCCTGACTTCAGCGGCGTCAACGCGCCCATCACGTTGTGGGACGCGCATGCGCGCTGGCAAGCGCATGGTTTTGATCTGCAAGCCGTCTACGCGCGGGGATCGTTCGGCGATGCGTCGCGCATTGATGCGATTATCGACTCGTACAACACTGCAAACGCGACCGATCTGCCGTTCGTGCCGCGTACGTTCTCCGGCTGGTTGGTGCAGGGCGCTTACACGGTTTGGAACCGTGGCGAGATGTCGTTGACGCCGTTTGCGCGCTACGAGGACTTCAACACCCAAGACGAGATGCCGGCCGGCTTCGCGGCTGATCCGCTCAATGCCGATCACGTCACTACCCTTGGTTTGTCGTTCAACCTCGATCCGTCGGTTGTCTTCAAGACCGACTACCAATGGTACGGCCACAGCGAGAACGACCGGTTGAACGTAGGTGTCGGCTACCAATTCTGAGGCGGATGCGCTCGGCAGGACCTTAGTTCTGCCGAGCGCCGCTGCTTGCCTCAGAGGCCGCGCATGCTTCGTCAGCTTGCGGCAAATTTCGAGCGCCTGATCTGAAAAAGGCGCTATCGTGCGGTCCTGACGCTGAAGGAAGGCCGCGCATGGACCTCATCATCAAGAACGGCGAGATCGTTGACGGGACCGGCGCGCCGAAGTTTCGTGGCGACGTTGGCGTCAAGGACGGCAAGATCGCCGCCGTCGGCAAGGTGGAAGGCGCGGCGAAACGCGTCCTCGATGCCGAGGGCGCAGTCGTTACGCCGGGCTTCGTCGATATCCACACACATTACGATGGCCAGGTTTCGTGGGATGCGATGCTCGCGCCGTCTTCGATCAATGGCGTGACTTCAACAGCGATGGGCAATTGCGGCGTCGGCTTCGCGCCGGCTCGCGTCGACAAGCACGATTTTCTCATTCGTTTGTTGGAAGGCGTGGAGGACATTCCCGGCACGGCGCTGCACGAAGGACTTTCGTGGGACTGGGAGAGCTTTCCGGACTATCTCAATGCGTTGGCCCGCCGTGCGTACACGATCGATATTGGCGCACACATGCCGCATGCGCCGTTGCGGTCGTACGTGATGGGCGATCGCGGCGCCGACCACACGGCGGCGCCCTCCGCCGATGAAATCGCGCGGATGCAGCAACTGACGTTCGAGGCGCTCGAAGCTGGCGCCATTGGATTCTCGACGACGCGCACGACTTTTCATCGCAGCCGCGATGGTCAGAATGTCGGTACGCTGACCGCATCGGAGGCCGAACTGCTCGGCATCACCACTGCGTTGAAGAAATCCGGCAAGGGCGTCATTCAGCTCATTTCCGATGCTTACCTCACTAACGACGACGATTTCGCCGCGCGTGAACTCAACCTTATCCGCGCGCTGGCCGAGAACAGCGGGCGCAAACTTTCGTTTACGGTGCAGCAGAACGACGACGCGCCGGATCGCTGGCGACACATCTTCAAGGAAATCGGCGCTATGCGCGGCGCCGGCCTCGACGTAAGCGCGCAAGTGGCGCCGCGTCCGATCGGCGTTATTCTCTCATTCGCGGCGACGGCCAATCCTTTCATGGCGACGCCGACCTTCCGCAAAATTGCCGCTGCAAATCAGGGCGCGGCATTGATTGCCGAACTGCAAAAAACCGAAGTGAAGGCGCAGATTTTAGCTGAGCACGCGCACGTCAATCTCACCGGTAATTCAGGTGCGCTTACTAAAGGCTATGCGCGCATGTTCCGTCTGACCGATCCGGTGGACTACGAGCCACGCGCAGAGAATTCGCTGCAAGCCGAGGCAGAGCGGCTCGGACACGACGTGCACGCGCACGTCTATGACGTGCTCATGGAAGAGAACGGACGCCGTCTCGCCTATCTGCCGATCAACAACTATTTCTACGGAAACCTGGACGACGTTCACGGCATGATGAGCGGGCCGTACACGTTGTACGGTCTGTCGGATGGCGGCGCACATTGCGGCACCATTTGCGATGGCTCATTTCCCACCACCACCATCGCGCTTTGGTCCAAGGGCTCGAAATCGGGAAGAGCCATGCCACTGGAAGCTCTCGTTCACGGCTACACGCAGCGCAACGCGCGCCATGTAGGGTGGCAGGATCGCGGCGCAGTGCAGGTCGGCCAACTCGCCGACCTCAACGTCATCGATCTCGACCGGCTTTCGCTCAGCCCGCCGGAAATTGTGCAGGACTTGCCCGCCGGCGGCACGCGGTTGCTGCAAACGGCCAAAGGCTATCGCCAGACGATCAAGTCCGGCGTGGTGACGTTCGAAGGCGGCAAGTGGACGGGAGAGACGCCGGGCAAACTGCTTCGAGGCGCGCAGGCGGCCTGACGTTTTGCAGGTGTGAAGGCGACTTGGTGAAAACTGCTAAGCCATTGAAAATAATGGCTCCGCGGGTAGGATTCGAACCTACGACCAACCGGTTAACAGCCGGTTGCTCTACCACTGAGCTACCGCGGATGAGCTCGCCCGCCGAAGCGGAGCGGGGTCTCTATCAAGTTCGGCGCCAAGGGGAAAGCCCCCGATGCGCTCCCAACGGTCCAAATAAAACGAGGGCCCCTTTCGGGGCCCTCGAAGGCGTTGGGTATGGTGGGGTGTCTCCAAGGGAAGACATCGCGAATATGACTCGCACCGGTAAAGAAGGCCTTAATGGCAAACGCAGCGTTCACCTGCCTTGCCAAAGTCTTGCAGAACGGGCGGGGAAAACCTTGGAGGCCTCGCCCGGAATCGAACCGGGGTGCAAGGATTTGCAGTCCTCTGCGTAGCCACTCCGCCACGAGGCCTCGGAGGTGGAGCGCGCTCGTAAGCCCCGGCGCCTCAGGCGTCAAGGCGGATGGTTTCCCGACCCGCGACCTCGCATCGCGGGTTGGAGAGTGTTGTCTTGTGTGTTTTAATGTGATAGCACAAAGTAACAATGGCGCAGTATGATCTCTCCGAGGCGATCCTATCGCTCAAGACCCGGGCGGAAGTTGAGGCTTTTCTGGCTGATCTTTGCACGCCGAGCGAGGTGAAGGCGTTCGAGGAGCGGTGGCTGGTGGCGCAGCTGCTCGATCAAGGAGAGCTTTCATATCGCGACATTGCCAAGAAGGCCGATGCTAGCACCGCCACGGTCGTCCGCATCGCCCGCTTTCTCAATGACATGCCGTACAAAGGATACCGACGCGTGATCGATCGTTTGCAGGGGGTGCGCCGATGAGCGGTCGTCTGCGTATCGCCATCCAGCGCAGTGGGCGCTTGGCGGACAAAAGTCTGGCGTTGATGGAGTCAGCGGGCTTGCGCGTGGTGAAGGGCGCAAACGACCTTCTCTACCGCATCGAGAATGCGCCGATCGATCTGTTGCGCGTGCGCGATGACGATATTCCCGTGTTCGTGGACGATGGCGTCGCCGATTTCGGCATTGTCGGCCGCAACGTCTTGGAGGAGCGCGGCGGCGGCAAATCCACTGAAGTTATGCCGCTCGGCTTCGGCCGTTGCACCTTGAAGATCGCGACGCCGGCGACCTTCGATTACAAGGGGCCGCACTCGCTTGATGGCCTGCGCATCGCGACGACCTACCCGAATACATTGCAGAAGTTCCTTGATCGCAGCGGCATCGCTGCCGAGATCGTGCACATGCACGGCGCTGTCGAAGTGGCGCCGCGGCTGAAGCTTGCAAACGCGATCTGCGACTTGGTTTCGACCGGCGCGACGCTGGAGGCAAACGGCTTGGTTGCGCACGATCTGGTTTTGGCGAGCGAGGCGGTGTTGATCCGCACGCCTAAGCCAATCGATGCAGATGTGCGTCATGTCGCCGAGAGCGTTGTGCAAAGGTTCGAAGGCGTGTCCGCCAGCGAAGGCGCGAAATACGTCATGATGAACGCGCCGCGTTCAGCACTGGCGGCGATCACCGAGATTCTTCCAGGCGCGGGCGCGCCGACGGTAACGCCGCTCGCAGGCCCGGGCGACAACGTTGCGGTCCACGCTGTGTGCCGCGAATCCGTGTTCTGGGAGACGTTGGAAAAGCTTAAAGGCGCGGGCGCCTCGGCCATTCTCGTGCTTAACATCGAAAAGATGATGTGACGGCGATGAAGCGTCTGGTTTGGAATTCGCTCTCGGCCGTTGAACGCAATGCAGCCTTGGCGCGGCCGGCGCAGCGCCGCGACGCAAGCGTCGTCGACATCGTGCGGCGCATTTTCGACGACGTCGAGCGAGACGGCGAAGCGGCGGTAGCGCGCTGGTCGAAAGACATCGACGGGCGCGCGGCTGACGTCTTGGAGTTGAGCGCTGGCGTCGTTGATCGCGCGCGCGCCGCCCTTGGCGCCGATGATGTCAAGGCGATTGAGTTTGCGGCGGATAATGTCCGTTTCTATCACGAGGCCACGGCGCCGAAGTCGCAGATCGTCGAGACAACGCCGGGTGTGCGCTGCACGCGCATCTGGCGCGCGATCTCGACCTGCGGCTTATACGTGCCGGCCGGGACCGCACCCCTAGTTTCGACGCTCATCATGTTGGCGGCGCCGGCGCGCGCGGCTGGCGTGCCAAATCGCGTCCTCGTCAGCCCAGTGAAGGGCGATGGCGAAACGCACCCGGCGTTGATTGTGGCGGCGGCGCTGTGTGGCGTAGAGCGCATCTATCGTGTCGGCGGCGCGCAGGCGATTGCAGCACTGACGTTCGGGGCGGGCATGCCCAAAGCCGACAAGATCTTTGGGCCGGGCAACGCCTATGTGGCCGAGGCGAAACGTTACGCAGCCAGCCTACCCAGCGGCCCGGCCATCGATCTCCCAGCAGGCCCGAGCGAATTGATGGTTGTCGCCGACGCAGCGGCCGATCCTGTTTTGGTTGCGGCCGATCTGCTCAGCCAGGCGGAGCATGACACCGACGCGCAGGTCGTCCTCGCGTCGACCTCGCCTGAATTGCTCGCGCGCGTAGAGAGCGAAGTGGAGCGTCAGCTGCAGACCCTGCCGCGCGCAGAGATCGCCCGCGCTGCGCTGGCGCTATCGCGTGCGATTGAGGTCTCCGATCTGAGCGCGGCGCTCGATGTTGTAAACGCTTACGGACCCGAGCACCTCTCACTTCAGATGGCGCGCCCGCAAAGCGTTATTGCGGGCATCCAAAACGCTGGCGCGGTGTTCGTCGGCGCGTACAGTGCGGAGACGTTCGGCGACTACGTCGCTGGGCCGAGCCACGTCTTGCCAACTGACGGCGCGGCCAGAACCTGGGGCGGCGTGACCACGGCCTCATTCATGAAGCCCATCAGCGTGCAGCAATTGGACGGCGATGGCGCACGCAAGCTGGCGGTGGCGACTGCGCGCCTGGCGCGGCTTGAGGGTTTGGAGGCGCACGCGCGCGCCGCCGACGTGCGCCTTGAGCGAAACGACGACCAGCTTGCTGAAGGCCCGGTGATCAGACGCCGTCGCGCCGAAGTCTTGCGTGAAACCAAGGAGACGAAAATCTCCGTCCGTGTGGATTTGGACAAGCACGCGCCGCCTGAGATCGACACCGGCGTGGGCTTTTACGACCACATGCTAAGCCAAGTCGCACAACACGGCGGCTTCGCGCTTAGCCTCAAGTGCGACGGCGATCTGGAAATTGATGCGCATCACACAATCGAGGACTGCGCGTTGGCGCTCGGACAGGCTCTGAAGCAAGCGCTCGGCGAGCGGCGCGGCATTGCCCGCTTCGGCTTCCTGCTGCCGATGGACGAGACTGAGGCCAAAGTTTCAATCGATCTTGGCGGGCGGCCGTATTTGGTGTTCGAAGGATCGTTCGATGCACCTCTGTTGGGCGAATACCCGACCGAGATGACCGAACACGTATTCCGTTCGTTGTCGCAGTCGATGGGTGCATCCATCCACTTGGCCGTGCGCGGCGAAAACGACCACCACAAGACAGAGGCTTGCTTCAAGGCGTTCGGCCGCGCGTTGCGCCAAGCCATCGCCATCGAAAGCGACACTCTGCCTTCCACTAAGGGCGTCATCGAATGACGACGGCGGTGGTGAAATTGGGCGTGGGCAATACCGCTTCCGTGATGTTCGCGTTGGAGCGGCTGAATGCGCCGGCGATCCTGACCGACGATCCGACGCGCATCGCAGAGGCGGATCGTGTGATCCTGCCAGGCGTTGGCGCGGCGGCGCACGCGATGCGGCTGCTCGAAGAAAAAGAATTGCGGGACGTGCTCACGCGCTTTCCGCGTCCGTTGCTTGGCGTCTGTCTCGGTCAACAATTGCTTTATGACTGGAGCGAAGAGGGCGACGCGGAGGGGCTGCATCTCATACCTGGCCGCGTCACTGCGCTGCCCGCCTCGCGAGAAACGCCGGCGCCGCACATGGGTTGGACCCGCGTTTCGCAATTGAAGGATCACGCCTTGTTGGAGGGCGTGCCAGACGGAGCGTACGTCTACTTTGTGCATTCTTATGTTTGCCCCATCAGCGAGGCGACGTTGGCAAGCGCCATTTACGGCAGGGCCTTCTCCGCGATCGTCGGCAAGGGCAATGTTTTCGGCTGCCAATTTCATCCGGAGCGCTCAGCTGCGGTTGGCGCGCGCATTCTGAATAATTTCCTGAGCCTGCCATGCTGATCTACCCGGCGATCGATTTGATGGGCGGAAAATGCGTGCGCCTGGCGCTTGGCAATTTCGACCACGCGACGACGTACGGTGATCCCTGGCCGCAACTGGAGATGTTCGCAGACAAGGGCGCGACGTGGGTGCACGTGGTTGATCTGGATGGTGCGCGCGAAGGCCGGCCCATGCAGCACCCGGCCTTGGCGAACTTGGCGAGACGCCAGGGCGTGAAGATTCAGTGTGGCGGCGGGGTGCGCGAGCGCGCGGACGTTGAGCGCCTGCTCGATGCCGGCGTGTCGCGCGTGGTGGTTGGATCAGCGGCAGTGAAGCGGCCGCACGCCGTGCTGGAATGGATTGCCGATTTGGGTGTTGAACGCGTGTGCTGCGCTTTTGATGCGCGGCCCGTCGGCGAAGACTATGAGGTGGTCGTGCATGGCTGGGTCGAAGGCGGTGGCGTAACTCTGCGCACCGCGCTCAATCGCTATGCCGCCGGTACGCTGAAGCATGTGCTGGTAACGGATGTGTCGCGCGACGGCGTGCTGACCGGATCAAATGCGGCGCTCATGAAAGCGCTGGTGAAGTTCCGGCCCGATCTGGCGTTGCAGGCTTCGGGCGGCGTGTCGTCGTTGTCGGATCTGCAAGCGCTACAAAAAACTGGCGCAGCGGGCGCCATCGTTGGCCGCGCGCTCTACGAAAAACGATTCTCGCTGGAGGAAGCTCTTGCCCTCTAAGCGCATCATCGCATGCCTCGACGTGAAGGACGGCCGCGTCGTCAAAGGCGTCAAGTTCGAAGGGCACGTCGATGCTGGGGATCCGCTGGACCTCGCGCTTCGCTATCGTGATGAAGGCGCCGACGAGATTGTCATCTATGACATCGCGGCGTCGGCGCAGCAGCGTACCATTGACTATCAATGGTTGGCGCGCGTGGCGCGACAGTTGGACGTGCCTCTGTGTGTGGCTGGCGGGGTGCGAACTATCGAACACGCCATCGCCTGCTTGGATCACGGCGCCGATAAAGTGTCGATCAATTCGCCGGCCCTGGAGCGGCCGGACTTCATCAACGAGTTCGCGGAGATCGCCGGTTCCCAGTGCGTCGTCCTGGGCGTTGATAGCCGCGAAGAGAACGGTGAGTATGTCATCTACCAATACACTGGCGACGCCAGCACCATTCGCAAGACGCCGCGCAAGACACTGGAGTGGATCGCTGAGGCGCAAGCGCGCGGCGCCGGCGAAGTTGTTTTGAATTGCATGGACCGCGACGGAACGCGCGACGGCTATGACGTGAAACAACTCGCTGCAGCGCGGGCGTTGCTTTCGATTCCGCTTGTCGCGTCGGGCGGCGCCGGCGCTGCGCGTCATTTCCCGGAAGTGTTTGAGGGCGCGGACGTATCTGGCGCGTTGGCCGCGAGCATCTTCCATTTCCGCAAAGTTGGCGTGAGCGAGGTGAAAGACGCGGTCGCGGCGGCTGGTTTTGAGGTGCGCAGATGAATCCCGAGGAGAAGGCGCGCATTGATTTCGGCAAGGGCGGCGGACTTGTGCCGGCCATTGTGCAGGACGCGCAGACGCTTCAGGTGCTGATGCTCGCGTACATGGACGCGGCGGCGTTCGAGGAAACGCTGGAGAGCGGCGAAGCGACATTCTACTCGCGTTCGCGCGGCGGGCGTTGGCGCAAGGGCGAGACGTCTGGCAATCGGATGAAGGTCGAGAGCGTGCAACTCGACTGCGATGGCGACGCGCTGTTGTTGTTGGTGACGCCCGGTGGTCCCGCCTGCCACCGCAATACCGTGACCTGCTGGGGCGATGAGCCCGCAATCGGAGTTGGCGAACTCGGGGCGTTGGAGCGCACGATCTTGTCGCGTGCGCAAGCGGCGAGTGAAGCAAGCTACACCGCGAAATTGTTGGCCAAAGGGCCTAAGCGGATCGCGCAGAAGGTGGGCGAAGAAGGCGTCGAGACGGCTCTCGCGGGCGCAGCGGGCGAGCCTGCCGAAATCTGCGACGAGGCCGCGGACCTGCTCTATCACCTCACGGTCTTGCTGCACGCGCGCGGTCTCAAATTGGACGATGTGATGCAAGTGCTGAAGCGCCGCGCGGGAGGTAAAAATGTCAGCGCCGAGGCCTAAGCAAACGATCCTTGAGATCGAGCCGTACAAGGCTGGGCGTGCAACGGCGCCCGGCTTCGCCAAGCCGATCAAGATTTCCGCCAACGAAAATCCGCTAGGCGCCAGTCCCAAGGCGCGCGCCGCATACCTGGATGCGGCCGACAAGCTGCATTTCTATCCCGATCCGAGGGCCGGTATTTTGCGCGAGGCGATTGCCGCAAAATACGCGCTTGATCCAGCGCGCATCGTGTTCGGAACCGGATCGGACGAACTCTTCTCGCTTGTTTGCTCGGCGTATCTCTCGCCTGGCGACGTAATGGTGCAGCCCCAATGGGCGTTCGCGGCGTGGGCGATTGCGGCGCGTGCGGCCGGTGCGGCGGTGCGCGCGGCGCCCGAGCGCGACTACCACGTTGACGTTGACGCGATGTTGGCCGCGGTGGACGCGAACACGCGAGTCGTCTTCATGGCCAATCCCGCCAATCCGACCGGGACACGTATTCCGCGCTCGGAGGTGGTCCGCTTTCATAAGGCGCTGCGCCCCGACATCGTGCTGGTGCTCGACGAAGCGTACGCGGAGTTTGCGCAGGAGCCGGACGATTTTTCTCTGGCGGATCAGCCCAACGTGTTGATCACGCGTACTTTGTCGAAACTCTACGGACTTGCATCTTTGCGCGTCGGTTGGGGCTACGGCCCGGCGGACATGATCGAGACGCTCAACAAAATCCGCCTGCCGTTCAATTTGAGCGTGCCGGCCATTGCCGCGGCGCACGCGGCGTTGGCCGATGACACATTTGCTGAGCGCTCGATTGCGCATGCGGTTGGCGGCCGCGACAAGATCAGCAAACTCGTGACCGATCTTGGTTTGATCGCAGTGCCTTCGGCAACGAACTTCGTGACTGCGCGTTTTCCCAAGGATTTTCCAATTGCCGCGCCAGAGGCGACCGCGGCGCTGGCGGAGCGCGGCGTATTGGTGCGTGGGCTTGAGCCGTACGGCATGCACGATTGCTTCCGCATCAGCATTTCCACCGACGAAGATTGGCCCGCGGTCGAGGCGGCGCTGCGGGCTGTGATCAAGCGCTGACGGCTGCGCCGTCCCGCGCTACATGCGCCGCAGATGCTGCGAATCTTTCCCGCGCACGACAGCGAACATGCCCGGCAGGTTGCCGGCGGGGCGCTCGCGTTTCTGGCGCTGCTGGCGTTCGCGCTGATCATGGGACAGCCGCACAAGCCTGACCTCGCGCCCCAGCCGCTCCGCGCGGAGCGCATCCTCGCCTTTCGTCAGGATGTGAACGCGTGCCGGGATGCGCTCGCTTCGGCGCAGTTCGCGACATTGCCTGCGCCGGACGTCAGCGGTCCGGGCGCGTGCGGCTATCGCGGCGCCGTACAAGTTGCGACATCGGTCTATCCTTACTCTCAACCGATCTCGTCGAGCTGCGCCTTGGCGGCGGGTTTGATGTTGTGGGAACGAGACGTCGTGGCGATGGCCGCCGCGCGGCGCCTGCACACAACCGTCGCGGAAATCGAGATCGCGGGTGCGCCGTTTCAGTGCCGGCCGATTGCTGGGCGCAAGGATCATCGCTTGAGCGAGCACGCCTACGCCAACGCAATCGATATTGGCGGCTTCAGATTGGCCGATGGGCGGGTGGTGACGATCGCGCAATCCTGGCGGCGGGGCACGCCGGAAGAGAAGGCGTTCTTGCGGGATGTACGCGGCGGCGCGTGCCGGTATTTTCAGGCCGTGCTGTCGCCGGACTACAACCGCGCCCACTCCAGCCATCTGCATTTCGACCTCGGACGGGACAAAATGTGCCGATGAACGCCCGGTTCGGGCGATTAGCTCAAAATGACGCGCTTGCCCCCGCGCCCGGGGCGGCTTAACCGGGCCAAGATACCGAGGAGCAGTTTCATGGATTTCGCGCGCGCCCGCGACATGATGGTGGAAAGCCAGGTCCGTACCAATGACGTGACGGAACCGCGGGTTATTCACGCGATGCGGACGCTGCCGCGCGAACGCTTCGCCCCACCTCAGAAGCGCACCTTGGCGTATGGCGATCTCGAACTGGAAGTCGCGCCCGGCCGCACGTTGATGCGTCCACGTGATCTTTCAAAATTGATCGTTGCGCTCAATCCGCAGGCGCATGAGCGCGCGTTGGAGATTGCAGGGGCAACCGGGTATGGCGCTGCGGTGTTGGCGACATGCTGCAAAGAAGTGCTGACGCTCGATCCCGATCCAAATCTTTCGATCACCGCAGGCGCGGCGCTGGAAGGCGCGGGTGTGAAGAACGCGAAGGCGGTTTCGACGCCAACACCAGAAGGCTGGCGCGACGAAGCGCCCTACGACGTGATCATGTTGAACGGCGCCGCCGAGATCGTTCCGGATGCGTGGTTGGCCCAGCTCGCGCCGGGCGGCCGGCTTGGTGTGATCGTGCGTCAGGGCGCCGCCGGTTCGGCGCGAATCTATACGCGGAGCGGCGACGCCGTCGCGTATCGCATTGCGTTCGATGCAGCGCCGCCGATCGCGCCGGGCTTGGAGCGCAAGCCGTCGTTCGTGTTCTGAGACATCATCGCTCAAGCGGAATGATGCATCGCGACGCGCGCGGTTAACTTTCAATTATAGTGTGACGCAGAGCATGTTCGCTTGAACACGCGATGATTCCGTTCGCGTGCGTTCGTCTGCAATGACGCAGGCGCCGCAAGTGGACGGGACTCACCGCCAACCATAACTTTCTCGAGTTCGAACGACTCGGAATTCGCGAGGCTCCAGATGGCGCTTAAAGACCCGCAAGCTGAACCTTCAATGGAAGAGATCCTCGCATCGATCCGCCGGATCATCTCCGAGGAGGAGCAGCCCGCGGAACCGGTGCTCGATCTGACCGATGCGCATGCTGAAGCGCCGATGCCCGCAGCGTCCGCGCCAGCTGCCGACGACGATTTGGTTTTCGAAGCGGTGGAGGCCGTCGCTGCTCCCGCGCCTCAGCCAATGCCTGCGCCGCAGCCGATGCCCGCCGCGCCGAAAATGTCGCCCATGCCGATGCCCGTCGCGGAGCACACGCAAATGCCTGACACCATCATTTCACCGCCAACGGCCTCGGCCACCGCCGGGTCGCTGGCGCGTCTCGCCGGTTCGCTGCGCATCTCCGACACGCCGAACCAATCGGTCGAGGGCGTGGTTCGCGAGCTGCTGAAGCCAATGCTGAAGGAATGGCTGGACCAGAACCTGCCGGCGATCGTGGAATCGCGGGTTGAGGCTGAGCTTGAACGGATCGCCCGCTTGGCGCGGTAATCCCGAAGAAACACCAGGTTTCCGAGCGCCCCGGCGAAAGCTGGGGCGCTTTCGTTTGTGCCCCTCTCGCAATGCAGCATGGCCCACTGCTATATGCCGGGGATGATCGAGACGACGTTCAATCCAAAAGCCGTAGAGCCCATCTGGAGCGATGCCTGGGAGAAGTCCGGCGCGTTCAAACCCAGCAACGCGCCGGGCGCGGAAGTATTCTGCATTGTCATCCCACCGCCGAACGTCACGGGATCGCTGCACATCGGGCATGCGCTCAACAACACGCTTCAGGACATTCTTATCCGGTTCGAGCGGCTGCGCGGCAAGAGTGTGCTTTGGCAGCCGGGCACCGACCACGCAGGCATCGCCACGCAAATGGTGGTGGAACGCAAACTCGCTGAAGAAGGCAATATCGGCCGCCGTGAGATGGGCCGTGAAGAATTCCTGAAGCGCGTGTGGGCGTGGAAGGAAGAGTCCGGCGGCGCGATCTTCAAACAGCTCCGGCGCTTGGGTGCGTCAGCCGATTGGTCGCGCGAGCGCTTCACGATGGATGAAGGGCTGTCAGCTGCGGTGCTGAAGGTGTTCGTGCAGCTGCACAAGGACGGACTGATCTACAAAGACAAGCGCCTCGTGAATTGGGATCCGCATTTCGAAACCGCGATCTCCGACCTCGAAGTCGTGAACAAGGAAACCAAAGGCCACATGTGGCGTATCGCTTATCCGTTGGAAGACGGATCGGGCGAGATCGTGGTGGCGACCACGCGCCCGGAGACGATGCTGGGTGATACGGCCGTTGCCGTGAATCCGAAGGACGAGCGCTATCAATCGATGATCGGCAAGAATGTGAAGCTGCCGCTCACCGGCAGACTCATTCCGATTGTCACCGACGACTACGCCGATCCCGAAGCCGGCACCGGCGCAGTGAAGATCACGCCGGCGCATGACTTCAACGACTTCAAAGTCGGCAAGCGTCACAACTTGCCCATGCTCAACATCCTCACCTCGCGCGGTTTGTTGAACGACGACGTGCCGCTCCCCTACCGAGGATTGGATCGCTCCGTCGCGCGCGAGAAGGTGCTGCAGGATCTCGACGCCGAAGGCCTGCGCCGCGGTGAGGACAACATCACGCACACGGTGCCGCACGGCGATCGCTCCGGCGTGGTGGTCGAGCCGTGGCTCACGGATCAATGGTACGTTGACGCGCCGAAGCTCGCGGTCGCGGCGATTGCAGCGGTCGAAGACGGCCAAACCAAATTCACGCCGAAGAACTGGGAGAAGACCTACTTCGAATGGATGCGCAACATCGAGCCCTGGTGCGTGTCGCGCCAGCTCTGGTGGGGACACCGCATTCCGGCATGGTACGGGCCGGAAGGCTCGATCTTCGTCGAGGAAAGCGAAGAGGCGGCGCTTGCTGCCGCCAAGAAGCAATTTGGCCGCGCTGTTGAACTGACGCGCGACGAAGATGTGCTCGACACCTGGTTTTCGTCGGCGCTCTGGCCGCTCTCAACGCTCGGCTGGCCGCAACAAACATCCGAGCTGAAGAAATATTATCCGACCTCGATCCTCGTCACGGCGCACGACATCATCTTCTTCTGGGTAGCCCGGATGATGATGATGGGCATGCACTTCATGAAGGAAGTGCCGTTCAACGAAGTCTACATCCACGCGCTTGTGCTGGACGAAAAGGGTCAGAAGCAATCGAAGGCCAAGGGCAACGTTGTTGATCCGCTCACGGTCATCGACAAATATGGCGCCGACGCGCTGCGCTTCACACTGGCCTCGCTCGCCGCGCAGGGTCGCAACATCAAGCTCGGCGAGCAGCGCGTAGAAGGCTATCGCAACTTCGGCACCAAACTCTGGAACGCCGCCCGCTTCGCGCAAATGAACGAGTGCGCGGTGTGGGATCAGTACGATCCGGCAAGCCCGCAACAGACGGTCAACAAATGGATCGTCGGCGAAACCGCGAAGGCCGTGTCGGACGTGACGCGCGAATTGGAGGCGCGCCGGTTCAATGAAGCGGCCGCGGTCATGTATCGCTTCGTTTGGAACGTTTACTGCGACTGGTACTTGGAATTCATCAAGCCGCTGCTGAACGGCGCCGATGAGGACGCCAAGCTGGAGACGCGGCGTACGGCGGCATGGGTGCTGGATCAGATCTTGATCATGCTGCATCCGTTTATGCCGTTTATCACCGAGGAGCTCTGGGCGCGCACCGGTGAGTACGGCCACAAGCGCTCCGGCATGCTGATCACCGAAGCTTGGCCTAAGCTTTCGGAAAAGCTGATCGACCCGGCTGCGGAAGCCGAGATCGCGTGGATGATCGAACTGATCGCCGAGACGCGCTCAACGCGGTCGCAATTGAATGTGCCCGCCGGCGCGAAAATTCCGCTGTTGCTGATCGGCGCCGATGCCGATGGTGAAGCACGCCTGGAGCGCTACCAAGAACTGATCGACCGCATGGCCCGGCTGGAATATTCGACCAGCGCTAAGGACGCGCCGAAAGGCTCAGTGACGTTCGTGCTCGCTGGCGCAACGGTCGCGCTGCCATTGGAAGGCGTCGTGGATTTGCCCGCGGAGTCAGCGCGGCTGAGCAAGGAAATCGCCAAGCTCGACGCCGAGGTCAAAAAGATGGATCAGCGGCTCGGCAACGCGGACTATGTCTCACGCGCGCCGGAGGAAATCGTTGAGGAGCTCCGGGAGCGCCGGGCGGAAGAAGCTGCGTCAGCGGAAAAACTGAAAGCCGCGCTGAAGCAAATCCAGGGAGCGTGATGCGCATCTTTATCACCGGCGCGTCTGGTTTCGTCGGCGGGGCGGCGGCGCGCTATTTCGTTGGCAAGGGCCACGACGTGCGCGCGATGTCGCGCTCGGAGAAGTCCGACACCGCCATCAATGCGATGCACGCCACACCGGTGCGCTGTGATCTGGAAAGCGTCGCCCCCGCCAACATCGACAACGCGGAAGCGGTGTTGCATTGCGCGGCGTTTGTCGAGCAGTGGGGTCCGAAGGACGCCTGGAAGAAGTTCAACGTCGACGGAACGGCGCGTATGCTGGCGGCGGCGAAAGCGGCGGGCGTAAAGCGCTTCATTCACATCAGCACTGAGTCCGTGCTGTGGAAGGGCCAGTCGCTCAACAATGCCGACGAGACCTATCCGCTCGCGCTGGATTCTCCCTATCCGTACGCCTGGACCAAGGCTCAAGCCGAGGTTCTGGTGCAGAAGGCCAACGCGCCGGAATTTCAGACCATCATTCTGCGCCCGCGTTTCATTTGGGGGCCTGGTGACACCACGCTGCTGCCTTTGATCAAGCACATGGCCAAAACCGGCGGATGGATGTGGGTCAATCACGGCAAAGCGCGGACCTCGACGACGCACATTGCCAACCTCGTGCACGCGATCGAGTTGGCGTTGACGCAGGGCACGGGCGGTGAGGCCTATTTCATCCTCGATGACGGCGTCCGAACAATGCACGACATCATTTCCGGCATGGCCGCGTCGCAAGGCGTCACTCTTCCAGAGAAGAGTATTTCAGCGGGCATGGCCGATTTCATCGGCGGCGCGTGCGAAGCGGTGTGGGGCACGTTCGGATTGAAGAGCGACCCGCCTCTGACCCGTTTCTCAGCGATGATCATGTCGCGTGATAGCATCCTGAATGACGCCAAGGCGCGGCGCGAGATGGCGTATGCGCCCGTCATTTCCGTAGACGATGGCCTGAAGGCCCTGACCCCAGAGTGAGTGCGGCGCTCTCTCCGCTTAAACTGCTCGGTCTAATCGGCGGCATCAGCTGGGAATCCACGACGCACTATTATCAGCTGCTGAACCGGATCGCGCGTGAGCGGCTGGGTGGCAAGCACTCGGCGCGGGTGCTGCTTTGGTCGGTAGACTTCGCGCCAGTCGCGGAGCTGCAGGAAGCCAGCGAATGGCGTGCGCTGACGGCCATGATGATCGATGCCGCCAAGCGGCTCGAGGGCGCGGGCGCTGAAGCCCTGGTGATTTGCGCCAACACTATGCATCTCATGGCGGACGACGTGCAGGCGGCGATCCGTATTCCGCTCGTCCACATTGCCGATGCAACAGCGGCGGTCCTTAGATCGGAAAACGTGCGGCGCCCGCTGTTGCTTGCGACGCGCTTCACCATGGAGCAGCCGTTTTATCGCGAGCGCCTTGCGCGCAACGGCATTGAGGCAATTGTGCCGAAAGAAGCGGACCGCGCCGAGCTGCATCGCATCATCTTTGAGGAATTGGTGCAGGGGCAATTCCTGGATAGTTCGCGCGCAAAGCTCATCGATGTGGTGCGGCGCGAGCAAGCAGGCGGCGCCGATGGCGTCATCCTTGGCTGCACCGAGTTCGGGATGCTGGCGCCGCCGGCGGTCTTCGATTTGCCCGCCGTCGATACCGCCGAGGCTCATGCTGCCGCGGCGATGGCGTTCGCGCTCGGGCGCGCCTAGGGCGCGTCAATGATCGCGCCGCGGCCAGCCTCATCGCCGCAGGCGATGTGCTTGCCATCGTCGCTCCAGGCGAGCGCGCTGACCGGGCCTTCGCCGCGTTCATCAAGTTCGATCACGGCCTGATCGGCAAAGCGGGCAAGCCAGACAGCGCCATCCGAGTAGCCGATGGCGAGTGTTTCATCGTTCGGATGGAACGCCACAGCGCTGACAACGAACTCTTCGCGCGGGATGAGTTGCATCGGCGCTTTGCCTTGCGGACCGTTCTTGCCCACGAAAGGCCAAACGATTGCGCTGTCGGCGCCGGACGTCGCGAGCCAACGCCCGCGCTTGTCCCACGAAAAAGAGCGCGTCTTAGTTGGATAACCGTCCATGCGCAGGTCGAGCTTGTCGGGCAAGCGCCAACCATGCAGGGCGTTTTCTTGCATGCCGGTGATGACGTAGTCGGCTTCGGGCGAGATCGTCACCGCAAGGTGTGAACCCGCCCAATTTAGCGCAGAGCCCTTGTCATCGGCGGTCAATACATAGCGCAGCGTGACGCCGCCATAGTGGCTTGCAGCCAAGCGGCGTCCCTTGGCGTCAAGCGCTAAACCGCCAACCGTCGAGGGATGCGCGAAGCGGTGCAGTTCTTTGCCGTCGCGGAAAACAATCGCCTCTTTGCCGGCGCCGGCGACAATGAGGTTCAACGCGGAATGCGTGACGACGTGGTCGATCCATTTGCGCAGCGTAGCGATCGGCGTGACGTCGCCCGCGGGCGAAACGGCTAACAGCTTGCCATCGTCGCCCCCAGTGACGAGCCGCGCGCGATCGGGATGCAGTGCGGCGCTGAGGATGGTGCCTCCATGCGCTTCGATACGACGCGTTTCTCCTTCGCGCGGCGTGGCGAAAACGGCGCCATCGCTGAGCGCAAAGAGCGCCTCGCCGCCGATCCAATGCACCGCGGTCGCGCCGGCGGCGAGAGCTAACCGGCGGCCAGATTCATAGACCCGCGCCGTCACGCCGCGCACGCTGCAAAATCGCGCTCCAAAGCGGCGCGATCGAGGTTTTTGCCGATAA
Source organism: Terricaulis sp. (assembly GCA_047601265.1). GTDB lineage: Bacteria > Pseudomonadota > Alphaproteobacteria > Caulobacterales > Aquidulcibacteraceae > Vitreimonas. The sequence continues at coordinate 317,549 of JASGJR010000001.1, forward strand.
ACACAAGACGCGAGACGCGCTGCTCATCGGCGCGCCAATCGCGCTGCGTGTCGCCCTCGACGATCATGTGAACGCCCTGAATCACGAAGCGCTTTGGTTCATCCGGGAAGGCGATGATGCCTTTCAGACGAAGGATGTCTGGTCCCTGCCTCTGCGTGAGATCGTTGATCCATGGGAGCAGCTTCTCGGGGTTCATCGGCTTTTCGCTTGAGAGCGAAATAGAGGTGATACCCGCCGCGGCGACATGGTCGTCGTGGTCATGGTGATGGTGGCGATGATCATGGCCGTGATCATGATCATTATCATGGTGCGCGCAGCTATCGTCGCAATCGTGGTCGGGCAGAAAGTGCGGATCAATCTCGGTGACACGGTCGAGATCGAAGGCGCCAAGATTGAGGATCGAGTCCAACCCGATATCGCCGCGTGTCATTTTGTGGATGCGAGCAGTGGCGTTGATGCCGCGGATTTGGCGCTCCAGGCTCGCGAGTTCGTGCTTCGCAACCAGATCGGTCTTGTTGAGCAGGATGACGTCCGCGAACGCGACTTGCTCCACCGCTTCTTCCTGCGCCGCCAATTGTTCTTGTGCGTGCTTGGCGTCGACCACGGTCACGATGGCGTCGAGTTTGGTCTTTGAGCGCACATCGGCGTCGGCGAAAAAGGTTTGCGCGACGGGCGCCGGCTTGGCCAAGCCGGTGGTTTCCACAAGGATCGCATCGAAGCGTCCCTTACGTTTCATCAAGCCTTCGATGATGCGGATGAGGTCCCCGCGCACGGTGCAGCAGACGCAACCATTGTTCATCTCAAAGACTTCCTCGTCAGCATCGACGATGAGGTCGTTGTCGATACCGATTTCGCCGAACTCGTTGACGATGACGGCGTATTTCTTGCCGTGCTGCTCGGTCAGGATGCGGTTCAGGAGGGTAGTCTTGCCCGCGCCAAGGAAGCCTGTGAGCACGGTAACGGGAACTGGGTCGGTCATGGCCCCTAGATAGCTATTCCGGCTGTCCGCGCCAGCGGCTAGGTTACATGGCTGAGGGGACGAAACGCCATGATGAAGGCCTGGTGGCACTGGGTTATTGCGATCCTGGGAACGATCGTGGCTGTGGCGCTGCTCGCGGCAGGCGGGTTGACCTATTTGATCCTTCGGCTAGACGTGCGCGGGGAAATCGAGCGCGCCGTTGAGAACGCCACCGGCCGGCAACTCACAATCCGCGGTGACGTAGGGGTGAGTTACTGGCCCGTGCTTGGTCTGCGCGCCACCAACACTGCGCTCTCGAACGTCGCCGGTGGGCGCGCGCCGGCGTTCAGCACGTCCGACGAGATCGACATCGGCGTGGAACTGCAACCGTTGTTCAATCGTCAAATCGTGGTGCGCAATCTCGTTCTGCAGCGCCCGCGCATCGCGCTCGAGGTGGATGCCACAGGCAAGCCAAACTGGATTTTCACACCGCCAACACGTCAGGCAGCGCCGGCTGCGCCAGCGCGTCCCGTTCCACAGCAGCGCCCAAATCGCGGTGTTGTGGACATTGCGCGCACTACACTGCGCGAGGTGAAGATCGTCGATGGCGAGGTGACTTATTTCGACGCGCGCCACAATTCGGGATGGGGGATCACTGCGGTCAACGCGACGACCGCCTTCAACGCGCTGAACCAGCCAGTGCTGGCGACGGGCGGTCTGCAATACAATGGCAAGCCGGTGACGCTGGAAATGTCGATCGCCGACCCGGGCGCGATGCTGCACGGACGTCCAACGCTGCTGACGGTCAGCGTGCATAGCGAGTTGCTCACTGCGACGTTCTCCGGGGAGTCGGCGATCGCGGGCGCGCTGAATGGTCAGATGCTCGCCTCCGGCCCCAATTTGCGGCAGTTCGCGGCATGGATAGGCACGCCCATTCACGGCGGCGTTGGTCTCGAACAGTTTCAAGTGAATGGCTTGCTCGCCACAGGCGACAGGGAATTCACCTTCAGCAACGCCGGCTTTGCGATTGATTTGGTGCAGGGCCGCGGCGACTTCGCGATCTCGCAGCGCAACGGCAAACCTTACCTGAGCGGCCGTCTGCAGCTCTTCGACTTTGACATGAACCCATATCTGCTCGGGCACGCGCCGCCAAAAGCAGAGCCGATCAACGCGCCTCCGCCTGCGCCGTTGCCCCCGGAAAGTGAGCCGCTGCATCCGCAGACAGCGGTGCCCAGCGCTCAAATCGCTGCCGTGGCGCCGCCGCCGCGACCGGTTGACGTGCAGGGTACGCCAAGCGCGACGCCGATCGATTTTTCCGGCCTGCACACCATCAACGCCGACCTCGACTTGGTCACCTCTACCGTCCTCGTGCAGCACACGCGTTTCGACGCCGCGCGCCTAAGCGTCGTGATCAATGACGGCTATCTCGCCGCGACCATCCAATCCCTCAGTCTCTATGGCGGGAGTGCACATGGCCGGTTTGAAATCGATGCACGTGAGCCCGACGCCAAGATCTCCGAAGACATGAATTTCGACGGCATTGATGCGCAGCGTTTTCTTTCGGACGCCGTCAATTTCACCAACATTGAAGGCAAGGCGGAAATTAGCGCTTCGCTGCATACACATGGACGTTCGGTTAGCGAACTGTTGGGTCATGCCGATGGGCGCACCCATATCGAGGTTGTCACCGGTGTCCTGCACGGGGTCGATCTTGGCGGCGTCTCGAAGACCATCCGCAACGCGCTCCGGGGCGAACTCATAGCGCCGGATGCGCGGACGCCGTTTCTGGGTTTTTCTGGTACATTTGCCATCGCCGATGGCGCGTTGGCGAGCGATGACCTCAGGTTCAACACTACCGAGCTGCGCATCCCTGGCATCGCTGTCGTCGATATACCTGCCAAGCGCCTAGATTTGCGAGTCGTACCACAATCACCGCGCGGCAATCTGTTCGTCATTCCGTTTTCGGCGCGCGGGCCATGGAGCCGGCTTGAGTATACCAGTGATGTGACCGGCAGGGCCTTGCGCGCCATTCAGCCGCGTGTGCGCCAAGTGCAGGCCGCGAGCAGGGCAACGAACTAGGCCGACCAATCCATCATCTGCGAGGCAGTGATGCCCGCTCGTCGTTGCATCATGTCCCGAAGCCGGTCGATGTCGCGGATCAGAAATTGCCGCCGGCCCGAGGTGATGATGCCTTCTTCGGAGATCATGCGAAATTCGCGCGTGACTACCTCGCGCTGCGCGCCGACAGTCGCGGCAATGGTCTCGTGGGTTGGCGCGTTGCGCACGAGGACGCCTTCGTCTGTCATTTCGCCTTTGCGGCCCAGGCGCAGCAATTCCGCGTAAATTCTAAATCGCACCTCAAGCGTCGCTAGTTCAAACACGCGATCGCTCAGCATCACCACGTTGCGCGCGAGCGAAATGGAGATGGCTTCGGCAAATGCCGGGCTGCTGCGAAGCAATTCCATGAAGGCGTCAGCCGTGCATTCGGCGAGCACGCCCGCTGTTTCCGCCATGACATTGGTCGTGCGCGGTGTACCCGTTAGCGCTGCGAGTTCTCCGAAGTGGCTGCCGGCGTGCAATTTTCGAAACGCAACGGGGCGTCCGCTTGCCGTCACCAATCCAACTTGGAAAATGCCCTCAGAGATAAAGTAGACGTTCCGTTCTTTGCTCAGATGACTCACGATCACTTGGCGCGGACGCACTTGCAGCCACGTCAAAGCCTCCGCGAGCGTGGCCAATTCCGACTCGGAGAGTGATTGCAGAATATCAATCTTGGCCAAACGCTTGAGCGATTGTGGACTGCTCATCCCGCACCGTCCGTGATTGTTTCGGCCCCAGCAGCGCCTCGGTGAGATATATCACCTGGAGAATGAACAGCACTTCTGGTGTCATCCGACAAGGAGGCGCGTGTGTCGCGAAGCGAGCAAGATCTCGCCTGTTGGATAGACGCCGCGTTTGGCGAAGCGGCGTGGACAACAGCGCTTGATGCGAGCGCCGAGATTCTCGGCGCAGGCGATGTCGCGTTGGGTCTCGCAGCGAGACCGGGGATTCCAGCACAAGTATTCTGCAGCAGCCACACCTCGCCCGGCTTTGAGGCGAGATGCAAGGAGCTTTTAGCGGCTTACGGCGCCGAAGCTGTGCAATCCCGGCTGACATCTGAAGGGCGTTTAATGTGGGCGCACGCAGCAAGCAGTGCGCGTCAGCAGGTTCAAGATGTAGCGGTTTTCGCGCAATGGGCGGGTGAGGGCGATCCGCAGATGTTGTACCGGATCGCCTCGGTGGCCGCGCGCGCCGTGTTCGCGCGGCGAGAGATTGCCGAGATGCGCGCGGCGTTGGCGTTGTGTGGCACGTCGCTTGACCGACTCCCGTTCGGCGTCGCGGTGATCGACGAGGGGCTTTACGTGAAGGAGCCGAACGCCGCGTGCCGCGCGATCTTCCAGCGCGCCGATGGCCTGAGCCTCCATCAAGGCCGTTTGACCTGCCGCGTTGAGGCCGACAGCGCCGCCATTGCCGAGGCGGTCCACCGGACAATAACGGGCCGCGACGGCGCGCCTGTGCGTGTCGCGCGTGCGCGTGGCGCGGAGCCGTACACGGTGAAACCGGTGATGGGGCAAGACGCAGAGGCGGACCACTGCGTGCTTGTGATCATCGACCCCGAAACGCGGGCCATTTTTACGCGCGAGACGTTGAGCGCTTTGAAGGACCTAAACGCGGGCGAACTCGCGGCGGCGCTCACCTGAGTTCGCGGTCTAAGCGCAAGCGTGCTTTTTATGCCGTAGCGCGGACCATCCTGCTGTGGAGTGAAGCTGCAATCCACAGCGAAGCGCGAGCGGCTTCCTTGTTGATTGAGCTTACCGAGGCTCTGGATCAGGCCTGAAGCACCGCGCGTGCAGTGCCGGTTGTGCTGTAGTTTCGCTTAGCTCTGCGGATAAACGAAGATGCGCCGGCCAGCGGTCGCTTCGTCGAGCTGCTGCAAGCGCTCATAATCCTCAATGACAATCTCGCGCCGGCGCACGCTGATCACGCTTTCGCGCTCAAGCTCAAGTAATTGCCGGGTGACGGCCTCGCGGGCAGCGCCGATCTGGTCCCCGAGTTCGGCGTGAGTAGGCGCCGCGCTGAGCGTGATGCGGCCGTTGATGCGCTCGCCGCGAACAGCCATGCGCATCAGCTCCGCAAGCAGCCTGCCGCGCACATCCAGCGTCGCCAGTTCATAGAAGCGGCTCGAAAGCTCCAATTGGATGGCGCACGCCGCTTCGCAGGCGGCGCGGCAAAGCGACGGCGATTCCATGAGCAACGCACGAAAGTCGGACTGTTTCATAAGCGCGAGCGTTGTCGCATCGTCGGCAACCAGCCTCGTGACATGATGAACCAGATCTCCGCCCCAGCTGTGATTGAGCACAGCGGCAGGGAGCCCAAGCGAGTCTCCAAGCCGCAAAGTGCGCATGGTGATGTTGGCGCCGTTGGGCGCAAGGGCGACAAGCCGGCACGCGCCTTCAAGCACAAACCCAACACGTTGCGGAAAATCAGTGTCGGCCATCACGTGCGCGCGCGCTCGGAAGCTGCGCACTTCGCACTTTCCAACAACGGCATTCAGTTGATGTTCGGTGAGTGACTTCAGCAGCGGGACGCGACGAAATTCTTCGATCCCAGCAACTGGGCGCTCCGCTTTGGCGGCGCGTTGAGTACTGTTGCTCTTCAAAATAATCTCATGGCTCTTCGGTTGTTGAACATGTTCGCCCAAACAATCGAAGCGTCGAAGGAAATTGTATGTGATAATCATCACATATGTAAGTTTAAGTGAGCGATGTCCCGACGAAGCTCAGTAAAAGGTCACGGCTCCGTCATCAAGACGCCAGTAGTTTTACTTGAGATCGACCTTCGGACCTGTCGTATACCTACGCTGACCTGCGAAAAGGCTCATCGCTTTGTGGTAACTTGATACTGCAGGGAAGAGAAAAGGGATGGTGCCTGGGGGCGGAATTGAACCACCGACACGCGGATTTTCAATCCGCTGCTCTACCAACTGAGCTACCCAGGCGACCGGCCGGCAAGAGCGAGCCCCGCCGCGGAGCGAGGGTCTATAGCGGGGTCGATCCGGCCTGTCCACGGCGCAACCGGAACACCCTTGCGTGGCCCGGCATACCCGGAAACATTCGGGCAGAGGCCACCTGTCGGGAGAACAGTCATGACCGCGAATTTCGGCAAACTAGATCGACGGACGTTTCTGACCGGCGCTGTCGCAAGCGCGGCGCTTGCAGGTTGCGCAACCAACGAAGTCACCGGCCGCCGCCAATTCATAATGATCGACGATAGCCAGTTGCAGCAGGCTGCGTTGCAGGCGTGGGGCCAGCAGATCCAACAGGAGCGCACCTGGAGCAATCGCGCCGCGCAGGCTCGCTTGGAGCGCGTGGGAAACCGCATTGTTACGGCGGCAGGACGCGGCAACCAGCAATGGGAATTCCGTCTTTTCGACAGCGATCAAAAGAACGCGTTCGTGTTGCCAGCCAACAAAGTCGGCTTTTATCGCGGTCTGTATGAGATTTGCGATGTAGACGATTACATGGCCTGCGTCCTCGGTCACGAAACAGGTCACGTGCTTGGCCGCCACGCTGCTGAGCGTTATTCGCGCGAAGCAGCCACGCAAACGGCGCTGCAGGTCGCCGGGGGCGCCATCAACAATCAGCTGGCGACCGCAGCGCTCGGCCTTGGCGCGCAGGTGGGCCTGAGCTTGCCATTTTCGCGCGAACAGGAGGCCGAAGCCGACATCATCGGCATCGATCTCATGCACCAGGCTGGATTTGACGTGAAGCAAGCCATTCCGTTCTGGCAGCGCATGGAAGCGTCCGGCGGTTCGCGTCCGCCTGAGTTCATGTCGACCCACCCCGATCCCGACAATCGGATCGCGCGCGTTCGCGGTCACATCAATCAGCGGGGCTGGGGGCCGGTTTAGCTCCGGCGCGCCTTGCTTCGGCGAAAGGCCGAGGCTAGTTTCCGCGCCCCTGAGAGCCGCCTTAGCTCAGTTGGTTAGAGCACTGGTTTGTGGAACCAGGTGTCCCCGGTTCGAGCCCGGGAGGCGGTACCAGGCTCGCTTCGCGCGCTTTGGCCCGGTAAGGGGGCGTCGTGAGCGCAGACCCTGCACATCTAAAGAGCGCGCAAGCGCGCTATGCCGCGCGCGCCGCCGCTGCTGCCGGTTATGCCTTTCGCTCGCTCGATGGCGACGATGGCTATCTGTTCGAAGTCTCCGATGGCGCTCGCAAGGCCGTCTTCGCAGCCGGCGCAGGCACCCCGTACGCTCTGAACGATGCGCGTGCGGCGTCGATCGCGCGCGACAAGGCGTTCTGCGCGATTGTTCTTCGCGATGCCGGCGTGCCGGTGCTGCCGGGCGAAATGTTCTTCGTCACTGAGCGGTGGGCCGAGATGCGCGGCCCGGGCCGAGAGCCAGCCGACGCTTTGCGTTTTGCGGCGCAGGCGAACTATCCAATCTTCTGCAAGCCGATCTCGGCGTCGAACGGGCTCTATGCCGAGGTCATCGACAGCGCTGAAGAATTTGCCGCGTATATGGCGCGGGTTTCATGCGAACATTTCGCCATTCTCATCCAGCCATTCGTACGCGCGCCTGAACATCGCGTGTTCGTGCTGAACGGTCGCGCATTGTTTTCGTACCGAAAGACGCTGCCGAGCGTGTGGGGCGATGGCGAACAAACACTGCGCACGTTAGTGGCTGCGCTGCCGCGCGACGAAGGCGCGCCGGAGTTGAAGCCACGCGGCAGAGACTCGCAGGGTAATCCCGTCGCCGCTGATGATGTGCCGCCGCGGCGCGCGCTGGTGATGCTGCACGGCCCGGCCAACCGCGCTGCTGGCGGCGGCGCCAGGGAATTGCGTGACGGCGCTTCGCCAAGGCTGACGGAGATCGCGCGCGCCGCCGCGAAGGCGATTGGTTTGTCGTTGGCGGCGGTAGACGTGTTCGACTCTCCCCGAGAGGGACCGGTGGTGATCGAGGTGAATTCCAATCCGATGATCGCGACCCTCGAAGATCAGCAGCGCTGGCATCTGATCATTGAGATATGGCGCGCCAACATCGAGGCGGCGTTGCGATGACGCCGTGGCGCGTGCCGTATCCAAAGTTCGGCGACGGCCCGGGGCTCGCGCGCGTAAGCGCGATCGCCAGCCGGCTCGGATTGGATCTCGCTGCGTTTGGCGCGTGCGGCGCGGTCATTGTCGGCTCCAACGGCAAGGGTTCGACCGCCGCCATGACGGCTTCGTTGCTCGAGACGCAGTGGATCGGTTCGGTCGGATTGTTCACCTCGCCGCACCTGTTCGATTTGAACGAGCGCTTTCGCATCGACGGGGCCGACATCACCGATGACGAACTCGGTCTGCATTGGCGGCGGGTCGCTGACGCCATCGACGCCTACCAAGCCGAGTCAAAAGTCCGCGTCGGCGGCTTTGAGTTTCTGTTCTTGATTGCAGCGGACTGGTTCGCGGCGCGCGGTGTGGCGCACACCGTGTGGGAAGCAGGCATCGGCGGGCGTCTTGATCCGGTGAAGCTCATCAAAGCGCGTAGCGTCGCGCTCACCTCGCTCGATCTTGAGCACACAGAACTTCTGGGCGACACGCTCGAGGCCATCGCGCGTGACAAGATCGAGGCGGCGCCGCCTGGCGCCAAGCTGTTTGCTCCGGCCGACATTCCGGTGCGCCAAGTGATTGCGAGCGCGTGCGCGGAGCGCGGTGTGGCGTTGACGCTCGTGCCGCCACTGGACGCCGATGTCTCGCTACCCGGTGCGCACCAGCGCGCCAACGCTGCTTTGGCGGTCGCGCTCGCGCGCGATCTGACCGCAATTGATGCTACGAGCATTGCGCGCGGCTTATCCGCGACACGATGGCCGGGTCGTCTTGAGGTCATCAGCGCCGCGCCCTTAGCGGTGATCGATGTAGGTCACACGCCGGGTGGCATTGCCGCGGCGCTTGCGGGATTTCAAACATTGCGCGGCGAACGCCCAGCGATCCTGGTTTGCGGCGCTTCGCATGATAAGAACGTCGCACAGATGATCTCGGTGTTGGCGCCGGAGTTCGATGTCGTCATCTGTGCGCAAGCGCGCCACAAAGGCGCGGCGGCGGGCGAGATTGCGCTCTACGCCCAACGCGCGAATCCAAGAGCGGAAATCATCGTGGCGGAGTCCGTGACCGAGGCCCATGCGCTGGTGTTTGCGCGCGCGCGCGCAGCACAAGCGGCCATTTACGCCGCTGGCGGGCTATTTTTGGCGGCGGAGTTCAAAGCTGTCCACGTAGGCCGCGATCCGGCCACATTGGCCTTCTTCTAAGGCCCGGCTACAAGGGCTGAAGGGGACACATGCCGCGGACGTTGTTCGAGCACTTATCGCCGGATACTGGCGCCAAGCGCATCCTTGCGCTCGATGGCGGCGGCGTGAAGGGCATGCTGACGCTCGGCATGTTGAAGCCGATCGAAGATGAGCTACGCCGCCGTGCTCACGGTGCGCCCGAGTTTCGGCTTTGCGACTATTACGATCTCATCGGCGGCACATCGACCGGCGCGATCATCGCCTCGGGATTGGCGCTCGGACTGAGCGTCGATGAATTGATCGCGCTCTACGCGAGGCTCGGCCCCGAAGTATTTGGCCGCACCGCTGGCGACGGCGTGTTTCTACAGTCGAAGTTCGAGTCCAAGCGGCTGAAGGCAGCACTGCAAGGCGTGCTAGGCACGCGCACCATAGGGTCGGAGGATCTCAAGACGGGGCTTGCGATCTTCGCTAAGCGCATCGACACCGGTTCGGCCTGGGCGGTGACCAATCATCCGCTCGGCGCCTATTACGATCCGCCGCCGGAAAGCGGCGTGTTTCCGAACCATCGCTATCGGCTCGTGGATCTTGTACTCGCGAGTGCAGCCGCACCGACATTTTTCGATGAGGTGATCATCGACGTTGAGTTCGACGACAAGCGCAAGCCAACGCAGCGGGGTTATTTCGTGGATGGCGCGGTAAGCGCCAACAACAATCCCAGCATGCAGCTCTTCTTGTTGGCGCTGGAGCCGTCTTATCGTTTCGGATGGAAGGCTGGTGCGGACCAGTTGATGATGACGTCATATGGCACCGGCGCGCGCCGTCCGCGCATCGAGGGGCATGCTTTCAAAGGTCTGCCGCCGGGTCTGCGCGGCGTGCACGCTTTGCGGGCGATGGTGTACGACACGCAAATACAGGGCATCATGATGATGCAGGCGCTGTCGTCGCCGAAGAAGCCCTGGTCGATCAATTCAGAGATCGGCGAGATGGCGGGCGCGGCGATCGGTGGCGCGGCGATGCTCGATTATCAGCGCATCGACGTGATGCTGGATCAGAAGCCGAAAGCGAAGCACCGCACCGATCCCATTCCACCGATGACGACGTTGGAACGCATACTTGGGCGCGAGCTTGACGCTGATACGCTCGACGCGCTTGACCGGATGGATAACGGCAAGCCCGCAAACCTGGATCTGCTGCTCGAACTCGGAAAAGGCGTAGGGCGCACGTTCGTTGACGCGGACTATCCCAATCCCAAATTTGACTTGCAGGAATGGGGCGCCGTCTGAGGTTTGCGGATTCGTTACCGCCATCTGTTAGCATGACGGACTTCCGAAGTAGAAAGCATCGTTAATGGCCGCGCAACAGATGCAAAAAGCCGTTGAGTACTTCGCTGCGCGCTCGCACGACGCGTGGCGGCGCGAGTTTCATAAGAACAATCCTGATCAGAAGGCGCAGCCGCGCATGCGCATGCGTGGAGGCAAGATGGTTGATATCAATCAACCATGGTCGTCGCTCGACTCTGCTGCGAAGGCCGACAACATGATCGCCGCCGAAGCCGCCTATAGCGCGCTGGAACGCTATCCAAAAAATCGGGAGAAAGCCGCCGCCTTCGTTCACAAACAATGGGTGAAGCGCAATCGCACCGATCCGAACCAATCGCCTGATTTGTTCAAGCCCTACGCCGAGCTGCCCGAGATTGAGAAGGACAAGGATCGTGTCCACATCGATCAGATGAAGGCGGCGTTGGCGGCTGTCGCCAAGCCAAAAAAGGCCAAAGCCAAGAAAGACAAAAAGCCAGGCAAGGCGAAGAAGGAGAAGTTGCCCGGACTGCAGCTGGACGCGGCGATGGCGGCGCGGCTGGACGCGGCGGCAGCCGCACTTTCTAAGGCGACGGGGCGTGAGATTTCGGCGCAGGCGCTGCTCGTGGCGGGAGCAGAGGCCGTGTTGGTCATCTGCGAGACTGCCGCGCCGTCAAAGCGCAAGAAGAAGTCCTGACGCATTGACCCGGAGCCGCTTTCGCTGGCAAGCGAGCGGCTGCAATGAAGAGTGTCATCATTGTCGGCGCCGGCGCGATCGGCCTGATGTGCGCAGTTCGCTTGGCGAAAGCCGGCGCCCGCGTCACGGTGCTTGAAGAGCAGCGCGAAGAAATCACCGTCTATGGCGCCACCGCGTCCGCCTCGGCGGCAGGCATGTTGGCGCCCATCGAAGCTGAACCCAGCGAGCATGAGCAGCTTGCGCTAGCGTCATTTGATCTTTGGAAGCAATGGCGCGAAGGCGCGGCGTGGAATGATGCCGTGCGGTTTGATGGCGCGGCGATCATAGCCAAGGATGCGGCCGGCGTGGAGGCGTTCGTCAAAAACGGAGCACGGCTTGGCCGTGCCGTCGCCGCCATGTCCGTCAACAAGTTTCGCGCCAAGACGGATCTGAGTTCCAAGATTGAGAATAGCGTCTTCATCGAAGATGAGGCGACGATCGATCCACTGCGCATGTTGAGTGGCCTGTTGATGGAGGCGCGCGCCCATGGGGTGATCGTCACGCACAAACGCGATGTGAACAACGTGACGCCAACGAGCGTGTCGACATTCGAAAATGAAACTTTCGAAGCCGACCTGGTATTGCTGACGCCTGGCGCATGGGCAACGGAGCAAATGAAAGAGGTCGCGCCGGCGCTGAAGCATATTCGCGCAGGTAAGGGGCAGCTGGTCTCGGTCGCTCTCGGCCGCGACCTCAAGCCCAATTTGCGCGCGCCGGGTTTCTACATTGCGCAGCGGCGCGAAGACGTGGTGTTAGGCGCCACTCTGCAAATGGACGTCACCAATCGCTTTGCCGACGCGAAGGCGAGTGAAGGTTTGATGGCGGCAGCGGAAGCACTCTTGCCGGGCGAGGTGCATACCCGCGGCGAGGCCTGGGCTGGGATACGTCCGATGTCGCCGGATGGTTGGCCTCTGATCGGGCGAAGCGGCGATTTCCTGATCGCTGCCGGCCATTCTCGCAACGGTTGGCTGCTTGCGCCGATCACTGCTGAAATCATCACCGCTTATGTTATGGACATGCCGATCCCATCGGCGTGGGCGGCGCTGTCGCCGGATAGATTTGGAAACTCATGACCATCGGTCTCGAACTCACCGAAGCGCAATCGGCCATCAAGGATGCGATCGAAAAGATTTGCTCCAAGTATGACGACCATTACTGGCTGAAGACCGACGAAAGCGGAAAATTTCCGGAGGCGTTCGTCGCCGACATTGCTGACGGCGGTTGGCTCGGCGTTGCGATGCCGGAGCAGTACGGCGGCGCAGGGCTCGGGCTTACCGAAGCAGCGTTGATGATGCAGACAGTGGCGCAGTCCGGCGCCGGTTTTTCGGGCGCGAGCGCCATCCATCTCAACATTTTCGGCCTCATGCCGATCGTGAAGTTCGGCACGGAAGCGCAGAAGGCGCGCTTCCTGCCGCGTGCAATGAGTGGCGAAGACAAAGCGTGCTTTGCCGTCACCGAGCCTAACTCGGGCCTCGATACGGCAAGTCTGGAAACGCGTGCGGAGCGGACCAACGATGGCTACCGCATCACCGGCCGCAAAATTTGGACGACCAACGCGCAGCGCGCCAATAAAATGCTGATCATCGCGCGCACGACGCCGAAGGATCAAGCCAAACGGCCAACCGATGGGCTGTCGCTCTTCTACGTCGATTTCGATCGCACCAAGATCGAAGCGCAACCCATCCCAAAAATGGGCCGCAAGGCCGTCGAGTGCAACACGCTGTTCATCGACGGGCTTGAGGCGCCGAAGGAGGCTCTGATCGGCGAAGAGGGCGGTGGGTTCAAAATTCTGCTTACCGGTCTCAATCCCGAGCGCGTGTTGTTCGCCGCCGAAGCTATCGGTCTTGGCCGCGCGGCGCTTAAGCGTGCGGCGCAATACGCAAAGGAGCGCGTCGTATTCGGCCGTCCCATCGGTCAGAACCAGGGCGTCGCGCATCCGCTGGCGAAATCGTGGGCCGAGTTGGAAGCCGCCAATCTGCTCGCGTTCAAGGCAGCTGCGCTCTACGACGCCGGCAAAGACTGTGGCGCGGAAGCCAATGCAGCGAAGTATCTGGGCGCTGAAGCGGGCTTCACGGCCTGTGAAGCGTCGGTGCTGGCGCATGGCGGCATGGGCTACGCGAAGGAATACTTCGTCGAACGCTATTTCCGCGAGGCGATGATTGCACGCATTGCGCCGGTGAGCCGCGAGATGATTTTGAACTTCATCGCCGAACGCATGCTTGGCTTGCCCAAGAGCTACTAGGAGCGGATGCGCGCGAACGTCCGCGTGCGCGCCTGCATGATGAGTGCAGCGCCGACTGCAACCACAGCCAACCCCAGCACCTCCGCGGGCCGCGAAAGCCAGACGCCAACCGCGGCAGCAGCGTTGATCACAAAATGCGGGATGATGCCGCCGACGATGACGTTGCGGTTCGCGCTTACATAAAGAAACGTCATGATGACCGACAGCGCCAGCGTGCCGACGCTCCACCAGCCGAGTTGCTCCGGCCCGACAGCCATCAGCCCAGAGATGAAAAAGCCGGGCACGTGCCAAACAATCCAGACCGCGCCCAGCATCAACGCGGCAACCGTGGCGTTACGGTTCTCAAGCAAGCGCGGCAGCGCGTAGCCGCGCCAACCGAGCTCTTCGCCGAACGGCGCAATATTGTTGATGATCTGACGCGTTGTGAACATCAGCAGCGGCAGCTTCACCAGCACGTCGTGCGCTGCGACGGGCCAGGTCTGCCAATACGGCGCGAGATAGACCAACGTCAGCGCCACGGCTGGAACCACAAGAAACGCAATGAGCGCCCACCATGGCGCGAACGGCCTCACCAATCCGCTCAGCACATCGCGTACGCCGCGCCATCCGCCAAACCGTGCGCCCGCAATCAGCGCCGCCAATGATGGTGCGCAGTTCATGAGAAGGAACACTGGATTGTTGGCGCCGAGCGGCAGGATCAGAGGGTTGAGCCAAGCGCGAAATAGAAAGTAGAGCGCGCCCGTTCCCCACGACAGCAGGAACGCGACGCCCAAGAAGAACCGGAGTTCCCGCCAAGTCTGATTGGACGTCTCGTTCATTTCGAAACCGGTCTACCGCGTTTACGCTTGCTTCATCAAATCCGCCCACCGCATAGGCATGAGCGATCCTGTCGTTCCCGTCGCCGGGCGAAACGACGTGCGCGCCGCGATCCAGCGCGCGGCGGACGCTACTGGTGTAGATTTCTCGCTCTTAATCCAAACAGCGAAGCGCGAAAGTTCGCTCAATGCCAATGCGCGCGCCTCAACATCGTCAGCAGTTGGCGCGTTTCAGTTCATCTCGTCCACTTGGCTCGACATGGTGCGCAGACACGGTGCGGCGCACGGTCTCGGCAAATACGCGGCAGCATTGCAAAATGGCACTGCCGATGCACAAACCCGTTCGGATATTCTGGCGCTGCGCACCAATCCCGAAATTGCCGCGCGCATGGCAGCCGAGCTGACGCGCGAGAATGCGACCGCATTGGAAAGCCAGATCGGCCGGGCTCCGACGGCAGGCGAACTCTACGCAGCGCATGTGCTCGGATCGGCAGGCGCGGCGAAACTCATTCAAGCCTCGGCCAACGGCGCAGACAACGCGCCAGCGCTCTTTCCGAGGGAAGCCGCCGCCAATCATGGACTGTTCTACACAAACGGTCGGGCCGTGTCGGCGCAGGCCTTACTCGACAAATTCAGCCTCGACGCGGATGCGAACTTCTCGACGCCGGCCGGGCATGCGCCTGTGCAACTGAGCGACGACATGATGTCGCCAATGTTGGCGCAAGCGCTTTTCAATGTGTCGCTGTTGCCGCTCTTGAACAGCGGCGACGATGAAAGCCGCAGCGATCCGCTGAACGCACTCAGTGCCTACGTGCGGACGAGCCAACTCTAGTTTCAGCGGCAAGCACCGCGTCCATCGCGGGGTCGCGCATCGCCTTATACGCGGCAAAGGTGAGTGGTGCTGGAATGTCCGGCGTCAACGTCCGCACGCGCACCGGATATTTATAGTTCAGCCAGTAGCAGGTGTTGGTGTCGCGGCACGGGCCATCGTAGACGTGGCGGCCGTTGCTGAAATGCACAGTCATGAACGCATTCGGCAGCTGGAACGTGTCGCCCTCCGCGTAAAAATCGAGGCGATCGCCGACGTTTTCGCCAACAATGGAAACCTGAGCGCCGCCCGTTTGCTTCAAGCCGGCGACAGTGGTGATAGCCGCTGAAAACGTCCAAGGCGAGGTAAGCACATAGATGTGCGCAGGCGCGGCTGCTCGCGGCAATTGATGCGCAAACGCGTAAGTCGTTGTGTAGTCGCCGCCGCCGTTGAGACGCATGTCGAGGACGACGAAGGCGGGATGGGCGTTGCGGACGTGCGCGAGCGCGTTGTCGAGAAACGGCGCAATCGGACCTTCGTCGGCGTCACGGTTGAAGCTGAGCCCGATATAGTAGCCGTTTTCGGGAAGCTCGGCAGTGGTGAAGAGAAGCGCGCGGTCGCGCAGGTACACAGGCAGGGCGTCATTGTCGCGCATCACGCTTTCCATGCCAACATCTGCGGGCGCCGGAAACAGTGTACGCTCCGTGCTCGAAACCCAGGCGCTGCGATCGCGCCGCTCTGCGCTGATGCGTTGTGTAAACGTTTGACCATCAGCCAGAACACCGCTGAGCGTGAGCGCGTCATGCTCGGTAGCAAAGCCAGCCACTTGCAGCAGAGCCGGCGACTCCAGCATGGGCGTAAGAATGCTATCGCGATGCGCTTGCGTGCCGCCAATGTAGCGGCGAATGCCGGCGCGTACCGCAGCGATTGGATGCCCGTCGATCGCATCAATACGCGCACCTAGAAGGTTCGCGTATGCGGGCGTCGCCCAAAGCACATAGAGCCCGTCAGCAAAGGAATATGTCCGCACGGGAATGCGCGGGGTGTTCTTCTTGAAGCTATTTTGACCGACATTGGTGTGGCCGTTGTCGGCAAGTGCGGCGATTTCCGCCACGCGCAGCACAAACTGCTCATGGCTAAGCTCTCCTGCATGGGCGCGCAGATCCGCCATCAACCGTTGCGCGTGAGCGCGAGCACTCCTCGAATATGAGATGTCGTAGTTCAGGAATTGCGAGAAATACTCCGCGTCGGCGATCTGACCGGCTGCTTGGTCCTGCACTTCATTTGGGATGGGCAGGGGCGGTCCTGCCTCGAATTTGGCCCGCAACGCCCGCTCGAAAGTGGCGTCGTCCATACCCATCGGATCGGGGCCAGTTGCAGCGGTTGCGCACGCGCTAACAATCAGCGTGGCGAGAACAGTAAGTATGCGCATGCGATATCCTGCGGAGGCTCCGCGTCGGAGCTAGAACCGCTTCGTTGCGCGTGTATTGCAGGCGTGTTTCAGATCGCCGCGCCCGACGCGTACATGGCGTCGATCTCGGCTGGGCTATAGCCAGCTTGCGTCAACACCGCGCGCGTGTGCTGCCCCATAGTAGGCGCAGAGCCCTTGGGCCCATCGTCGGCGCCGACAAAACGCACCGGCGCGGCCGGCGCTTTCACGGTACCGCCCGCCTGCAGCGGCGTTTCCACAACACAGCCCGCCGCTATCGCTTGGGGATCGGCAACGGCCTCAGCGGGTGTCAGCACCGGCGCCCACACCATCTCGACGGAGTCGAGCGCAGCAGCGATTTCCGTATATGGCCGTGCGCCAAACGCGGCGTCCAAAAGCGGCACGAGTTGAGCGCCATTTTCGCGGCGGTTTCGCGCCTTGGCGAAGCGCGGATCGTCAACCAGATGCTCGACGCCGAGTGCGCGCGCCAGTTTGGGCCAGTCGCGCTCGCCTTGGCGTTGGAGCAAGCTGATCCAGCGGTCGTCAGCGGTGCGGAAATAATTGACGAGCGGGTTCGGAACGTTCGCGCGCGGGCGGTTGGAAGCGATACGGCCGCGTGAGTGCTGAATGGCAAAGTCACTGGCGCCGACATAATGCGCGGTCCGCAAGAGCGAAGCGTCGAGCAGGCGGCCTTCGCCGGTACGGTTGCGTTCGTAGAGCGCGGACATGATGGCCGCCACGATCGCGAGCGACGCAGTGTGGTCGCCAAACGCGGTCCGCAACTGAATGGGTTCGCCGCCCTTGGGCTTGAACATTGCCGCCAACCCCGAGCGCGCCCAAAACGCGGCCGCATCCATGCCGGGACGATCTTGGTCAGGGCCTTCGAGTCCATAGCCGGTAAGGCTGCAATAGATGAGTTTCTTGTTTCGCGCCCGTACCGTGTCGGCATCCAGACCCGCGCGCTTCATACTGCCGGGCCGCACATTGGTCAGGAATACGTCGGTGTCGGCGATCAGACGCAGCAGCGCGTCGCGGCCCTCCGGCTTGGTTGTGTCCAGGATGACGCCGCGTTTGCCGCGATTGTCCATTTCGAAAATCGGATTGACCGCTTCTTCGTCCACACCCGCTGAGGCGAAGAACTGGCGAATGGGATCTCCGCCGGGCGGCTCGACTTTGATCACATCGGCGCCCCAGTCGGTCATGATACCGCCGGCGCCGGGCGCGGCGATGTAGGTGGCGTACTCAACGACCTTTAACCCTTCGAGCATGCGTTCCTTCTCCTCGCGCAACGAGCGGGTCAAAACTTCCTTAAGGCATGCACGAAAGGCTGCACCGGTACCGAGGCGGAGAGTCGCCTCTGCTGCGGCGAGACCGAGCTCATGACGATTGTCACCATGCGCGCCAACCTCACGGATAGCGACATCCGTACCTTGATCAAGGGACCGACCGAGGATGACCGTGCGCAAGCCGCTCACAAAATCTGCCGCTGCATTGACGATGCTGAGCTTTCCCCAGAGGAACGCGCGCATGCCGAGAGCATTATGGCGATCATGGCGCAGG
Source organism: Terricaulis sp. (assembly GCA_047601265.1). Taxonomy (GTDB): domain Bacteria; phylum Pseudomonadota; class Alphaproteobacteria; order Caulobacterales; family Aquidulcibacteraceae; genus Vitreimonas. The sequence goes on from JASGJR010000001.1 coordinate 335,692, forward strand.
ATGCAGCGGTGCTGGTGCGCCGCGCGCTGTCGGTCGCGCTGAAGAATTCGCCCAAACTGCCGCGCGATATTGCCAACAAGCTGGCGCAGGACGTCGAGACCATCGCGCTGCCGATCATCCTCAACTCACCGGTGCTGACCGATAGCGATCTGGTTGAGATCGTGCGTTCATGTCCGCCGTCGAAGCAGGTGGCGGTCGCGAGCCGCGAAACCCTATCGGTGGAGGTCACCGGTGCGATCTCCGAGTTTGCGGTGTCGTCAGCCGTGGAACGCGCGCTCGCCAACGATAATGCGCTGTTCGATGAAGAGGGCTATGAGATCGCGCTGGATCGCTTTTCCGGTGTTTCTGCAATCACAGCCGCCATGGTGCATCGCAACGAGCTGCCAGTTTCAGTCACCGAGAAGCTGGTCTCGATCGTCACAGGCGAGTTGTTCGATCATCTCGTCAATCATCACGAACTGCCGCCACAGATCGCCATCGATCTCGCCATGGGCGCCCGCGAACGCGCGACCATCGACATTGTCGAGCAAGCCGCGCGTCAGAAGGATCTTGGCCGCTTCGTGCAGCAGCTCAACTTGAATGGGCGGTTGACGCCGTCTTTGATCATGCGCGGTCTCTGCCTGGGGCACATGTCATTCGTTGAGCACGCCATGGCCGAACTCGCGGGACTGTCGCATCACCGCATGTGGCTATTGATGAACGATAGCGGTCCCTTGGGGTTGAAAGCCGCGTTCGATCGCGCCGGCTTGCCGCCACGGTTGTTTCCGTCGTTCCGCGCAGCCATCGAGGTCTATCACTCAATTGATCGAGAAGGCGGCTCGCGTGACCGCATTGTCTTCCGCAAGCGCATGCTTGAGCGTACGCTGACGCTGTTTCAGTCGATCCCGAAAGAGGATCTCGACTATCTCATGGAAAAGCTTGACGCGACCGGCCTGCACAGCGGCCGCGCCGCCGCGATCTAGCGCAAACAGGCTTCCGCGTACGGCGCGCCGCCGCGATTGAATCCGATCATCGCCAAGGTTTTCGCCTGTGCTGCGCTCTGCACGCTCTCTGCCGTGACGATCAAGCCAGCGCTCTTTGCAGCCACCAATCGGCGCGCAAGCGGGCTGCGGTCGCTGTGGTCCATCGCCAGAAACGGATCGGGCGTCGGCGGCGCATCCAGCACCAATTCGCTGTAGAGCGAGCGGGCGCGGGTTGAAAACGGAAGCGGACAATCAGGATCGCCGCGCAAGGCGATATTCCAGCCGCGCGCGCGCAGCTCTTCTGCCAGGTCAGCGCCGGCATTGACGATCTGGCGTTCGGAAAGTTCGAAGCTCAAAGCGGTGCGGACGCAACCCGCTTCGATTGCCGCTTCGCTCAGCAGCTCCGCTTCAAGGCCGGCATGCAGATGCGCCGGGACCGCCAGCGTCAGACCTGTGTAGGCGCCGCGCTCTTTCCACGTCATCCGCGCGGCGCGCAGCAGACGGGCCAGCGAGGAAAAGCCGAATGCGTCGTCGGCTTTTGGCCGCACCACGCCGGCGGCGAGCGCGCCGACGCGCAGATCAACCCGCGCGCCAATGGCGAAGGCGAGAGGCTCGGGCGCCGGTTGGCGCGCACGTAGGGAGACGACGTTGCTCATGCTTACGAGGGCGGAAGCATGCACGAACGCAGTTAAGAAACGGGCGGGATAAGACAGTGAAGACTGCGTTAGCGCTTAGACCGGCGCCACACCCAGCTTGGCCACTTGTTCTTCCAAAACCGCGAGCGTCGCCCCACCCAGCGGATGGGTCTCGGAGCGCATGCCATCCCGCACCGCCGCACGGATCGCGTCGACATGGGCGCACGCAAGCGCGGGGTTGCGTTGGACGACGGCCTTGCCGTCGTCCGTCTCAAGCAGCCGGCAAAGCGACGCCGAAAACTGCGAAACCAAAGGGAAACCGTAAGTTTCGCCCATGCCCTTGAGGTCATGGCCGGCGCTGAGCAGGGCTTCGAGCGCAGCGTAGCTCCAGGAGGCCTGTTGTGCGGCCACGCGCATGTCCTGGAGGCGCATGACGTCCGCCTCCAGCCAGGTTTGCATCGATCCGCTGAGCGCTTTGAGGGTCTCTTCGGCCCGCGTTACCGCGCCGGCGTCAAACACGGGGTGTTTGAGGTCCAGGCCGCGCAAGCCGGTCGAGCGCGGATCAATCACCTTCGCGTTGCTCATCGGGCAGCGAGTTTCTGCCACAGCAATGAACAGATGATTGACGTCCTAGACGTTGAATTGTTCGCGCAAAATCCGCTCGTCCAGGGCGTGGCCCTTGTCGAACAGAAGCGTCAAAGTGGTTGACGCGTCTTCACGAATATCGACGGCGCGGATGTCTCGGGTTTCCAGATTATCGCATGCCGCACTGACGGACCGCCGTTCCGGGTCGAGGACTTCGATGCGCACCTGCGCGCCGTGGGGCAGCAAAGCGCCACGCCAGCGGCGCGGGCGGAACGCGCTGATCGGCGTCATGGCCAGGAGCCGCGAGTTGATCGGCAGGATAGGGCCATGGGCTGAAAGATTGTACGCGGTCGAGCCGGCCGGCGTCGCCACCATGATGCCATCGCACAGCAACTCCGCCATGCGCACTGCGCCGTCGACGCTGATCTTCAAACGCGCCGACTGGGCCGTTTGCCGGATCAGTGAGACCTCATTGAAGGCTCGCTCGGTGACGGTGGGACCGGACAGCGTTTCGCACTTGGCGACGAGCGGGCGGATGCGCACCGGCTCGGTCTTCTCCAAGCGTTCGACCAGGCCTTCCTCGGAAAAGTCGTTCATCAGGAAGCCGACCGTGCCGCGGTTCATTCCGTAAACCGGCTTCTTGTCCTTCAATCTGCGCCGCAAGGTTTCCAGGATGTGGCCGTCCCCACCCAGCGCCACGACGACATCGGCTTCTGCCTCCCCTACGTCACCATAGGCATGGCGGAGCCGGATCAGGGCTTGCTGCGCCTCCGGGCGCGCACTTGCGGTGAACGAGAGCTTCACGCTTTGCTTATTGCCTCAACAGAACTAGAGTTTCCCTAACATAGACACCAGCGGAGCGCGAACGATGGCTGACGATGCAGGCACATCACTGAAGGGCCGGGTCAGCGCTGAGGAATGGCAAGCGCGCGTCGATTGCGCGGCGCTCTATCGGCTGGTGGCCTTACACGGCTGGGACGACATGATCTTCACGCATATCTCGATGCGCGTGCCCGGACCTGAGCATCACTTCCTGATCAACCCGTACGGAATGTTCTTCGACGAGATCACCGCGTCCTCGCTGGTGAAGGTCGACCTCGATGGCAACATCGTCTCGCCGACGCCGTATTACATCAATCCGGCGGGCTTCACGATCCACTCAGCCATCCACGCCGCGCGCGAAGACGCGCTTTGCGTGATCCACTTGCATACGGACGCCGGCGTTGGCGTCTCGGCGCAAAAGGATGGCCTGCTGCCGCTCACGCAAAACGCACTGCTCATGATCCCCAACCTTGCCTACCATGGCTATGAAGGCGTCGCGCTGAACCTCGACGAGCGCGAGCGGCTGGTGAAGGACATCGGCGATAAGAAGCTCATGCTCCTCCGCAATCACGGCACGCTGGCTGTGGGCTCGAGCGCTGCGGAAGCGTTTGTTGGAATTTTCTTCCTGGAGCGCGCGTGCGCGCAGCAGGTCAATGCGCTGAGCGCAGGCCGTGAGAACGTGTTGATTGCGCCTGAGGCAGCGCAAGAGGAAACGCGCAACGGACCGGCCAAGGGGATGGGCGGAGTGTCGGGGTTGGCATGGCCGGGGCTGAAGCGAAAACTGGACCGGCACTTGCCGGGCTACGACTCCTAGCGGGAGCCGTAGCTTTCGGCGCGCCGGCGTCGGCGCAAGCCGCCGCCTGGATTGCGCCAATTGATGGTCAGCAGATACTGACTGTGTCAGCGGGGCGCCGGGACGGCGTCACGACGTATGAGTCCACCGCCTACCTTGAGCAGCGTTTCACCGAGAATGACTCGCTTGTCTTCTCGCCTTGGACTGAAGAAAACGCCGCGCTGATTTCGCGGTCCGAAGCCACCTTTGGCGTCAAGCACGTGCTGACGCGCAGCGACCACACCGTTACGGCGGTGCAGGCGGGTGCAGTATGGGTTTCGGAGCCACCCCAACACTGTGAGGAAGGCGGCGCCGAAGTGCGCTTTCTTGGCGGCGTGAACCTGCCGCGCGATACCTTTATCAACGTCGAGGTCGCGGAGCGGATTCTCTCCGGCGGATGCACCGATCAGCGCGTCGAAATCACCGCCGGGGCTCACCACGGACCGCATTGGCTGGGCTTGGCGCAAGTGTTCGTCGATGGTCCTGAATACGGCGACGAAAGCGTCAAAGCCGAACTGTCGCTCGTGCACTTCGACAACAAGGGCCATGGCGTACAAGTCGGCGTGCGCGGCCGCGTTGACGGCGGCGACGATGAACTGGCGCTCGTGCTTGCGTTTTGGTCGGAGCCGGGCCGCGCGCGCAAACGGCGGCGCAGCGACGATTAGGGCTGCTGTGACTCGACAGTGAGGAAGGCGATCACATCGCGGCGGTCGTTGTCGTTGTGAACGCCGGGAAATGACATCCGCGTGCCGGGTATGTCGGTCATTGGACCCTCAAGCCATTTCTCCAGATGATCGGCGTCCCATGTGAAGCTCTGCGCTTTCAGCGCGGGCGAGTAATTGTAGCCTTCAACGCTGGCGATACGCCGGCCGATTACGCCGTGCAGGTTCGGACCGACCATGTTGATGCCGCCGGCATTGATGGTGTGGCAGGCGCGGCATTGCGCGAAAACGCTGCGTCCGTTTTCGTAGCTCGCTGCGTTGTACGGCGCGGCGAGCGCGGCCACCTTGGCCTGCATTTCCGCCGTCGAAGGGGCAGATGCGGTCGTGGCGGAACTCGTGGACGTCGATGCGGGCGGTGGTCCGCCCTGATTACATGCGGCGAGCGCGAGCACGAAAACTGCGGCAAAAGCCAAGCGCATCACAAATCCTTCGCGAAAAGAACCGCCGGAAAATCCTCTGATTGCAGAAGAGCGGCAAGCGCGCCGCGCGCGGCGTAGCGCCGCGTGCCGCCAGAGGGACTCGAACCCCCGACCCCCTGATTACAAATCAGGTGCTCTACCAGCTGAGCTATGGCGGCGCAGGGTGGCCCTTTTGCCAGCGGCAGCGCCACAACGGAAGAGCGCGCAAGTTTGTGAATTCGACGTTGCGGCCTCGCGCTGACAATTTGGCTCGTCTATGGTCCGCCAATAACCACGTTGTGGGTCAACCACAGGGAACTTGCGGGTTTGGACGGCGGGGACGCGGATGAGCTTTTTTGACTCTCTCTTCAAGCTGATCTTCGGCAACCGCGGTTCATCACCGCCGCCACCATCCCCGCCACCAGCGCGTCCGCCATCGCCACCACCGCGCCCGCCCGCATCGCCGCCGGCTGCGCCTCCGGCTTCGCCGCCCGCATCGCCGCCGCCGCCACCGCCGCCACCACCACCGCCGCCACACGGTTCGACGGGCACGACGCCGTCACCGCCGCCTGCGCCACCGCCGGCTGCACCGGCTGACTATCTTTCGACCTTGGTGCGTCAGAGCACAGCGAAACTGGCGCGCGCGGACTTTGAGGCCGTCGCCGCTAGTTTGGGCTGCGAGTGGGAAGCGGTCGCTGCCGTATCGACCGTCGAATCCGGCGTGCTCGGCGGCTTCGCCGCCGATGGCCGGATGATCATCCTGTTCGAACGGCACCTGTTTTCGCGCAAGACTAATCGCGCCTACGACACCACGCATCCGAACGTCTCGAACCCGACACCGGGCGGCTATCCGCGCGCGCAAGCGGACCGCTGGGCGCAACTAGCGGAAGCTTATGCGCTCGACCCGGAGGCCGCGCTGCAAAGCGCAAGCTACGGGCTCTTCCAGGTGCTCGGGCAGAACTATCCCAATCTCGGCATGGCCAACGCGCATCAATACGTCAGCAAACTGGCGATGTCGGAAAAGGACCAACTCGACGCCTTCGTAGGCTTCGTGAAGGCCAACCAGTTGGATGCAGCGCTGAAGACCAAGAACTGGGCGAATTTCGCCAAGGGCTACAATGGCCCCGGTTACGCGGCCAACCAGTACGACACCAAGATGGCCAATGCATACGCGCAGATGAAGTCAAACCCTCTGGTCTGACTTGGCGCGGCTGATGGAATCCGCTAGGAACGGGCGCATGGACAGCAAACCGCGCCAGACGATGCGAATGTGACGGAGCCGCGCTCGCGCGCCGCTCATGCACGTTTTTGTCTTCGTCGTTAGGTTGCTTCCATGTCCCGCTATTTGATCACTTCTGCCCTGCCGTACATCAACGGCATCAAGCACCTTGGCAACTTGGCAGGCTCCATGCTGCCCGCCGACGTGCACGCGCGTTTCCGCCGTCTGCAGGGCCATGAGGTGCTTTTCATCTGCGCTACTGACGAGCACGGCACGCCCGCCGAACTCGCCGCGGCCGATGCCGGCCAGGATGTTCGCACCTACTGCGACGCCCAATATCGAATTCAGAAGGACGCTTGCGACGGCTTCCGTTTGTCGTTCGATCATTTCGGCCGCTCGTCCAATCCCCCTAACCACAAGCTCACGCAGCATTTCTGCGAGGTGCTCGAAAAGAATGGGCTGATCGAAGAACGCGTTTCGAAGCAGATCTATTCGACCGATGACAAGCGCTTCCTGCCCGACCGCTACGTTGAGGGCACGTGCCCGGTCTGCGGTTTCGAACGCGCGCGCGGCGATCAGTGCGACAATTGCGGATCGCTACTCGATCCCATCGATCTCAAAAATCCGCGCTCCAAGATTTCCGGCTCGACCAATGTCGAGCCGCGCGACACGGCGCATCTCTTTCTATTGCAGCCGAAAATGCAGGAACGCGTGCGCGCGTGGGTCGATCAATCGCACGATTGGCCATCGCTGGCGCGTTCGATTGCGTACAAGTGGCTCGATGAGGGCTTGATCGACCGCTCAATCACGCGGGATTTGTCTTGGGGCATCAAAGTCACCAAGGACGGCCAAATTCGTCCAGGTTTCGAGAATAAGGTCTTCTACGTTTGGTTCGATGCGCCAGTCGAATACATCGGCGCGACGGTCGAATGGGCCGAGGCCAGCGGCGGCAAGGATTGGGAACGCTGGTGGCGCACCGACAAAGGCGCCGCCGACGTCACCTATGTCGAGTTCATGGGCAAGGACAACGTCGCCTTCCACACCGTGAGCTTTCCCGTGACCATCATGGGTTCGGGAGAGCCGTGGAAGCTGGTGGATCGGCTGAAAGCGTTCAACTGGGTCACCTGGTATGGCGGCAAGTTCTCGACTTCCGAGAAGCGCGGCATTTTCATGGATCAAGCGCTGGAATTGCTGCCGAGCGACTATTGGCGCTGGTATTTGATGGCGAATGCGCCGGAGTCCTCCGACGCGGCGTTCACGCTTGAGCAATTCCAGCAATCGGTGAATTCCGATCTCGGCGACGTGTTCGGCAATTTCGTGAATCGCATCACGCGGTTCGCCGCCTCGAAGTTCGATTCCAAAGTGCCCGACGGCGGCGCGTGGGGACCGCATGAAGAAAAGTTGTGGGCCGAGTTTTCCACTCGGCTTGCGGCACTGACGCAGTTCCATGAGCAGATGGAAATGCGCAAGGCGGCCGCTGAGTTGCGCGCCATCTGGGCCGCGGGAAACACCTATTTGCAGAACGCGGCGCCGTGGACTGCGTTCAAGACTGACGTCAATGCCGCAGCTGTTGGCGTGCGCACAGGTTTGAACCTCTGCGCGTTGTTTGCAATTCTCGCGCAGCCCTTCATCCCGGATGCGGCCAAGGCGGTGCTCGGCGCGATCGGCGTACCGGAAAACAATCGCACGTGGCCGAGCGCTGCCGACAAATCGGTGTTCGATGCGCTGCCGCGTGGCTTGCAGATCACGCCGCCGGACGTGCTCTTTAAGAAGATTGATGACGAGCAAGTCGCGGAGTGGACGGCGCGGTTTGGCGGCGGCGGCGCGTGAGCGTCGCCGTTCGCGTGCTGACGGCGCGTGACCTCACCGCGTTTCGCGCGCTGCATCGCTTCGCGCTTGCGCACGCACCTGACGCCTTTGCCGAGACAAGCGCCATGGACGCAACGCGCACCGACACAGACACCGCCGCGATGCTTGCGCGCGGCGAAACCTGGGGCGCGTTCGTCGATGGCCGTCTCGTTGGCAAGTTGGCCATCGACGCGCCGCCTTATGATGCCTTTACGCATACACGCTGGCTGCACGGCGTGTATGTGCATCCCGATGCACGCGGAACGGGCGCCGCTGGCGCGCTCGTCGACGGCGCGCTCGCAGCTGCGAAGAGCGAAGGCGCCTTCATTGCGCTGCTCTGGGTGAACGAGAAAAACGCCAGCGCACGCAAGTTCTATCAACGCCTCGGCTTTCGCGAGGTTGGGAGGATCGCCCAAGGCATCGCCGTTGCCGGTGCCTACGTCGATGACGTGATGATGCAAAAGGAACTCGGCTAGCCTGGGGAACTCGGGCGCGGAAGCCGTAGACGCGCCAAATTTTCGACCTTAACAATCTGGGACGAATACGCCTCGCGGGGGAGAGCGTACCGTAGAGGGGCTTGGCTCATGGAACTCGTCGATCAAGCGATCAACACGCTGAGAGATGGCTTCGGCCAGATCAATCATCCGCAAGGCCTCATCATCGCGCTCGTCGCGGCGCTGTTGATGCCGTCGTGGCGCCAGTGGCTGCCGATGGCGCTGCTCGCGACGATTGTCCACATCGCGGTGGACAACTTGCCGGCCATTCTCCGCGGTGGTGGCCTGCCGAATTTCATGGTGCCGGAATTCTGGACGCGCGCCGGCATTTTCTTCCTCGGCTACCTGATCATCATCGCGGTGTTCTTCTTGCTGAAGAGCCTGGTGATCCGTCCGAGCGGCGGCAAAGCCGCGGCGCACTAGCGGCGCTGCGCCTCGTAAAGCGCAATCGCTGCAGCGACCGACACGTTCAAGCTTTCTATCGCCGACGCGATCGGAATACGCACCCGCTTTTCGCAAGCCTCGGCAACGCCTTCACGCAAACCTTTGCCTTCGGCGCCAAGAACCAGCGCAGCCGGCCGCTGATCTTTGAGCGCGTCGGCGATGGCAAGATCGGTTTCACCTTCGAGCCCAAGCGTCAGATAGCCCAGACCGCGCAGCGTTTCGACAGTGCGTGCAATGTTGGTCACCCGCACATGCGGCACCAGTTCGATCGCGCCAGCCGCGGCCTTCGCAAGCACGCCAGTCAACGGCGGCGACTTCCGATCTTGCAAAATAACAGCGCGTGCGCCGAAAGCCGCAGCGGAACGAAAAGCCGCGCCGACGTTCTGCGGATCGGTGACGCCATCGAGAATGAGCACGCTCCGCGTGTCCGCAGGCGCGCACGCAGCTTCCAGCTCAAGCGGCTCAAGCGGCGTGGCGCGCACCGCGAGGCCCTGATGCACGGCCCCAGGGGGCAGCATCCCGTCGATGGCGTCCGGGCCTAGAATTTGAGCGTCTACATCAGCGGGTAGGCGGAGTGCGCCGTTTCGCGTTGCTACGATGCGTTCGATCTTGCGTGCTGGGTTCGCCAAGGCCGCCAAGCTTGCATGCGTGCCCCAAATCCAAGAGGGGCCGCCGGTTTCCTCCTCGAACTGCCGGCGTGGCAGCTTGTCGGGCGGAATGCGATTTTGCGCGGATTGGCGGTGCGGAGGGCGGGTCACGCGCGCCATGTGCCCCTTTCGTGGCGCGGCCTCAAGTGCGCACACCCGGCGCTGTGGCGGGCGCCGGGCGGCTTCGGGTCTACGGATGCGGCGTGATGACGAAGTCGCCACTGCGGGTGCGGGTATCGCCGTCAGGCTGCGTGACCGTGCGATCGACGTGCACATCGTTTCCCGTCCGGGTGCGGTCGGTCGCGACGTTGCGTGTCTCTCCGTTGCGGCCAGTCACGTCGCGTTCAATGCTCCATTCGCCAGGGCCGGTGCGCGTAGCGCTTCGGTCGACCGAGCGCGTCGAGCCATCTGCGTACGTGACATCGCGCGATGCTGAGCGCTGACCCGGATCGATGTCGCGCGCAGTGTCGACCTGACGCGTGCGGCCTTGAGGACCAGTAACGGTGGTGCTCGCGCTGCGGTCACGTCCGCGCGCCCAAACGTCGCGAGACACCGTCGATTGGCCGCCGCGCGAGCCGGTGATGACGCCGCCAAAGTGACGTTCGCGTGCGTCCGCTTGCGGCGCTGCGAGCAAAGCGGCGGCGGCCGTCGCAAGCATGAGAGAAGAGAGTTTCATTTGGCGCGTCCTTCGTTGCTTTCGTCGGCACAACGGGACGCCAGCGGATTTCCATCCGCGCTCGACGCGATCAAAAGTGGTTAGTGAGGTGAGCTGCCGGCCCGACGCGCAAGAAAGGCGAAGGCTGGTGGAAGGGGCTGGATTCGAACCAGCGTACGCTCGCGCGGGCAGATTTACAGTCTGCTGCCATTAACCACTCGGCCACCCTTCCAGCCGGGAGGCGGCTATCTAGCGGCGATGTCGGCGGGGGGCAAGCGCGGAGGATGGAGCGGGTAGAGGGAATCGAACCCTCGTCTTCAGCTTGGAAGGCTGCGGCTCTACCATTGAGCTATACCCGCGACGCGCCGGGCGCCGGTTCTATGAGCATTTCCTTTCGATTGCATCCCCTCTTTGGCGGGGAATGTTTGCGCGCCTCGTAAGAGCGGGATTTAATGTCCTGGGGAACGGGCGGCGGGAGAGTGGGAATGCCGTCAACAAAGCTGTCGCCGCGCCTAACGGCGTGGCTCATTGCCGTGGCGGTTGCAGGCTGTTCGGCCCTCGGCGGCAGTTTGCCGACCTCGGCCGAGTTCGCACGTTTGCCGCGCGAGATTCGCACTGGCGCGGCTGACACGGTTATCGAACCTGTCGAACGCGATGTGTCCGCCGACGAGGTGAACTCCGCGGTATCGCGCATTGTCTCCGCATCGCCGGTTTGCATCACCTGGCCATCGCTCTGGATCGAGGATCAACCCACTCGCAACATCTACCGCGCGCGCTTTGATCTGATGCGCCGCGATTGGGGCGTGCCCGTCGCGGCGGCGAGCGAACAGCGCATGGATGAGTTCGTCGATATGGGATTTCTCACCAAGCGCCCGCGCGACGACATCGGGCCTGGCGTTGCTGAATACACGCTGACCGATTTGGGCCGTGGCTACTTGACGGGCTCGCCTTATGGCGGCGACCGCCCTACGTTTTGCGCGCCATCAGAGCGCCGCGTCGTCGCCGTGACGCACATGGATTTCGGACAATTCCCATGCGGCACGCTGCAAGTGCATTTCATGCACGCTGCACCCGATGGTCCTTCATGGGCGCGCACTGACGCGGCGCGCATGCGGGTTGCACAAAGCACCGACGCGCCGCCGCAAGGCGAGGGCGTGATCACGCTGGGACGCGAGTGGTACCGGCCGGACGTTTTGCCGGAAGGCCTGACCAACGGCTCCCTCAACTCCGCCTGCTACGATAGCGGCCACAAGAACATCATCGGCAACGATCTCAATCTGAACGCCGGCAGCGGTTCGTAGACACGCTCCTGGCTCGCGCGCGATCGTTTCCAGGATTGGAAGGCAGCGCCGCGCCAACGGATTGCTCCCGGACGTAAGGGGTCAGCTCGGCGTTCCGCACGCACAAGCCTTGTGGGACCGATGTTGCGATCCCACTATCCAGCCCTGCGGAAACACGGCCAAACCCGTATCCGCGCTTGACGTTTTACGAACGCCAGCTAAAGACCCCCACCTTACGCGCGCTTCGGCCAGAGGGCCCCAGCGCGCCCATGCTTTTGCGATTGCCGGAGAGACAAGGACCCACCCATGGCCAAGGAAAAGTTTGAGCGGAATAAGCCGCACTGCAACATCGGTACGATTGGCCACGTCGATCACGGCAAGACGACGCTTACGGCGGCTATCACGATGACGCTGGCCAAGAAGGGTCAGGCGAAGGCGATGTCGTACGCCGACATCGACGCCGCCCCGGAAGAAAAGGCCCGCGGCATCACCATCAACACCGCGCACGTCGAATATGAAACCAACGCGCGCCACTATGCGCACGTCGATTGCCCCGGCCACGCCGACTACGTGAAGAACATGATCACCGGCGCTGCCCAGATGGACGGCGCGATCCTGGTTGTGTCCGCCGCCGACGGCCCGATGCCGCAAACCCGCGAACACATCCTGCTCGCCCGTCAGGTCGGCGTGCCGGCGCTCGTCGTGTTCATGAACAAGATGGACATGGCCGACCCAGAACTCGCGGACCTCGTGGAAATGGAAGTCCGCGAACTGCTGTCGTCCTACGACTTCCCGGGCGACGACATTCCGATCGTGAAGGGCTCAGCCCTCGCGGCGGTTGAAGGCCGTGACCCGCCGATCGGCGAAGACGCGATCATGGAACTGATGACCGCCGTCGACACCTACATCCCGCAACCGGAGCGTCCGATCGACCAGCCGTTCCTGATGCCGGTCGAAGACGTGTTCTCGATCTCGGGCCGCGGCACGGTCGTTACCGGCCGGGTTGAGAAGGGCATCGTGAAGGTTGGCGATGAAATCGAAATCATCGGCATCCGTCCGACCGTGAAGTCGACCTGCACCGGCGTGGAAATGTTCCGCAAGCTGCTCGACCAGGGCCAGGCTGGCGACAACATCGGCGCGCTGCTTCGCGGTATCGATCGTGAAGGTGTTGAGCGCGGCCAGGTTCTGGCCAAGCCGGGCTCGATCACGCCGCACAAGAAGTTCGAAGCGGAAGTGTACGTGCTGACGAAGGAAGAAGGCGGCCGTCACACGCCGTTCTTCACCAACTACCGTCCGCAATTCTATTTCCGCACCACGGACGTGACCGGCATCGTGGCGCTCCCGTCGGGCGTCGAAATGGTCATGCCGGGCGACAACGTGAAGATCACGGTTGAGCTCATCAGCCCGATCGCCATGGACCAAGGCCTCCGCTTCGCTATCCGCGAAGGCGGCCGTACGGTCGGCTCGGGCGTTGTGGCGAAGATCGTCGAGTAATCAGCGTTCTATCGCTGAAGATAGAGCCCCGGCGCCGCAAGCGCCGGGGTTTTTCTTTGCGCCGCGGCTTGCATCCGGGGAGGGCGCCCGGTGCATCTATGGTGAAAAGAGGCAGCCCTGAGCCGAGGGCGCGAGGAGGCGTGCATGGAGCGCTTTGTATTTATCACCGCGATCGTTGTCGCCGTGGGCTACGCGATCGTGGCGATGGTGATGTCTTCCGTTCACGTCGATATTGGCGACGGCGTCGGACAAGCCGCGATCGTTCAGCTGGCGCCCGGCAATCTTGCCTCGCACACCTACGCGGCGACCGAACTCGAAATTAAACACGCCGCCGCCGTGGTTACGATCACACCCGAGGATCGTCAGGACTACGCGGTGGAGATCACCAATCCCGGCCATGCGCCGATGCCGACCGTGACGCTTGAGGACGACCATCTGGTTATCGATGGCAACCTACGCGGCCGCATTGGCGATTGCAGCGCCGATGGCGTCGACCTGCGCGGCTACAGCACCGTCGCGCGCGCCGACCTCCCGCACATCATCGTTCACGCCCCACGCGCGCTCAATGCGGGCTTTAGCGGCGCGGTGTTCGGTGAAATCGCCGCCGCGCAGTCGGTTGATGGCAGTTTCTCCGGCTGTGGCGAAACCACGATCGCCGACGTGTCCGGGGCGCTGAAGGTTTCCTTGGCGGGGTCCGGTGCGGTTCATGCCGGCGCTGCTCAGGGGCTGGAAGCCAACCTTTCCGGTTCGGGCCAAATTTCGGCCGCCGCAGTCACCGGCCAAGTGCAGAGCAACATCTCCGGCTCGGGCACGATAACGGTGGCGTCTCTGACGGGCTCGCTTGAGGACAACGGTTCAGGCTCCGGCGACCTCCACGTCCAGGGCGGTAGCATCTCGACAGCTGACATCAATTTGGTCGGCTCCGGCGGCGCTGTGATCGGCGCTACGATCCAAAATCTGAAAGTGTCCGGCCTGGGCAGCGGCGACGTCGAAGTGACAGCGGCCGTGCATGACGTGGATGCGGATTTGGTTGGCTCCGGAGACGTGCGTGTTGCCTCGGTTTCTGGCGCTGTTACGCGTCATTCCGTGGGTTCTGGCACCGTTATCGTGGGACACTGAAAATTAGCCTTACCGGCGAGCCTTGACGCGGGCAGGGCGCGTCTGTATTGCACCCCCCTTCGAGCCGGCTGTAAGCCTCGAGCTTAGACGCGGTTCGCAACCAACGCGGCAGCTTCCCCCGAGAGAAGGGGTTGAGCGCCGGGACTGAAAGTCCCGTCCCGTCAGCGTTTTTTGCGAAACCTCCTGTCTATCGAGCGAGCATCCGGATCGGCGCGCAAGAAGCGTCGGTGCTGCTGAACAGCGCCGCCGCGCTTTGCGTGTTTTGCAGTTTTGATGATCGCGTTCGGGAATTTACGCCGATGATGCAGCAAAATATCCGGATCAGGCTGAAGGCCTTTGATCACCGCACGCTCGATCTCTCGGCGAAGGAGATCGTGTCGACGGCGAAGCGCACCGGCGCGACGGTCATTGGACCGGTGCCCCTGCCGACACGCGTTGAGAAGTTCACGGTCAACCGTTCGCCGCACGTCGACAAGAAGAGCCGCGAGCAGTTCGAGATCCGCACGTTCAAGCGCGTGCTGGATATCGTTCAGCCGACCCCGCAAACCGTCGACGCGCTGATGAAGCTCGATCTGTCGGCCGGCGTCGACGTTCAGATTTAAGTGATGGGTTGATCACCATGGCGACTGAAAAATCCCGCCGCACTGGTGTCGTCGCGCGCAAGGTCGGCATGACCCGCGTGTTCGACACCGATGGTGCGCACGTTCCGGTCACGGTGCTCGATCTCGCTGGCTGCCAGGTCGTCGGCCGCCGCACGGTTGAAGCCGAAGAGTTCAAGGATAGCTCCGGCGCAGCCGTTGCGCTGAAGCCGAAGAAGTCGCGCAAGAACGCGTCGGGCAGCGCGCCTGCGCGTCAAGCGAAGGGCGATGGCTACACCGCGCTGCAACTTGCCGCCGGCGACACCAAAGCAAAGAACAAGACCCAAGCTGTGCGAGGTCAGTTCGCGCGCGCCAAGGTCGAAGCCAAAGAGATCATCCGCGAATTCCGCGTCAGCGCCGATAACCTGCTGCCGGTCGGCGCCGTGATCAGCGCCGAACATTTCGTCCCGGGCCAAAAAGTCGATGTCGCCGGCATCTCTATTGGTAAGGGTTTCGCCGGCGCCATGAAGCGCTGGAACTTCGGCGGTCTGCGCGCCACGCACGGCGTCTCTGTCTCGCACCGTTCGCACGGCTCCACCGGTCAACGCCAGGATCCAGGCAAGGTGTTCAAAGGCAAGAAGATGGCCGGTCACCTCGGCGACGAGCGCGTCTCTGTTCAGAATCTGCAAATCGTCCGCGTCGATGCCGAACGCGGACTTTTGTTTGTCCGCGGCGCGGTGCCGGGCGCGGAGAACAGCTGGGTTGAAGTGCGCGACGCGGCCAAGGTCGCGTTGCCGAAAGAAGCTCCGAAGCCGGGCGCCACGCGCCAGGCTGCCGCAGCGGCTGAGTGAGGATTGAGATGAAGCTTCAAGTTCAATCCCTCGAAGGCAAGGCCAGCGGCGACGTCGAACTCGACGACGCCGTGTTCGGCATCGCCGAGGTCCGCACCGACATCCTGCAACGCATGGTGAAGTACCAGCTCGCCAAGCGCCGCGCGGGCACGCACAAGACGCTGACGCGTGGCGAAGTGAACCGTTCGCACTCCAAGCTCTACAAGCAAAAGGGCACCGGCCAGGCCCGTCACGGCGCGGCGAACGCGCCGATCTTCCGCGGCGGCGGCATGGCGCACGCCAAGGCCCCGCGCGATTACAGCCACGATCTCACCAAGAAATTCCGCGCGCTGGCGCTGCGCCACGCGCTCTCCGCCAAAGCCAAGTCGGGCGATCTGGTGGTCATTGACGCGCTCTCGCTGAAGGACGGCAAGACCAGCGCGCTGGCCAAGGGCCTCACCAAGCTGAAGGTTGAGAAGCCGCTGATCATCGCCGGCGCCACGGTCGACGCAAACGTCGCCCGCGCTGCGCGCAACATTCCGCACGTGAACGTGCTGCCGAACGCCGGCCTCAACGTTTACGACATCCTGCGCTGCTCGAAGCTCGTGCTGACGCAAGATGCGGTCAAAGCAATCCACGAGCGCTTCAAGGGTGAAGGCAAAGTGAAAGCCGCCGCCTCGAAGAAGCGCGCTCCGGCCAAAAACGCCGCGGCGTCTGAAGGAGCGGCGGCATGAGCGCCTCCAAACACTACGACACCATCATCAAGCCGGTGATCACCGAAAAGGCGACGCTGCTCTCGGAGCAGAACAAGGTCGTCTTCCAAGTGCCGCTCACCGCCACGAAGGACGACGTGAAGGCCGCCGTTGAAAAGCTTTTCAACGTGAAGGTCGGCGCCGTGAACACCATCGTGCACAAGGGCAAGACGAAGTTCTTCCGTGGCCGGGCGGGTCAACGCTCCGACACCAAGAAGGCCGTCGTCACCTTGCTCGCCGGCTACTCAATCGACGTGACGACGGGGCTCTGAGATGGCGCTGAAGACATTCAACCCGACCTCGCCTGGTCGCCGTCAGCTCGTGATCGTCGATCGCGAAGAGCTGTACACCGGCAAGCCGGTGAAGAAGCTGACCGAAGGTCTGACGAAGTCAGGCGGCCGCAACAACATGGGCCGCGTCACCGCGTTCCGTCACGGCGGCGGTCACAAGCGTTCGTATCGCGTGATCGACTTCAAGCGCCGCAAGTGGAACATGGAAGCCACTGTCGAGCGTCTTGAGTACGATCCGAACCGCACCGCGTTCATCGCGCTCATCAAATACACCGATGGCGAGCAGGCCTACATTCTCGCGCCGCAACGCCTGAAGGCGGGCGACGTCGTCGTCGCCGGCGAGCGTGTCGACGTGAAGCCGGGCAATGCGATGCCGCTGAAGGCTGTCCCGGTCGGCACGATCGTCCACAACGTCGAACTGAAGCCGCTCAAGGGCGGGCAGATGGCGCGCTCGGCTGGCACTTACGCGCAAGTCGTGGGCCGCGACGCCGGCTACGCGCAGCTGCGCATGGGCTCGGGCGAAGTGCGGATGGTGCCGGACGTTTGCATGGCCACGATTGGCGCTGTGTCGAACCCCGACAACATGAACGAAGTCTGGGGCAAGGCCGGCCGCGGCATCCACATGGGCCGCAAGCCCAGCGTGCGCGGCGTCGCCATGAACCCGGTCGATCACCCCCACGGCGGCGGTGAAGGCAAGACCTCGGGCGGCCGTCACCCAGTGACGCCTTGGGGCAAGAAAACACGCGGTCCGAAGACCCGCAAAACCAAGCCGTCGGATCGTCTGATCATCCGCCGTCGTCACTCGAAGAAAGTGAGCTAACGAGATGCCGCGTTCAGTTTGGAAAGGCCCGTTCGTCGACGGCTACCTGCTCGCGAAGGCCGAGAAGGCTTCGGGCGGCGGTCGCCGTGAGCAGATCAAGACGTGGTCGCGCCGTTCGACGATCATGCCGCAATTCGTGGGCCTCACCTTCCAAGTGCACAACGGCAAGACGTTCACGCCGGTGCTCGTGAGCGAAGACATGGTCGGCCACAAGCTGGGCGAGTTCGCGCCGACGCGGAACTATTTCGGCCACGGCGCCGACAAGAAGGCCAAGAGGAAGTGAGATGAGCAAACCGAAGTCTCCTCCGAAACAAGCATCGAATGAATCGCGCGCCGTGCTGCGTTCGCTGCGTATCAGCCCGCAAAAGCTGAACCTGGTGGCGCAGTCGATCCGCGGGCTCTCGGCCGAAAACGCCAAGAACGAATTGCGCTTCTCGCAAAAGCGCATCGCTAAGGACGTGCTGAAGTGCCTGCAATCGGCGATCGACAACGCTGAGAACAATCACGGCCTCGATCTCGACGGCTTGGTGGTTGCTCAAGCGCACGTCGGCAAGAACATCGTCATGCGCCGCATGCACGCACGTGCGCGCGGCCGCGGCGTTCACGTCCAGAAATTCTTCTCTCAGCTCACGATCGTGTTGCGCGACACGACCAAGACGGCGGAGGCCGCTTAATGGGTCAGAAGGTCAATCCGATCGGGCTGCGGCTCGGCGTCAATCGCACCTGGGATTCGCGTTGGTACGCGAACACCCGCGATTACGCGCGCCTGCTGCACGAAGACATCAAGATCCGCGCTTACCTGCGTGAGAAACTCGACGCCGCCGGCATCTCCAAGATCATCATCGAACGGCCGCTGAAGAAGTGCCGCGTGACGATCTACACGGCGAAGCCGGGCGTGGTCATCGGCAAGAAGGGCACCGACATCGAGAAGCTCCGCAAAGAGCTCGCGAAGATGGCGCCGGGGGCGGAAGTGCACCTGAACCTCGTCGAAGTGCGTAAGCCGGAAACCGACGCGAAGCTCGTCGGCGAAGGCGTTGCCCAACAATTGGAGCGCCGCGTTGCGTTTCGCCGGGCGATGAAGCGCGCGATGCAATCGGCCATGCGCCTTGGCGCGCAGGGCATTCGCATCAATGTGTCGGGCCGTCTGGGCGGCGCGGAAATCGCGCGCATGGAATGGTACCGCGAAGGCCGCGTGCCGCTGCACACGCTCCGGGCCGATGTCGACTATGGCTTCACCGAAGCTGACACCGCGTACGGCAAGATCGGCGTGAAGGTTTGGATCTTCAAAGGCGAGATCCTCGAGCACGATCCGATGGCGCAGGATCGCCGCGCGCTGGACACCGGCGAAAACCGCGAACGACGCGACCGCGACGATCGTCCGCGCCGCGATGATCGCGCTCCGTCGAACGACCGCCCACGCCGTGGCCGCCGTCCGCCGCGTGGCGAAGAATCCGCTGAAGGCGGGGAGGCTTAATCCGCCATGATGCAACCGAAGAAAACTAAGTTTCGTCGCGCGCACAAGGGCCGCATCAAGGGCCTTTCGTCGTCGGGCACGGCGCTGAACTTCGGCCAATACGGCCTGAAGGCGCTGGAGCCGAACCGCGTCAATGCACGTGAAATCGAGGCTGCACGCCGCGCCATCACCCGCGAAATGAAGAGGGCCGGGCGCGTGTGGATTCGCATCTTCCCAGATGTTCCGGTGTCGAAGAAGCCGATCGAAGTGCGCATGGGTTCCGGCAAGGGCGCTCCCGAATATTGGGTCGCGCGCGTTCGTCCGGGCCGCATCATGTTCGAGATCGACGGCGTGCCGGATGCGGTTGCGCGCGAAAGCCTGCGCCTCGGCGCGGCCAAGTTGTCGGTCAAGACCCGCATCATCGCGCGGACGGAGGGCCTCTGATGAAAATGCGTGATGTCCGCAAGGAGCTCTCTGATTTCCGCGCCGCTGAAACGACGCAGATCGGTGAAGATCTGGTTCAGCTGAAAAAAGAGCAGTTCAACCTGCGCTTCCAGCAAGCCACCGGCCAACTCGAGAAGACCTCTCGTATGCGCGAGGTGCGCCGCATGATTGCGCGCGCCAAGACCGTGCTGCGCGAGAAGTCGCCGAAGACCAAAGTTTGAGGATTAGGCCATGCCGCGCCGTGTAATGACCGGAACGATTGTGAGCGACAAAGGCGACAAGACCGTCGTCGTGCAGGTGAACCGCACCTACCTGCACCCGTTGCTCAAGAAGACCGTCCGCCGGTCCGCCAAGTTTCACGCCCACGACGAAACCAACACCTACAAAACAGGTGAGGTCGTCGAAATCCAAGAGTGCCCGCCCAAGTCCAAGCTGAAACGCTGGGAAGTGGTCGGCCGCGTCGGAGCATAGTTCTATGATCCAGATGCAAACCAATCTCGACGTCGCCGACAATTCCGGCGCCAAGCGCGTGATGTGCATCAAGGTGCTCGGCGGCTCCAAGCGCCGCTACGCCACCGTGGGCGACATCATCGTGGTTTCGGTGAAGGAAGCCATGCCGCGCGGCCGCGTTAAGAAGGGCGATGTTCGCAAAGCCATCGTCGTGCGCGTGTCGAAGGACATCAAGCGCAAGGACGGCTCGACCATCCGCTTCGACTCGAACGCGGCGGTTCTGATCAACAACCAAGGCGAGCCGATCGGCACGCGTATCTTCGGACCGGTTCCGCGCGAGCTGCGCGCCAAGAACCAAATGAAGATCATCTCGCTCGCGCCGGAGGTCCTCTAATGGTTGCGCGTATCCGTAAGGACGACACCGTCATCGTTCTCGCCGGCAAGGACAAAGGCCGTTCTGGCAAGGTCCTCAAGGTGCTGACGAAGGAAGATCGCGTCGTCGTTGAAGGCGTGAACATGATTAAGCGCCACACGAAGCCCGACATGGCCAACCCGAACGGCGGCGTGATTTCAAAAGAAGCTGCGATCCACGTCTCCAACGTGGCGCTGCGTGACCCCAAGACCGGCAAGCCGACCCGCGTTGGCTTCAAGACGGTCGGCGAGGGCACGTCGGCGCGCAAGGTGCGCATCGCCAAGGGTTCTGGAGTGCAGATCGATGTCTGAGACGCCTGCCGATAAGGGCGCGAAGGCCAAAGCGGCTGCTGCGGAAAAGAAGGCGAAGGCTGCGGCCGGCGCTTCCAAGCCGCGTGCGCCGAAGCCGGCCGATTACGAACCGCGTCTGAAGTCTCGCTACAAAGGCGAGATCAAGAAGAGCCTGCGCGAGCAGTTCAAGTACACGAACGAGATGCAGATTCCGCGTCTCGAAAAGATCGTGATCAATATGGGCGTCGGCGAAGCGACCGCCGATTCCAAGAAGCTCAAGTCGGCCATGGAAGCGCTGACGGCGATCTCCGGTCAAAAGCCGGTGGCCACCAAGGCCCGCAAGTCGATCGCGGCGTTCAAGCTGCGTGAAGGCATGAGCATTGGCTGCAAGGTCACGCTCCGCAAGGACATGATGTACGAGTTTCTCGATCGTCTCGTCACCATCGCCCTGCCGCGCGTGAAGGACTTCCGCGGCTTGAACGGCAAGAGCTTCGATGGCCGCGGCAACTACGCCATGGGCATCAAGGAACACATTGTGTTCCCGGAAATCAATTACGACCAGATCGATCAGATTTGGGGCATGGACATCGTCGTCTGCACGACTGCGCGCACCGATGATGAAGCCCGCGCCCTGTTGAAAGAGTTCGATTTCCCGTTCCGGAACTGATCGCCCAAAGCGATCCACCCCGCGAACGCATCGGGAGAGAAGAGAAGTATGGCAAAGACTAGTTCTATCGAACGCAACAAGAAGCGCGAACGTCTGTCGAAGCAGTACGCCGCGCGTCGCGCCAAACTGAAGGCTGCTGCGCTCGACGAAAATCTGCCGCTCGAAGAGCGTTTCGCTGCGCGCCTTAAACTGGCGCAGCTGCCGCGCAACGCGTCGCCCACGCGCATCCGCAATCGCTGCGAGCTGTCGGGGCGTCCGCGCGGCTTCTACCGCAAGCTGAAACTCTCGCGTATCGCGCTCCGCGAACTGGCCTCGAACGGCCAAGTTCCGGGCATGGTCAAGTCGAGCTGGTGAGGGGACGAGGCCAATGAACCTGAACGATCCCGTCGGCGATCTGATCACCCGCATCCGCAACGCCCAGCTGCGCAACCGCTCGAAGCTTGTCTCTCCGGCGTCGGCGCTGCGTCTGCGCGTGCTGCAAGTGCTGAAGGACGAAGGCTACATCCGCGACTTCCGCGAAGTGCAAAACGGCCCGCACAAGGAAGTCGAGATCGAGCTCAAGTATCACGAGGGCGCGCCGGCCATTCAGCAGATCGAGCGCGTTTCGAAGCCTGGCCGCCGCGTCTACTCGGCGATCAAGGACCTGCGTTTGGTCCGCAACGGCCTGGGCATCTCGATCCTATCCACGCCGAAGGGCGTGATGAGCGACAACGCCGCGCGTGACGCCAATGTCGGCGGCGAAGTGCTGTGTGAGGTGTACTGATGTCCCGCCTCGGTAAGAAACCGATCCCCGCTCCTTCCGGCGTCACCGTTACGGTGAAGGGCCAGGACGTGAGCGTGAAGGGCCCCAAGGGGCAGCTGAGCTTCCGTGCCCACGACGATGTCGAAGTTGCCTTCGGCGACGGCGCCATCACCGTGAAGCCGCGCCACGAAACACCGCGCGCCCGCGCGCTGTGGGGCACGACGCGCGCCGTTCTCGCCAACAACGTGAAGGGCGTCACCCAGGGTTTCGAAAAGAACCTGGAAATGACCGGCGTCGGTTATCGCGTCGCCATGCAGGGCAAGAACTTGCAGATGAACTTGGGCTACAGCCACGAGATCATCTATTCGCCGCCGGAAGGCGTGACGATCGCTGCGCCGAAGCCCACCGAAATCAAGGTGACCGGTATCGATCCTCAGGCCGTCGGCCAAGCTGCTGCTGAAATTCGCTCGTACCGTCCGCCGGAGCCCTACAAGGGCAAAGGCGTGCGTTACGCCGGCGAGCACATCCGCCGCAAAGAAGGCAAGAAGAAGTAATCATGGCCCGCCATCTCAATTCCACCGAGCGTCGCCAGCAACGCAACCGCACGCGGATCAAGAAGAACGCCGGCGAAGGCCGTCTGCGTCTTTCGGTTCACCGCTCGTCGAAGAACATCTCGGCGCAGCTGATCGACGACGTGAAGGGCGTCACCATCGCCGCGGCCTCTTCGCAAGAAGAAGCGGTGAGCGCGAAGGGATCGAACAAGGACGGCGCGATCGCTGTCGGCAAGCTGATTGCCGAGCGCGCGATCAAAGCCGGTCAAAAGAAGGTCGTGTTCGATCGCGGCCGCTACATTTTCCATGGCCGCGTGAAAGCGTTGGCCGATGCCGCCCGTGAGGGCGGTCTCGAATTCTGAGGAAGCCGAGATGACTGACGAAACCGCAGGCGGTCCGCCGGCTGAAGGCTCTGCACCGGATCAACAGCAACCGCGTGGCCGTGGGCCGCGTGGTCCGCGCCGTGGCCCGCCGGGCGGCGGTGGTCCGGGCGGCAACCGCGGCCGTCGCGACGATCGCGGCGGACGTGGCCGCGATAACGAAGAGCGCGCCGAGGGCGAACTCATCGATAAGCTCGTCGCCATCAACCGCGTCGCCAAAGTCGTGAAGGGCGGTAAGAACTTTGCGTTCGCCGCGCTCGTCGTCGTTGGCGACAAGAAGGGCCGCGTTGGCTACGGCCACGGCAAGGCGCGCGAAGTGCCGGAGGCCATCCGCAAGGCCACCGACGAAGCCAAGAAGTCGCTCATCCGCGTGCCATTGCGCGAAGGCCGGACGCTGCATCACGACGGCAACGGCCGTTGGGGCGCGGGCAAGGTCATGCTGCGTGCAGCGCCCGCCGGTAAGGGCTTGATCGCCGGCGGCCCGATGCGCGCCGTGCTCGAAGTTCTCGGCGTCTCCGACGTCGTCGCCAAGTCGAAGGGTTCTTCGAACCCGTACAACATGGTGCGCGCTACGATTGATGCGCTGCAAAAGCAGAGTTCGCCGCGCCACGTCGCTAACCGTCGCGGCCTCAAGGTCGCCGACATCGTCAACCGTCGCAAGGATGGCGCGAGCCTCGGCGACGTGCCGGCTGAGGGCTAAGGACCATGGCGAAGAAGACCATCAAAGTGCGCCGCGTCGGCAGCCCGATCCGCCGGGAATCCGATCAACGCGCCACGCTCAACGGCCTCGGCCTGACGCGCGCCAACAAAGTGGTTGAGCTTGAGGATACCTCTGCCGTGCAAGGCATGATCCGCAAGGTCCACCACCTCGTCGAAATCGTGAAGTAAGAGCACTCCAATGAAGCTCAACGAACTTAGAGACAATCCGGGCAGCTCGCCGAAACTGATGCGCGTTGCGCGCGGCGTAGGCTCCGGCAAAGGCAAGACCGCTGGCCGCGGCGTGAAGGGACAAAAGTCCCGTCGCGGCGTCTCCATCAATGGTTTCGAAGGCGGTCAGATGCCGCTGCACATGCGCATGCCGAAGCGCGGCTTTAACCCGCTCAACGGCAAGCGCACGCAGTGGATCAATCTGAGCAGCTTGCAAAAGGCCATCGATAACAAGGTTCTCGATGCCGCCAAGGAGATCAACGAGGACACGCTCGTTGAAGCTGGCCTGATCCGCCGCAAAAAGGATGGCGTTCGCCTCCTTGCGCGCGGCGAACTGAAGACCAAAGTGAACTTGGTCCTGACCGGAGCGTCCGCGTCTGCCGTTGAAGCCGTTAAAAAGGCTGGCGGCAGTGTGACGCTGCTGAACCCGCCGGCCGAAGAAGCCGCGGCGTAAGGCGACGCGAAGGCGCCTTTGGGGGGAAGCGTCAGGCGGCAAAGCCCGCTACGCTGAGTCATCACCTTCTCTCGGGAAGGTTCAGTGTCGGAGTAGGGCGTGCCCTCAGCAGCAGAACAACTTGCCGCCAACATAAATTTCGGCGCTTTCGCCAAGGCGACGGATCTCCAGAAGCGCATCTGGTTCACGCTGATCGCGCTGATCGCCTACCGCATTGGCACCTTCATCCCGATCCCGGGCATCGACCCGGCGGCGTTCGCGCACGCCTTCCAAGGCCAGCAGAACGGCATCCTGGGCATGTTCAACATGCTGTCGGGCGGCGCCGTGAAGCGCATGGCCATCTTCGCGCTGAACGTGATGCCGTACATCTCGGCGTCGATCATCGTGCAGCTGATGTCGACCTCCATTCCCGCGCTTGAGCGGTTGAAGAAGGAGGGCGAAGTCGGCCGCAAACAACTCAATCAATACACGCGCTATCTGACGCTCGTGCTGGCCATGGCGCAGGCCTTTGGCATCGCCTCCGGCCTTTCGGCGAGCCAAGGCGTGGTCGTCAACCCGGGCCTGCCGTTCATCGCCTCTACCGTGATCACGCTGACCGGCGGCACCATGTTCTTGATGTGGTTGGGCGAGCAGATCACGGCGCGGGGCGTCGGCAACGGCGTTTCGCTTATCATCTTTGCCGGCATCATCGCCGACGCCCCGCGGATCATCCTGCAAACGCTGTCGCTGACGCGCGCCGGCGACGTCAGCATGTTCGGCGTCATCCTGATCGCAGTGGTCATGGTTGCGGCGATCGTGTTCATCGTTTTCGTCGAGCGGTCGCAGCGCCGCCTGGTTGTGCAGTATCCGAAGCGCCAGGTCGGCAACCGCATGTTCATGGGCGAGAACTCGTTCTTGCCGCTCAAGATCAACAGCGCCGGCGTTATTCCGCCGATCTTCGCGTCCTCGCTGCTGCTGCTGCCGCAAACCGTGATCACCTTCATGGGGCAGGGTGCGAACGCGCCGGAATGGCTGCAGACCGCGGAAGCCTATATCGGTTACGGCAAGCCGGGGCACATGGCGCTCTACGGCTTCGGCATCATCTTCTTCACGTTCTTCTACACCTCGATCGTGTTCAATCCGGAAGAGACTGCCGACAACCTCCGCAAGTACGGCGGCTTCCTACCGGGCATCCGTCCCGGCAAAAAAACTGCCGAGTACCTCGATTTCGTGCTGACGCGTCTCACCGTGCTGGGCGCGGCCTACATCACCATCGTCTGCTTGCTGCCGGAAATCCTGATCTCGGCCTACGGCGTCCCGTTCTATCTCGGCGGCACCTCGGTGATGATCGTCATCTCGGTTACGCTTGACACCGTGGCGCAGATTCAATCCCATCTCGTTGCGCATCAATACGAGGGCCTGATCAAGCGCTCGAAGTTGCGCGGCAGCGGGGCGCCACGGAAATGAATCTGATCCTGTTCGGACCGCCGGCGGCGGGAAAGGGCACACAAGCCAAGCGCCTCGTCTCCGAACGCGGATACATTCAACTCTCAACCGGCGACATGCTCCGTGCAGCGAAGGCGAGCGGATCCGAACTCGGTAAGCGCGTTACCGCGATCATGGATTCTGGTGCGCTGGTGTCGGATGAAATCGTCATCGCGTTGATTGACGACGCGCTCACAAGCCACCCGAACGCACCGGGTTTCATCTACGACGGATTTCCGCGGACGCGCGCACAAGCCGAAGCGCTGGATGCCATGCTCCGCAAGCGGGGCGCAAAGATTGATCTCGTCCTCAGTCTAGAGGTTGAGCGCGAGGCGTTGTTGGCGCGCGTAATCAAGCGTTTCGATGAGCTACAGCGCGCGGATGACAATCCTGAGGTCTTTAAGACCCGGTTCGCTGCCTACGAACGCGATACCTTGCCGTTGCTGCCTTACTATCGCGATCAGGGTAAGGTGACGTCGCTGGACGGCATGGCCGACATCGAGTCCGTCGCCAAAAGCATAGCCGGCGCGATCGACGGCTGAGGCTGTCCCACTGAACCAGTCCCGCCGCATTATCCCTAGTCACAATTAGTAACTCGGGCTATATGCGTGACTATGAGCCTGTCCGAAGAGCATTCCATACCTGATCGCGTCGCGACCGAGGTCAGCGACATCGAGAGCCATGACTGCAAGGCGGTCTCCGCCATTCTCTCCCGCGTCGGCGATAAGTGGAGCGTCCTCATCATCATGCGGTTGGGTGAGGGCCCCAGAAGGTTTAACGAAATCAAGCGAGTGATCGGCGGCATCTCGCAACGCATGCTGACGCTCACGCTCCGCAATTTGGAGCGCGACGGCCTAGTCAGCCGCAAAGTGACCCCGTCAATTCCGCCGCGGGTGGACTACGCACTTACGGAGCTCGGGCGGGACCTGCTGACCCCCGTCGCAGCGCTCGGGGAGTGGGCTATTCGCCACCAGCCTTGCATCGAGGCCGCGCGCACCCAATTTGACGCCCAGCTTGGGGCCGATCCGTCGCAGCGAAAGCCCTAAACACGGCGTTGACGCGGCATTTCGCCCCGCTATAACCGCGTCCTTCGCGAATACCCAACACCGCGATGCTCCCCGGGCCGAACGGTCCGGAGGCGTCGCGCCTATTGCGTTTTGGAGCACGTCCCCATGGCCCGCATCGCCGGCGTCAACATTCCGACCCAGAAGCGCGTCGAAGTCGCGCTCCAATACATCCACGGCATCGGCAAAGCCTACGCCAAGGAAATCATGCAGAAGGTTGGCATCGAGCCGGCTCGCCGCGTAAGCGAACTGACCGACAACGAAATTCTGCAAATCCGCGAAACCATCGACCGCGATTACACGGTTGAAGGCGATCTTCGTCGCGAAACGTCGACGAACATCAAGCGCCTGATGGACCTCGGCTGCTATCGCGGCTTGCGTCATCGCAAAGGTCTGCCGGTTCGCGGTCAGCGCACGCACACCAACGCCCGCACGCGCAAGGGCCCGGCGAAACCGATCGCCGGCAAGAAAATCGCGACCAAGAAATAAGGACCTGATCCGTGGCCAAAGAAGCAGCAGGGCGCGTCAAGAAGCGCGAGCGCAAGAACATCGTCACCGGTGTCGCGCACGTCGCCGCGTCGTTCAACAATACGATGATCACCATCACCGACGCGCAAGGCAACGCGATTGCCTGGTCGAGCGCCGGCACGATGGGGTTCAAAGGCTCGCGAAAGTCGACGCCATACGCCGCGCAGGTCGCCGCTGAAGATGCGGGCCGAAAGGCAATGGAGCACGGCATGCGCACTGTTGAGGTGAACGTGTCTGGTCCGGGTTCGGGCCGCGAAAGCGCGCTGCGTGCGCTGCAGGCGATTGGCTTCACCGTCACCTCGATCCGCGACGTCACGCCCATCCCACACAATGGTTGCCGCCCGCCCAAGCGCCGTCGCGTCTAAGTCACTATCTATGAGGGCCGCGCGCGCTTCCTCCCGCGCATCGCCCGCCTCATGAGATCGGAAACCGAATGTCGATTGAAAAGAATTGGCTTGAACTGATCCGTCCGAAGAAGCCGCTTGTTGAGCATGGCTTCGATCCGGCGCGCCGCGCGACGTTGATCGCCGAACCGCTGGAGCGGGGCTTCGGCCTTACGCTCGGCAACGCGCTGCGCCGCGTGCTCTTGTCGTCGCTGCAGGGTGCGGCGATCACCTCCGTGCAAATCGACGGTGTCGTGCACGAATTCTCGTCGATCCCGGGCGTCCGCGAAGACGTCACCGACATCGTCCTGAACCTGAAGCAAGTCGCGATCCGCATGCGCGGCGAGGGCCCCAAGCGCGTGATGCTGAAGGCTGACAAGGCCGGCGAAGTGAAGGCTTCGGCGATCGAGACGGTTTCCGATATGGAAATCCTCAACCCCGATCACGTGATCTGCACGCTGGACGAGGGCGCCTCGATCCGCATGGAACTGACGATTAACAACGGCAAGGGCTACGTCCCCGCCGAGAAGAACCGTCCCGATGACGCGCCGATCGGCCTCATCGCCATCGACTCGATCTACTCGCCGGTGCGCCGCGTTGCCTATCGCGTCGAAAACACGCGCGAAGGTCAGGTTCTCGACTACGACAAGCTGATCATCGAACTCGAGACCAACGGCGCTATCCGCCCGGAAGATGCGATCGCTTATGCCGCGCGCATTTTGCAGGACCAGCTGCAGGTCTTCATCACGTTCGAAGAGCCGAAGCAGAAGAAGGAAGGCGGCGAGAAGCCCGATCTTCCGTTCAATCCGGCGCTGCTCAAGAAAGTCGACGAGCTCGAGCTTTCGGTGCGTTCGGCGAACTGCTTGAAGAACGACAATATCGTTTACATCGGCGACCTCATCCAGAAGTCGGAAGGCGAAATGCTTCGCACCCCGAACTTTGGCCGCAAGTCGCTGAACGAGATCAAGGAAGTGCTGGCCTCGATGGGGCTGCACCTCGGTATGGCTGTCGAAAACTGGCCGCCAGACAACATCGAAGAACTCGCCAAGAAGTACGAAGACCAAATCTAACGGAATGCCGGCGTGAGCGCCGGCTCGGGGAAAAGCTATGCGTCACGGCGCTGGACATAAGAAACTGAACCGCACCTCGGCCCATCGCCAGGCGATGTTCGCCAACATGGCTGCGGCGCTGATCAAGCATGAGCAGATCGTCACCACGCTGCCGAAGGCGAAAGCGCTTCGTCCGGTCGTCGAGCGCTTGGTCACGCTGGCAAAGAAGGGCGATCTGGGTTCGCGCCGTCTGGTCGTCGCGCGCATGCGCGATGAGACGCAAACCAAGAAGCTGTTCGACACGCTGGCCCCGCGCATGAAGGGCCGCGCTGGCGGCTATACGCGCGTGCTGAAGGCCGGCTATCGCCACGGCGACAACGCCCCGCTCGCGGTCATCGAGTTCGTTGACCGTGACCCGGAAGCGCGTGGCCAGGACAGCGGCCCGCGCCCGGAAGCCATCTACACCGACGAAGGCTAAGCGCCGCACCGCGGCGTCGTGCATCCGTCACGACTAGAGTTTAGGAGCGGGGTCATGACATGGCTCCGCTCTTTTGTTTTCGCGCTCATCGTTGCCGCGTTCAGCGCCGATGCGCTGGCCGCTCCCGCGCCGCCGCCGCCGATCACCATTTTGATCTCGATCGACGGCTTCCGGCCCGACTATCTCAACCGCGGCCAAACGCCGACGTTGTCTCGCCTTGCACAGCAGGGTGTCCTCGCATCGATGCGTCCGAGCTTTCCGTCGGTGACGTTTCCCAATCACTACACGCTCGTCACCGGGCTGCGTCCTGATCATCACGGCATGATCAACAACACGATGGAAGATCCATCCAAACCCGGCGTGGTCTTCACCATCAACAATCGCGCCGTCGCGTCCGACCCGCTCTGGTGGAATGAAGCCACGCCAATCTGGGTCACGGCCGAGAAGCAAGGCGTGCACACCGGCACGATGTTCTGGCCCGGCAGCGAGTACGAAATTCACGGGAGCCGCCCGAGCCGCTACCGCGTCTTCGATCAAGCCATGTCGAGTTTTGCGCGCGTCGATGTACTGCTGTCATGGCTCGATCTTCCCGCCGACCAGCGCCCGCGTTTTTTCACGCTCTATTTCGACATCGTCGACAGCGCCGGCCATCACTTCGGTCCGGACTCGACTGAAACCACAGCGGCCGCTGCTGAGGTCGATGCATCGATCTCGCGCTTGCTTACCGGCCTCGATCGCCGCGGCTACCGCAACCGCGTCAACTACGTCATCGTTGCAGACCACGGCATGACCAATGTGAGCGCCGAACGCGTCATCGAACTCGACCCCGGCGCGCCCGCCACCGCGGCTCATGTCGTTTGGGATGGTCCGTTTGCCGGCTTAACGCCGCTTCCGGGCCATGAAGCGGACGTTGAACACGCTTTGCTCGGACGCCACGACCACGGCGAGTGCTGGCGCAAAGGCGAAATCCCGGAGCGCTTCCACTTCGGCAACAACGCGCGGGTTCCGGCGATCATCTGTCTGGCCGATCTTGGCTGGCAATATCACAGCACTCAGACCCCCCAATATTCAGGCACCGTCGGCAACCACGGTTTCGATCCTGCCGAGCCGGATATGGCGGCGCTCTTTCTCGCGTACGGGCCTGCGTTCAAGCGTGGCGCTCGGCTGCCGAGCTTCGACAACGTGTCGATTTATCCGCTGGTGACGCATCTGATCGGGGTCACGCCGGAAACTAACGATGGAAATCTCGCGGACACGGCCGCCGCTCTGCGTTGACCGTGACTGGGGACCCTTCGGACGCTGGCCATGCTCTTGACGATTTACTTAGCAATAAATAGAAATATTGTCTCCGGCGCCAAGGAGACGACCAATGACCGATTTCTACCGTTCGAAGGGTCTGTCGAGCGCGCTGAGCTACAAAGATCCCAAGGCCGCCTTCAAGTGGCTGGAAGAGGCGTTCGGTTTCGAGCCGCTGATGGTGATCCTCGATAACGAGGGCAATCTCGCGCACTCCGAAATGACGTTCGGCGCGTCGGTGGTGATGATCGGCACCGAGTGGACGGAAAAGCATCGCAGTCCGAAATCGATCGACGGCATCAACACCCAGACCGTCCATGTACAGCTCGACGAGGACATCGACGCGCACTGCGAGCGGGCGCGCAAAGCCGGCGCCCAGATCCTGCAAGAGCCGGAAACCCAGTTCTACGGCGACCGCACCTATCGCGCTGCCGATCCTGAGGGCCACATTTGGACCTTCGGCCAAACGGTTCAGCGTATGGAATCGGCGGAGTGGGACAAAGCCATGGGCCTTAAGACGCAGACGCGCCTGTGAGCCCCAAGCGCAACATCGACGCCACCTTCGCCGCGCTGGCCGACCCGGCGCGGCGGCGCGTCATTGAGCTGCTCGGACAGAAACCGCGCCGCGCGGGCGAACTCGCCGAAGAGCTCGATCTTCCGGCGCCGGCGATGAGCCGCCATCTGCGCGAACTCAAAGCCGCCGGACTGGTTGAGGAAACGCATCCAGACTTTGACGCGCGCGTGCGCATTTATGCGCTGAAGGACGGCGCTATGGCTGACCTCAAGAAATGGCTCGAACAGACCGAACGCATGTGGAGCAATCAGCTCTCAACGTTCAAAGCGCACATCGAGAAGAAGAAGTGAGCACCGAAGCAGGCGGCCGATAGCATGGCCGGCTCCGCCGTCATCGTCTCATTGCGCGTGCAAGCGACGCCGCAGCGGGCATTCGAGGTCTTCACTCAAGAGATCGCCTTGTGGTGGAAGCCCGACCAACTCTTTCAGCTTACCCCGCGCGGCGATGGCGCGCTCCGTTTTGAGCCAGGCGAGAACGGCCGCCTCGTCACCGATCTGCCGAACGGCAAGACCTTCGAGATCGGTCGCGTCACTATTTGGCAACCCGGCCAGAAACTCGCGTTCGATTGGCGCATCGGCACGTTTGCGCCCGAGCAAAAGACCCACGTCACCGTCACGTTCGAAGCAGTGGGCGTGCGCGAAACGCGTGTCAGCATCGAGCACCGCGGTTGGGAAAGCGTGCCGCAGGAGCATGTCGCCAAGCATGGCTTCCCGGAACGCATCTTCCTCACACGCCAAGGCGCGCATTGGCGGGCGCTATTGGCCGCGTTGAATACGCAGATCGCCGCGTAGGCACGGCGCTGGCGCTGTCCCGCCATGTTTCCGACACGACGCAGCGCATGATCCGCCCCGAATTGAGGGGTGCTTCATGAAGACTTCGCGCGCGGCCTTGGCGGCCCTTACGGTTCTCGCTTTTGCGGGTCTCGCAGGACCCGTCGAAGCACAGCGGGCGGCGCCCACGAGCGCAGCGCAGATGCAGCTTTCGTTTGCGCCAGTGGCGTCGCGCGCCAGTCCGGCGGTGGTCAACGTCTACGCCGACCACACCGTGCAGACTTACGCTAACCCGTTCTTCCAGCAATTCGGCGTGCCGCGCGAACGCATGGAGCGGTCGCTTGGCTCCGGCGTCATCGTGCGCGCCGACGGCATCGTCGTAACCAACAATCACGTGATCCAAGGCGGGCAAACACTACGCGTAGTGTTGGCTGACCGGCGTGAGTTCAACGCGCGTGTGATGCTCGCGGACGATCGCGTCGATCTCGCGGTGTTGAAAATCGATGTCGGCGCGGAGCGCCTTCCGACGCTCCCTTTGGCGGACACCCGCAGCCTTCAGGTTGGCGATCTCGTGCTCGCCATCGGCAATCCGTTTGGTCTTTCGCAAACGGTGACCAGCGGCATCATCTCCGCGCTTGCGCGCACCGAGGTCGGCAGTGACTCGCTTTACATCCAGACCGACGCACCAATTAACCGCGGAAATAGCGGCGGCGCGCTCGTGAACATGAATGGCGAACTCGTCGGCATCAATAGCTCCATCCTCTCGCAGTCCGGAGACTCCGCCGGCATCGGCTTCGCCATTCCCGCCGATCTTGTGCGTCGCGTGATCGATACCGCGGTCGGCGGCGGCCATACTTTCGTCCAGCCGTGGATTGGCGCGCGCTTGCAGGCCGTGACGCCCGATCTCGCGCGCTCCATTGGCCTGGATCGTCCGGACGGTGTGTTGGTGGCCGAGCTCTACCCGCGTGCCGCCGGCGAACGCGCCGGCTTGCAACGCGGCGACGTGATCTTGCAGGTGGCCGGCGCAGCCGTGCACGACGAAGCCGGCGTTCGCTACCAGTTTGCGACGCAAGATGCGGGTTCGCACGTTCCGCTGGTGGTGCAACGCGCCGGCCGCCGCCTCACTCTCACCGCGACCGCGGAAGCGCCTCCGGGTGGATCGCCCGCGCCAGTGACTATTACCGGCCAAAACCCGTTGAGCGGTTCGCGTGTCGTCACGCTCACGCCGGCTACTGCCGAAGCCGCGGGCCTCGATCCGTTTGCGCAGGGCGTCTTCATTCAAGCGCTGGCGCCAACAGGTTTTGCGGCGCGCGTTGGCTTCCATCCCGGAGACATTATCGACGAGATCAACGGCAGCCCAATCCGAAGCGCCGACCAAGTTCAGGCCCAACTCAACGCCGGCGCCCGCTGGGTCATCGGCGTGCAGCGAGGCGGCCAGCGCGCGGACATCCGCTTCTGACGCGTTAATCGCGGTCGCTTCGGCGAGATTCGAGGCCTATCTATGGGCCATGTCCGATCTCTTCGAAGCGGCCGGCCTTGAACACGCGGCGCCAACGCCGTTGGCCGAACGGCTGCGTCCCAAGAAACTTGATGAGGTCGTTGGCCAGGACCATTTGCTGAAGCCCGAAGGTCCAATCGGACGCATGGTGGCGCAGCAACGGCTTTCCTCCATGGTGCTCTGGGGGCCGCCAGGCGTCGGCAAAACCACGATCGCGCGTTTGCTCGCCGAAGCAACCGGTCACGAATTCCAGCAAATCAGCGCGGTTTTCTCCGGCGTTGCCGACTTGAAGAAGGCGTTCGAAACGGCGCGCGGCCGCCGCGCTTCGGGCAAAGCGACTTTGCTGTTCGTTGACGAAATTCATCGCTTCAACCGCGCCCAGCAGGATGGTTTCCTGCCGTACGTCGAGCAGGGCGTGGTTACCTTGGTTGGCGCGACCACCGAAAACCCGAGCTTCGAGATCAACGCCGCCTTGCTCTCGCGCGCGCAAGTGTTCGTGCTCAAGCGCCTTGATGACGCGGCACTTGAGCAACTTCTCCAGCGCGCCGAAGCGTTGCTTGGCAAAAAGCTGCCGCTGACCGGCGAAGCACGCATTGCGCTCTGCAACCTGGCCGACGGTGACGGCCGTTATCTGCTGACGCTCTCTGAAGAACTGTTCGCGTTGAAGACCGCGCAGCCGCTCGACGCCAAAGCGCTCGGTGAAATGCTGCAGAAGCGCGCGCCCGCTTACGACAAGGATCGCGAAGAGCACTACAATCTCATCTCCGCGCTGCACAAAAGCATTCGCGGCTCCGATCCCGATGCGGCGCTCTATTGGCTCGCGCGCATGGTGACGGGCGGCGAGGATTTGTTGTTCATCGCCCGGCGTCTGGTGCGCGCGGCCGCCGAGGACATCGGCCTTGCCGATCCGACCGCGCTCCTGATCTGCAGCGCCGCCAAGGACGCGGTGCATTTTATCGGCCCGCCGGAGGCGGAACTGCATTTGGCGCAAGCGGTGATCCATCTTGCAACCGCGCCGAAATCCAACGCCGCGTACACAGCGTGGTCTGCAGCCAAGCGCGCCGCGCAGGACACCGGCACGCTCGGTCCGCCGATGCACATCCGCAATGCGCCCACCAAGCTGATGAAGGACCTCGGCTACGGCTCAGGCTACAGCTACGACCACGACGCGGAGGGCGGCTTCTCGGGACAAAACTATTTTCCCGATGAGATGCGGCGCCAGCAATTCTACAATCCTGAAGGCCGCGGCCGCGAAGGCGCGATCAAGGAACGGCTTGAGCACTGGGCCAAAGTTCGCGCCGAGCGTGAGGGAAAGTAGTTAGCCCGCGAACGCCAAAGCTGGCGCATCGTCATCGCTCAGCGATTTCGGCGTGCGCCGCGTTCTGCTCCGGACACGGCGTGCAACCCGCGCGCGCCACAGCGCGGCCGCGCGCAACCATGTTGCAAGCCGCGCGCGCATGGCCCGCCACGCTGTTGCAACCGTCGCAGCGATCGTCACTGCCGTCGCCACCAGCACCGCGTCGAAATACACCGAGAGATTCACGCCGATCGCCAGCAATTCGCCGGCGCCGAACAACATGATCACGTCGTTTGCGACCAGCAGCAGCGCGATCATGACAAACAGAAGGATGACGTCGCGCCGCCGCAACCGCGAGAGCCATGCCAGCGGCCGCTCAACCAGGTTCGCGTTCAGCCAGCGCGCCAGCGCCGTTTCGGGAAAGCACCGCATAACCAGCACGCACAGAGCGAACAGACCTGTGATCATGACATCCCCTCGCGCCCCACATGGAGAGCCGGCGGCGCTCCGCCAAGGCCGTCAAGAGCTAGGTTTTCGCGCATCGGCAACCTAGGTTGTCGCGATGACCGATGCTGAGCAGCTCGCGGCCTATCTCACTCAATCTCGCCGCGCGGTCGTATTCACCGGCGCGGGCATTTCTACCGAGAGCGGCATCCCCGATTTCCGCAGCCCCGGCGGCGTGTGGAGCAAGATGAAGCCGATCATGTTTCAAGACTTCGTGGCCTCACCAGGCGCGCGCCAAGAGGCGTGGAGCAGGGTGTTCAATCGCACAGCGGGCTGGACCGGGGCGTCTCCCAATGCTGGTCACAAGGCTGTCGCAGCGCTGGTCGATCGCGGCAAGGTGAGGAGCATCATCACCCAGAACGTCGACAACCTGCACCAAGATTCCGGCGCACCCGCCGCGCAGATCATCGAGCTGCACGGCAACGCTTCCTACGCCAAGTGCCTCGATTGCGGCGAGCGCCACGAACTGGACGATCTCGAAATGCCGTGGCGCCGCGGCGAAGATATCGTCTGCCTGCACTGCGCCGGTCTGCTCAAGACCGCGACCATCTCGTTCGGCCAGCCCATGCCCGAGCACGAAATGCGCCGCGCCACCGAGGAGGCGCGCACGTGCGATCTCTTCCTCGTGCTGGGTTCTTCGCTTGTGGTGTATCCCGCCGCCGGTCTGCCGGTTGAAGCCAAGCGTCACGGTGCCAACCTTGTCATCGTCAACCGCGAACCGACCGAACTCGATCGCTACGCCGATCTCGTACTAAACACCGAAATCGGCCCGCTCATGACCGAAGCCCTGGCGTTGATCACGGCCAATTAACGCAAATGGCCAAGGCATTCGCCAAAGCGGCGAACGGCGCTTCCGGCGCGATACGGCGGGCGCTAGGTTTCCGGCTCAACCGGGGGATTTCATGCTCATCCGCGCCGCGGCGGCCGCCGCCGTACTCGCTTTTGCCGCCACCGCTTCGGCCGAACCGCAGCGCGCGCCCGCGACCCACTTTGTCGCCGCGGACGTCTTCAATCTTGAGTACGCCGACAATCCGCAGATCTCGCCCGATGGCCGCACCGTCGCCTACGTCCGCGTCTCCGCCGACATCATGAGCGATCATTTCCGCCATTCGATTTGGCTGGTGGATTCCGAAGGCCGCAGCAATCGCCCGCTCATCCAGGGCGCCGGCAATTACGGCTCGCCGGTGTGGTCGCCCAACGGCCGCGCCATCGCTTACGTCGCCGGTGAGCCCGCGGGCGACGAACTCCGCGTCTTCTATCTCGACACGCAGCGCTCGGCGACCATCGCCCGTCTTTCTGGCGGCGCCGCCAATCTCACCTGGTCGCCCGATGGCAAGACCCTCGCATTCCAGGGTTTCGTCGAGGAAGCCAATCCGCAACCCGCGGGCATGCCGCCCAAGCCTGAAGGCGCGACCTGGGCCGAACCCGCACGCGTGATCGATGGCGTCGTCTACCGCATCGACGGCGCCGGCTATTTGCATTCCGGCTTTCAGCAAATCTTCGTCGTGCCAAGCGACGGCGGCACGCCGCGCCAGCTCACCTACCAAGACCGCAATCATGACGGCCGCTTGTCTTGGTCGCCGGACGGCAAGCGTTTGGTGTTTTCAGCAAATGCGGAAGACGGTTGGGAATATCGCGCTGTCGAAAGCGCGGTCTATGCGCTCGACATTGTCAGCGGCCAGATCACCAAGCTTACCGATCGGCACGGCCCCGAAGACGCGCCGATGCTGTCGCCTGACGGGCGCCGCCTCGCTTATGTCGGCTTCGACGATCATCAGCAATTCTATCAGGTCACCGACCTTTACGTCGCCAACGCTGACGGCTCTGGCGCACGCAACATCACCGTGCACTTCGACCGCGACGTGCAGGACCCGCAATGGTCCGGCAACGGCTCGATCTATTTCCTGTTCGCCGACCACGGCGTCACCAAGCTTGGCCGCATCGGCGCAGGCGGCGGCAACGTCACCACCGTACTGAGCAACGTCGGCGGCACTGATGTGGGCCGTCCGTACACAAGTGGTTCGTATTCCGTGAACGCCAGCGGCGCTTACGCCGTCACCACGACTACGCCGACCCAGCCAAGCGACGTGACCGTCGGCAACCGCCGCGTCACGCATCTCAACGACGACGTCTTCGCCGGCAAAACCATTCCCACTGTGGAGCACATCAGCGTGCGGTCGAGCGTCGACCAGCGCCCGATCGATGCGTGGATCATCCGCCCGCCGAACTTCGATCCGTCCAAGAAGTATCCGCTGCTGCTGGAAATCCACGGCGGCCCGGTCGCCGCTTACGGCCCATCGTTTGCAGCGGAAGATCAGCTCTACGCGTCAGCCGGCTACATCGTCGTCTATGCCAATCCGCGCGGCTCCAATTCCTATGGCGGCGAGTTCGGCAATCTCATCAACCGCGACTACCCGGATAAGGACTACGACGATCTGATGAGCGTCGTGGACGCAACCATCGCCCACGAACCCGTCGATCCGCATCGTTTGTTCGTCACTGGCGGCTCCGGCGGCGGCGTGCTCACCGCATGGATCGTCGGCGCCACCAATCGTTTCACCGCCGCGGTGGTGCAGAAGCCGGTGATCAACTGGTCGAGCTTCGTGCTCACCTCGGATTTCACGCCGCTCTACGCGCAATATTGGCTCGGCGAATTCCCATGGGAGCCGGGCGCGATCGACCGCTACTGGGCGCGCTCGCCGCTCTCGCGCGTCGGCAACGTACAAACCCCGACCGCGCTCATCACTGGCGAAGCCGATATGCGCACACCGTCCGGCGAAGCGGAGCAATTTTACGAAGCGCTACGCTTGCGCCACGTCGAAACCCGCCTCATCCGCGTCCCCGGCGCCAGCCACGACATCGCCGCGCGGCCGTCAGGCTTGATCATCAAAGTGGTCAACACGCTACAATGGTTCTCCGAACACGGCGGCGAACCAGTTCCAGACGGCGCAACGGGGCAGGTGGCGCTAGCGGGCGCTGCGCATTAGTGGAGCGTCGGTTGTTGGCCGAAAAGTCTGTTGTTTAGCAGCGCCAGGTTCAACGTGCGGGGTCGTGAGCGGGGCGGCCGTCCAAAAGACCTGCTGGCCCTGTCTCTCTGCTGAATTGATCAACAGTGCAATTTGCCGGAAGTAAGGGCTGTAACGGGCCGTTGACGGTGAGGGCGAAGTATCGCGCTGCAAATTGGGGTGCCATCACCGCCGCCGAGGCAGTTGGAGTTGTACGCGATGCTAAACTTGCTGTGGCCTTCTATAAGAAGACCTGAGCCCAACATCCTGGGGCGACTCGGACGCGTGCTTCACTGGTCGCTAACTGTCTGCGCAATTTTCCTGCTCATAGTGGCGCTGCTGAATATCAATCTCGCCCGACAGTTGGAGGACTCGAGTGGCATCTTCTTGCCAAATGGCTCGCCCTCATTAGAGACGCCGCAAGAAGCCGCCGAATGGCATTGGCGGCAAGGAATCAGGTGGCTTGTCTATGCGATTGGCGCGTTCGTCGCGGGCCGAACTGTGCGCTACGTGTTTTCTGCCGAATGACATTGTCAATGCGACTGCCTGGCTGAGTCGCAGCATCAGTCACAGCGACGAAATCGCGAGTATTAGGCAAATAGCGGACATCGCGTCGCAAACCGGCTAGCGTGTAGCCACTCCATGCCGTCGCCACAGCGCCCCCTCA
The DNA here is from genome assembly GCA_047601265.1 of Terricaulis sp. GTDB lineage: Bacteria > Pseudomonadota > Alphaproteobacteria > Caulobacterales > Aquidulcibacteraceae > Vitreimonas. Next base: position 374,465 of record JASGJR010000001.1, read on the forward strand.
CACCCGCCGCGATCGCCTTCGCGCGCAGCCTCGTCATTTACGAGGACGCGCATCTCGTCGCCTTCGACAAACCTTCGGGCCTTGCCGTGCAGGGCGGTTCCGGCGTCACGCAGAGTCTCGAAGATCTGCTCGCCGCCTTCGCCAAGTCCAACGGCAAAACTCCGCGCCTCGTGCATCGTCTCGACCGTGAGACTTCCGGCGTCATCATCGTCGCCCGCACCAAACCGGATGCCGCATATTTCTCGGAAGCCTTTGCCGGCCGCAGCGCGGAGAAGACCTACCTCGCAATCACCTGTGGCGCGCCGGCGCCGGCTGAGGGCGTCATCGACGCGCCGCTCCACAAGACCTCCCGCAAGGGCCTCGACATTATGGAGGTCGCCGCAAACGGGCAGGCCGCGCGGACGCGTTACCGCACCTTGGCGGCGGCGAACGGTGCAGCGCTCGTCGAACTCCACCCTGAAACCGGCCGCATGCATCAGTTGCGTGCGCATCTCGCCCACCTTGGCGTCCCCATCGCCGGAGACGGCAAATACGGCGGGCTGTTCAATTTGGCAGGCGTCGAAATCCCCAACCTGCTGTTGCACGCTTTGAAGCTGGACGTGCCGCATCCGGAGGCTGGCCGGATTGCCCTTGAAGCGCCGCCGCCGCCACAATTTCTGGCCGCTGCGCGATCACTCGGGCTTGAAACGGCGCACGCGCCATAAACCTGATACACTGGCGTCGAGGGATTCCAGCCAGGACCGAACCGATGATGCAAAAACACATTCTTGCGGCCGCTCTCCTGACGCTCGCCGCCTGCGCCACCGGCGCGCCGCCCCGATACGCTGCAGCGACCGGCCCCAGCAGTTCCGGCTATGTCGAACAGCAAATCGAAACCAACCGCTATTCCGTGACTTTCCGCGCGCCCTCCGGCGCCGAAGCGGGCGCCTTGCAGGATTACGCCATGCTGCGCGCCGCTGACCTCACGCTGTCGAACAACCACGATTGGTTCTGGGTCGACCGCCGCGCGCTGGACGACGAAGGCATGGTTCATTCCGGTCCGAGCATTGGTTTCGGTTTTGGCGGCGCCAGTTTCGGCCGCCACACCGCAGTCGGCACCGGCATCGGCATCAACGTCCCGATCGGCGGTCACGACACCCACATCGCCCGCGCCGCCACCGTGGACATCCGTTTTGGCAGCGGCCCCAAGCCCGATGACGCCAACGCCTACGATGCCCGCAGCACCGCCGCGGCCATCCGCACGCGGTTGCATCCGCAATGATGCAGGTGCTGCTGGTGGCATTAGGCGGAGCAGTCGGCTCGGTGACGCGCTACGGCGTCGGCTACGTGTTTGCGCGCGCCCTGGGCGTCGGATTCCCGTGGGGGACGTTGTTCATCAACGTCGCCGGCGGTCTGGCCATGGGCGTGCTCACCGCCAAGCTCGACCCCAGCCACGAAGACATCCGGCTTTTGATCGGCGTGGGTGTATTGGGTGGCTTTACAACCTTTTCGACGTTTTCCATCGAAACCGTGCACTTGCTGGAGCGAAACCTTGGGCTGGGTTTGCTCTATGCGGCAGCCTCCGTCGTCTTGAGCGTTGCTGCATGCTGGGCTGGCTTTGCCCTGACACGTGCATGAAGCTGGGGCGTGTATGAAGTCGGTTGAGACGGTGGAGGTTGAGGAGAATGATGGCGTTACCCGCATCGATCGCTGGTTACGCCGCCGCTATCCGCAACTCAGCCAAGGCCAGATCGAGAAGCTGATCCGCACCGGACAAGTGCGCGTCGATGGCGCGCGCGTGAAAGCATCCGACCGCGTCGCTCCCGGCCAAGCTGTACGCATTCCGCCTTTGCCGGATGCACCGCCGCCGCGTGTGCCGGGTTCGTTGCCCAAGAAGGACGAAGACTTCATCCGCTCGCTGGTTCTGCATCGCGACGCGGATGTCATCGTTTTGAACAAACCATCAGGCCTTGCGGTGCAAGGCGGCGCCAAGACCACGCGCCACGTCGACGGCTTGCTCGATGGTCTGAAGTTCGAACTCGACGCCAAGCCCAAGCTGGTGCACCGCCTCGACCGCGACACCTCCGGCTGTTTGGTGCTTGCGCGCCATCCGCGCGCCGCCGCGTGGCTCGGCGAAGCTTTCCGCGATCGCGACACCGACAAGATCTACTGGGCCGTCGTCATCGGCACGCCGCGTCCGCACGTGGGCGAAATCCGCGGCTGGATGCGCAAGGCGCCCGGCGTTCACGACGCCGACCGCGAGATGATGCAAAAATGCGTGCAGACTGACGAGGGCGCGGTGCATGCGATTACGCAATACGTGGTGATGTCGAACGCCGCCGACAGCGCCGCATGGATGGCGTTGCGGCCGGTTACTGGCCGCACCCACCAGCTGCGCTTCCACATGGCCGAGATCGGCCACGCCATCGTCGGCGATCAGAAATATCGCAGCGGCACGCCGGCGCCTGGCGGTCTGCCGCACACCTTGCAGCTGCACGCCCGCGCCATCCGCTTGCCGCACCCATCCGGCGGCCAGCTCAAAGTCATCGCACCCATCCCCGCGCACATGAAAACCGCGTTCGACGCCCTGGGCTTCGACGAGCGCGACGGCAAGAACCCGTTCGAGCCGTTCGACCAGCGGGGCAAGCGATGAGGATGGACGTCTCCGCGCTCGCGCTCGCCAGCCGCGAGTTGCTGAACCGCGGTGATCCCGTGGGCGCCGAACGCGTGCTCTCGCCTGTCTTCAACGATCTGAAACTCGATCCTTCGGTTCTTCACCTGATGGGGTTGATCAAGAAGGCCCAAAACCAGCTCGACGCTGCCGAGAAACACTTCCGCGCCGCCATCGCGTACTCCTTCGATGACGGTCAGTACTACAACGACCTCGGCGTCGTGCTGCAGGCGCGCGGCGCCTATGACGAAGCCATCAAGTTTTTCCGCGCCGCGCTGGCGTTGGCGCCAAATGCGCCGACGGTGCAGGTCAACATCGTCCAGTGCCTGATCGCGCGCGGCGATCTCAATCAGGCGGAAGCAGAGGCGCGCAACTTCATCGCCGTCAATCCGAACGCGGAAGCCTGGACGTTGCTCTCACAAGTGCAGCGCGCCATGGAAAAGAACCAGGACGCGCTGGTCTCCGCCGCCACCGCGCTGCGGCTCGATCCCCAAATGCGCCCGCTCAAGTTCAACCACGCCGTGGCGCTCGAGCGCGTTGGCCGCAACAAGGAAGCGCTTGAGGTGTACGAGCGCCTGGCGGCGCAGAACCTGGACTCGCCCGATCTCGCTTTGTCGCTAGCGCGCGCGCTTTATCAAGAGAACCGCAAAGCCGACGCGGAGCAAACGCTGCAGCAGGGCGTCGCTCAATTTCCCAACGTCATCGCCTTGCACAATCATCTGGCGCGCATCCGTGCGCTACGCGGCGAAGGGCCCAACGCCACCGCCTTCATGGAAGCGGAAATCACCCGCCGTCCTCAGGACATCGGCCTGCGCATGGCGTGCGCCGATGCGCTGCATCGCGCCAAACAGCCGGCCAAGGCCTTGCGCGTGGTTGAGGAGGCGTTGGCGCGCGCCCCGGATTCGCCCGCACTGCTCACCGCCTACGGCATCGTTCTTGAAGAACTCAATCGCGGCGACGAAGGTCTTATCGCGCTGCGCCGCGCACTGGCGCTCACGCGCGACAAGCGACTGGGGCAGCGCAATCTGCTTTCCACACTGCTGCGTCAGCGCCATGCCGAGGAAGCGCTCCGCGTGGCGCGCGTGCTGCGCCAAGAGGATCCCGACGAGCAATATCTCATCGCCTGCGAGGCCACGGCGCTAAGGCTGCTGGGCGATCCGGCGTACCGCGACCTTTACGACTACGAGCGCTTCGTCCGCAGCTACGAAATTCCCGCGCCGCGAGGTTTCTTCACCGTCGAGAACTTCAACGCCTCGCTCGCCGACGTCTTGCGCACGCAGCACAAAACCAATTCCCATCCGCTCGATCAAACCTTGGATCACGGCTCCCAGACCGGGCGCAATCTCATGCAGGCCGATGAGCCGAATTTGAAAGCATTCGTCGCCGCGGTAGATGTCGCCGTGCGCGACTATGTGGGCCGCTTGCGCGCCGAGGATCCGGTCGGACGGCGGCGCACCGAGCGTCATCGTTATGCGGCGCTCTGGTCGGTGCGCTTCACCGACGGTGGTTTTCAACCCAACCACGTGCACGATCGCGGCTGGATCAGTTCGTCCTACTTCGTCGCGCTCACGCCCAGCGAGAAGGCGCGCGACCCGCGCAACGGTTGGCTCAAGCTCGGAGAGCCCAATCGCCCGCCCGAAGGCTGCGCTGCCGAGGCATTCGTCGAACCCAAGGTCGGCGCGCTCATCCTGTTCCCGTCCTACATGTGGAGCGGAACGCTTCCATTCGAAGGCGATGAACGCTTGAGCCTGTCGTTCGATGTGATTCCGGTATGAGCGACGCGCCCGAACCCGCGAAGCGTTTCTACAAGGACGCAATCGTGCAAGCGCGCGACAGCGGCTTCACGGTGTTGCTCGATACGCGCGCGCTCAAAACTCCCGGCGGCGCCCCGTTCCTGACGCCGACGCACAAACTGGCGAACGCGTGCGCCGCCGAGTGGGCCGCGCAAGGAACGCATATTCTGCCGGCGCGCATGCCGATCACTCAGCTCGCCTTCGCCGCACTCGACTGGACGGCTAAGGATCGTGCGTCGCGTGTGAACTACGTCGCCGGTTATGGCGAGACTGACCTCTGCTGCCACCGCGCCGACAGCCCCGAGGCGCTCGTCGCCCGCCAAGCCAGGGCGTGGGATCCGCTCATTGCTTTCGGCAGGCGCGAATTGGGCGTGGACTTGCCGATGGTCACCGGCATCGTCGCCGCGCGCGTCGCGCTGGAAGCCCTGCAACAGCTGCGCGATCACGCCGACGCGCTAGATGATTTTCGCCTGACCGCGCTGTCGCAAGCCACGGGCTTGTCCGGATCGGTGCTGATCGCCTTCGCTCTGTTGCGCGGCGGCTGGAGCGCGGCGGAGGCCTTCAACGCTGCCGCGCTCGACGATCTCTGGAGCCTGGAGCGGTGGGGTGAGGACGCCGAAGCCCGCACGCGGCTTGACCGTATGCACGCGGAGTTTGACGCGCTCGCCGCCTTTATCGCAGCGTTGCAGCCGTGATGACGCCGCAAGAGCTGCAGGATCTGAAGAAGTCAGCGCGCGTTGCATTGCAGAACGGGCAGGCGACCGTCGCTGAAGCCGCGGCGCGCCGCGCGGTGTTCGAGGCGCCGAGTGCCGAGAGCTACGACATTCTCTCCTGTGCGCTCCGCAATCAGGAGCGGTTCGATGAAGCGCTCGCCGCGAGCGATGCCGCGCTCCAGCTGGACGCACGCAACGCCCCGGCCCGGCACAACCGCGCGCTCGTGCTGATGCGCCTCGGCCGCGTCGAGGAAGCGCTCGCAGCATACGATGCGCTGGTGCGCGGCGGCCTTCGCGCTGCGCCACTCTGGCTCAATCGTGGCGTCGCCTTGATGGATTTGGGGCGCGTGGCGGAAGCGGAGACCACGTTCAACGATGGCGTGCGCAGCTGGCCCGGCGACGCCGGCTTGCAGAACGCGCTTGCCATGGTGCGTTGGATGCGTGGCGGCGGAACCGATTTCGCGCGCGATTTCGAAGCGGCCGTGAGCGCCAATCCCGACAACGTCTTCATGCGCTTGAAGTGCGCCGACCTGCTGCGTCGCGCCGGTCTTACCGAGAAAGCCGAGGTCATGCTGCGCGACGGCCTTTCGCGCGCGCCGGACGCGGCACAGCTCCTGGCAGCACTCGGCATGCTGCTGGACGAGACGGCGCGCAGCGAAGACGCACTGGCGTTTCTGCGCCGCGCGGTGCAACTGGCGCCGGGTGTCGCTGCGCAGGAAGCCGCCTTGGCTGACGCGTTGTTGCGTCTAAGCAGAAGCGAAGAGGCGCTGGCGCTGGTCATGCCGTTGCGCGCGCGCGAACCGCTCAATCAGGAATGGATTTGTTACGAGACGACGGCGCTGCGCCAAAGCGGCGATCCGCGCTACCACGAACTCTGCGACTACGAGTTCATGGTCCAGCCTTATGACATCGAGGCGCCGAACGGATACGCCAACGTCGGCGCGTTCAACGAGGCGTTTGCTGCAAGTCTAAAACGCCTGCACGTTCTGGACGCACACCCGCTCGACCAATCGCTGCGCAATGGTTCGCAAACCACCCGCAACCTCACACACGTCAACGATCCGGCAGTTGCCGCTTATATCGCCGCGCTCGATGCGCCGATACAAGCGTACATGCAGCGCATGCGCGAGCACGCCCGCGCGCATCCCGGTCATCCCTGGTCGTCGCGTGTCACCGGAAAATATCGCATCACCGGTTCGTGGTCGGTGTGGCTCAAGGCCAACGGCTACCACGTCAACCACTACCACCCGGCGGGTTGGATCAGTTCGGCCTATTACGTGTCGCTTCCAGCCGCGGTAAACGCGTCCAACAACGAGCAGCAAGGCTGGATCAAGTTTGGCGAGCCGCGGCACCCGACACCGAGTTGCGGCATTGAGCGTGTCGTACAGCCGAAAGAGGGCCGTCTCGTGCTGTTTCCCTCCTACATGTGGCACGGCACTATCCCATTCAGCGAAGGCGAGCGCCTGACCGCGCCATTTGACGCTGTGCCCGCCTGATCTCGCCGCTTGTTTTGACGCTTGGTCCTGCCGATAACGCTGTGCGAAGGAGAATTTGCCGATGGCCGCCGAAGAAGCTTTGAGCAGCGCTGAAGCCGCGGTTGGCCGCGGTGATTTTGCGGCGGCAGAACGCGCACTCACTGCCGAGTGGCCGACGCAAGCGCAGATGACGGGCGACGCGTTGCATGTGCTGGCCTCGGTGCGCTTTGGCGAAGGCAAGATCGACCAGGCCGCGCAATTGCTGAAGAGCGCGGTCGCGCTTGAGCCGGATGCGCTGCGCCATCGCATCGCCCTTGGTCACACGCTGACCAATCTCGAAGATCATGCAGGCGCTGCCGCCGCGTTCGGCGAAGCCATGCGCATCAACATGAAATGGCCGGGTCTCATTCAAGCCTACGCGATGGCCTGCTACAATGCCGGCAACTTCAAAGAAGCTGAGCTCGCGGCCCGCGAAATGTTGAAGGCCGATCCGTCGCCGCAAGCCTATGATACGCTTTCATGTGCGCTGCGTGGACAAGGCAAGGCGCAGGAGGCGCTCGCCGCTGCTGACGAGGCCGCGCGCCGTGCGCCGGAGAACCCCGCCATTCAGCACACGCGCGCCGCAGCGCTTCTCCAACTGGGCCGCGCCCAGGAAGCCCTCGACATCCTCGACAATCTGCAAGCGCGCGGCGTGCAGGCGCCGGTAATTTGGCTGAACAAGGGCAAAGCGCTTGCCAGCCTCAAGCGCCAGAGCGACGCGGTTGCTGCCTTCACGGAAGGCGCCCGGCGTTGGCCCAAGCACAAAGACCTCCAGAAAGCTCTGGCCGAAGCGCGCCCCTAAGCTTGCCTCGCCGCGGGCAGGGCGTTAGCCCAGGTTGGTAGATTCAACCTGGACCCGCGCTTCCCTATGAAAGACATCATCGCCAAGCTGGAAGAGAAGCGCGCAGCGGCGCGCGCGGGCGGCGGCGAGAAGCGCCACGCGGCTCAGCACGCCAAAGGCAAGCTCACCGCCCGCGAGCGCATCGATCTGCTGCTCGACGAAGGCAGCTTCGAAGAGTTCGACATGTTCGTCGAACACCGCAGCCACGAATTCGGCATGGAGAAAAACAAAGTCCCCGGCGACGGCGTCGTCACCGGCTACGGCACGATCAACGGCCGCCTAGTCTACGTTTTCTCCAAGGACTTCACCGTGTTCGGCGGTTCGCTCTCCGGCGCGCACGCCGCCAAGATCGTCAAGGTCCAGAATATGGCGCTTAAGAACGGCGCGCCCATCGTTGGCATTTTCGACGCTGGCGGCGCGCGCATTCAGGAGGGCGTCGAAAGCCTCGCCGGTTACGCCGATATCTTCCAGAACAACATCATGGCCTCGGGCGTCATCCCGCAGATCAGCGTCATCATGGGGCCGTGCGCGGGCGGCGATGTGTACAGCCCGGCGATGACCGACTTCATCTTCATGGTGAAGGACACGTCCTACATGTACGTGACCGGCCCGGAGGTGGTGAAAACCGTCACCAACGAAATCGTCACCCACGAAGAGCTCGGCGGCGCCAAAGTACACGCCAGCAAATCCGGCGTCGTCGATGGCGCCTTCGAGAACGATTTCGAGACGCTGACGCAAATGCGCCGGCTCATCGATTTCCTGCCACTATCAAACCGGGAAAAGCCGCCGACGCGTCCGCACTACGATGACGTTACGCGCGAAGACGCCTCGCTCGATCGCATCATCCCCGACAATCCCAACAAGCCCTACGACATGAAGGAGCTGGTCGAGAAAGTCGTGGACGAGGGCGACTTCTTCGAAATCGGCGCTGAGTTCGGCAAAAACATCATCACCGGCTTCGGCCGCCTCGACGGCAGCTCCGTCGGCTTCGTCGCCAACCAGCCGATGACGCTGGCCGGCGTGCTCGACATCGACGCCAGCCGCAAAGCCGCGCGCTTCGTGCGTTTCTGCGACGCCTTCAACATTCCCATCGTCACTTTCGTCGACGTGCCGGGCTTCCTGCCGGGCACGCGCCAGGAGTTGGGCGGCCTCATTAAGCACGGCGCCAAGCTTCTGTTCGCCTACGGCGAAGCCACGGTGCCGAAGGTCACGGTGATCACGCGCAAAGCCTATGGCGGCGCCTATGACGTCATGAGTTCGAAGCATCTGCGCGGCGACGTGAACTATGCCTGGCCGTCTGCGGAGATCGCGGTTATGGGCGCGAAGGGCGCGGTCGAGATCATTTTCCGCGCCGACATCGGCGATCCCGACAAGATCGCCCAGCGGACCAAGGAATACTCCGACCGCTTCGCCAATCCGTTCGTGGCGGCGAGCCTCGGCTACGTCGACGACGTCATCATGCCCCGCGAAACCCGCAAACGCATCATCCGCGCGCTCGGCACCCTCAAGAACAAGAAGCTAGAGAACCCCTGGAAGAAGCACGACAACATTCCGTTGTGAGGCTGCATGCGACCGGCAGTGTATGCGACAATTGTCGTGGCTCTTTTGACGTCATCCGCGAATGCCTCGGATGTCCAAAGGTTGGCCTCGGCCCTCGAGGATGGCGTCTACGCCACTGCGCCGGCTGATGATGCGACGGCGGAGGGAGATTGTGTGCAAGCGCGAAACCGACGTGTGTGTTTGGTCGCGAGTGACAGAGTCCTTTTTTCCGGCAACATCGTGAATGTTCGCCCTGCCGACGATCCCGATGTGCGCGGGAGGTATGTTGTCCAGGTGCAACTTTCGCAACGAGCCGCCGAGATCTTCGAGGACCTGACGACGAGGAATGTTGGCAAGGAGATCGCGGTCGTAGTTGATGGCGCTGTGGTGACCTCGCCGACAGTGTACGAGCCGATCGCGAGCGGAGATTTTCAAATTGAAGGTGACTTTTCGGGGAAGGAAGCCAATGAGATTGCCGTCACCTTACGACGCGACCTAGTTGTACACAGGACGTAGGAGCCGGTCTCGTCATTCCGGGACATCGCGCAGCGATGAACCCGGAACCCAGGGGATGACAAAGCACGATGCATGCAGGTTCAAGCGCGCGGCTCCGCCGCGCATACGCCGCTCCCATTTTCAAACAAAGCCGTGGTTGCCCCTGGGTTCCGGATCGCGCTTCGCGCGTCCGGAATGACGAGCCACATGCCTTCGAAATTAGCGCGCGCTACCGTACCGGCTCATACCTCAGCGCCACAGCGCCCGACGCAAACGTCATCTGCCCCACCAGCCGCAAATCCACGGGCTGCGTGAGCCCCGCAAACAAAGTCGGCCCGTGTCCGACGATGCGCGGATGCACCCAGAACTCGTACTCATCGATCAGCCCAAGCGCCGCCAGCGCGCGCGGCAGCGTCACGCCGCCCGTATAAAGCCCTTTGCCCGGCATCGCTTTCAGCTTGCGCACTTCCGCCGCCAAATCGCCGCGCAGAAACGCCGCATTCCAATCGAGTTCGGTGAGCGTCGACGACACCACATACTTCTTCGCCGCATCGATGGTGCGCGCGAACGACTGCGTCCATTCCGGAAACGCATCCGACGCCGGCGGCTTCCACGCAGACTCCATCATCTCGTACGTCACCCGCCCAAACAGCAGTGCATCCGCTTCCGCAAGTTTCGCCGCGGCGTAACGGTGAATCTCCTCGCTCGGCCCCACGGCCGTGTGATCGACGCAACCGTCGAGCGTGACATTGATCGAATAACGAAGCGGGCGCATGCGGGCAAGGTAGCGCTGAGGGCGTCCACGGTCACGCCTCCTCCTCGATGGAGGAGGCGCCGCGGAGCGGCGGAGGAGGTGCGCCCTCGGTGACAAAGAATGAGCCCCGTGAGGCTCACTCTTCACTACTATTGGCCCCACCTCCTCAGTCAGCGCGTGCCGCGCTGACAGCTCCTCCATCGAGGAGGAGCGTGGCGCCCGTCCCGACTGCCGACTTGCCAAAAGGCAAACGCCTGGCTCGCACCCCCACCCCAACCCCTCCCCGCAGGGGGAGGGCGGATCGCTTGACTCTCCCGCTTCCGCACTGAAGCTTGAACACGCGGGAGGGACCTCATGAGACGCTGGGTATTCGCGGCATTGGCGCTGGCCGTATCGGCGTGCGCCACCACGTCGAGCAGCGCGCCACCGGTGCCGCAATATGACGCCATCATCCGCAACGGCCTGGTCTATGACGGCACCGGCGCCGAGGGTGTACATGCCGACGTCGCCATCGATCACGGCAAAATCGCCGCCATCGGCAATCTCGCGGGGGCACGCGGCCGCGAAGAGATCGACGCCCACGGCCAAGCGGTCGCGCCCGGCTTCATCAATCTGCTCAGCCAAGCGATGGAAACGTTGCTCGTCGATGGCCGCAGCGAAAGCGACATCCGCCAGGGCGTCACGCTCGAAGTGTTCGGCGAGGGCGACACGCCTGGCCCACTCACCGACGAACTCAAAGCCATGTCGCTGCGGCTGCAGGGAGACATCCGCTATCCGATCGAGTGGACCACGCTCAACGACTATCTCGAACTCATCACCCGCCGCGGCATCACCCCCAACGTCGCCGCCTTCGTCGGCGCCACCACCGTGCGCGAGAATGTCCTTGGCTTCGTCAACCGCCACGCCACCGCTGCGGAAATGGCGAAAGAGCAGGACCTGGTGCGCCAAGCCATGCGCGACGGCGCGCTCGGCGTCGGTTCATCCTTGATTTACGCGCCCGCCACCTATGCCGGCACCGACGAACTGGTCGCGCTCGCCGCTGCCGCGCACGAATTTGGCGGCGGTTACATCTCCCACATTCGCAATGAGGGCGATCATTATCTCGAAGCGCTCGACGAACTGATCGATATCGGCCGCCGCTCGGGCGCGTGGGTGCAGATGTATCACATGAAGCCCGCCGGCGCGCAGAATTGGGGGCTTTCGGCAACCGGCCTCGAACATATGAACGCCGCGCGCGCACATGGCGTCGATGTCAGCGCCAACATGTACACCTACACTGCCGGGGCGACCGGGCTCGACGCAGCCATTCCCACCTGGGTTCAAGAGGGCGGCCAGGAGGCCTTCATCGCCCGTTTGCGAAATCCGCGCATCCGCGCACGGGTGCTACGTGAGATGCGCGCCCTGCCTGTAGGGTGGGAGAATCTCTATCGCGACGCCGGCGGCGCCGAAAACGTGCTGCTGCTGCAGTTTCGCAATGACGCGCTGAAGCCGCTCACCGGCCGCACGCTCGCCAGCGTCGCCGCCGAACGCCACAAGAGCCCTGAGGATACCATCCTCGATCTCGTCATCGAAGATAACAGCCGCGTCGGCGTCGCCTATTTCATCATGAGCGAGGAAAATATCCGCCGTAACATCGCATGGCCGTACACGATGTTTGGATCCGACGAAGGCAGCTACGCGCCCGAGGGGGTTTTCTTGCGCTCGCAGCCGCATCCGCGCGCCTACGGAAACGTGGCGCGGCTTTTCGCCAAGTATGTGCGCGACGAGCATGTCATCTCGGTCGCCGAGGCCATCCACCGCTTGAGCGGATTGCCCGCGCACCAATTGCACCTGCGCGAGCGCGGCGAACTGAGAGTAGGTTATGCCGCCGACGTCGTGATCTTCGATCCCGCAACCATCCAGGATCACGCCACCTTCGATCGCCCGCAACAATACGCAACCGGCGTTTCTGATGTGCTGGTCAATGGCGTACCGGTCATCCGCAACGGCGAACATACGGGCGCGCGTGCGGGGCAAATTGTGCGCGGGCCGGGTTGGACGGGATGGCAACATTAACGCGGGAACGCGCGCTGCAGATCTAATGAAACCAAATTCCACCTCGGCGCATGCGCGAGTTGTACGTGTGTCGGCTGCGCAACGTGCGCGCTCACGGCCGTTATGTCGCGGAACGCACTGGACGGAACTCCTGTTGGTCTGGTGATGCAAACTCGCAGCAGGAGAAGACCATGCGTAACAAACTGAAACTTCTCGCTGCGGCGGCTTGGCGCTGGCAGCGGGGGTTGGCTATATGCGCCTACGCGCCGCCTAACAGCGACCGCTAAACGCAAACGCGCGGCAGTTGCACTCGCGGCTGCCGCGTCTTTGCGTTACCGTTAGGGCGAGGGCGTTCCATGAACCAAATGATCCTGATCGCTGTCGCGTGCTTTGCCGTGGTGGCGATATTGTACGGCATCTACGGAAGCCTCACGGCCGGCAACGATTGGAAAAATTGGCTGTTGGAACAGGCGCTCCCGCTCTACGGCGTCATGGCCATCGCCCTCGTCGGCCTCATCATCATTATCGGCTCGATCACCAAGGGCGCCTAATTTTTCGCCGAGCGTCGTTCGTCGCGCAACGCTTGCGTGCGTTGGCGACGATCCGTGGAAGGCGCGCGATTAGTCGGGTCGCCAATGTGAGATTGAGCCGATATGTTTCTGACGGGATGAGACGGAATGGCCTGTATCTAGGCTTGGCGCTTTTGCTGAGCGCGTGCGGAGACGTGCGCAGCGTGTCCACGCATCAGAGTGTGGCGGCTTCCGCTGAGCACGCGCTCGCGTTCAAGGCGGCCTCGGAGACCGCGCGCACATTCACTGGCGACTTGGCCATCGAGCCTGACGCGTTGCGGTTCGCCAAGGGCGCCGCTCTGGCGACGCGTACACTGTCGTCGCGCGCGGCCGATCAGCTTGCGGCGCGCGGCGGCGATAGCTTTGCGACGATCGCCGTCAGCAGCGGCGACCTTCAAGTAGAAGTGCGCGCGATTGTCTCGCAACGTCTGAGCCAAGGCGCGCCGAGCTTGTGCCAGAACGATTGGATGCCGTCATACGCGGCGCTGGTTTACGGCCAGCACGACATGCGTGTGACCGTCATTTTGTTTTCCGGCGTCGATGAGCCGGGTCCCAACGCCACGCACACGCGCGTTTGTGCGACCTACGCCTACACGGCGCCAGACGGCGCGCGCACGCGCCAAGGCGTGCTGCTCTAGTCGGCTTTGCCGTAAGGCTTCGTCGGTTCGCCAAGTTCATAGAACTCGGCACCGTGCTCGGTCTGCATGATCAAGAAGCGCTTGTCGTGTTCTGGGTAGGACACCACGTCGATTGGCTTGTCCTCGCCGCCCATCAGGTAGATACATTCGACATCGAAAGTGTTGCGCAACACGTGAGGCACTGATGGGGTGGCGAAGCCCATGAAATCGCCGGCGCCGACTTCGCTGACCTTGCCGTCAATCTCCGCCATGGCGCGGCCTGAGACGATATAGATCCATTCTTCTTCGAGCATGTGGGCGTGGTACGCAAAACTGTCCTTGCCCGGCGGCAGGCGCACCAAGCTCACGTGTGCACGGCTCATCCCCGCCAATCGGGAAAGTGCGGCGGCGCGGAATAGCGAATTCGGATTGAGCTTTTGCGTGAAGGGCCGCGCGGTTGGCGCGATCTCAGCCGCGCGCCAGAGCGATTTCTTCGAGTTGGGCATGGCGCATCTTACACCGGCCCGGCGGCGAAATCAGAACTCGACGGGTTCGTAGGGCCGCCACTCGCCGCCCAGAAGCAGCTCCAGCGGGCGAAACGAAGCTTTGTAATCCATCTTGTCCGACCCTGGGATCCAATAGCCCAGATAGACGTAAGAGAAGCCCGCAGCGCGGGCTTGCTGGATGTGATCGAGGATCGTGTAGACGCCGAGGCTGCGCTTGGCGGCGTCTGGGTCGAAGAACGAATAGACCATGCTCAAGCCGTCGCCGAGCACGTCCACCAAAGCCGCAGCCGCAAGGTTGCCGCGTTGCGCGCCTGCGCTGTAGCGATATTCGACGATGTGCGTGCGCACCGCCGTCTCTTCCACCATCGCGGCGTAGTCGCTCATGGTCATCTCGGCCATGCCACCGTCGGCGTGGCGCGAATTCAGGTATTGCCGCAGCAAAGCGAATTGCTCTTCGGTGGCATCAGCCGGAACGAGACTGCGCGTCAGATCGGCGTTCTTCGCCATGATCTTGCGCCAACGGCGGCTGAACGCGAATTTTTCGACCGGCACGCGCGCGGAAACGCAGCTTTCGCATCCGTCGCAAGAAGGCCGGTAAGCAATGTTTTGCGAGCGCCGAAAGCCGGCGTTGGTCAGCAGATCGTGCAGTTCTTCGGCGTCGAGACCGTCTAAGCCTGTAAAGACTTTGCGCTCGCGACGGCCCGGCAGATACGGGCAAGGAGAAGGCGCCGTCAGGAAGAACCGGAGGTTCTTAGTCGGAAAGGGCTTCGTCACGCGCCGACCATCGTGGCTGACAGTTGGGTAACGTCAAGCGCACGCGCCAGCTTTGCGCCGCAGTTTCTGCTGAACATCGAGGCGTGCCTCCCCTCGTGCATCGCCGCGTGTTCGCGGACCAACGAATGAAAACGCATGCGGGCTTAACAAACCCTTTTGTGGACCAAACGAGTCTCAGAGCGGCGCATCCGATCCGCGCGCGGCCAAGCGCGACGAGGCGAGGAGGTTCCCGAAACTAAAAATGTGGAGAGTGGCCCGTTTTCTTCTCCGAACTGGGGAAAACTTTGCTATGCTATCCACATCTGCCGCTGCGCTGGGGGAGCGTTCGGCCCGAAACGAGGGAGAGCGCTCATGGCGCAACCTGTGACGGCCATTATCTCCAGCCACGCCGAACTGGCGGCGAAGGCCCGCGCGTTCACCGGTGACGCCAACGAAGCTGGCATTCTTGTCGGCAAGGTGGTGTCGCGGGCCTTCGAACAGTTTAAGGCCGAGGTCGCCGACGACGTGATCTTTCACGCCATGCAGCGCGACCTCGACGCCATGATCGATCGGCTTCGCCGTGCTAAGCTCTAGCCGAGATCTAGAGGTGATCGCCGCGATGTAGCGGATCCGGCAGCGGCTCGCCGTCAGCCACGAAGCTCAAAGACACGGAATTGATGCAGTAGCGCATGCCGGTAGGCGGCGGACCGTCTGGGAAGACGTGACCCTGATGGCTGTCGCAGCGCGCGCAGCGCGTCTCTATTCGGCGCATGCCGTAGGAATTGTCCTGGATTCCCAGAACGTGGGCGGGGTCGATTGGCGCCGTGAAGCTTGGCCACCCGGTGCCGCTTTCGAACTTCTGGACGCCGCGAAAGAGCGGCAAGCCGCATTCCCGGCAGCAATACACGCCTGGTTTCTTTTGGTTCAGCAAACCGCCGCAGAACGGCGCTTCCGTGCCGTGATGCAGCAACACGCGCTTTTCTTCATCGTTGAGGTCGGCTTCGAGACGGCGGCGCTCGTCGTCGTTGGGCGGAGCGAGGTCGAAGCCTGATTGGGAGCGGGACATGGGAGATGATTTCATGCCTGCTCATTCGCTTGGCAATGCCTCGCGGTTACGGAATTAGACGACGCTCTCTTGGTCGCCGTAGAGCTTCTTGAGGTTCCCCAACAGGACTTCGGCGCCAGCCCTGATCTGCGCGTCGGTAAAGTGTGTGCGCAGTTGCTTGGCGGCGTCTCCCAATCCTTTGGTTTCCAAAGACAGTTTGCGGCGATGCTTCTTGGCCATGAACTCAACCAGCATTTCCGCTTTCTCCGCCGATGGACCCATGATCGGCTTGAGGACGAGTTCCAACTCCCGCGCCAGTGGGTCGCCGCGGCGTGCCTTGGGCTTCGGTGGTGCGAGAGCGGCAAGGAGCGTTTTGTCGTCGGTGGCGCGCACCAGCGCGAACAGGGCCTTCAGTTCTGCGTCCGTCCGCTTCTTCAGCGACGCCTTGAGCGCCTGTTTCTGAGCGGCGTCGAGTTTCACGTCTGCGCTCGCCGGAGAATTGTCGCCGCCGCGCGCGTGAGCGCCTCCTTGGCCGGGCGACCGCCGACGCGGAGCATGGCGGTTACGTTGATCGGGTTGGCCGCGAAGCGGTCGGTCGGCGCGGACTTCAGCACCGCCGAATACGGGATTTCCTCGGGCAGCAGCGCGCCGCTGAAGAACGGCGCAGCGCCAATCTCGTTACGCGTCAGCGTATCGGGATCGCGTGTTTCGTCGGTGCGCGTGCGGTCATTCACGCCATTTAGCAGGACGGAGAATTCCTCCGAACGCAATGGCCTTCCCCTGACTTCCCGCACCACATGTTCCAGCATGTTCAATCCGGTGAGCGAATACTTCTCCGGCCGCACCGGCGCGATGATGTGATCGGCCTGGGTGATCGCCAGCCGGGTCAGGAAGGTTGCGCATGGATTGGAGTCGATAACGACGACATCCGAACGCGCACGCAAGATCGCGATTAGCGCACGGAAGCGCGTGAACGCTTCGGCTTTATCGCGCTCGGGCCGGGTGTCGAGCGTATACTCGAAGAGCCGTTCGTCTCCCGCCACCAGTTCGAACGTCTGTTTGCCGTTCTTGGAACGGTTGAGCGGCGCAGCGATGCCGCCGATATCCGCCAGCGGAACGCTCTGTTCACCGCGCGGATTGACCACGCCGTAAATGGTGTGGTTGCGGTCGCGGATGCGATTGCGTTCTCCTGGCGACAGGAAATACTGCGTCAGGTTGTGCTGCGGATCGAGGTCCACAAAGCTCACGGAGCGTTTGTCAGCGAGATAAACGGCGGCAAACAGGTTTGCGGCCAGCACAGTCTTACCGACGCCGCCCTTGATGTTGAGCATTGCCACAACGCGCCCGCGGCCCGTGGCGGCTCGCGTGGCGTCGATCAGTTTGGCCAGCGCTTCGGAGGTAACGCCCGCGCGGCAGTCGATCGTTCGGCTCATGTCCAGTGTCGCGCTGATCCAGGAGTCCGGCGCGAGCGGTCCGGTCTGCACGATGATCACCGGTCTGCCATTGTTGATCGCGCTGGCGACTTCGCGTGTGACCCAGCGGCTGCCTTCGGACGCAGGCGACGCGATCAACACGATCAGTCCCGATCGGCCGATAATTTTCACGAGTTGGGGGAGCGCGTCGTCACGGCGCGTCTCTGGGCCCGCATAAGTAGCGGTCCAGCCGTTGCGTTCGAGTTCGGCTCCGATCTCCCGCGCAACGGGTTCGTCTGCCGTCTCGAACGCCAGGTACGTGGCGGTCGTCATTAACTTTAGCCCCGCGCCAACCTACCGAGGGGCGTTACGCGTTGGCAATGTGGCCAGGCTGATACGCCCCTGGGCATCTCGCCGCGTTGCCCTTGCGCGTTGTTCGCGAACGTGTCTGGCGACACCATCTGTGGAAGAGAAGCCTCGCACCCACCAGCGGGGATCGGCTAAGGAAGCGCCAGATGCGCGAGAAATGGAACCCGAACGGCTGGCGGAACAAACCCGCCAAGCACATCCCAACCGACTACCCGGATGCGGGGAAGCTGGCGGCTGTCGAACAGCAGCTTCGTTCCTATCCGCCGCTCGTGTTTGCCGGTGAGGCGCGCAATCTGAAGGCCCGGCTAGCCGACGTCGCCGAGGGCCGCTCGTTCCTGCTGCAAGGCGGGGACTGCGCCGAGAGCTTCAAGGAATTTCATCCCGACAATATCCGCGACACGTTCCGCACGCTCATGGCGATGAGCATCGTGCTGACCTTTGCCGGCTCGAAATCGGTGGTGAAGGTGGGCCGCATCGCCGGCCAGTTCGGCAAGCCGCGCTCTTCGCAGACGGAGACGCGCAACGGCGTGACGCTGCCGTCCTATCGGGGCGACAACATCAACGACATGGAATTCACGCCGGAAGGGCGCACCCCCGATCCGGAGCGTTTGCTGAAGGCGTACGCACAATCGGCGTCGACGCTGAATTTGATCCGCGCCTTCGCCAATGGCGGCTACGCAGACCTGCACAACGTACACCGGTGGATGGTCGGCTTCGTCGCCGATAGTCCGCAAGGCAAGCGCTATCAGGAACTCGCGGACCGCATCTCCGAAGCGATCGACTTCATGGAGGCCTGCGGGATTACGCCGCAAAGCGTACCGCAAGTGCGTCAGGTGGACGTGTATACCAGCCACGAAGCGTTGCTGCTCGGATACGAGGAGGCGATGACGCGCGTCGATTCCACCAGCGGCGATTGGTACGACACCAGCGCCCATTTCGTGTGGATTGGCGACCGCACGCGGCAGTTGGATGGCGCCCACGTTGAGTTTGCGCGCGGCATCAAGAATCCGATCGGTTTGAAGTGCGGCCCGTCGCTCGAACCTGACGACCTGTTGCGCTTGATCGACGTGCTCAACCCCGCCAACGAGCCGGGGCGGCTGACTTTGATCGCCCGCTTCGGCGCCGACAAAGTGGAAGCCGGGCTTCCGAAGCTGGTGCGCGCCGTGACGAAGGAGGGCCGCAAGGTGGTTTGGTCGTGCGATCCCATGCACGGCAACACCTTCGAGACCGCGACCGGCTACAAGACGCGCCCGTTCGATCGCATCCTCGCCGAAGTGCGCCACTTCATGAATATCCTGCCGGTGGAAGGGGCTTATCCTGGCGGCGTCCACGTCGAGATGACGGGCCAGCAGGTCACCGAGTGCCTTGGCGGCGCCTCCGCTGTGACGGAAGAGGACCTTTCTTCGCGCTATCACACACATTGCGATCCGCGCTTGAACGGTCAACAGGCGCTCGACCTGGCGTTTCTCATTGCCGAGAATCTGCGCGGTGCGCGGATCAACGGGCGCGCATCGAAAGCCGGGTGAGGATGAAACGCTGGGGCGTATGGGTGCTTGTCGGACTCTGGGCGACAGCAGCTATGCTCGCTATCGTTGTTGGCAGCAGCCTCGGCGTCGATATTCGCGCCTTTATGGGTGCGCCGGAGATCGGTGAGGGCTCGTTATATCCACGCCAGAGGGCGGCCTTGCCGTTTCACGATGGTGAAAGCGTGTCATGGCTTTCGCCTGGGGCGCGCGTCTCTCGGACGGTGACGTTTCGACGTTCGCGCTCGGAAGCGCTGAGCTACGAAGCAGCCGATCTGGTGTTCGGCTCGGTGCGTTTATTTCCGGTCCAAACGACGGCGGCGGATGACTATATCGTCGAAAAGGAAATGGTCGGAGACGACGGGCCTTTGTATGAGTACACCTATGTAGTGCGAAGCGGCGATCAATATCGTGAATCCGATCAGTGCCAGGTCGGTCGATACACAGTGAGTTGCGTTCAATGAGGTCACTGCGCATCGCCGTTCAAATGGATCCGATCGAGAAGATGATCGTGAACCATGACACCTCGCTTGCGTTGATGGTGGAAGCGCAAATGCGCGGTCACGAAGTGTGGTGGTTTACGCCGAACGATCTTTTCTATGAACTCGGCATCGTCAAAGCGCGCGCCAATCGCGTTTCGGTGAGTTTCGATGAGAAGGCGCACTACCAAACGCTTGAGAAAGCGGTGCGTGGGATCGACGATTTTGACGTCGTCCTCGTGCGCCAGGACCCGCCCTTCGACATGGGATACGTGTCGAACACATATCTGCTTGAGCTCGCCAAAACGCTGGTGATCAACCCGCCGCTCGGCATCCGCAATATCTCCGAGAAGATGTCGATCCTGCAGTTTCCCGAGCTGACGCCGAACACCTGGGTTGGCCGCGACATCGAAGCGTTGGAGGCCTTCGCCAAGCGCTACGAGCAGGTGGTGCTCAAGATACTGTTCATGATGGGCGGCGAGGGCGTGATCAAACTCAGCTCGAGCGATCCGGAATTCCGCATCAAGGCTGCGCACTTCATGACCGCCGCTGGCCGCGAGCCGATACTGGTGCAGGAGTTTTTGCCGGCAGTCTCCGGCGGCGACAAACGCGTGTTCGTGTTCGACGGCGAACCGTTCGCAGCGCTCCGGCGCTTGCCAAAAGCGGGCGACTTCCGCGCCAATCTCGCGGTGGGCGGCAAGGCAGCGCCTGGCGAGGTCGACGATACCGACCGCGCCATTGTCGCGGCGGTGGCGCCGGTGCTAAAGCGCGAGGGTATCGTCTTTGCCGGTCTCGACGTGATCGCGGGCAAGCTGATCGAAATCAACGTGACCTCGCCGACCTTGGCGCAGGAGCTCAAGCGCTTCTCCGGTCTCGATTTGCCGAAGGCGTTTTGGGACCGCGTCGAGCGGATGGTTTGAGCCCTGTTGGCATTTGACACCGGGGCGGCGGGCTCTTAACCCTCCCGCCTCGCTCTTGGCGGCCCCAATGGCGGAATCGGTAGACGCAGCAGATTCAAAATCTGCCGTTGGCAACAACGTGTCCGTTCGAGTTGGACTTGGGGCACCATCAACTTGAGCATCTTGGCCGCAGCGGTAGGCGCTGACCTTTGGCCCGGCGCATGCTAGGCCCCGCTGCGCATGCTCACTGCCCTCAAGGACCGCACCGTCGCGCTCGCCAAAAGCCCTCACGCGGAGCGGGGGTTGTTCGTTTTGGCCTTCGCCGAGAGTTCGTTTTTCCCCATTCCGCCGGACGTCGTGCTCGCACCGATGGCCGCGGCGCAGCCGCAAAAGTGGGCGCGTTTTGCGTTGATAACCATGGTCGCGTCAGTCCTCGGCGCCATCCTGGGCTATGCCATCGGCTTTTTCGCCGCCGAGACGCTCGGCAAGTGGATTTTGGACTTCTTCCATCTGACCGCGGCTTTCGAGGCCTTCAAAGCCAAGTCGAAAGACCTGATGCCCCTCGTCATTCTGGGACAGGGCCTCATCCCGGTGCCCTATAAGTTGGTTACGATCGCGTGCGGGATCATGCGCTACTCGCTGCCAATCCTCATCGGTTGTTCGATCATCACGCGTAGCGCGCGTTTTTTCGGCGTGTCGTACGTCGCCAAACGCTACGGCCCGCAAATCGCGCCAGTCATCGCCAAGCGCGTCCGCCTCACGCTCGCCATCGTCGCAGTGCTGATCGTGGCCGTGGTGGTTGCGATGCAGTTTCTGGGGCACTGATGTTCGACCGCGTTCGTCCTATTTGGCCAGTCTTCTCGTTTTTGGTCTCCGGCGCGTTGCTCGCGGGCGCGCACGCGTTCGAGACCTTTGGTCATATGAGCCCATGCCAGATGTGTTTGGCGCAACGCGAATGGCACTGGGGCATTGTGGCTTTGTCGCTGGTAGCGCTGATCGCGGTGTGGCGTCGGCCTGACCTGCTACGGTGGGCGGTGTTTCTGATAGGCCTCGCTTTTCTGGGCAGTTTTGCCATGGCCGCGAAGCACACGGCGGTTGAGTGGCACTGGATTCCCGAAACCTGCGAAAACCAGAATCTCAATGGTCCGATCAGTTTCAACGCGCCAACCGGCCCGATTATCCGCTGCGATACGCCGCAATGGAATTTGTTCGGTTTGACGATGGCGAACTATAATGCGCTCATATCTTTAGCCATGGCGCTCTTGAGCGGGCTTGTCGCTCTCGCGCCGGAGCGGAAGTCATGACGCGAACCACGCCGTCTATGCCGGGCGAAAGCGCACAGAGCCGCGAGATCGAAGAAATGATCCGCGTCGATCACGCCGGCGAGTATGGCGCAGTGCAGATTTATCGCGGGCAGCTGGCGGTGTTTGAGCGCATCGGCGCCAAATCCCACGCCGCGCGCGTCATCGCCGAGATGGAAGCCGGCGAACAAGATCACCTGAAGACGTTCGATCGCATCGTCGCCGAGCGCGGCGTGCGGCCCACGGCGATGGCGCCTGTGTGGCGTGTCGCGGGATTTGGTCTTGGCGCCGTCACGGCGCTGCTGGGTGAGAGCGCTGCGCACGCGTGCACCGAAGCGGTCGAAGAAGTGATCGAGGATCACTACCAGCGTCAGAGCGATCGGCTGGGTAGCAGCGATCCCGAGCTCAAAGCCACGATCGACAAATTCCGCGCCGACGAAATCATTCACAAACAAACCGCTGTCGAGCAGGGCGCGAAGGATGCGCCGGGCTATCCGGTGTTGTCTGCCTTGATCAAATTTGGCTGCCGCGCGGCAATCCGCATCTCGGAAAAAATATGAGCGCGCCAGCCACCGTCCGCGCCGCACGTGCTAGCGAGAACGCCACGGTTGCTGAAGTGCTCACCGACGCTTTCGTCGACGAAGGGGGGATGAATTATTGGTTGCGGCAGGACAAGCATAAGACTTCTGCGCGCCGCAAATTCTTCGATCTCGCCGTCGGCGATGGCGTGCATCCGCAACGCGAGCTGTGGATGGCGGAAAGCGACGGCCAACCGGTCGGCAGCGCCATTTGGCTTGGCCCCAATCGCAAAGCCTACGACTTTACATTTCTGCAGGAGCTGCAGCTCGCGCCGATGTTGCTCTCCATCGCCGGCATCTCAGGGACGATGCGCGGCCTTGCGCTCGCTGAAGAGCTCGAGAAATTTCACCCCCAGGCGCAGCACGCACACCTGGTGTTTCTGGGCGTGGCGACATCGGCGCAGGGCAAAGGCGTGGGCTCCGCCATGCTGAAAGCACAACTCGCGCCCGTCGATGCGCAGCATTTGCCCGCATATTTGGAGACGTCGTCGCAACGCAACGTCGATCTCTATGCGCGCCACGGCTTCGAAGTGACCGGCGAATTCGACAAGCCCGGTCTGCACATGTGGACGATGACGCGCCCGGCGCGCTAGCCGCCAGGTTTTTCTCCAGCGCTCCGCTCTTTCGTCTTCAATGCGTCCGCCAAACGCGTCTTCGCGCTGCCAGGCTTCAGCGGTCTTTGCTGACTTTCGTGCGGGGCCCACCCGGTCGCCGTGAGGATTTCAAACGTTGCGCACACGCGCCCGTCGGCGTCGCTGAAACGTTTGCGGTAAATCTCGAACGTTCGCGCAAGAATACGCCTGCTGAGCCCGCGGGGATTGCGTTCGGCCAGCGCCGATGTCTCGCCCATCGCCCGCAGATCGGCCAACAAGCGCACAGGCTCGCGATAGCGCACAAGGGTCACGTCGCGATCGGCCGCCGGCAACGCGAAGCCCGCGCGCTGCAGCAGGCGGGCGATATCTTGCAGATCGGCGAACGGCGAAACCCGAGGTCCGGCGCCCCCTGTCAATTCCGACTCCGCCTCGATCAGACAAATCCGCAACTCGTTGAGCGTTTCGCCGCCGAGTATCGACGCGAGCATCAATCCGTCCGGTTTGAGCGCACGCCGGATTTGAATAAACGCGCCCGGCAGGTCGTTGACCCAGTGCAGCGTCAGCGGCGAGACGACGAGATCGAAAACGCCATCGCCGAACGGCAGGCGCTCCGGGTCGATCTCGATCGCACCGCCGCCGATGTCGGCCTCCAGCACGCTTCCGAGCCGTGCGCTCAATTCAGGCCGCTGCGCCAGTTCCGCGGAAAACAGTCCGCTGCCGCCCAACGCGAGCACGCGGCCGAAGCTACGCGGGATCGCCTCCAGCCTATCGGCCAAGTCGACCGCCGCTTGCCGGTGCAGGAATGCGGCCGCCTGGAAACCGGCGCGCGCGCGGCGCTTGCGCTGGCGCACGAGCCGTGGCTCGAATGGGCCGCTTAGAATGGAAGCGGGCGGAGGCTGGGCAGGCGGCATGAGCGCTCCTTATCGCGCGGAAGCGGCGTTCCGGAAACGCGGCTTCGTCTCGCGGTTGTCGGACTTGATCTGGCCGCCGCGCTCATTGCTGTCCGATGCACACGTCGACCGGCCGGGTGTTATTGAAGCCGAACTCTGGAGCGAGTTGCAGTTTCTGGCCGCGCCGCTCTGCAGCCGCTGCGGCTTTCCGTTGCAAGAGGACGTGGGCGCGGAGGGAACTTGCGCAGCCTGCGCGGCGCGCCAACCGCGTTACGATACCGCGCGCGCCGCGCTTGTGTACGATGATCACGCCCGGCGTTTGGTGCTCGATTTGAAGCGCGGCGGCCGCCGCGACGGCCTGCCGGTTTTCGCGCGCTGGATGGCTGCGGCCGCCGGGCCGGCGTTGGAAAAAGCCGATTTCCTGGCGCCAGCGCCGATGCATTGGACGAGGCTGGCGGCGCGCAGCTTCAATCAGGCGGCTTGGCTGGCGCAGGCGCTATCGCGCGCCAGTGGCAAGCCGTGGAAACCCGGCGCTCTCAATCGCGTCAAACGCAGGTCGAGCCAGGCTGGCTTATCCGCATCGGAACGTAGACGGAATGTGGCCGGCGCGATCAAAGCGACAGCGCGGTTCGACGGCAAAACGATCCTTGTGGTTGATGACGTTTTCACCACCGGAGCTACTTTGGAGGCATGTGCCCGTGCATTTCGCAAGGCCGGGGCTGCAGAAGTGCATGCAGTCACCCTGGCGCGCGTCGTGCGTCCAATGGATATTTTGTTGTGACAGATTTGAGTCGGATATGGCCCCGGTCACCGTCTACACGCGCGCTTTCTGCCCGTACTGCACGCGAGCTATCGCGCTCTTGCAGCGCAAGGGCGTCAACGTGAAAGAGATAGACGCCACCGGCGATCCCGATCTTCGCCAGGAGATGATCCAACGCTCTGGGCGTTGGACCTTTCCGCAGATTTTCGTCGGAGATGTACATGTGGGCGGATGCGACGACCTGCATGCGCTTGAGCAGCGCGGCGCGCTCGATCCGCTGTTGGCGCGCTGATGCGCAAGCTTCGCGCCACCGCCGTACAATTGCGTTCGGGCATTGATCCCGGTGCTAATCGCACGCAGGCCATGCCGTTTCTGCGTGAGGCCGCCGCTGCGGGTGCGCGGCTCATTTGCACGCCGGAAAACACGCTGCGTCTCAATCGTGATCGTGACGCGATGATCGCTGCTTCTACCGACGAGAAGCATGAAAGCGAATTGCTGGCGTGGGGACGCGCCGCACAAGAACTTGGCGTTTGGATTTTGCTTGGCTCCGGCGCAATCGCCACAGGAGGCGGCAAGGTCTTCAATCGTTCGTTCTTGTTTTCGGACGAAGGCAAGATTGTCGCGCGCTATGACAAGATCAACATGTTCGATGTGACCTTGGGCGGTGGTGAGACGTACCGTGAAAGTGCAACCGTCGAAGGCGGCAGCCGTGCGGTCCTGGTACGAGGCCCTATGGGTGCCAAGATAGGTCTGACCATCTGCTACGACCTGCGATTTCCCGAGCTTTACGGCACGCTGTCGCGCGCCGGTGCTGAGATCATCACGGTGCCGGCCGCATTCACTGTGCCGACCGGACAAGCGCATTGGGAAACGCTGCTCCGCGCGCGCGCAATCGAGGCCATGTCGTTCGTGATCGCGCCGGCCCAAGGCGGGCGCCACGAAGACGGACGTGCAACCTGGGGTCACTCGATGATCATCGATCCCTGGGGGAAAGTGCTGGCAAAGCTCGACCACGACGAGCCTGGCTACATTATTGCAGACCTCGATCTGGACATGGTTGCTGCAACACGCGAGAAAATTCCGGCTTGGCAAGGCGGGCGCAAGTTTGAAGGTCCCTGAGTAAGCAACGTGATCCGCTACGACCTTCGCTGCCAAAATGGGGACGAATTCGAGGCCTGGTTCGGCTCGATGTCCGACTTCGACGCGCAAGCCGAGAAGGGGCAGCTCATGTGTCCGCACTGCGGCACGAGCCATGTCGAGAAGGCGCCTATGGCGCCTGCTGTCGTCACCGGCCGCAAGAAGGATGCGCGCAAAGATCGCGCCGTTGCTATGGCGATGGCAGCCAAGGTGCGTGAGCACATCAAGGAAAATTTCGACTATGTCGGCGACAAGTTCGCCGACGAAGCGCGCAAGATTCACACCGGGGAAAGCGACGAGCGCGCGATCTGGGGTGAAGCGACACCAGAGGAAGCCCGGCAGTTGGCGGAAGAAGGCGTAGAAGCCGCGCCGCTGCCGCCAGTTCTAGCGCCGCGAATGAAAAAGCCGTCCGTCAACTAGGCCGGCGCAGAGCTCATCCAAACCCGGTTCACCGAGCATCCATTCACAGCACTAGTCCGCCGACTGCCAAGTCCTAGGCCATGAGGCCTAGCAGTCCGGCAGACGCGGGCCCGCGCGCAAACTGAGATAACAGCGCGCTCAGAGTGGATACCATGCGCTACCGTGTTGAATACCTCACCGAGACCAGCGAGGAACAGTCGGTCTGCCACGTCACCGACGCAGAGGGCGATCTTAGCAGCGTCGAGTTTTTCGCACGCGTGCGCGGCGCCGATGCCGCCGTTCAGTTCGGCGCCAACGGTTTCCAGATTCGTGACATTGAGAACCGCAACCAGATCGTGGCGTTGCAGACGTTTGACGATCCGCTAGAGCGCTTTTGGCCGGTGTCCGGCGATAAGGTAGTTCACTGAGACGTCGCGGGAGAGCGCCCAGCCGGCGCCGAGCGGATTGTAGGTTATACCCACCGGCTCATCCCACTGCAGCATTGGCGAGCCCGCGCGGACTTCATCAGGCGTCACCAGCTTGTCGTAGTCATGCGCGCCTTCGGGCGCCCATTTGAGAATGCGTTCCGCGCCAACGATCGCGAGCGCCCGCGCGCGCGGCGTGCGATTGATTGTCGAGATCACTAGCAATCCACCGGGCTTCACGAGCGCTGACGCCGCCGCTAGAAATGCGTTCACATCGGCGACGTGTTCGATGATTTCCAGCGCAGTCACCAGATCGAATTGCGCACCGGCAACCACGAGCGCTTCGGCCGTGGTGTTTTGAAAATCAATAGTGAGCCCGGCCTGCGACGCATGTGCGCGCGCCGCGCCAATTGCCTCAGCAGAACCATCGATGGCGGTGACATCAGCGCCCATGCGCGCCAAAGGTGCGGAGACGAGCCCGCCGCCGCAGCCGACATCGGCCACCTTCAGTCCAGCTAAAGAGCTTCGTGAGCTGGTAGCGAAATGACGCACCGCGCAGTCGCGAATAAACCCAAGGCGAACCGGATTTAGCCTGTGCAGCGCGCCAAATGGGCCGTTGGGATTCCACCATTCCGCGGCAAGCGCGCTGAACTTTTCGATCTCCGCGGGATCGACGGTTGAGGTGGCGGTAGTATCGGCCATGAGGTTCAGATCGGCGTGGAAATGAGCAGGGTCAAGCGGTATCGCGTCCCGGCGCAGCGTGCTAAGGCCGCGCCAATTGCTGCGGTAAGTCCGGAAACCCAATGTCGCGTCTGGTGATGAAGTTCGGGGGCACGTCCGTTGGCGACGTGGACCGCATCGCCCGCGTCGCGCGCATCGTCTCGTCCGAGGTGAGGCCAGGACGAGGCGTCGCCGTGGTGGTCTCGGCGATGTCAGGTGAAACCGATCGGCTTGTGCAGCTGGCCCGCGGGGCCGCTGGCGAAGGCGGCAACAATCCAGTGAAAGGCCGCGACTTCGACGACGAGTATGATGTCGTGGTGTCGGCAGGGGAACAGGTGACCACGGGTCTCTTGGCGCTTGCGCTCCGTCGTCTTGGGCTGCCGGCGCGGTCGTGGCAAAACTGGCAAATGCCATTCCGCACCGACAGCGCCCACGCCAAGGCGCGCATCGTCGACATTGAAACTCAAGCGATTGGCGCATCTATGGATGAAGGCGTGATCGCGGTTGTGCCGGGCTTCCAAGGCGTCACCCCGGAAGACCGCATCACCACGCTCGGCCGCGGTGGATCGGACACATCTGCTGTTGCACTGGCGGCAGCGCTTAGGGCCGAACGCTGCGACATCTACACCGACGTCGATGGCGTCTACACCACCGATCCCCGCATCGTCTCTAAGGCGCGGCGGCTCGATAAAGTCTCGTACGAGGAAATGCTGGAGATGGCCTCGCTCGGGGCCAAAGTGCTGCAAACACGCTCCGTCGAACTTGCGTTCGCGAAGGGCGTGCCGGTGCGTGTGTTGTCTAGTTTTGTCGAGCCCGGCGCCCCAAATGCCGGGACGCTCGTCTGCTCCGAGGATCAGATTGTGGAAAAGCAAGTTGTGTCAGGCGTTGCCTATTCGCGCGATGAAGCCAAGGTCACGCTCTTGGGCGTCACCGACGACATCGGCGCGGCAGCTGAAATCTTCGGACGTCTAGCTGACGCGAACGTCAACGTCGACATGATCGTGCAAACCGAAGCGCGCAAAGAAGGCCGCCGCAACATCGTGTTTTCCTGTCCCGACCGCGATGCGCAGCGCGCGGCTGAAATTATTCAAGCCGGCGTTGGCAAGGTGGGCGTCGACGAAGTGCACGTCCGCCGCGATGTGGCCAAAGTCTCGGTGATAGGCATCGGCATGCGCAGCCAGGTCGGCGTCGCGCGGACCATGTTTGCAGCGCTTGCTCAAAAGGGCGTCAACATCGAAGCGATCGCCACTTCGGAGATCAAAATCTCAGTCTTGATTGATGCGGCATACACCGAACTTGCGGTGCGTGCATTGCACACAGCCTATGGTTTAGACGCCGCATAGAACGGCGCGACAACGAAGGAGGAAGAACGGACGCGATGGCTGGTCCGGCGAGTATCGGCGGCTCCCGTGTGCTCCTGCGCAAATTGCGGGAGATCATGGAGCAGGGAAGTTCGGCGCAGGAGCGCCTGAACAGCCTTGTCGCGATGATCGCCTCGACCATGGTCGCCGACGTCTGTTCGATCTACCTGACGCGCGGCGGCTTTCACGAACTCTTCGCCACACAAGGTCTGTCGCCGGAAGCCGTGCATCGCACGCGCCTCAGATTGGGCGAAGGTCTGGTCGGCTTGGTCGCGGAGAGCACGCAACCGCTCAACATCGCCGATGCACCCCACCACGAGCGCTTCTCGTATCGTCCAGAAACCGGCGAAGATCCGTACAACTCGTTTCTCGGCGTTCCCATCGTGCGCTCGGAGCGGACCTTCGGCGTTCTCGTCGTACAAAACCGCGTACAGCGCATCTACACCGAAGATGAGGTCGAAGCGCTGCAGACCATCGCCATGGTGTTGGCGGAGATGGTCGCCTCCAACGCATTTGGCGATCTGACCGGTCTCAACGAAGTTGAAGCGCGTCCAAGCCGGCCGGAATCGATGCGCGGCCGCGCGTTTTCGGACGGGCTCGTCATCGGCACGGCGGTTCTGCACGAGCCGCATGCGCCACTCGGCCGCGTGATCGCCGACGATCCTGCGCGCGAAGATAAGCGCCTCACCGATGCGTTGGCGCAAGTTCGCACCGCGCTCAACGAAATGCTCGAAGGCGACCCCGGGCGCTTATCCGGCGTGTCGCGCGACGTGCTCGAAACTTTCCAGATGCTGGCGCAGGACCCCAGTTGGGAAACCAAGCTGCGTCAAGGCGTGCGCTCCGGCCTCTCGGCGGACGCCGCAGTTGAGCGCGTGCGTGGCGAGCACCGCGCCAAATTCAATTCGACGCGCGATCCGTACATGCGCGAGCGCATGCACGATCTGGAAGACTTGGATAACCGCTTGTTGCGCGCGCTCGCGGGCGTCGATGGCGCAAAGGCGCAGCCCATGCCCGAAGACGCCATTCTCATTGCCCGCGAATTGGGTCCGGCGGAGTTGCTGGACTACGGCGCGGAGCGGCTGGCTGGAGTGGCGCTCGAAGAAGGGGCAGCGACCGCGCACGCGGCGATTGTGGCGCGTGCGCTTGGCATTCCGATGGTGGGAATGCTGACGGGCCTCCTGTCGCGCGTAGAAGCTGGCGACACGGTGGTGCTCGACGGCGAAACTGGCGAAGCGCGCTTGCGCCCGGAACCCGCGGTGGTTCACGCCTACCAGCAGCGCATCAGTTTGCGCTCCGCGCGCGACGAAGAATTCGCGCGTCTTCGCAACACGCCGGCTGTCACCAAGGACGGCGTGCGCATGTCGCTGATGCTGAACGCTGGCCTGGCGCTCGACGTGCATCATCTGGAAGAGGCCGGCGCCGAGGGCATCGGACTCTTCCGCACCGAATTTCAGTTCATGGTGTCGGAGACGCTGCCACGCCTGGAAGCGCAGACCGCCCTCTATCGCGATGTCCTGGAGACCGCCGGCGATCGTCCGGTTACGTTCCGCACGCTCGACCTCGGTGGCGACAAGGTTCTGCCGTACGTTTCGGCGGAGCGGGAAGAGAATCCAGCGCTTGGCTGGCGCGCCGTACGCATCGGCCTCGATCGCCCGGCGCTGCTGCGTTACCAGCTGCGCGCGCTGATCAGTGCGGCTGAAGGCAAGCGGCTGCGCGTGATGTTTCCGCTCGTCACTACCGTGCAGGAGTTCGACGCCGCGCGCGCCTTGGTCGATCGCGAACTTGAATGGGGCAAGCGCTACGGCCGCAAACCGCCAGCAGAGCTCGACATCGGTGTGATGGTGGAAGCGCCCGCATTGGCATGGAGCATTCCTGACCTGAAAGGCCGCGCCGCCTTTATCTCCATCGGCACCAACGATTTGATGCAATATTTCTTCGCGGCTGACCGCGGCAACGCGCGCGTCTCCGAGCGCTACGACATCTTGTCGGCGCCTGCGCTTCGTTTCCTGCAGCGCATCCGCGAGGACGCGGACGCCGCCGGGCTGCCTGTGACAATCTGCGGTGAAGCCGCCGGCCGTCCCCTTGAAGCTTTGGCGTTTGCGGCACTCGGCTTCAGGCGCTTGTCGATGCCCGCGTCCGGAATTGGTCCGGTGAAACGAATGATCCTCGCGCTCGACGCCAAGTTGGCAGAAGCTGCGTTGGCGCGCATGATGCAACATCCTGAGCGGGCGTCTCTGCGCACCGAACTAACAGATTTCGCCAACGAAACAGGGTTACCGCTGTAAGCCGTCAACGCAACGCGTTGAGGCCGGCGCGATTCGCACCTACACCTTATGGGTGGCTCGAAATATGCTTTTAACCCCGTATGGTCTCTAAGGAGGGACCGGCGTTGGATATGTTGCAACCGTCACCATCAGACCGGCCGGAAGAATCCGGCCCCGAGGCGCGCCAACAGCGCCAGACGGAAGTGGCGCCCGCGCCTGCGCCGGTGCTCGATCCTGCGTGGCGCGCCGGCCGCAAGCTGACGGAAGCGCGCCAACAACTGGGTTTGAGCATCGCCGAAGTCGCCGACCGCATCCGTGTGCGCCGCGAGTTTCTTGAAGCGCTTGAGGACATGAACCTCAAGTTGTTGCCCGGCAAAGCCTATGCGATCGCCTTCCTCCGTTCGTATGCGCGCGAACTGGGGCTCGACGAAAAAGCGATCGTTGATCAGTTTCAGGCTGAAAGCGCGCTCACGCGCGAAGATGCCGCCAAGCAACTCCGAGTACCCACGTCCAAACCGGAAAAGCGCCGCCCTTGGCTGGCGGCCGTAGCGCTGGTGGTGTTGGCCGCCGCCTTCGTTGGCTGGCGTGCGTACCAGGCCCAGCATCCCGCCAGCGCCCCGCAGACGCCCGATACCTACGCAAGCCAGCAGCAGGCGAGCGTCACGTCCGTCTCTGGAACCGCAGGCGAGGCATCGGCCCGTGTCGTCGAGATCAAGGCGCTGGCGCCGTCGTGGCTGGAGGCGCGCGGCCCCGACGGAACGGTATTCCTATCCCGCACGCTCAACGCCGGAGAGGTGTATCGGCCCGACCCCAGTCCCGGCTGGACCCTGCACGCGCGGGACGGCGGGTCCTTTGAGGTGTTCATCAACGGCCAATCGGCGGGCTTGCTGGGGGTAGCGGGGATGCCGGTCCTTGGCCGCCAGATCGATGAGATACACCCCGTTGAACAGGCGCAGGTCGTTCAGCCGCGCAGCTAAGGCCGCAGCAGCCGCCGGGGCTGTTAGAGCCGGTCCGCAGCAGCTATCTGAGGCGTGAAAGGCAGCACCCACATGGACGGCGGCTCCAATCCGCAGATGCAGGGCGACCTCCACCACATCCGGCCCTGGCGCAAGATTGAGCGTCGCAAGTCGCGTAAGATCAGGGTGGGCTCGGTTGAGGTAGGCGGCGATGCGCCGATCACTGTCCAATCGATGACCAACACAGTCACCGCCGACGCCAAGGCGACGATCGATCAAATCCGGCGCCTTGAAGAAGCCGGCGCGGACATCGTTCGCGTCTCTTGTCCGGACGAAGACTCAACAGCGGCGTTCAAGGAAATCACACGCGCCGCCAAAGTGCCGCTCGTTGCCGACATTCACTTTCACTACAAACGCGCGCTCGAAGCCGCCGCTGCAGGCGCTGCCTGCTTGCGCATCAATCCCGGCAACATCGGCAACGCGCAGCGCGTGAGGGAAGTGGTGCAAGCTGCGAAGGATCACGGCTGTTCCATCCGCATCGGCGTCAATGCCGGCTCACTCGAAAGCCATTTGCTCGAGAAGTACGGCGAACCGTGCCCCGATGCGATGGTGGAAAGCGCGCTCTACCACGCTGCATTGCTCGAAGATCACGATTTCCGTGAATACAAAATCAGCGTGAAAGCGTCGGATGTCTTCTTGACCGCAGCCGCTTACCAAGCGCTCGCCGACGCCACCGACGCGCCGTTGCACCTTGGCGTCACCGAAGCCGGCGCGTTGCGGATGGGCACGATCAAATCTTCAATCGCGATGGGCTCGCTGCTGTGGGCAGGCATCGGCGACACCATTCGTGTTTCGCTTGCAGCCGATCCGGTGGAAGAGATCAAAGTTGGCAACGATCTGTTGAAGTCCATGGGTCTGCGCCAACGCGGCGTCACCATCATCGCGTGCCCATCCTGCGCGCGGCAGGGCTACGACGTCATCACCACCGTCGATACCCTGGAAAAGCGGCTCTCTCACATCGCCGAGCCGATCACGCTTTCGATCATAGGCTGCGTGGTCAACGGGCCAGGCGAGGCGCTCATGACCGATCTCGGCTTTACCGGCGGTGGCAAAGGCGCCGGCATGATGTATGTCTCGGGCAAGCCGGATCACAAGGTCGACAATGCCGATATGATCGACCATATCGTAGAACTCGTCGAGGAACGGGCGCGCACGTTGCGCGCGGCGCGCGAAAAGGTCTGAGCACATGCTGCAGCGCCACCTGCAGGAAACCTATCAATACCTGTTCGATCGCGCGCATGAGGCTCTGCAACAAGGCGGATCGTTCGTGCCGTTCGGCGCTGGCACGCGCAAAACCGGCGAGCAGATTCACGCCAACGTCGACCTTCCCATCGAGAAATCGGCGCCGCCGGATCACATCTCCGGCCTCATCACCTTCTTCCGCATGGATGACGATCAGAACGGCTTGATCGCCGCGGGCCTGGTTTTCGACGGCCGCTCGCGTAACGATGACGCCAAAGCGCTCTGCTTTCACATCGAGGCCGCGAATGGCAGCGCGGTCGAAGTGATCGTCCCGTACGATCGGCGTGCAACCCAAGAAATTGCTTTCGCGCAGCCGCAAATTTCTCCGGTGCAGCCGGAAATCTTCACCAGCACGATGTGACGCGCTGCCATGTCTGATATCGCAAGACTTGAGCGGCGGCTGAGTCAGGCCGTCGACCGCTTCGAGCGCGTCGAGGCGCGGCTGGGCGCCGCGACCGACGGCGCCGAGATCACCAAGCTCAGCCAGGAGCACGCAGAGCTGCGTCCGCTGGTGGAGGCGGTGAATGCGTTGAACGCGCAGCGCGCTGAGATCGCCAGCCTCGAAGCCATGTCGCGCGACAGCGACGCTGAAGTCGCAGCGATGGCGCGCGAGGAGCTGCAGCCGGCGAAGGACAAAATCCCAAGCCTCGAGCGTGCCGCGCTGTTGCTGTTGGCGCCGAAGGACAAGGACGACAACGCTTCCGCCGTCCTCGAGGTGCGCGCCGGCGCCGGCGGCGAAGAAGCGGCGCTGTTCGCTGGCGACCTGTTGCGTATGTATCAGCGCTACGCTGGCCGGCGCGGCTGGAAGTTCGAACTGGAAGACATCTCCGAAACCGGCATCGGCGGCGTGAAAGAGGCCGCCGCCAGCATTACCGGCAACGGCGTCTTCGGGCGCTTGCAGTTCGAAAGCGGCGTACATCGTGTGCAGCGCGTGCCTGAGACCGAAGCCAGCGGGCGTGTGCACACGTCAGCCGCAACTGTGGCAGTGCTCCCGCAAGCGCCCGATGACGTCGATATCGTCATCGACGACAAGGACATTCGCATCGACACGATGCGCGCATCCGGCGCCGGCGGCCAGCACGTCAACAAGACCGATTCCGCCGTGCGCATCACGCACATGCCGTCGGGCATTGTCGTCATAAGCCAGCTGAAGTCTCAGCATCAGAACCGCGCGCAAGCCATGCTGATGCTGCGTACCAAGCTCTATGATGCTGAGCGCGAACGCCAAGCCAAGGAACGCGCGGCGGAGCGCAAAGGCCAGATCGGTTCCGGCGACCGCAGCGAGCGCATCCGCACCTACAATTTTCCGCAAGGCCGGGTCACCGACCACCGCATCAATCTGACGGTCTACAATCTTCCCGAAGTCATCAACGGCGCGCTGGACCCGATCCTCGATGCGCTCGCCGCCGAGGATCAAGCCGCAAAACTCGCAGCGCTTGAGGAAGAGGCGTGACCAATCTCGTCACGCTGTGGCGCGAGACGCGCGATCGTCTGATCGCCGCTGGCGTGGATACACCTGTGCTGGACGCGCGGGTGTTGTTGGAAGCCGGCGCCGGCGTTTCTCGCACCGAGATCATCACCGAACCGCGCCGTGTGTTGACCGGCGAGCAAGTCGCCAAAGTCGAAGCGCTGGTGAAGCGCCGCGAAGCGCGTGAACCGATCGGCCACATTGTCGGCATCAAGCCGTTCTGGACCATCGAACTTGCCGTGAACCGCGACGTGCTGACCCCGCGCCCTGAAACGGAGTTCGTCGTGGAGGTCGGCATCCAGGCGCTTTCCTTTGCCGAGCCGTCGCACGTCCTGGATCTCGGCGTCGGCTCCGGCGCCATCTTGTTTTCGATCCTCGGTGCGCGGCCGCTGGCCACCGGCGTTGGCGTCGACAAAAGCGAAGCGGCGCTCGCTGTGGCTCACAACAATGCGCACCGGCTGGGCCTTGCGTCGCGTGTGGCGCTGCGGGAAGGCGACTGGGCGGACGGCTTGGACGCGGCCTCCTTCGATTTGGTGGTCTCCAATCCTCCCTACATTCGCAGCTACGAAATTGATCGCCTCGAGCCCGAGGTGGCCAAATACGAGCCTCGCTTGGCGCTTGATGGCGGTTTCGATGGCCTCGCAGCCTACAGGCAGGTCTTTCCCGCCATCCGCCGTGTTCTAAAGCCAGGCGGCGCCTTTGCGGTTGAATTGGGCATTGGCCAGGCCGAGGCCGCCTGGGCGCTGGCCGATGACGCCGGGCTTACGCCGGATGAGGTAAATAACGACCTCAGCGGCGTCCCCCGGGTTATCCGAGGCCGTTTGGCGCAAGGCAGGGTCTGAAAAAGCCCTTGGATCAGACCACTGGACGCATTATTCTAGGTCTCGGAATCGATAGCCAAACGATGTCTGCGGGGCTGGACAGGCTGGTGATTTCGAAATGGCAGGCGCGCCCTAGAAGCGCCGCCAAGCTCCCTCAGCAAGAGGCCAAGTAAGGAAGCGGCGAACCAACGCCCAAGAACCGCCCGATAATGGAACCGGGCTTTTTGTGTGAATGCGACGAGGCCATCGGCGTGGGCGTTTCCCGCGTCGCGCTGCGATGAGCACGTGCGCTACGGAATTTGAGATCTCAATGGCAGATTTTTCGATGAAGCGTCAGCGAGGCCGGGGCCGGAGATCGGGCGGCGGTGGACATCAGGGCGGTGGCGGCCACCACGGCGGCGGGCATCACAACCCAAATCGTCCGATGGAGAGCAACGGCCCCGAGAACACGAAGGTTCGTGGTCCGGCGTCGGTGATCTACGAGCGCTATCAGCAATACTCGCGCGATGCTGCGTCCTCGGGTGACCGCGTGCTCAGCGAGAATTTCGCGCAATACGCCGATCACTATTTCCGCCTGATGCGCGCCATGCAGCCGGCTCAGCCGCAGCAGCAACCGCAGCAAGAACGGTTCAACAACAATCAAAACGCCGATGGCGAGTTTGAAGGCGGCGAAGAAGGCGTGGAAGCCGAAGCGGCCGCAGAGGCGGAAGGTCCGCGCGAAGGCGGCGGCGACGAACAAGCTGAGGGTGAGTTCGCGCAAGGCCAGCAACAACAGAACTTCAATCGCGAAGCCGGCGACGGCGAGTTCCGTCGCAACCGTCGCCGCGGCCGACGCAACCGTTTCCGTGAAGGCGGCGGTGAGGGTGGCGAAGGCGGCGGGGAAGAAGCGCGCGGCGACGACGAAAACGGCGAGCAGCGCGCCGAGCGGCAAGATCGCCCAGAACGCCAGGATCGCGGAGAGCGTCCCGAACGCCGTGAACGCCAACCACGTGAACGCGAGGATCAATCAGGTCCTGAGGGTTTCTCCAGTGGCCCGAAACCCGCGTTTTTGCGCGACAATTAAGTCGACGCTGCCACCCAGCTGAAATGAAAACGCGGGCCGCAAAGCCCGCGTTTTTGTTTGTCTTAGCGCTTGGAGGTCGGAGGCCGCGGCGGCTCCGCCAAACGCCGCTCCAGGTAGGTGCGCGCGTGTTTTTCGACCTCTTCCAGATGATCGTGTCCGGGGTCGCGGCCACGGAAGAAGTGATCAGCGCCTTCGATTGGCGCGCTGTCGACCTTTATGTTCTTCTGCGTGCGAATGCGTGCAATCACGCGCTCCATGTCCGACGCGGTGGTGACGCTATCGCGCGTGCCATAGATGATCACACCGGATGCGGGGCACGGCGCGAGGAATGACAAGTCGTAGTGGTTGGCCGGCGGCGCCACGGCGATGAAGCCATCGATCTCAGGCCGCCGCATCAGCAATTGCAGGCCGATCCAGGCGCCGAACGAATAGCCGCCGACCCAGCACTGTTCGGCGTTCGGATTCATGCTCTGTAGATAGTCGAGCGCGCTTGCCGCATCCGACAACTCGCCCATACCGTTGTCGAACACGCCTTGCGAGCGGCCGATGCCGCGGAAATTAAAGCGCAGCGTGCCGAAGCCCTTATCTGCAAACAGCTTGTAGAGTTGCACCGTCACCCGGTCCTGCATCGAACCACCGGCACGGGGATGGCCATGCAAAATAAGCGCGATCGGCGCGCCTTCCTTGGACGGTTCGGAGTACCGGCCCTCAACGCGTCCTGCGGCGCCCGGGAAAATGACTTCAGGCATTCAAAAAGACCCCAACCTGTTCGCAGGCGCGCGGCGATTTTGCGCGCGCCGAATTCTTGACCAAAACACTCAGGTACCCTAGCTCTGGCCTGGGTTCCCCGAGCGGGCGCAGCCCCCCTGGAGGGGCGGGCTTCTAGCAGGGAATTTGGGGGCGTGCGAGGGCGCGGGAAGGGACGAGCATGCGATTGACCTCAAAAGGACGCTACGCGGTGATGGCGATGGCCGACTTAGCGCTGCATGGCGGTTCAGACCGGGCCGTGCCGTTGCAGGAGGTGGCGAAGCGGCAGGAGATTTCGCTCTCGTACCTAGAGCAGCTCTTCGCGCGTATGCGGCGCGCCGGACTGGTGGCGGGCGTTCGCGGGCCTGGCGGCGGCTACCGCCTCTCGCGTCCCGCTCATGCGTTGATGGTCGCCGAAATTATTGCCGCCGTGAACGAGCCGATCAAAGCCACACGCTGCGACGAGGCGTCCGGCAAGAGCTGCCTCGGCCGGACCGGCCGCTGCATCGCCCATGGTCTCTGGCAAGAGATGGGGGATCGTATCCACGCGTTTCTGACGTCGGTTTCGTTGGCCGATGTCCTCGAACAACGTTTTGACGGCAGCGCACGCGTCGCCGCGGAATGAGATGACCAAGACGATCGCCTATTGCGACTACAACGCCGGCGCGCCGGTACGGCCTGAAGCGGTCGCCGCCGTCGCGCGTGCGTTGGAAGCGGGTGGCAATCCATCGAGCGTGCACGGCGTGGGCCGTCGTGCGCGCGCCATGATCGAAGATGCGCGCGAAACGCTAGCGGCCGCTGTTGGCGCGCGCGCCGACAATATCGTCTTTACATCTGGCGCAACCGAGGCGCTTCACCTTGCGCTTGCCAGTGCCGGTGCAGCCTCACTGATCGTGGGCGCAACCGAACATGACGCCGTCTTCGAACACGCGGCGAAAGCCGCGAAGGCGGACCGCATTGCGCCAGTCGATGCCAACGGCATTATCGACCTCTGCGCGCTCGATGCGTTTTTGACCGGGGCGCCGAAGCCCGCGCTCGTCTGCATTCAGCTCGCAAACAACGAGACCGGTGTCATCCAACCGATCACCAAGATCGCTACGCTCGTGCGCACGCATGGCGCGCTTTTGCTCGTGGATGCCGCGCAGGCATTTGGGCGCATCACGGTAGATATCGTTGACCTCGATGCGAGTTATCTGGTCGTCTCAAGTCACAAAATCGGTGGGCCTCCCGGCGGCGGTGCGTTGATCCTTGCGCCAGGCGCGACGTTCACGATCGGGCGGTTTGGCGGCGGGCAAGAACGCGGCCGCCGCCCCGGTACGGAGAACGGGCCTGCACTCGCCGGCTTCGGCGCGGCGCTTACCGCCGCTACGCGCGATCTCGCGACAGAAGCCGCGCGTGTCGCCGCTCTGCGTGATCGCTTTGAAGCAAGTCTGCCACGAGACGCTATCGTGTTCGGGGCTGACAGCGCACGTTTGCCCAACACTTCCAACTTCGCGCTGCCCGGCATTACCGCCGAAACAGCTGTCATCGCCATGGATCTCGAGGGCGTCGCCATCAGCTCCGGCGCTGCGTGTTCGTCCGGCAAAGTGCGTTCAAGCCGTGTGCTCGCCGCGATGGGCGTTGCGCCCAATCTCGCCAAAGCAGCACTACGTGTGAGTTTTGGCTGGAACTCGACCGACGCCGAAGTCGATGCGTGTCTCGCCGCACTCACCAAGGTCGCGCAGCGCCGCGCGATCGCGGGGGCGGCGTAATGGCCGCCGTCAAAGAAACCGTCGACGCCGCCCGCGCGCTGGAAGGCGAAAAGTACAAGCACGGCTTCGTCACCGAGGTGGAGCAAGAACTCGCGCCGCTCGGGCTCTCCGAAGAAACGGTGCGCTACATTTCCGCCAAGAAGGAAGAGCCGCCGTGGATGCTGGACTGGCGCCTCGGGGCCTTCCAGCGTTGGCAAACCATGGAAGAGCCCACCTGGGCGCTCGTCCACTATCCGCCGATCGATTACCAAGCGGCGCGCTACTACGCCGCTCCAAAGAACGCTGCCAAGTATAAATCACTCGACGAAGTCGACCCCGAAATTCTCGACACCTACAAGAAACTCGGCATTCCGCTGAAGGAGCAAGAAGTATTGCTCGGCGTCGAAGGCGCGCCGAAAGTGGCGGTGGACGCGGTGTTCGATAGCGTGAGCGTCGTCACCACCTTCAAGGCCGAACTCGCCAAGGCCGGCGTCATCTTTTGCTCAATGAGCGAAGCCGTGCGCGAGCATTCCGAACTCGTGCAGAAATATCTCGGCTCGGTAGTGCCGACCTCCGACAATTTCTTCGCGACGCTCAACAGCGCCGTCTTCTCCGATGGTTCCTTCGTGTACGTGCCGCCTGGAGTGCGCTGTCCGATGGAGCTCTCGACCTATTTCCGCATGAACGCGGAAAATTCAGGCCAATTCGAACGCACGCTGATCATCGCCGACAAGGGCGCTTACGTCTCATATCTGGAAGGCTGCACCGCGCCGATGCGCGACGAAAACCAACTGCACGCCGCCGTGGTTGAACTCGTCGCGCTTGACGATGCCGAGATCAAATACTCGACCGTGCAAAATTGGTGGCCCGGCGACAGTGAAGGCAAGGGCGGCATCTACAACTTCGTCACCAAGCGCGGCGATTGCCGCGGTCCGCGCTCGAAGATCAGCTGGACCCAAGTGGAAACGGGTTCCGCCATCACCTGGAAATATCCCAGCTGTATCCTGCGTGGCGACGACAGCGTCGGCGAATTCTACTCCATCGCCGTCACCAATGGCCGCCAGCAAGCCGACACCGGCACAAAGATGACGCATCTGGGCAAGAACACGCGTTCGCGCATCATCTCCAAGGGCATCAGCGCCGGCAAAAGTTCCAACGCCTATCGCGGTCTCGTCTCGGCGCATGCCAAAGCCAGGGGCGCGCGCAACTACACCCAATGCGACTCACTCCTGATCGGCGCCGACGCCTCCGCGCACACGATCCCGTATGTCGAGACCCGGACGCCCGACGCGCAGTTCGAACACGAAGCCACCACCACCAAACTCTCCGACGACCAGCTCTTCTATCTCCGCGCCCGCGGCATCCCCGAAGAGCAGGCGGTGGCGCTGCTGGTGAACGGTTTTGTCCGCGAAGTGCTGCAAAAGCTGCCGATGGAGTTCGCGGTCGAGGCGCAGAAGCTTCTGGAAGTCAGTCTTGAAGGCAGTGTCGGATGAGCGTGCTTGCCGACTTTCGCGCGCTCGTTGAAGCCCCAGGCGGGCCTGAAACGCCGGAGGCGCTAGCCGAAGCGCTCGCGGCTGCGACGCGCGCGCATTGCAACGCGGCGGGGCTGCAGTCCGCCAACATCGAACCCTGGGGACCGACCGTCACCATGCTCTTCAGCAGAACGAGCGCCTGGGAAGCCGTCGCCTTCGGTCCTGACGATTTCCAATTCTATCCCGGCCAAACCAAAGCGGACGGTACGATCCAATGGCCCAGCGTCTGGACTGCGGACTATTTCTCGCTCGCGTCGCTCATTGATGCGATCGCCGCCAAGATTGACGAAGCCGCGCGCCGTCTCGTGACTGAAGGGGCGGGCTCATGAGCGAGCAAGACTATTGGTTCGCGCGCCGGCGCCTCGATCCCGGCTACGGCCGCCGCGGCGTGACTCCGGTGAACAGCAAGGGTTGGTACAGCCTGCTCGCATTCATCATCTGCATGCTGAGCGGTGGTCTGGTGTTCGGATTCTTCATGGCGCAAGAGCGCGTGCTGCCCGGCGTCGTCCTTTACGTGCTTCTGGTGCTCATCGGCGCCGGCCAATTCATTTATTTCGTCGCCACCAAAACCGATCCCAAGCGCACAGTGGCCGACTATCGCGCATCGAAGAGCAACGCATTGAACGACCAACTCGGAGGCCGCCGATGAACGCGGCGCTCGACATTCGCGACCTGCACGTCACCGTTGGTGATACGGAGATCATCAAAGGCCTGACGCTCGCGGTGCCCGCGGGACAAGTCCATGCCATCATGGGTCCCAACGGCGCCGGCAAGTCGACGCTCGCCTACGCGCTGGCCGGCCGCGACAAGTATGAGATCACCGAAGGCACGGTGGCGCTGGATGGCGGCGACATCCTCACGCTCGCGCCGGAAGAGCGCGCGGCGAAGGGCCTGTTCCTATCGTTCCAATATCCGGTGGAAATTCCCGGCCTTTCGGCGCTGACGTTCCTTAAAGCCGCGCTCAACGCCCAACGCAACGCCCGTGGCGAGAAGGACATGCCGGCGCCTGAACTGCTGAAGCTGGTGCGCGCCAAAGCCGATGCGCTGAAGATCGACGCTGAAATGCTGAAGCGGCCGCTGAATGTCGGCTTCTCCGGCGGCGAGAAGAAACGCTTCGAGGCGCTGCAAATGGCGGTGCTGCAACCACGCTTCGCCATTCTCGACGAAACCGATTCCGGTCTCGACATCGACGCGCTCCGTATCGTCGCCGACAACGTCAACGCACTGCGCGCGCCTGATCGCGCCATGCTGGTGATCACCCACTATCAACGCTTGCTCGACTACATCAAACCCGATCGCGTCCACGTGCTCGCACGCGGCCGCATCGTTGCCAGCGGTGGCCCAGAACTCGCGCTCGAACTGGAGCGCGAGGGCTACGACAAATATCTGAGGGCGGCGTGAATTTAGCCGAACTCCCCAATCGCCGCGTCGAGGCGTGGAAGTATTCCGATCTGCGCCAAGCCATTGGTGAAGAACGCCACGTGCTGCGCGAGGGGCGCGACATCATCGAGCGGCTCGCGCCGGGTACGCAGCGGATCGACATTCCGGCGCGCAAGCGTCACGTATTTGTCGAGCGCATGGACGATGATCGTCACCTTGACGCGCGTTCGTTCGACTTCACGGTTGGCGCGGGCGCGTCGCTGACGCGGGTCGTGATCCAGTCTGGCGCGGCGATGGCGTTGGCCATGGCGCGCGTGCATCTCGCGGCGGATGCGAAGCTTACGCAATTCGTCCTTGCGGACGGCGCCAAGCTCGCACGCATCGAAACGCATGTCTCGATGGAAGGCGAGGGCGCCGAGGTCCAACTGAACGGCGTTTATCTCTGCGGCCCAGGCCGTCATGCCGATCTCACCTCCGTCATCGATCACAAGGTCCCCAACGGCCAAACCAGCCAGCTGATCAAAGGCGTCGCGCGCAAGGGCGGGCGCGGCGTGTTTCAGGGCAAGATCGTCGTCGAGCACGGCGCAAAAAAAACCGATGCACGCCAGTATCACCATGGCATTCTGCTCGAAGACGGCGCCGAGATCTTCGCCAAGCCCGAATTGCTTATCCACGCCGACGACGTCCAATGCGCGCACGGCAACACCGCCGGCGGCATTGATGCAAATGCACTCTTCTATCTCCGCTCGCGCGGCGTCCCCGAAGTGCAAGCGCGCGGCCTGCTGATCGAAGCGTTCCTCGCCGAAGCCATCCCGCAAGGCTTGCCGCAAGAGATCAACGACGAACTCTTGCAGCGCATACGCGTGTGGCTTGAGAGCGCGGCATGAACGCGCCGCTCATCAAACGCCCGTTCGACGTCGAAGCACTGCGCGCGCAATTTCCGATCCTGTCGCGCCAGGTGAACGGCAAGCCGCTGGTCTATCTTGATAACGCCGCCAGCGCGCAAAAGCCTGAGGCCGTCATCGGGGCCATGACTGCCACCATGCGTGGCTCGTTCGCCAACGTGCACCGTGGCCTGCATGCGCTCGCCAACGAAACCACGGCCGCCTTCGAAGGCGCGCGCGAGAAGGTGGCGCGCTTCATCAATGCGCCATCGCCGCAAAATATTGTCTTCACTAAAGGCGGCACCGAAGCCATCAACACTGTCGCTGCCGGTATCGACATCAAGGCTGACGACGAGATCGTGCTCTCGGTGATGGAGCATCACTCCAACATCGTGCCCTGGCATTTCTTGCGCGAGCGCAAGGGCGCCGTGCTCAAATGGCTGGACATCAATGATCACGGCGAAATCGATCTCGCAGCGCTCGACGCCCTGATCGGCCCACGCACCAAGATTGTCGCCATCAGCCATATGTCCAACGTGCTCGGTGCGCGTACGCCCTCAGCTGAGATCGCAAAAATTGCGCACGCCAAGGGCGTGCCGGTGTTGATGGATGGCTGCCAAGCTGTCGTGCACGGCGGCGTGGACGTGCAAGCGGCGGATGTCGATTTCTATGCCTGGACCGGCCACAAGCTCTACGGCCCCACAGGTATTGGCGTGCTCTACGGCAAGCCCGAGCGTCTCGCTGCGCTGCCGCCGTTCGAAGGCGGCGGCGAGATGATTGACGTCGTCGAGCAGGGGCGTGTCACCTACAACGAACCACCGCACCGCTTTGAAGCCGGCACGCCGCCGATCATCGAAGCCATCGGCCTCGGCGCTGCTATCGACTGGCTCGCCACCCAAGATCGCCTCGCGTTAGACGCGCACGAAGCGTCGCTGCGCGACGCCGCGCTCGATGCGCTGAGCCAGCTTAACTGGATCACCATCCACGGCCGCGCCAAGGACAAAGCCGCCATCATCGCGTTCTCGATGGCTGGCGCACATCCCCACGACGTCGCGCAAATCCT
Source organism: Terricaulis sp. (assembly GCA_047601265.1). Taxonomy (GTDB): domain Bacteria; phylum Pseudomonadota; class Alphaproteobacteria; order Caulobacterales; family Aquidulcibacteraceae; genus Vitreimonas. The sequence goes on from JASGJR010000001.1 coordinate 418,344, forward strand.
CGATCGCCAAGGCGTCGCCGTTCGTGCGGGGCATCACTGTGCGCAGCCGCTGATGCAACGCCTCGGTGTGACCGCCACAGCGCGCGCGAGCTTTGCCTGTTACAATCGTCTCGACGAGGTCGAGACGCTGGTTGAGGCGCTGCACAAAGCGCACAAACTACTGAGCTGAGATCATGGACGGCGTCACACCCCCTTCAAAACTGCCGCAAGCGGAGTTGGACCGCATCACCGACGACCTGGTGGCGCAGTTCAAAACCGTGTTCGATCCGGAAATCCCGGTCGACATCTACGAGTTGGGCCTGATCTACAAGGTGGACATTGATGACGGCGGCAACGTCGACATTGAAATGACGTTGACAGCGCCGGGTTGCCCTGTCGCTGGCGAGATGCCGCAATGGGTCGAGGTCGCCGCTCGCAAAGTGCCGGGCGTCAAATCAGCCCGCGTGAACCTCACCTTCGATCCGCCCTGGACACCGGCGCGGATGAGCGATGAGGCCAAACTCGAACTCAACATGCTCTAAAGTCCGGTTAACTCGAAAACAGCTCCGAAAGCGCTATATTCATCCTATGGCCCGCCGACCGCGCCCCAAGATCGTGACCCTGACCGACGCCGCTGCGGCGCGCGTGAAGGAGATCATGACCAAATCGTTGAAGCCTTACCTGCGCGTGGGCGTCGTCAACGGCGGCTGCGCCGGCATGGAATACGTGCTCGACTACGCCGATGCTGCGGAGCCGTTCGACGAACTCGTCGAGGACCACGACGTGCAAATCCTGGTGAAAGCCGACGCCGTGCTCTTTCTGCTCGGCTCGGTGATCGACTACGAGACGACGCGGCTCGCGTCGCGCTTCGTCTTCCGCAACCCCAACCAGACCGACGCGTGCGGCTGCGGCGAAAGCGTCACCATCGTTCCCGCCGAACTCGAAGCGTAGTGCATGGCCGCCGACGACAGCTTCCACGCTTTCGTGAAGGAGCTGTTCGTCGGTATGGGCCCAGTACAAATCCGCCGCATGTTCGGCGGCGCTGGCGTCTTCCGCGACGGGCTGATGTTTGGCTTGCTCGCCAATGACGCCATCCACATCAAAGCCAACGATGATGCACTGAAGAACGAACTTATCGCTGAAGGGTCAGGCCCTTTTGTGTGGGTTCCCGCCAGCGGCCCGCGCAAAGGCGAGCAAGTCGATCTGGGTTATTGGCGATTGCCGGACGCCGCTCTCGACGATCCCGATGAAGCCGTGAAATGGGGCCGCAAAGCCTTCGCACTCGCCAAGGCAAAGGCCGCCGCGAAACCAAAAAAAGCCGCAAAGAAAACGGCGCCGGCCAAGAAGCCGGCGCCGAAATCTAAATCCGCAAAGAAAGCGAAGCGCTAGGCGCCCGTGAATTTTGCCGGCCGCTTCTGCAGGAACGCGCTGACACCCTCGGTGAAATCCGCAGAGCCGCCGCGTTCTTTCTGCGCGTTGCGTTCGTTGTTGAGCTGTTCGTCCCAAGTCGAATCCAGCGACGCCCACGCCAATTGACGAATGGACGCCAGTGCGCGCGTCGGTCCGTTCGCGAGTTCATGTCCAAGCTTTGTCGCCGTCGCCAACACGTCGCCGTCCGGCACGACGCGATTGACCAAGCCCCAATCCAGCGCCTTCGCTGCCGGTATTTTTTCGCCGAGCAGCATCATTTCCATCGCCTGTGCGCGCGTCAGCATGCGCGGCAACAAGTAGGTCGAGCCGCCATCCGGCACCAAGCCGATGCGCCGGAACGCTTGCAGGAAATATGCGCTTTCACCCGCTACGATAAGATCGCCCAACAAGCCGTAGGAGCAACCCACGCCAGCGGCCGCGCCGTTCACAGCCGTGACAAACGGGATCGGCAGATTGCGCAACTGTGTCACGAACGGATTGTGCTGTTTCTCCAGCACATAGCCGAGATCAGGCTTGCCGGTGACTGCATCGACCGGCGGCGGCTTGCCGCCGCTCAGCTTCGCGCCCGAGCAGAAACCGCGCCCGGCGCCTGTCAGCACCGCGGCACGCGCTTCTTTCGCTGCGCGCGTGAACGCCTCGCTTAGTCCCGTCACCATTTCTTCGTCGACCGCATTCAGCGTGTCGGGATCGTTCATGGTGATGATCGCCAGCGTGCCGTCTTGTTCGTACTTTACCTTGGCCATGGTGCATCGCTCCCGCGCGAGAAGCGGCGAGCCTAGCAGAGCAGGGACAGCCGTGAAGCGTCTCGCAGCGGCGCCTTGCTGCGGATCGGCGTGCTACGCAACGTAAAGGATCGGCGTCGCGTCCGTGGTGACTTGGTTGCGGCCGTTGCGCTTGGAACCATAGAGACAGGCGTCTGCACGCTCGACAAAACCCTGCACGGTGTCGCCCGGTTGCAGGCGGGCGAGCCCCATCGACACCGTGACTTGTCCCAAGTCTTCGTTGGTCGACCGGCGGCGCAAGCGCTTGGCCTGGATCGCCGCGCGCAGCGTTTCCGCCATTTGCGCGGCTTCGCGCGCCGCCATACGCGGCAGCACCATCGCGAACTCCTCGCCGCCATAACGCGCAACCAAATAGTCCGGCCGTGAATGCGCCTGCATGGCGCTGGCCAGAAAGCGCAGGATCTGGTCGCCGGTGTGATGACCCCAAGTGTCGTTGAAGCGTTTGAAGTGATCGATGTCGCACAGCAGCAGGCAGAGTTCGGTCCGCTGCGCGCGCGCTTCATCGATGCGCATGCGCAGAGTCTCGTCAAACATGCGCCGGTTGGAGAGACCAGTGAGGCTATCCGTCAACAACTCGACCCGCACCAATTCAAGGCTCGTCCGCAACGTATCGATCTCGGTGGTTGAACGTTGCAGTTCCTGTGTCAGCCGTTGGTTGTGGTTGGCCATGTCGAGCGTGGCCGCTGCGAGACCCGATACGATCTGCCGGATTTGCTCAGGCGCCAAACCCCGGTTGAGGTCGGTAGCCGCCGTTTCCAGGGTCTTGCCGTACTTGCCGCTCTTCTCTTCGGCTTGCTGCAAGAACGCGACAACCTCGTTCAAGTCGCGCGCGATCTTCTCGCCAGCCAGCAAGATCTGTGCGGATGCGCCCAACCCGGTGAAGAACTTGCCGTGAATTTCGTTGCTGAACTCGGGCGTGAACGCTTCGCCAGAACCGATGCGCGTATCGATCGCTTCTCGCAACTCGACTTGCCGGCCCAGACGATAGGCCAACCAAACCTCGTAGTTTTGGCTCGTAGGCGCGACACCGTGCAGCCTCATGAGATCGAGGGTCTCCTGCGCGACGGTCGCGCCGCTAGGACCTTTCAAGAGAAAATCTTGCTCGTTCACGCAGCGCTCGCTGAGTCTGTTCCCTGACGTGGACGCTACGGGCCAGGAGATGGACGAGTGGTAAACGCCTGCCTGTAAATCTTTAGAACTACGGCTACAAAAATCGTTGCGCTAACGGTGCGGTATGCCCCTAAGGTCGGTTCCAGGTTCGGAGAATACGCGATGAATAAGCCGGTTGATCGTGGGATCGAGGAAACGCGTGCTCGCATGCAAACAATTCTGGACATCCAGAAGCGCGCCAATGTGCGCCTCGGCCCGCCCGACGCGCGCACGCGAAAGGATCGCTTGAACCGCGCCGTCGACATGCTGGTCACGCATGAGAAGGACATTATCGACGCGCTCAACACCGACTTCGGCAACCGTTCGCCCGATCAAAGTCGCTTTACCGATGTGGCCGCTGCGATCGCGCCGCTCAAACAGGCGCGCGACAATCTCGAAAAGTGGATGAAGCCGCAGAAGCGCAAGGTCACGCCTGCAGCGCTCGGACTGTTCGGCGCCAAGGCGGAAGTCCGCTACCAGCCGAAAGGCGTCGTGGGCGTGATCTCGCCATGGAATTTCCCGGTGCAGTTGGCGCTGGACGCCATTGCTGGCGCATTGGGCGCGGGCAATCGCGTCATGCTCAAACCGTCGGAGTTTACGCCCACCGTTTCAACGCTGCTGGCGCGCATGTTCGACCTCTATTTCGACGAGGACGAGATTGCCGTGATCCAAGGCGGGCCAGACGTTGGCGCCGCGTTCGCAAGCCTGCCGTTCGACCACATCATCTTCACCGGCGCGACCTCGGTTGGCCGCCACGTCATGCGCGCCGCCGCTGAAAACCTTGTGCCGGTCACGCTTGAGCTGGGCGGCAAGAGTCCTGTGGTCGTCAGCCGTTCGGCCGACCTTGGCAAGATGGCCGCGCGCGTGATGTTCGGCAAGACCATGAACGCCGGCCAAATCTGCCTCGCGCCGGACTATGTGCTGGCCCCGAAGGAGAACCTCAAAGGCTTTGTCGATGCCGCGACGGCGGCCACCAAGAAGATGTATCCAACCATCAAGGACAACGCCGACTACACGTCCATGATTAACCAGCGTCACTACGATCGCGTCCGCAATTTGATCAGCGATGCGCGCGCGAAAGGCGCGGAAATCGTTGAGATCAATCCGGCGAACGAGGATTTCAGCCAGCAGGAGCACCGCAAGATTCCGCCGACCCTCATCATCAACGCCACCGACGACATGGCGGTGATGCAGGAAGAGATCTTCGGCCCGGTGCTGCCGGTGCGCACGTATGACTCGATCGAGCAAACGGCGGCCGAGGTGAACAGCCGTCCGCGTCCGCTCGCGCTCTACTATTTTGGCGAAGACGAAAAGGAGAGCGAGATGTTGCTCTCCAACACGCACTCGGGGGGCGTCACCATCAATGACGTGATCTTCCATATCTCGATGGACGATCTGCCGTTCGGCGGCGTTGGCCCGTCGGGCATAGGCGCATATCACGGCCATCGTGGCTTTCTGGAGTTCAGCCACGAGAAGGCGGTCTTCCGGCAAACGCCGCAGGACATCCTTGCCATGTTCCGGCCGCCGTACGGGGACGCCTTCCGCAAGCAAGTGGCCGCACGCATTAAGCGCTAATGCACCGCCGGCTTCCAACCGGCAGAGCGGCGTGCGTTCAGGCTTCGCTCGACCGCACCTTCACGTACGTGCCCGGCGCATCCGCGAGCGCGGGTAGCGGGCCTTCGCCTGGTGCGCGCGCTGGCACGTCGGGGCCTGACAGCTTCGCCAGCCATTCGTCCCAGTGCGGCCACCACGAACCGGGGTGTTCGACCGCCGACGCCTGCCATTGCTCAAGCGTCTCCGGCAGCTTGCCGTAGCTCCAATACTGATACTTCTTCGCGTCGGGATGATTGATCACGCCGGCGATATGGCCTGAGCCCGCTAGCATGTACTCGACAGGTCCGCCAAACGATTGCGCGCTGCGATACACGCTCAGCGCCGGCGCGATGTGATCTTCCTTCGAGGACTGCATGAAGATCGGCACATGCACGTCCTTCAGCGAAAGCTGCTCCCCTAACACCGTGAGCTTGCCTTCGGTCAGTGCGTTGTCGCGATAGAAGTTGCGCAAATAATAGAGGTGTAGCGCCTTCGGCATCCGCGTCTGATCGGCGTTCCAGTAGAGGAGATCGAACGGCGGTGGATGTTTGCCCATGTAGTAATTGTCGACGACGTAGTTCCAAATCAGGTCGTTCGAGCGCAGCGAGTTGAAGGTGTCCGCCATGGTTTGCGCGTCCAAGACGCCGCCATGCTCGTCCATTTTGCCTTCAAGATAGTCGAGCGCATTCTTGTCGGTGAATACCAACAGATCGCCCGCGCATTTGAAGTCCGCCTGCGCCGCGAAGAACGTCGCGCTTGAGATGCTGCCGTCGTGCTTCTTCGCCATGTGCGCAAGCGATGCCGCGAGCAGCGTGCCGCCGATACAGTATCCCACCGTGTTCACATGCTCGACGCCTGCCGCTTGTTTTGCCGCGGCTACCGCCGCGTACACACCATCGCGCATGTAGTCTTCGAACGTTGCCGCAGCCATGTGCTCATCTGGATTGACCCAGGAGACCAGGAAGACCGTGTAACCCTTGCTGGTAAGCCAGCGGATCATCGAGTTCTTCGGCTGCAGGTCGAGAATGTAGAATTTGTTTATCCACGGCGGAAAAATCAGCAGCGGAATTTGGTGTACGGTCTCGGTGCTCGGCGCGTATTGCAGCAATTCCAGCACGTGATTGCGGAAGACAACCTTGCCTGGACTGGTGGCGATATTTTCGCCGACCTTGAAAGCATTCATGTCGGTCTGCTTGATCGCCAGCACACCCCCGCCGCGCTGTAAGTCTTCAGCGAGATTGTTGATGCCTTTGAGCAGGCTCTCGCCCTTGGTCTGCAGCATCGCCCGCAGCGCTGCGGGGTTGGTCATCAAGAAATTCGAAGGCGAGGCGGCGTCGACCGCTTGCTTGATGAAGAACGCCGCCTTGCGCTTCGTCGCCTCATCGACGCCTTCGGCGGCTTCCACCAGATCGGTGATGAACGCGGCGGTGGCGAGATAGCTCTCGCGTAGCATCGAGAACCCCGGATTCGAGCGCCACTCCGGATCCTTAAAGCGCTTGTCGCGCGCATTGCCGTCATCCGGCAACTGGCCGGTGAGCATGTAGGCGGTGTGACGCTGCCAGATTTCCGCGTAGCGCTGCCAGAGCCGTGCATGCGCGTCGCGTAGCGTTTCCGGTTGCTGCGCTAGGTGAGACCACAGATCGTTGAGCGCGACCTGCACGCCGAGCGGATCGGGTTTCCAGTTCGCTCCCTCGCGCGCTTGCTCCATGAAAGCGGTGGAGAAAACTTGATTTGCCCGCGTCATTGCTTGGGTCAGGTTGGCCGACAACGCCGCCAAACTTTCAGACGTTTGCTCCACCAGCAGCCGATTGAGCGGCTCCGGTGCGGCCGCCGGCGGTTTTGCCGCCTCGGGTTTCGGTTCAGGAGCAGGGGCGGCCGGCGTCTCGGCAACGGCGGCCTTTTTTGCGCGCGGTTTCCGAGGCTTCTTCGCAGGCGCCGCATTCGCCGGTGAGGCGTTGCCGTTATCGGCTTCCGTCATCGGATTCTCCTGACTGGCATTGTAAGGCGGCTCCGTGTGGTGGCGCAAAGCCAAGCTCTGGTATAGCTAGGTTTTTCCGGGCCGGAATCGGAGGCCCTTGAGGATTGAGCGGATGCGGCTCGCGGCACTTGGCCTTTTCATCGGCGTCCTCGCGGCAGCGGGCTGCGTCGGCGCACCGAAGGACCAGCCGGCGTGGGTCACGCAGCGTTTGGCCGGTATCTCCAACACCTATCCGAACCTGCATGACGTGCCGCGCTCCAACAACGCCAACACCGACGTCCGCCATTGGGCGGAGGTGCAGGCTGACGTCATGGCGGCAGGCCAAACCATGCGCGCCGACCCGCGCAACCAGCCGGCGCCGCCGCAAGATCCGAACGCGTTCATTGGCGATGCGCAAAACGCCATCGACCAGGCACGTGCCGCGCACGGGCCGAACTGACATACAGAAACGCCAGATTGAGTTTACGGTCCGTCGCGACGAGGCACGGACCGTTTTGATTTAGGGGGAAGACGTTGAGCCTCACCGACGATTTCGCGTTCTCAGCAGCGCGCGTCGCTATTGCTGCAGCCCAAGCCGCAACCAAGCTTGCCGGCCGCGGCGATGAGAAAGCCGCCGACCAGGCCGCCGTCGACGCCATGCGTACTGCGCTCAACGCTATGGCGATGAAGGGCCGCATCGTCATTGGCGAAGGCGAACGCGACGAAGCGCCGATGCTCTATATCGGCGAAGAGGTGGGCACAGGCAGCGGTCCGGAGATCGACATCGCGCTCGATCCGCTCGAAGGCACAACGCTGACCGCCAAGGCCATGGCCAACGCACTTGCCGTCATCGCCTTTGCCCCGCGCGGCGGCCTGTTGCATGCGCCCGACACCTATATGGACAAGCTCGCGGTGGGTCCGGGCTTTGAGGAGGGCGTAGTCGATCTCGATGCCCCCGCCGACGAAAACGTCAAGAAACTCGCTAAAGCCAAGGGTGTCGCGCCTGCCGACATCGGCGTCTGCGTCCTTGATCGCCCGCGCCATGAAAGCATCATCGCGTCGCTGCGCAAAGTCGGCGCCCGCGTGCACCTCATCACCGACGGCGACGTCGCCGGCGTCATCAATTGCACCAAGAAAGAAACCGGCGTCGATATGTATGTCGGCCAAGGCGGCGCGCCCGAAGGCGTGCTCGCTGCTGCCGCGCTCAAATGCGTTGGCGGCCAATTTCAGGGCCGCTTGGTGTTCCGCAACGACGACGAACGCGCGCGTGCCGATCGCGCCGGCGTCACCGACCTGAAGCGCCGCTACACGCTCAACGAACTCGTCTCCAAGGACGCCATCTTCGTCGCCACCGGCGTCACCAACGGCGCGCTGCTCGATGGCGTACGTTTCAAGAAGGGCTTCGCCCACACTCACACTTTGGTGATGAATTCAGCCACGCGCACCGTCGCCGAACTGAAGGTCAAGCGGCCGGTCTGATCGCGCATTCCTCTGCGGAATTTGCATTCTAAGCGCTGATAGCGGCAATCTCTCGCGACCCTCAGGACGCGGAGCCGCTCATGTTCAAGCCTTTCGATCTCACCGGCAAAGTCGCGGTCGTCACCGGCGGCAATGGCGGCATTGGTCTTGGCATGGCCGAGGGGCTCGCGCAGGCGGGGGCCGGCGTCGAGATCTGGGGCACCAACGCCGAAAAGAACGCACGCGCCGAGGATCAGCTTTCCAAGTACGGCGTGAAGATCAACACCCGCATCGTCGATGTCAGCAACGAGCAAGCCGTCATCGACGGCATGAAGGGCGCCATTGCCGAGATGGGCCGCGTCGATTGCTGCATCGCCAATGCCGGCATGGGCAATCGATGGAAATCGTTTCTCGACATTGGCGGCGAGGCCTACCGGCGCCTGCTGTCGGTCAACCTTGATGGCGTCCTATTCACGACGCGCGAAGCCTGCCGTCACATGCAGGAGCGTGCAACCGCCGGCGATCCGGGCGGCTCGATCGTCATCATCTCCAGCATGGTTTCCCGCTTTGGCGGCCCGCGCAACGAAGACTACGCGCTCTCCAAGAACGCCGTGCTTGGCATCACTAACGGCATCGCCGTCGAGTTCGCGCGCTATGGCGTGCGCGCCAACGCCATTCTGCCTGGTTGGGTGGAAAGCGACATGACCGCGGGCGCCCAGGGGAGCGAAAAATTTACGCAAAATGTCATCAGCCGCGTACCGATGCGGCGCTGGGGCAAGCCTGAGGAATTCGCCGGCATCGCCGTCTATCTCGCCAGCGACGCCAGCTCTTTCCACAACGGCGATCACATCGTGCTCGACGGCGGCTACAGCATGTTCTGAGCGTCAGTCAGCTATTCGCTATGACCGCAACGGGTCATCGCACGCCTACGCGCAAAAAACGTTACGAGTGATTGCGCGATGCCGACGCCATGTGCCAGCTTTCGGGTAGGAGAGCCTCGTTCTGGCCACGCTTGATCCGCCACGCGCGACCATTGCTTTCAACGCCGGCACGGCGCTGAAGCGCCTCGTGATTTTGGCGCTGCTCGCGCTCACCGTCGTCACGATCTGGATCCATGAGGCGTACTTCTTCCGCGGGCCGAGTCCGCAGCTGACCCGCCTTGGGCCATTCATGCCGTGGCTCGCGCCGCACATCGTCACCGGTGCTGTCGCGTTGGTGCTTGGGCCGCTGCAATTCTCCACGACCATCCGTAAGCGAAGCCTCGCGCTGCACCGCTGGGTAGGGCGCGCCTACACGGCGGCGGTGCTGATCTCGAGCCCGCTGGCGCTCTACATCATCCTCACATTCGAGGCGCCGAGCGCGCGGTGGGTCATGGGGACCATGGCAGCGCTCTGGTTCATCACAACGGCATTCGCGTGGCTTGCTGCAGCCAGCCACAACCTCACGCAACACAAGCTTTGGGTGGGCCGCTCCTACCTCTTCACATTCACTTTTACCATGACGCGCTTTGCGTTGGACGTGATCTGGCCCGGCATAAACGGCGAGGGCGTCACCAACTACTATTGGGTGCTCAACGTGGCTTGCTTGGTCATCCCGGATATCGTGCTCTGGGCAAACGCGACGCTGTCGTCGCACAGGGCGTCGCGCGCGACCATAGCGTCGCGTCGGCGCTACGAGCGGACTGAGGTGATGTCCGCATCTTATCCCACACCGCGCGCCCATCCCAGCCGCGCAACGCGAGCTTTCGTACAAAACTTATCCTACACCTCGAAAGCTGAGCGATACTCCTCCCGTCCATCACACGGGAGATTTCGAAGAGCTCCGAAACTTTGGAATGTGATGGGCTTGATCGGCGCGGCGGCGCCAAAGCGGCGTGACGAAGCGCCGCCGAGCGAGACGAATATCTGTTGGTTCGAATAGGCCCTCACAAGGGTACGCCGGCTAAACGGAGACGGTCGTCGAAGCGGAAGGCGCCGCAATTGCTTGTCGAGACACGGCAAGGGTCCGTTGATCTTCGGAGATCGGCGACGCGCAACACCGGCTATGGGCCCCGGAGCTAAGGAAGCTGGAATCTCAGGGTCCAGCAACACCCTACGAACTCCCGCGCTAGTCTAACCGGGTCATCAACGATCAAGCGGGGCGCGCAAAGCGCGCGTGTTGCGTGGAGACGCGCAGCACTCCTACGAGACCACCTCAGCGCGGATCGCGCGCCCCGCGCTCCCATCTGGGAGCGAGACTGAAAAAGTGGACCCGGATCGCCGGCGCTTTCGCGCGTCAACTGCACCGCCGGCGTGTAAGCACGCGCCGGCCCACGATTGGCCCAGAATCACTTTACCCCTGGAGCCATGGCCGCGCCGGTTGCCAAGCTATCCACAGACGCCGCGTTTCTCGGCGTGACCCGTTCGCTGACCGGGCGCCGTTGGCGTGCGCGCGGCAGCGACGACAGTCTGACGGAAGCCTTTCGCCGCCGCTTTGGCTTGCCGGAGATCGCGGCTCGATTGTTGGCGGCGCGCGGTGTGTCGATGGATGAAGCGCAGGACTTTCTTGAGCCCACGCTGAAGGCGCTGTTTCCCAATCCGTCCAGCTTCCAGGACATGGACAAGGCCGCCGCGCTCATCGAGGACGCAATCGTCAGCGGCAAGCCCACCGCCGTACTCGCCGATTACGACGTCGACGGTGGCTCATCCGCTGCACAGCTCGTGCGCTATTTTCGTGCACGCGGACGCGAGCTGAAAATCTACGTGCCCGACCGCATGAAAGAAGGCTACGGCCCTTCGGCGCTGGCGTTCGAACGTCTCAAAGCCGATGGCGTCGAACTCGTCATCACCGTCGATTGCGGCGCCGCCGCCGAAGGTCCGCTCAACGCCGCCGCCGAAATGGGCCTCGACGTCATCGTGCTCGACCATCACCTGATGGCGCACGATCCGCCGAAGGCCGCCGCGGTCGTTAATCCCAATCGCATGGACGATACATCGGGGCAGGGCCATCTCACCGCCGCCGGGGTTGTGCTCGTCGCGCTCGCCGCTGTGAACCGCGAAGCCCGCAAGCGTGGCTCGCCCGGCGCCAACCACCTCCCGGATCTGATGCAGACGCTCGATCTCGCCGCCATTGGCACGGTCTGCGATGTCGCTCCACTCACCGGCTTCAACCGCGCTATCGTCGCGCAAGGCCTCAAAGTGCTGCGCAACGGCAAGAACATTGGCTTGGTTTCGCTCGGCGAAAGCGCTGGCCGTAAGGGCGCGGCCACCGTCTACGATTTTGGCTTTGTGCTCGGCCCGCGCATCAATGCCGGTGGCCGGGTAGGGGACGCATCCCTCGCCACGCGTTTGCTCTCCACCGAAGACGCCGAAGAAGCGCGTGAGCTCGCCGCCACCCTGGAAGCATTGAACGCCGAACGCCGCGCGCGCGAAGCGGAAATGCTGTCGGAAGCCGAGGCCGCCGCGCTCGCCGAAGCCGAGAAGCGCAATGTGGTCATCGTCGGTTCGCACCGCTGGCACCCCGGTGTCATCGGCATTGCCGCCGGCCGCCTCAAAGACCGCGTGATGAAACCCACCATTGTGTTGGGCGGCGTCAGCGAACACGAACCCGCGAAAGGCTCCGGCCGCTCAACGCCCGGCGTAAATCTCGGCGCGGCCGTCGCGGCTGCGAAGGAAGCGGGCCTGTTGATCAATGGCGGCGGCCACGCCGCTGCCGCGGGCCTCACCGTTGAATGGGACAAAGTCGAAGCGCTGAAAGATTTTCTCTCTGATCGCTTGGCCGATGAAATCCAAGCCGCGGCCGGCGAGACCTGGGCATTGTCCGTAGACGCCGCCGGCGCCGTTGGCGCCATGGACCTGGCATTGATCGACTCGCTTGACCGCATCGGCCCCTATGGGCAGGGCCACCCCGAGCCGGTGTTCGCCTTGCCGGACGTCCGCATCTCCTACTCGAAACTCATCAAGGAGGAGCACGTCCGCTTCACGCTTGAAGACGCACGCGGCGCCCGCATCGGCGGCATCGCTTTCCGCGCCATGAAGAGCCCGATCGGCGAAGCGTTGCTGAAGCGCGAGGGCGTCTACCACGCAGCGGTGCGTCTCAAGCGCAACGAGTTCAACGGCAATGTCAGCGCCGAGATCGAGATCGTCGATCTCGCGCTTGCGAGCTGAGACCGAGGTCACATCGGCCTAGCGCATGCGCGTCTACCCTCCATGCATCGGAGGGATGGCCATGTTGAAGCGCGTTTGGAACTTCTTGTTGCAGGGATTTGCCGCCGCCGCGATCGCGCCCATCTGCTGAGCTTGCGCCCCCCGCCGCCCGGTGCTTGGCTTGCGCCATGAGCAAGTTTCCCGAAAAGAGCAGCGCCTGGCCGGATATTGAAGCGCGTATGAAGCAGATGGCCGCGCATGACGTGAAATGGCGCGAAGGCAAAAGCGCGATTTACGTCTTCAATGCCGGCCCCGAGGTCGAACAGGTGAAGAAGGCGGCCTACGCCATGCTCTCCGAAGAAAATGGCTTGGGGCCGGCGGCCTTCCCCAGTCTCGCGCAGATGGAACGCGATGTCGTCAGCTTCGGACTGGAACTTATGCAGGCGCCGCCCGGGGCCGCCGGCTCGATGACGAGCGGGGGGACAGAATCCATTCTCATGGCCGTAAAAGCCGCCCGCGATTTTGCGCGCAAGAAAGGACAGCGAGGACAGGCCAACATCGTAGCGCCATCGTCAGTGCATCCCGCCTTCGACAAGGCAGCGATGCTGATGGACATCGAAATGCGCCGCGTGCCGGTGAAGGATTATCTCGCCGATGTGGACGCGATGTCTGCGCTGATCGACGCCAACACCATCATGATGGTGGGATCGGCGCCGTGCTTTCCGTTCGGCCTCATCGACCCTATCGCAAAACTCGGCGCGGTTGCCGAAATCAAAGGCATATGGTTGCACGTAGATGCCTGCGTCGGCGGCTATCTCGCGCCCTTTGTGAAAATGAACGGCGTTGATCTGCCGCTGTGGGATTTCTCGATACCCGCAGTGCAGTCGATCTCCGGCGATCTGCACAAGTACGGTTACGCCAGCAAAGGCGCCTCGACCGTCTTTTTCCGCACCGAGGCGCAAAAGGAATGCATGGTCTTCGATGCGGGGCCTTGGCCCCTCGGCCGCATGATCACGCCAACTGTTTCCGGAACTCGCCCAGGCGGGGCGATAGCGGCGGCCTGGGCCGTTGAGAATTTTCTCGGCATCGAGGGCTATCGCACGAAACAGCAGATGGTGATTGATGCGCGCCGGAAGATTGAAGCCGGTGTGACCAAGCTTGGGTTCAAGGTGCTCGGCCAACCGCAGCTTGGCATCATTGCCTTCGCGCACGAGCGTGCCGATACGTTCGCGCTGCTTGGCAAGATGCATCAACGGGGCTGGATCACGGCGGCGCTCGTCGACCCGAAGGCGCTGCACCTGATGCTGTCGCCAGTGCACCGGGAAGCGGCAGACGTCTATCTGAGCGATCTCGCAGCAGCACTAAAGGAGGTGGGTGGTGATACCGCCGCGTCGTCCTCAACTTATGCAAACTGACGTTTGCCGCGAGGCGCCGATTTGAGAGGCGCCCAACCACAAGACTGCCATCGTCATGGGCGCCCAAGGCGCCTAATCGGGTGCATGCCGCCGCGCGCGTCGGAGGCGGCAACGACCACACGCATGTTGGATTTTGATGCGCGACTTTTTTGACGAAATGAGCGGCGGCGACGGCGCCACGCGTGCGGCATACACGGAGATCGCCGCCTGGCTTGCCGAAACGCCTCCGTTAGCGCTCGAAGCCAAGCGCCAAGAGGCCGAGCGGCTATTTCGCAGAATCGGCATCACCTTTGCGGTCTATACCGAGGGCGGCGACACTGAGCGCCTCATTCCGTTCGACATCATTCCGCGCGTCATCGATGCGTCAGAGTGGGCGATGCTGGAGCGCGGGCTGGTGCAGCGCGTGACGGCGCTCAATCGGTTTTTGGCTGATTGCTACGGCCCGCGCGCGTTCGTGAAGGCCGGTAAGCTTACAGATGCCCACATCGACAACCATCCCGCCTATTGCCGGCTAATGCAGGGCGTCGCCGTGCCTGGCGGCGTCTACACCCACATCGCTGGCATCGACTTGGTGCGGACGGGCGCCAACGATTTTTACGTACTCGAGGACAATTGCCGCACGCCGTCCGGGGTCTCGTACATGCTGGAGAACCGGTCCGTCATGACCCGGCTCTTTCCGGAATTGCTGAGCCGCGCGGGCGTTGCGCCGATCTCCCGCTACCCGCAGGACTTGCTGCACACACTGCGTTCGGTCGCGCCGCCGGACGATCAAGAAGAGCCATGTGTGGTGGTGCTCACGCCGGGCCAGTTCAACAGCGCCTACTATGAACACTCGTTTCTCGCCGACGAAATGGGTGTCGAACTCGTTGAAGGCACCGATCTGCTCGTTCGCGACGACAAAGTGTTCATGCGCACGACCGACGGTTTGAAGCGCGTGCATGTGATCTACCGCCGCATCGACGACGATTTTCTGGATCCGCTTGCGTTTCGTGCAGACTCTGTGCTCGGCGTACCAGGACTGATGCGCGCATACCGGGAAGGCAATGTCGCACTTGCTAACGCTCCGGGTGCTGGGCTCGCCGATGACAAGGCCATTTACATGCTAGCGCCGGAGATGATCCGTTTCTTCCTCGGCGAAGATCCCATTCTCAACAACGTCCCGACGTGGGATTGCGGCGCGGAAGGCGCGCTCGCCTATGTGCTGGATCACCTGGAAGAACTCGTCGTCAAAGAGACGCGAGGTTCGGGTGGCTACGGCATGTTGGTGGGCCCGCGCTCCACCAAAGTCTCGCGTAACGCATTCGCGAAGAAGCTGCTCGCCAACCCAGCGAACTATGTCGCGCAGCCGACATTGGCGTTGTCGACCTGCCCAACCTTCTCGGGAAAATCCACTGCGCCACGGCACGTCGATTTGCGTCCGTTTGTGCTGTACGGCGCAAATGGCGTCCGCATCGTGCCGGGTGGTTTGACGCGCGTGGCCCTAAGCGAAGGCTCGCTGGTCGTCAATTCAAGCCAAGGCGGCGGCACCAAGGACACATGGGTGCTTAGTTCAACGAAAAACGGCGCAAAGTAATGCTCGCACGCGCCGCTGACTCGCTCTTCTGGCTCGCCCGCTACATGGAACGCATGGACAACATCGCGCGGCTCATCGAGGCGGCGCAGTCCATGGCCGGCGTGTTGAGCGAAGTCGAGGAGTGGCGTTCGGCGCTCACCGCGGCCGGCGCCGACGAGCTTTTTGATGTGGCTTATGCGGACGTCACGCCAGATTCGGCCGCGCGGTTTCTGGGTTGTGGCGCGACCAATCCTTCGTCAATTCTGAACTGCATCACGCAGGCGCGCATCAACGCGCGCGCCATGCGCACAATGCTTACCCGCGATATGTGGGAAGCGGTCAATCAAGGGTGGCTCGATGCACGCGCCATCGGCGGCGAGGAGTTTGCTCCAGCGCAACTTCCAGACACTTTGGATTGGGCCCGGACGCTTTCGACCCGCTTTCTCGGCGCCTACGAAACCACGATGTTGCGCAACGAGATTTACTGGTTCACCCGCCTGGGCACCGCGCTCGAACGCGCCGACAACACCGCGCGCATTCTCGACGTGAAATACCATCTGCTGCTGCCGCGGGAGTCGTCCGGCGTCGGCGGGATGCTCGACTATTACCAGTGGACCAGCGTCCTGCGCGCGGTCTCCGCTGTGCGGTCCTATCAGTGGGTATATCGCGAGGAAGTGCAGCCCTGGAACGTGGCCGAGTTGCTGATGTTGCGCCCCGAAATGCCGCGGTCGTTACGCAGCTGCTACGACACCGTCACCCAATGCCTCGACGAACTGTCCAAAATTCACGGCGGCAAGCGTGGTGAGTGTCACCGCGTGGCCGGCGCGATCGCGGCCAAACTTCGTTTCGGACGCATTGAGGATATTTTCCGTGCCGGCTTGCATGAACAGCTCACCGAACACATCGAACAGACGAGTGTGCTAGGCGATCATATCGCGAATCTGTACATGCGCTGACCGGGCAGGGCGGCCGATGACTTATTGTGTGGGCTTATGTTTGCAGGACGGACTGGTGCTGCTGGCGGACAGCCGCACCAACGCCGGCCCCGACAATGTGGCGACGTTCAATAAGCTCCACGTTGTCGCCCCCGGCGATCGCGTAATCGCGTTGATGACGGCCGGCAATTTGGCGGTCACCCAAGCGGTTGTTGCGCGCGTCATCGATGGAATCGGCGTTGCCGCGGGAGAGAGTTTCGAAACGCTGCTTACCGTCAAGAGCATGTACGACGCCGCCAAGCTCGTTGGAGAGGCGATCCGCACGACTTACGCGAGCAGCGCGCCATCGCTGCAAGCGCAGAGCATGATCTTCGATGCAACGGTAATCGTCGCTGGTCAGATTGCCGGCGGGAAGATGCAGATGTTTCAAGTCTACTCGGCCGGCAACTTTATCGAGTCGACGCCCGAGCAGCCGTTCCTGCAGATCGGCGAAATCAAGTATGGAAAGCCCATCCTCGATCGCGTGGCGCGCTATGAGACGCCGCTAGAGGATGCGGTGAAACTTTCGCTGATCTCGATGGATTCCACGCTGCGTTCGAACTTCTCTGTCGGTCTGCCCGCAGACTTGTTGGTCTATCGCCGTGACACGCTGAAAATCGAAACGCAGCATCGCTTCGGCGATGACGATCCATACTTTCGGAGCATCCGCGAGATGTGGTCGGACGCGTTGCGCAGCGCCTATCGCGCCTTGCCAACGCTACCGTGGCTGAAGCAGCCGCCGTCGTGACTTAGAACGGCTCGCTGGGTTCGTTTTGCCTAGACAGCGCGCGCACGCCGACGAATATCATCGCGAAGCCCGCGGCCGTCGTGAAGACGAGCAGCGGTGCGGAACTGGAGATATCGAGGAACAGGCGCATCCAGGGCCAGTAGCGGCCGGTGGCAAAGGCGAGAAGCATCACTAGGAGCGGGCTCAGCAGCGCCCAGCCTGTCAGCAGCGCCAGTACCCCAACCATCCACTTTCTCCCGCTTGCCCTCCGGGGCGGGCGCCTCTATATGGCCGTTTCCCCGCGCACCTCGCGGTTCCGCGGGCCCTTCGTCTATCGGTTAGGACGCCTGGTTTTCAACCAGGAAAGAGGGGTTCGACTCCCCTAGGGCCTGCCATGTCGCATCGCGATGTTGCAGCTATTTTCAACGTGCTACAGGGCTGAGCCGATCCGTTAACCGGGGACCATGCTTCATGTCGTTTGCCAACATTCTGCGCGCTGCCGGCGTCGCCGTCGTTTTGTCGCTTGCGACGGCGTGCTCGCAGACCTCCGTGCCCGCCGATGCTCAGCCCGATCTGACGCCGTTGCCGATGGAAGACATCAGTGTCGATACCGCGCACGGCCCAGTTCGCTTCCATGTTGAAATCGCAGATGACGACCGCGAGCGCGAGCAGGGGCTCATGTATCGGCGCAGCATGGCCAACGATCATGGCATGCTGTTCGACTTCAATCCGCCGCAGGCGGTGAGCTTCTGGATGCACAACACCATTCTGCCGCTCGACATCATCTATATCGGCGCTGACGGCCACATCCTGAACATCGCCGCGAACGCCGTGCCGTTTTCCGATCAGAACCTGCCGTCAGATGGCCGCGCGCGCGCAGTCTTGGAAATTAACGGCGGCCGGGCGGCGGCGCTGGGTATCGTGCAGGGCAGCGTTGTGCATCACCGCTTCTTCAATAACGGTTGAGGCGTTGCGGGGCGCGCGCCGGCGTGGCAACAGGGCGTTAGTCGGGGTGTAGCTCAGCCTGGTAGAGCATTAGCTTTGGGAGCTAAGGGTCGCGAGTTCGAATCCCGCCGCCCCGACCATTCTAATCCGTTAAAGTAAACGCGCCCGAGGCGATGCCTCGAGCGCGCTTTGATGGGCTCGAGGCCGGCCTTACGGGTAGGGATCGCCGTTTTCGTAATACAGGCGGCCGGATTTTGGGTCTGAGAAATAATAGCGTCCGCTGCGTTGGTCGTAGTGCTCGCGGCGGTTGACGCTGCCGCCGCAATTGCCGTCGCGCACGCAGCCTGCATATGCGCCTGCTGCTGCGCCGACTGCCGCGCCAACGAGCGCGCCTTGCTGTGCGTCACCGGAGCCGGTGTTGTTGCCTATGATCGCGCCGGCGCCTGCGCCGAGCGCCGCGCCGCCTAGCGCGCCGCCGGCGGTGTTTTGTGTGCATGCGGCTGCGCCAAGGGCGGCCACAGCAGCAATCAGTGCGTAACGCACGCGCATGAATGTTCCTCCGAGGTCCCACTGAACTCGGGGCGGCAACGCGCGCTGCTGGACATCGTTCCCTAAGTTACTGCAATGCAATTGGATCAGAGAATGCCGGCCGCGCTCCAGCGTGCGAGATCATCGTCGTTGCAGCGGAGAAGCTCTTTGAGCGTTTGCGCTGTATCCTCACCCAGTAGCGGCGGCGCTCGCCGCGCGGTCGGCGGGGTCGCATCCATGCGCAGCGGGTTGGCCGTGAGTTCAACCTGTTCGCCGTCAGCGCGGGTCATGGTTTGAACCGCCCCGCGCGCCAGCACGTGAGGGTCTGCGAACACCTCGGGCAGCGTGTTGATGGGACCGCATGGCACGCTCGCCTCTTCCAGCGCGGCGATCCAATAGGCAGTGGGCTTTTCACGCATGACGCGGCCGATCTCTTCTGCCAGCGCTAAACGGTTCACGACACGTGCATCGTTGTGCGAAAAACGTGGATCGTCAGCGAGCGTTAGAGCGGCCGCTGCGCAGAAATGACGAAACTGTGTGTCGTTGCCGACAGCCAGAACAACGTGTCCGTCCGCAGTTGCGAACACCTGATACGGCGCGATGCTGGCGTGTGCGTTGCCGAGGCGAACCGGTAGCTCGCGTGACACCAGATAGTTCAGCCCGAGATTGGCTAACATCGCAACTTGGCAGTCGAGCAGAGACGCGTCGATGTGCTGGCCTTCGCCCGTGCGTTCCGCATGCCGGAGCGCCGCAAGTATACCGGTGACAGCGTACATGCCGGTGAAGAGATCCGCGACCGCGACCGCGGATTTCATCGGCTCACCCGCGGGTTCGCCGGTGAGGCTCATCAGCCCGCCCATCGCTTGGATCATGTAGTCGTAACCGGGCCTTTGCGCGTACGGCCCGGTCTGACCAAAGCCGGTGATGGAGCAATAGACGATCGAGGGGTTGATCGCCTTCACACTTGCATAGTCGAGCCCATATTTTGCGAGCCCGCCTGTCTTGAAATTCTCCACGAGAATTTGGCACTGGGGCACGAGTTTGCGTACAAGATTGGCGCCTTCGGACTTGGAAAAGTCGATTGTGACGGACCGCTTGTTGCGATTGGCGGCAAGATAGTAGGCGGCGTCGCCACGCGAACCTTCCGGCGTTCGTAAAAACGGCGGCCCCCAGGAGCGCGTATCGTCGCCGTCGCCGGGCTTTTCAATCTTGATGACGTCCGCGCCGAGATCGCCGAGAATTTGTGTTGCCCACGGCCCCGCCAGGACACGCGAGAGATCGAGGACGCGTACGCCGGAAAGTGCGCCGTTGTGAGAACTCATAACAATCCCTGTGAGGCCGCCGGTGATTGTGCCGCTTATGCTAGCCGGTTAGAGCCAGAGCCATGAGTGAAGTCAAAGCCCCGAGAACGCCGGTTGTCACAGGCGGGTGCCAGTGTGGCGCGGTGCGTTACGCGATGTACGTGGCGCCGCAGAACAGTCATGTGTGTCACTGCCGCATGTGCCAGCGCGCGACCGGTGGTTTGTTTGCCGCGTTGGCTGGAGCGCCTAAGGCGGATTTCGCCTGGACCAAGGGCGAGGCGGCCGTATTCGCCAGTTCCAACCTCGCCAGCCGCGCCTATTGCCGTGATTGCGGCACGCCGCTCTCATTCAGTTACAATCTGCCGGAGGCGCGCTTCTATGTAACCATCGGCTCACTCGATGAGCCCAACGCTGCGCCGATCGTCAATCAATACGGCGTGGAGAGCCGCGTCGCGTGGGTAAAGTTCTGCGAAGACGTGCCGGGCGAACCCACCGGAAACGATGCAAAGGCTCAGGCATTCCTGGCCGCGATGACCAACAATCAGGGCTGAAGAGCCCGATCGTTCGTGATGGTGGGCGGTGAGGGGATCGAACCCCCGACCCTCTCGGTGTAAACGAGACGCTCTACCGCTGAGCTAACCGCCCCAATTGGGGGCCTCATCTGGCTGGGGTCGCGCCGAAGCGCAAGTCTTCGCAAGCGAGAGCTGCCGGTGTAGCTTCGTGGCATGTGGCGGAAGTCGTTTCCTAGCTTGATGTTTTTCGCGGTAGCGGCCGCCGTAAGCTGCAGTCAGCCACCCGCCACAGCTCCGCAAGCGCCGGCCAGCGACCCCGCAACGCTCATGGAGACGGTGGATATCGCCAGCCATAGCGGACAGAGCTTCGAGGCTTTCACCAAATCAGCTGGCATGGAGCGCTTTGGTTTGGAGAAGCTCGATCTAAGCCCCGACGAACGCGCTCGCGTGATCCAAAATATGGCAATTTCCCAGCCATCTCGCTTGATTAGCGGCGGCGGGGCGGAGGCGTTGGTCTTTTTGGGGTGCGCCCGAGGCGGTTGTGCGGACGGCCTCGCGGTGCTGGCGTTTGGCAACCATGGTGAGACATTTGTCGGCGTCCATGACGCCGCCGGGACAGAGCAATTCATACCCGACGATCGTATGGAGGCGCTGCTTCGGCTCAACTCCGCCGCCCGGCGCTGGGACGACCCTGAGACTGCGCGCCCAGAAGCTAAGCCGTAGGTCATTTTGTCTGAAAACCGGGGCTGCGGTCCGCTTGACCGGCACTGCAGCATGGCCTAACCCCCACCGTCTCGCGCGCCGAGGGGTTCGCGGGTGTAGCTCAGTTGGTTAGAGCGCCGGCCTGTCACGCCGGAGGTCGCGGGTTCGAGCCCCGTCACTCGCGCCATTCTTTTTGGGCGCTGAGTCTCCCCAAACACACGCTCTTTCTGGCATCGACGACCTTACGTGCGCCTGCATTGACAGCGTCATCGGGCCGTCATCTGTTGTCACAGAGGTCGGGGAGCGACGCTCATAGGCACGATCGAGAAATCTGTGACGGTCGATGCGGCGCTGGCGCATGCCGAGCGGTTGCTGCCGGTCGATCCGCAGCGTGCTGGAGAACAAGCGGCGGAAATCCTCAAGGTCGCTCCGCAGCATCCAGTCGCGCGCTTGATTTTGGGAGCCGCGCGGCGGGCAGGCGGCGATAGCGCCGGGGCGTTGGCGTTGCTTGAGGCGCTCGCGCGCGAACAGCCCAGTGCGCCCGCCGTGCACATTGAACTCGGGCTCGCTTTCGCGGGTCTGGGGCGGAGTCGTGCCGCGCTAGACGCGGTCTCCCACGCGGCTCGTTTCAAGCCCGCGATACCGGACGCTTGGCGCGCCCTTGGCGACGAACTGCTCGTCGCCGACGATACCGAGGCCGCCTCGGAGGCTTACGCGCGCCAGATACAGGCATCGGTACATGATCCTGCTTTGATGGAGGCTGCTCAGGCGCTGTGCGGTGGGCGCTTGGCTGTCGCGGAACGTCTGTTGAAGAAGCATCTGATGGACGCGCCGACCGATGTCGCCGCGATCCGCATGCTTGGCGAAGTCGCCGCGCGGCTCGGGCGCAGTGAGGACGCAGAGTCGTTGTTCGGGCGCTGCCTTGAACTCGAGCCGGGATTCACAGCGGCGCGTCACAATTACGCGACGGTGTTGCATCGTCAGAACAAGTCGGCAGCGGCGCTCACGCAGATCGACATTCTGTTGGGCGGCGACGCGGCGAGTCCAACTTACCTCAATCTGCGGGCAGCCGTTCTTTCGCGCATAGGCGACTTCGATGCGGCGTTGCCTTTGTTTGACGCCGTGCTTCAGAAGGCGCCGAAGCATCCCAGAATTTGGATGAGCTACGGCCATGCGTTGAAGTCCGCAGGACGCGTAGAAGAGGGCATTGCCGCGTATCGCAAGAGCATCGCGCTGGCGCCAGGATTTGGCGAACCGTATTGGAGCCTCGCCAATCTTAAGACTTTCCGCTTTGCGGATGCGGACGTGATGGCAATGGAAGCGGCGCTAGGCCGCGAACATTTGACCGGCGAAGATCACTATCATCTGCACTACGCGCTCGGCAAAGCGTACGAAGATCGCGCTGACTATGCCCGCTCGTTTGAGCACTATGAGGCTGGGGCGCAGTCTCGAAAGCGAGACTTTCGCTACGACGCCGATGAACGCACCGCGACGATGCGCCGGGCTAAGGCGTTTTTCTCAGCTGAGTTTTTGAAAGCACGCGAGCATCAAGGCGCGCCGGCGCGCGATCCGATTTTCATCGTTGGCTTGCCGCGCGCGGGCTCAACTCTCATCGAGCAAATTCTTTCAAGTCATTCGCAAGTCGAGGGCACGATGGAGCTCTCGGATATTGGCGCGCTTGCGCGGAAGATTGGCGGTGCGAGCCGGGCCGATGCGTTGCGATATCCGGAGGCGCTCGCGACCATGAGCGCCGCGGAGTTACGCGCGCTTGGCGAGAGCTATCTCGAAACAACCAAGGTTCAGCGGCGAACCAGCAAGCCGTTCTTCATCGATAAGATGCCGAACAATTTTCAGCACATCGGGTTCATTCATCTGATCTTGCCGAATGCCAAGATCATTGACGCGCGCCGTCATCCGATGGCCGGCTGTTTCGCCGCGTTTAAACAGCATTTCGCGCGCGGTCAGCATTTCAGTTACGATTTGACTGATCTCGGACGCTACTACGCCGATTACGTCGAATTGCTCGCGCATTTTGATCGCGTGCTGCCTGGGCGCGTGCATCAGGTTACGTACGAACGCATGGTTGACGACACGGAAGGCGAAATCCGCCGGTTGCTCGACTATTGCGAGCTGTCGTTCGAGGCCAGCTGCCTGCGGTTCTACGAGAACGACCGCGCTATTCGTACGCCGAGCTCAGAACAGGTCCGGCGCCCCATTTTTTCCGATGCCGTTGAGCATTGGCGCTGTTATGAATCTTGGCTTGGGCCGCTAAAAAGCGCGCTTGGTCCAGTTCTCGACGCCTATCCAGAGCCACCGAATTACGACACCTGAGAACCCGGTCGACGAGGGGGAGTGAGATGAAGAAGGCAACGAAACGCGTGAGCACGCTGCGCTTTACGGCGATGTTGCTGGCGACAAGCGCGTTTAGCGGCACTGGTGTGGCGTTGGCGCAGCAGCAACCGGCGGCGTCCGACAACGCGTCTCAAGGCGTCGAGGAGATCATCGTCACCGCGCAGAAGCGGGAAGAGAGTTTGCAAAACGTGCCGGAAAGCGTGCAGGCAATTCCAACGGCGCGGCTGGAACAGCTGCATGTGACGAGCTTCAACGACTATGCGGCGCTGCTGCCAAGCCTGTCGTATCAGACGATTGGACCGGGCTTCGCGCGGATGAATTTTCGCGGGGTCTCGGCGGCCGACAACGGCAACCATTCCGCTTCACTTCCCACGGTTGGTCTTTATCTGGACGAACAGCCGGTAACGACCATCACCGGTCCCCTCGACATTCACATCTATGACGTCGCGCGCATCGAGGCGCTCGCGGGACCGCAAGGCACCTTGTTCGGTGCGAGTTCGGAGGCGGGCACAGTTCGCATTATCACGAACCAACCGAACCAGAACGGGTTCGAGGCGGGCTACGATCTTGAGGGCAACACCATTGCGCATGGGAGCGCCGGCGGCATCGCCCAGGGTTTCATAAATATACCGGTCTCCACCAACGCGGCGGTTCGTATGGTCGGTTGGTATGAGCATGACGGCGGCTACATCGACAATGTGCCGTCCAGCTACACCTTCACCAATCCGGACACAGGGCCGACGGTCGGCACGATCAACAACGCCCGCGCCGTCAAGGACAACTACAACACGGTCAATACAATCGGCATGCGTGCAGCGCTTCGCGTCGATCTAGCCGACAATTGGACCATCACGCCGCAGGTAATGGCGCAGAGGCAGGATGCAGATGGTTTCTTTGCGTATGATCCCCGCAAGGGCCGGCTCGATGTTGGTCACTATTTTCCGGAGACGTCGCACGATGAATGGTATCAGGCTGCGCTGACCGTTCGCGGCGCCATTTCCAATCTCGATGTGACCTTCACGACCGCCTACTTGGATCGCGTCGTGCACACCCAGTCCGACTATCAAGACTACGGCATCTACTATATCGACCAGGCCACGCCGGGCTATGCGCATTATTTCTACGGAAACGGCGGTCCGACGGATTTCATCAATCCAGGTCAAGCGATCCTGGGCCGCGACGGCTACGGCAAATACAGCAGTGAGTTTCGTATCGCCACGCCATCGGAGAACCGGCTGCGCTTCATTGGCGGGATGTTCTATCAGTATCAAAAACATGAAATCCTGCAGCGTTACATCGATCCTGGCCTGAGCGACGCGCTTGAGGTCGGCGGCACACCCGATGAAATCTGGCTGACTTCGCAAGAACGCGTCGATCGCGATTATGCGATCTTTGGAGAAGCGTCGTTTGACATAACGCCGGATCTGACGCTGACGGCCGGCATCCGCGGGTTCCGGTCCATCAATTCGTTGGAGGGCTTTTTCGGGTTTAGCGATGCGTTCAGTTCATCACTCGGGGTGGCTGCGTGTTTCGGGCCGCCGACTACGCCTTCGGCGCCGTGCGAGAATTTGCACAAGAGCGTTTCAGAAGACGGCGAGACGCATAGGCTCAATTTGGCCTACCACATCGATCACGACCGCATGTTGTACGCGACGTACTCAACCGGCTTCCGTCCTGGCGGGATCAACCGGCGCGGTTCGCTGCCACCGTATCACTCCGACACGCTGAGTAATTACGAAGCTGGTTGGAAGACGGAGTGGGATCAAGGCCATCTGCGCTGGAATGGCGCCGTGTTCTGGGAAGATTGGAAAGACTTCCAATATGCCGTGACGGGTCCCAACGGACTGACCGAAATTCGGAATATCGGTGGCGCTCAAATTCGCGGTGTTGAAACCGATGTCAGCTGGCGGCCTGACGGGCATTTCTCGTTGACGGGGGCAGGGACATTCCTGCAGGGCGAGACCACATCGCCGATTTGCAATTTCGTCGGCGGATTGCCGGATTGCACAGGTTCGAACTTGCTTGCGCCTACGGGCCAGCAATTGCCGATCACACCTGACTTCAAGGCTAACCTCACCGCGCGCTATGAATTCGGTTTGGGCGGCGATTGGAACGGCTTCGCTCAGGGCGCCGTCGAGTACCAGACGCGAACCTGGGGTGATTTGCGGACGGGACCGCGAGAGACGTTGGGCCGGATCCCCGCGTCTACGTTGGTGAACCTGTCTGCCGGGATCGATCACGGCGATACGACGGTCACGCTGTTTGTGAACAACGCCTTCGACGAAATCGCTTCGCTCAGCCGGTTCTTCAACACCGATCTGACCCAGGAACACGTCTACTTCGTTCCAAGTCAGCCGCGGACCATCGGGGTTCGGTTGGGTCAGCGCTTCTAATCGAGCCGCTTCTTGAGACTTGGCGTTAGAAGGTAGTTTTTGCGACACACTCGCAAGAGCTAACTTCTGGCTGTCCAAAGACTTGCCCCCCATGGCGGGCGCCACTAGCGTCCGGCGCGATTTCGCGGCTGCGGCGCCGGCACTCTGGTCCGGCGGTCCGCTTCGTCTTAGGTGGAGCGCATGACTCTCGACCTCACACAGTACCTGCCGATCATCATTTTCCTGGTGATCGCCGCTGCGATGGGGGCGGGATTTCTCATCGCGGCATGGGTGCTGGCGCCCAAGAAGCCGGACAAGGAAAAGGTCTCCGCATACGAGTGCGGATTTAACGCGTTCGACGATGCGCGCATGAAATTCGATGTGCGGTTCTACCTCGTGTCCATCCTTTTCATCATCTTCGACCTTGAGGTCGCGTTCTTGTTTCCGTGGGCGGTGGCGCTGAAGAAGTTGCCGCCGGATGTTGGACCGTTCGCCTTCTGGTCGATGCTGACCTTCTTGGGCGTGCTGACCGTTGGTTTCATCTATGAGTGGAAGAAGGGCGCGCTCGAATGGGAATGAGCGACACCAAGGCTTTCGGTGACGCCGCCCGCGCAGGCGTTGAGGGCGGCTATCCGGTAAAAGAAGATGATCCGTTTTATACGGGTCTATCCAACCAACTTGCGGATAAAGGATTTGTCGTCGCGGCGCTCGATGACGTCGTCACGTGGGCGCGAACTGGCTCGCTCATGTGGATGACCTTCGGGCTTGCGTGTTGCGCAGTTGAGATGATGCAGGCGTCGATGCCGCGCTACGATCTTGAGCGATTCGGCTTCGCACCGCGCGCTTCGCCGCGCCAGTCCGACGTGATGATCGTCGCGGGCACGCTCACCAACAAAATGGCGCCGGCGTTGCGCAAGGTCTACGACCAGATGCCCGAGCCGCGGTACGTCATATCCATGGGTTCGTGCGCCAACGGCGGCGGTTACTATCACTACAGCTACGCGGTCGTGCGCGGATGCGATCGGATTGTGCCAGTGGATGTTTATGTGCCTGGATGCCCGCCGACGGCCGAGGCGTTGGTCTACGGCGTTCTGCAATTGCAGCGCAAAATCCGCCGCCAAGGGACAATCGAACGATGAGCGATTTGGAAGCGCTGGGCGCGCACATTGCTTCGTCGATGACTAGCGCAATCGGCGGCCAATCGATCGCCCTGGGTGAACTGACCTTGGAAGTAGCGGCGGATCAGATCGTGCCGGTGCTCACGTTTTTGCGCGACGATCCGCGCTGCAGGTTCACGACACTGATCGACATTTGCGGCGCCGATTATCCATCGCGACCGAAGCGCTTCGACGTGGTCTATCATCTGCTATCGATGCAGCTGAACCATCGCATCAGGCTGAAACTGCAGACAGATGAGCAAACCGCGGTGGCTTCGGTTTCGGGCATTTTTCCGTGCGCCGACTGGTTCGAGCGCGAAGCGTTTGACATGTATGGGATATTGTTCTCCGGCCATCCTGATCTTCGCCGCTTGCTGACTGACTACGGCTTTCAGGGCTATCCGTTGCGCAAGGACTTTCCGCTCTCGGGCACTGTGCAGGTGCGCTACGACCCCGAGCAACAGCGGGTCGTCTATGAACCGGTGCAGCTCACGCAAGCGTTCCGCAATTTCGACTTCCTGTCGCCGTGGGAGGGCATGACGCTGCCAGGCGACGAGAAGGCCAAGCAAGGCGGGTCCAATGGCTGACGACGTCTCAAACTTGCCCGTCGAAGGCGTCGAAGAAAAACGCACCTTCACCATCAACTTCGGCCCTCAACACCCGGCAGCGCACGGCGTGTTGCGGCTGGTGCTTGAACTGGATGGCGAGATCGTGGAGCGCGTGGATCCGCACATCGGTCTGCTCCATCGCGGCACCGAAAAGATGATCGAATACAAAACCTACCTGCAAGCGATCCCGTATTTCGACCGTCTCGATTACGTCGCGCCGATGAACCAGGAGCATGCATTCTGCCTGGCGATTGAAAAGCTCGCTGGCATCGAAGTGCCGCGGCGTGCGTCGATCATCCGGGTGCTCTATTCGGAAATTGGCCGCATCCTAAACCACCTGTTGAACGTCACGACGCAGGCAATGGATGTGGGCGCGCTGACGCCGCCGCTTTGGGGCTTTGAAGAGCGCGAAAAGCTCATGGTGTTCTATGAGCGCGCGTCAGGCTCGCGCATGCACGCAAACTATGTGCGGCCAGGCGGCGTGCATCAGGATCTGACGCCACAGCTGATTGAAGACATCGACGAGTGGTGCAAGCAATTCCCGCAGGTCATCGATGACATCGAAGGTTTGCTTACCGACAATCGCATATTCAAGCAGCGCAACGTCGATATCGGCGTCGTCACTGAAAAGGACATACTTGATTGGGGGTTCTCGGGCGTGATGGTGCGCGGCTCGGGGCTGGCGTGGGATTTGCGCCGTTCGCAGCCCTACGAGATCTACAACGAACTCGATTTCAAAATTCCGCTTGGGAAACACGGCGATTGCTACGACCGCTATCTCTGCCGCGTCGAAGAGATGCGAGAGTCGACCAAGATCATGCAGCAGTGCGTGGCGCTTCTTCGGAAGACGCCGGGGCCAGTCTTACCAGAACATTCGAAGTTCGTGCCGCCGCGGCGTGCTGAGATGAAGAACTCGATGGAAGCGCTGATCCATCACTTCAAGCTGTACACCGAAGGCTTCCATGTGCCCGCTGGAGAGGCCTACGGATACGTTGAAGCGCCAAAAGGCGAATTCGGCGTCTATCTCGTCGCCGACGGCACCAACAAAGCCTATCGCACCAAAATTCGAGCTCCGGGCTTTCCGCATCTTCACGCAATGGATCACCTTTGCCGCGGCCACATGATCGCTGATGTCTCGGCCGTGCTTGGTTCACTCGATATCGTGTTCGGGGAGATCGACCGGTGACAGCGCAGGGCGGGGTGGTGGGGAAGCTCGCCGCCACGCATCCGCACATCCTGGTGTGGCTCGAACCGCTTGTCGTCGGCGGGTTCACGGTCCTGTTCGCGCTCTACGCCTATTTCCTGTTCAAACCGGAGCATGTCGAACATCATCCGACGCGCGTGCTGATCGGCGCGGCGATCCAAGGTTTCATCATCGGCGCATTGGTGGGTTTCGTGATCCTACCGTTCCGTATCGCCTTCTTCGTGCCGGACCCGTCGCTTGTGCCTGACGCGCCGGAACCACCAAAGGGCATCGCGTCACTGGCTATTCTGCCGGCGTTTCTGCTGCTCCTTGTCGTGAGGCAGGGACTTGGCGCCCGAGCGCCGTTGATCGGACGTTACCTCCGCGCCTATCGGCGCGCCGCCATCATGTATCAAATCGACGGCGCACGGCGCGCGTTGCAGCGATTGGAGAAAGTAGACGCTCGCGCCAAGGCGGAGGGCAACTGATGGACGCCGCCGGGATCGTCCAAGTTCAGCTCGACGCGTACAACGCGCAGGACCTTGAACGTTTCTGCGCTTGCTTCGCCCCTGACGCCGTTTTGGGAGAACTGAACGGTGCAGAAACCCAGCGCGGCATAGCTGGAGTGCGCGAACGTTATGCCGCGTTGTTTTCAGAGCACCCGGAGAATAGGGCGGAGCTGCTGAATCGCATCGTCGTCGGCGATGTGGTGGTCGACGAAGAGCGCATTTTGCGTGGAAAAGGCATCGCACCGTTCCGGGCTTTGGCCATATACACCGTCAAAAGCGGGTTCATCACCCGTGTGGATTTCGTGAGGTAGGAATGTCCGTGCGCCGCCTAGCCGCCGATCAGCCGGACAGCTTCGCGTTCTCGAAAGAGACGATGGAGCAGGTGAATTGGTGGATTGCCAAGTATCCGCCTGAGCGCAGAGCGTCCGCGGTGATCCCGGTTATGTGGCTTGTGCAGAAGCAACAGGGCTGGGTGAGCGAGCCCGCGATCCAGGCGATGGCGGACTTGCTCGGCATGCCGAAGATACGCGTGCTGGAAGTCGCCACGTTCTACACGATGTTTCACCTCTCGCCGGTTGGGGAGCATCATTTCCAAGTTTGCGGCACGACGCCTTGCATGCTGCGCGGCTCAGAAGATTTGAAAGCCGTGTGCAAGTCGCGCATCGGCGGGCCGCACGCGGTGTCGAAGGATGGTTTGTTTTCCTGGGAAGAGGTCGAATGTGTCGGCGCCTGCGTGAACGCACCGGTGATCGCCATTGATGACTACTACCACGAAGATCTGACGCCCACGGCGCTCGAACAAATCATGGATAAGCTCGCGCGCGGCGAAAAAATTGGGCCGGGCTCAGCAATCAGCCGTCAGAACAGCGCGCCGGAAGGCGGCCCTCACGTGCTGAACGACGCGTCTCTGTACGACGGTTCGCTCGGCCAGCCGCTGACGTTGCCAGGATTGCCGGAGAAGGTGTGACCCACACTAATCCGCCTCCGCCGCAAAGCCCGTATCCGAAGCGGCGCATCGCGTACGAGCCAATGCCGATGCCGTTCTCGGGCGGCAGAGGCAAGTCGCTCATGTTCGCGAGCGTGGTGGTCGGTTGCGCTGGCTTGGCCGTCTACATGTATTTCGTCCAGCACATGCCGGCGATGGATCCGCGCGTCATTGCGCCAGCCGTCGGTGCGCTGTGGTTTGGCGTGCGTCTGTTCATGACGCTGACGCCGAAGCTTTGAGGGACCGAGAGTATGCTCGCCGATAAAGATCGCATCTTCCTCAACCTGTACGGCGTTCACGGCGCTGATCTCGAAAGCGCTAAGAAACGCGGCGCGTGGAACGGCACAGCCGATATCATCTCCGCCGGACGCGACTGGATCATCCAGCAAGTAAAGGATTCAGGCTTGCGCGGCCGCGGCGGCGCCGGCTTTCCGACAGGCTTGAAGTGGTCCTTCATGCCGAAGGAAGTGAAGGAGCGGCCGCACTATCTCGTCGTCAACGCCGATGAGTCCGAGCCCGGCACCTGCAAAGATCGCGACATCATGCGTCACGATCCGCATCTGCTGATCGAAGGCTGCTTGGTTGCATCGTTCGCGATGGCCGCGCACGTTTGCTACATCTATGTGCGAGGCGAATACGTGGCCGAACGCGAGGCGATGGAGAAGGCGATCAAGGAAGCCTATGAGGCCAAGCTCGTCGGCAAGAACAACATCCACGGCTGGGATTTTGACATATACATGCACCATGGCGCGGGTGCGTATATTTGCGGAGAAGAGACGGCGCTGTTGGAAAGCTTGGAGGGCAAGAAAGGCCAGCCGCGCCTGAAGCCGCCGTTCCCCGCCAACGTTGGCCTCTATGGTTGCCCGACGACCGTCAACAACGTCGAATCCATCGCTGTTGCGCCAACCATCATTCGCCGCGGCGCGAAGTGGTTTGCCGGTATTGGCCGCGCCAATAACACCGGGACCAAGGTGTTTTGCGTGTCGGGGCACGTGAATAAGCCCTGCAATATCGAAGAAGCGATGAGCATCCCGCTGAAGCAGCTCATTGAAGAGCATTGCGGCGGTGTGCGCGGCGGCTGGGGAAATCTGAAGGCGGTGATTCCAGGCGGCTCATCGGTGCGCATGATTACGGCAGCCGAATCCGAGAACATGCTGATGGACTTCGACTCGCTGATGGCGGCGCCGCATCGCTCCGGCCTCGGGACGGCGGCTGTGATCGTCATGGATCAATCCACCGACATGATCCGGGCGATCGCGCGCATTGCGTACTTCTACAAGCACGAGAGCTGCGGCCAGTGCACGCCATGCCGTGAAGGTACGGGTTGGATGTGGCGCGTGCTCGAACGCATGGCAAAGGGTGAAGCAGAGCATAGCGAGATCGACCTGCTCCTCGATGTGGCGGGGCAGGTGGAAGGGCACACGATCTGCGCGTTGGGCGATGCCGCTGCCTGGCCGATCCAGGGCCTCATTCGCTGTTTCCGCGGTGAAATCGAGCAACGCATCGACCGCTACCGCGCTGCTAAGGGCATACATCAAGTGCGCGCGCCCGCCGCGGCGGCGGATTGAAGGCGCTTCACGCTGTCGTTTGGCTGGCGCTGGCGCTTTGCCTTAGCGCCAATCTGACCGCCGCTGAGCCGAGGCTGCTGACCCATTTCGAACAGCGCGTCGCGCTCTTTCGCACCTACCCACCGATGAATGGCGGCGTGGCGTTCGTTGGTGACTCGCTGACAGAGCGCGGCGATTGGGCGGCGATGTTTCCAGCCGTCACATCGCGCAACTATGGCGTGGATGGAGACACGACCATTCGCCTGCGGCGCCGTGTTGATTTGATCATCGAGGCACAGCCAGCGAAGATTTTCTTGCAGATTGGCACTAACGACATCGGCGCTCATAGATCGTCGCCGAGTGACGTTGTACCGCGCTACGCGCGAATACTCCGGCGCATCCGTGCTGGTGTCCCGAACGCTCAAGTGTTCGTCGAGTTGGTTCTGCCCAGGGAGGCGGAATACGCCACGCGCATAGAAGCGCTGAACCGGGCCCTACAAATGCTCGCTCGGGACAACGGCGCGTTGTATGTCGACCTTTTTTCAGCCTTTGCGACCAGAGATGGGGCGCTTCGTCCGGAGTTTACGACTGACGGTCTTCATCTCAATGCCGCCGGGTACGACCGGTGGCAGGGCTTGATAGCAACACAGGTAACCTCATGAAGCATTTTTGCCTCTTCTACGAATATCCCGCCGACTTCCGCGAACGGCGCGCACCATTTCGAGGCGCTCACCTGGAGCATGCCAACGCTTCCGTCGCGCGCGACGAAATGCAGCTCGGCGGCGCTTTCACTGACGATCCGCCTCAAGGGTTGTTGCTGTTCAAAGCTGAAACCGCTTCGACAGCGGAGGCCTTCGCAGAGAGCGACCCCTACGTCATCAATGGCGTGGTCAAGTCTTGGCGCGTGCGCGAGTGGACCACGGTCGTCGGGGCCGGCGCTCTCACCAAGGTTTGAACTCGGGCGCGGAACAACCATTTTGCGAATGGTTCGCAGTAATGCAGGTCATTTCGACCTGGGTCGCTGCGGACCTTTCGCCCCCTTGATGCGACGCAATAAATCGTCCATGCGGCGTGTCGCGAAAGCGGACCAACAATGACGAAAATTCTCGTCGACGGCGCTGAAGTCGACGTCCCTCCGGAATACACGTTGCTGCAGGCGTGCGAAGCCGCCGGCGCCGAGATTCCGCGCTTCTGCTATCACGAGCGGTTGTCGATTGCTGGCAACTGCCGGATGTGCCTGATCGAAGTGAAAGTCGGCGGCAAAGGCGGGCCGAAGCCGGTCGCTTCCTGCGCCCAGCAAGTGAAAGATTTGCCGCCGCCACGCGACAACATGTTGAACGAACTCGTGACCAAATCGCCGGGCGTAAGGAAAGCCCGCAACGGCGTGATGGAGTTCTTGCTGATCAATCACCCGCTCGATTGCCCGATCTGCGACCAGGGCGGCGAGTGCGACCTGCAGGACCAATCCGTCGCTTATGGCCGCGGCGGCTCGCGCTTCGATGAGAATAAGCGCGCGGTCGAAGAAAAATTCATGGGCCCGTTGGTGAAAACGGTGATGACGCGCTGCATTCAGTGCACGCGCTGCGTCCGTTTTGTCACTGAGGTGGCGGGTGTGGCCGAACTTGGCGCCACTGGCCGCGGCGAGGACATGGAAATCACCACGTACCTCGAAGCTTCGCTGACGAGTGAGCTTTCGGCAAACGTGATCGATCTCTGCCCGGTGGGCGCGCTCACCTCGAAACCGTACGCGTTTAACGCGCGGCCTTGGGAGCTCACAAAAACTGAGTCCGTCGACGTCATGGACGCGCTCGGATCGAACATCCGTGTCGACGCGCGAGGGGATGCGGTTCTTCGTGTGTTGCCCCGCTTGAACGAAGAGATCAACGAAGAGTGGATTTCCGATAAGACCCGTTACGCGGAAGACGGCCTGCAGCGTCAACGCTTAGATCGTCCTTACCTTCGGGAAAATGGCCGTCTTCGTCCGGCTTCGTGGGATGAAACGCTCAGCGCGACTGCCAAGGCTCTGTCTGGCGACGCAAAGAGGATTGGCGCGATCGCTGGCGATCTCGCTTGCGTCGAGAGCATGAAGGCGACACTCGATCTGATGCGCGCCATCGGTTCGCCGAACACCGATTGCCGCCCGTTTGGCACCGTTCTGGGTGAAGGACCGCGTCAGGGTTATCTCTTTAATTCCACCATTGCTGGCATTGATCAGGCCGATGTCATTCTTCTTGTGGGAACAAACACGCGTACCGAAGCCGCGGTTCTGAATGCGCGATTGCGCAAAGCTTATTTGCGCGGCGCACGCATCGCGCTCATTGGCGAGGCTGTTGATCTCTCTTACCCATACCAACATCTCGGCGCCGGCGCGGATGCGCTTAACAAGCTGGGCGATTTCGGCGACGCGCTCAAAGGCGCGCAATTCCCGATGGTCATCGTCGGCGGCGCAGCCATGTCGCGCGCCGATGGCGCCGCGATCCTCAACGCCGCCGCAAAACTCGCGATCGTGAAAGAAGGCTGGAACGGTTTCAACGTGCTGCACACTGCCGCGTCGCGCGTCGGCGCACTTGATCTTGGCTTCTTGCCCGGACAAGGCGGCAAGAATGGGCGCGAAATGCTGCAAGGCGGCGTCGATGCATTATTGCTGCTCGGCGTCGATGAAGTCGAACTACCGAAGACCGGCACCGTGATCTATGTCGGCACCCACGGCGATAAAGGCGCACACCGGGCGGATATTGTGCTGCCGGGTGCGGCCTACACCGAGAAGGACGCCACGTGGGTCAACACCGAAGGGCGCGTCCAGTACGGCGAGCGCGCCACGTTCCCGAAGGGCGACGCCAAGGAAGATTGGACCATTCTGCGCGCGCTCTCCGCGGTGATGGGCAAGACGTTGCCGTACGACTCACTCGCGCAGCTCCGCGCCAAGATGATCGCCGACCATCCGACCTTCGGTCAGGTGAACTACGCTCCGGGCGCAGCGGATGCGGTGTCGCTCGATCTTTCAAAGCTCGGCGCCGCCGGTGCGCTCTCAAGTGAGCCACTGCGCAGCGTCGTCACTGATTTCTATCTCACCAATCCGATCGCGCGCGCGTCGAAGACGATGGCGGAATGCTCCCGCCTTCGCGCTGGCGGCGTGCACAAGGTGGCTGCGGAATGAGCGAGCTTATTCAGCGCCTCGGCCCCCTGGCCGGTTTTTGGACAGGCGTCGGGCAGATCGTCGCCTTCATGCTGCTGTTGCTGATCTCGCTCGCATTTCTCTTGTTGTTCGATCGCAAGGTGTGGGCCGCGGTTCAGTTACGCAAAGGTCCGAACGTCGTGGGACCTTTCGGCCTGCTTCAGTCCTTCGCCGATTTCTTCAAGTTTGTGTTGAAGGAAATCGTCATCCCGGCCGGCGCGAACAAGACAGTCTTTATCCTCGCGCCGTTGCTGACGTTTGTACTCGCCTTCGTCGGTTGGGCGGTGATCCCGTGGGCGCCGGGTTGGGTGATAGCCAACCTCAATGTCGGCATCCTCTATCTCTTCGCCATCAGCTCGCTCGGTGTGTACGGCATCATTATGGGCGGTTGGGCTTCGAACTCGAAGTATCCGTTTCTTGGCGGTCTGCGTTCAGCAGCGCAAATGGTCAGCTACGAAGTCTCAATAGGTTTCATAATCATCACGGTGTTGCTGCTCGTCGGGTCGCTGAACCTGACGGACATCGTCGATCATCAGCGCGCTGGCATTTGGGCGTGGCACGGCTTTGAAATTCTGAACTTCGCCAATTTTCCCTACAACATTCCCGTTGGCATCATCATGATGGCGATGATGGTGATGTTCTTCATTTCCGCTCTCGCGGAAACAAACCGCCCGCCGTTTGATCTTCCGGAAGCGGAATCCGAACTTGTTGCGGGTTATGCGGTCGAATATTCGTCTACGCCGTACCTTCTGTTTCAAATCGGCGAGTATCTCAGCATCGTGTTGATGTGCGCGATGATGACGGTGTTGTTCCTCGGCGGTTGGAATTTGCCGTGGGGTCCCGTTGATCCGATCCAGTTGCCGTCATGGTGGCCCGCGCCATTGAACTGGCTCGCGAGCGCACCGGCGTTCTTGGTGTTTTACATCAAGATTTGGATCATGTTCTTCATGTTCGCGATGGTGAAGGCGATCGTGCCGCGTTACCGCTACGATCAACTCATGCGCCTCGGCTGGAAGATTTTTCTGCCTACGTCGCTGGTCGCCGTCGCGGTCATCGCTGGCTACGTGACCTTCATCACGCCGCCGACTGCGGCGGTAACAGGAGGCTAAGCATGCGTCGGAGAACTCTGCTCATCGCGTCAGCTTTGCTTGCGCTTGTTGGTTGCCAGACCGCGCACATCGAGAAGGCCGACGGCGGCAATTTCTCAATCCGCTATGACCACCTAAAACATGGCTCTCTCGACGCCGATGTCGCCGCCAATCGTCACTGTCAGCGGGGCACCGCGTCGATGCTCAGCGACGCCGACAACGTGCGCACGTACAAGTGCGACCACCTGCGGAGACCGCACTAGTGTCACGTCTTCTGCAATCGCTCCGCGGCGCGCTGATGCTCGATATGATCGGCGGCTTCATGCTTGGCATGAAGTACTTCGTGCGTCGCAAGGCGACGGTGAATTATCCCTTTGAGAAGGGGCCGCTCAGCCCACGTTTCCGTGGCGAACACGCGCTGCGCCGCTATGCCAACGGCGAAGAGCGCTGCATCGCATGCAAGCTTTGCGAGGCGATTTGCCCGGCGCAGGCCATTACGATCGAAGCCGAACCGCGTGAGGACGGGAGCCGCCGGACTACGCGTTACGACATCGACATGGTGAAGTGCATCTATTGCGGTTACTGCCAGGAAGCATGCCCTGTTGACGCAATCGTCGAAGGCCCGAACTTCGAGTTCGCGACGGAAACCCGTGAAGAACTCTATTACGACAAAGAGCGCTTGCTCGCGAACGGCGACCGCTGGGAACGCGAGATTGCGAAGAATTTGGAACTAGACGCCCCGTATCGTTGATCGGCGCGTAGCAAGGGACTGGGATGATGTTGGCGGCTATCGCCTTCTACGTGCTGGCGGCGATCGCGGTCTTATCCGCACTCGCGGTTATCTCCGCGCGCAATCCTGTGCACTCGGTGCTGTTCCTCATTCTGACGTTCTTCACCGCGGCTGGCCTATTCGTGCTGATGGGGGCTGAGTTCTTGGCGATGCTCTTGGTGGTTGTCTATGTCGGCGCCGTCGCTGTTCTGTTTCTCTTCGTCGTCATGATGCTCGATGTCGACTTCACGGAATTGAAGAAGGGCTTTGTGCAATACCTCCCGGCAGGGTTGCTCGTTGCGGCGGCATTGATGGGTGAGCTGGTCCTGGTTGCCGGCGCCGCCACCGCTGCTGGCGGCGCGCCGATCGCGCTGGCGCCCTCTGGTCCTGCGGAGGTCACAAACGCCGAGGCGATTGGACGTGTGCTTTACACAGATTATTTGCTGCTCTTCCAAATGGCGGGCTTGATCCTATTGGTCGCCATGATCGGCGCTATCGTGCTCACGCTGCGCCATCGGCCGGGGGTGAAGAAGCAGGATATCGCCGCACAAGTCGGACGGCGGCGTTCACAGGCGGTGGAATTGAAGGACGTTCGTCCGGGGCAGGGGATCTGAGATGGAGATCACGCTCACTCACTACCTGATCGTCGCCGGCCTCTTGTTCACGATTGGCGTGTTCGGAATTTTCGTGAACCGCAAGAATGTCATCATCATCCTGATGTCGATCGAACTCGTGTTGCTGGCGGTGAACGTCAACTTGGTCGCCTTCTCGACGTTTCTGCGCAATCTCGACGGTCAAATCTTCGCTATGCTGGTGCTGACCGTCGCGGCTGCCGAAGCTGCCGTCGGCTTGGCCATTCTTGTCACCTACTTCCGCAACCGCGGCGATATCGCGGTGGAAGACATCAACCAGATGCGGGGCTAAGCCGGTGCAGTTTTCGCCCGA
Organism: Terricaulis sp.; assembly: GCA_047601265.1. Lineage (GTDB taxonomy): Bacteria > Pseudomonadota > Alphaproteobacteria > Caulobacterales > Aquidulcibacteraceae > Vitreimonas. The sequence continues at coordinate 456,163 of JASGJR010000001.1, forward strand.
AGTCCTAATCGTGCTTGGTCCGCTGGCCGCTGCGGCCTTCGCTGGCTTGCTGCAGCGTTATATCGGCGACCGTATCGCTCAGATTATCACCACGCTGTCGATTGGCGTGTCGCTTGCCCTCTCTTGGCCGATCTTCATCAGCTACGTGTGGGGTGATGCGGTCCCGCACGTGACTGAGCTGTTCAAGTTCATCGACGTGGCGGGCTTCACCTCAACGTGGAGCGTTCGTATCGACTCGTTGTCGGCGACGATGCTCGTGGTTGTCACCACTGTGAGCTTCCTGGTTCACGTTTACTCCTGGGGCTACATGGCGGAAGATCCGCACCGCGCGCGGTTCTTCTCCTATTTGTCGTTCTTCACATTCGCGATGTTGGCGCTGGTCACGGCGAACGATCTCTTGCAGCTATTCTTCGGCTGGGAAGGGGTCGGCGTCGCTTCTTACTTGTTGATCGGTTTCTGGTTTCAAAAGCGCAGCGCCAACGACGCTGCCATCAAAGCCTTCATCACCAATCGGGTCGGTGACTTCGGGTTCGCGCTCGGCATCATGATGGCGTTCTTCTGCTATCATTCGATCCGCTACGAGGACATCTTCGGCGCCGCGGCAGCCCATCCGAACCTCATGTTCGGCATTGGCGCCTTGCAGGTTCGGGCCGTCGAGGCGGTGTCATTTCTGCTGTTCATCGGCGCGATGGGGAAGTCCGCGCAGTTCTTCCTGCATGTGTGGTTGCCGGACGCGATGGAAGGCCCCACACCGGTGTCGGCCCTCATCCATGCCGCCACCATGGTCACTGCCGGCGTGTTCATGGTCTGCCGGTGCGGCGACTTATTCCAACTCGCTCCGGTCGCGTCGGGTTTTGTGACTGTGATCGGCGCCACGACGGCATTGTTCGCTGCGACCGTTGGCGTCGCGCAGAACGACATCAAGCGCGTGGTCGCATACTCAACGTGCTCTCAACTTGGCTACATGTTCTTCGCGGCCGGGGTCGGCGCCTACAACGCCGCCATGTTTCATTTGTTTACGCACGCCTTCTTCAAGGCGTTGCTGTTCCTCGGCGCAGGTTCAGTCATCCACGGACTGCATCACGAGCAGGACATGCGCAACATGGGCGGCGTCCGCAAACCAATGCCGATTACCTGGGGTATGATGACGATTGGCACGCTGGCGCTGATCGGTTTCGGTATTCCGGGTGTCGGCGGTTTTGCAGGTTTCTATTCTAAAGACGCGATCATCGAGAGCGCGTTCCTTTCGAATGGCGCGGGTGCGCAGTACGCGTTCTGGTGCGGCATCAGCGCTGCGTTCCTGACCAGTTTCTACTCTTGGCGCCTGGCGTTCATGACCTTTGAAGGCACGTATCGCGGCATGCATGACGCCGATCACGCGCATGGCCATAGCGAGGAGGGCGCCGCCGAGCCGGACGCGCACGCTCATGCGGCGGGACACGCGCACGACCATCATGACGATCACGCCAAAGCGGATGGCTCTGCGCCGGCGCATGAATCTCCTTGGGTGATGTTGGTTCCACTAGTCGTGCTCGCTGCAGGCGCGGTGTTTGCTGGTGCAATCTTTGCACCTTCGTTCCTTGGCGAGCACGCGGACCACTTCTGGCGCGGTCTCGTCCCATTGCACGCCGAAAACGAAGAAGGTCTTCCCGTGTGGGTGAAGTGGGCGCCGCTTGGCGTGACAGTGGCCGGCTTCCTGATGGCTGTGATCTTCTACATCTGGAACAGCGGCGCGGCTAAGGCGCTGGCCAAAGGCCCGGTGTGGGCGTTCCTCTACAATAAATGGTACTTCGACGAGATCTACGATTTCATCTTCGTCAAAGGCGCGCGCGCTCTCGGCGACCTGCTTTGGAAGGTTGGCGACCAAAAGCTAATCGACGGCCTCGGGCCGGACGGCGTTGCGGCCAGTTCGCGGTTCTTCTCGCGCAACCTTCGCAAGCTCCAGACAGGCTTCGTCTATCACTATAGTTTCCTCATGCTCATCGCCGCTGTCGCCTTCGGCGCGTATGCGATCTGGGCCGGCATCCCCGGAGCGCATCGATGAGCGACCTCATGCATCTCCCGTGGCTGACCATCACGACATTCCTGCCATCGGCGGGAGCTCTGCTGATCTTGTTGGCGCGCACGTTCTCGCGCGGCGAGAACAAGGGCTACGACGCTGCCGTCCGGGTGCTCACGCTGATTTTTACGATTGCTACGTTCCTGGTTTCGTTGGTTGCGTTCGCGGCTTTCGATTCTGGCAACCCTAGCTTCCAACTTGTCGAAAACATCCCCTGGGCATTTGGGTTTTCGTACCACCTGGGCGTCGACTCGCTGGCGATGACGCTCATCTTGCTGACAACCTTCCTCACGCCACTTTGCATTTTGGCGAGTTGGTCCATCGAGAAGCAGGTCACCAGCTACATGATCCTCTTCTTGATCCTGGAGACGCTGATGATCGGCGTCTTCTGCGCGATGGATTTGGTTCTCTTCTACCTGTTCTTCGAAGGCGGCCTCATTCCGATGTTCATCCTTATCGGTGTGTGGGGCGGTCAGAGGCGTGTCTACGCGGCCTTCAAGTTCTTCCTCTATACGCTGCTCGGCTCGATCCTGATGCTGGTAGCGATTGTAGCGATGATCAACATCGCGCACACGTCGAGCATTCCAGACCTGATCGCTTTTGCAGAGCATCAGGGCTTTGATCCGAACCTGCAGATTTGGTTGTGGCTGGCCTTCTTCGCGTCGTTCGCGGTGAAACTACCGATGTGGCCGGTCCACACCTGGCTGCCAGATGCGCACGTGGAGGCGCCAACCGCGGCTTCAGTGGTGCTGGCGGCGATCCTGCTGAAGATGGGCGGGTACGGATTCTTGCGATTCTCGCTGCCAATGTTTCCGTCGGCTTCGCATTTTTTTACGCCGATGGTGTTTGCGCTGTCGGTGATCGCGATCATCTGGGCCTCGCTCGTCGCGTTTCGCCAAGTCGATATGAAGAAGCTGATCGCGTACTCGTCTGTCGCACACATGGGCTTCGTGACGCTGGGTATCTTTTCGGGAACGCTGCAAGGCATTCAGGGCGGCATCTATCAGATGCTGTCGCATGGCATTATCTCGGGCGCGCTCTTCCTTTGCGTGGGCGTCGTTTACGACCGCATGCACACGCGGGAGATCGCCTTTTACGGCGGCCTTGTGAACCGGATGCCGGTCTACGCCGCTGTCTTCATGCTGTTCACGATGGGCAATGTCGGGTTGCCGGGTACGAGCGGCTTTCCTGGCGAAATTCTTACGATGGTTGGCGCATTCCAGATAAACGCCTGGTTCGTCGCCGCGGCCGCAACCGGCGTGATCTTCTCCGCCGCGTATGCGCTCACGCTCTATCGCAAGGTCGCGCTCGGCAATATCGAGAACCCGAAGCTCAGCAACATTCTCGATCTAGACGGACGGGAGTGGGTGACCTTCGTTCCACTTATCGTCGCCACTCTTGTGATGGGTTTGGCGCCGAGCATCGTCCTCCACTTCACAGAAGGTTCGGCGCAAGCGATTGCAGCAGCCTTTGCCGGGAGCGCCGCGCCGTGATGTCGCCGATGCAGGATCTCTTGAATAGCTTGCCACACGCACATCCTGAGGTGTTGCTGGCCGGGTTCTCGTTGGTCGCGTTGGTTGTCGGCGCCTGGAGCGGCGACAAGATTTTCGGTTTTCTCTCCACTCTTGCGGTCCTGGCTTTGCTTGCCGCAGGCGCTTGGGCGATCTATGACGCGCCAGCCGCGCCAATCGAGCTCTTCCAAGGCGCTATGGTTGCGGATGGCCTCGGCGTGTTCGCCAAGGTGCTGATTGCGATCGCCGCCGCCGCGACGCTGGCGCTCGGCGCCGACCACTTCAACAAGACCAAAGAGCAACGTTTCGAATTTCCAGTGCTCATCGTGCTGGCGGTGTTGGGCATGTTCGTGATGGTGTCGGCGCGCGACCTCATCAGCCTTTATGTTGGCGTCGAACTGCAGAGTTTGGCGGCCTACGTGATGGCTGCCTGGCGACGCGACGACGCGCGCTCCTCGGAAGCCGGCCTCAAGTACTTCGTGCTGAGCGCCATTTCCTCTGGATTGCTGCTGTTCGGGTCGTCGTTCGTTTACGGCTTTACCGGTGCGATCCGCTTTGACGCGATTGCCGCCGCGCTGCACGAAGGTGCTGGCGGCATAGGCATCATCTTCGGGCTTGTGCTGATGTTGTGCGCGCTGGCGTTCAAGATGTCAGCCGCGCCTTTCCATATGTGGACGCCGGATGTGTACGAGGGAGCGCCCACGCCGGTGACCGCGTTCTTCGCGGCGGCGCCAAAGGTTGCCGCGGCAATTCTGATGGCGCGGCTGTTGTACGGTCCGTTCGCTGCAATCACAGCGCAGTGGCAGCAAGTGGTGGTCGCACTGTCCGCGATCTCAATGCTCTGGGGCGCGATCGCAGCGCTACTGCAGACTAATCTCAAGCGGCTTATGGCCTACTCATCGATCAGCAACATGGGCTTCGTGCTCATGGGCTTGTCTTGCGGCACGCCGGAAGGGCCGTCATCAGCGCTGCTCTACCTCGCGCTCTACCTGCCTGCGACGATCGGGATTTTCGCGCTCATTCTCGCCATGCGCCGGGAAGGCGTGGCGGCCGAGACCGTGGCTGACTTGGCTGGGCTCGCGCAGAAGCGGCCCTGGATGGCCGCAGTGTGGACCATGCTGTTGTTCTCCGTAGCGGGCATTCCGCCGTTCGCTGGCTTCATTGGAAAGTTCGTCGTTTTCCGAGCCGCGGTTGATGCCAACCTCGTGTGGCTCGCGGTTGTCGGCGGACTCGCGGCGGTCATCGGCGCAGGCTATTACTTGCGGCTGCTGGCATCGGTTTGGTTCGCCCCGTCAACCCAGCCGCTTCAGCCTGCTAGCGGCGCAGTTTTTGTGACTGCGTCGGCGGCGGCGCTTCTTTCCTTCCCCGTGCTGGTGATCGTTCTTGGCTCACTTGAGCAATGGGCGCATTGGGCAGTGGCCCGAAGCTTTTAGAAAGCGTGCGAGATGATCGACGCCGCCGCGCCGGTCGAAGTGTTTGACGAGATCGACTCCACCATCTTGGAGGCGCGACGTCGCGCCGAGCGCGGAGAGGTAGGACCTGCTTGGCTGATTGCCAAACGGCAGACGGCCGGCAGGGGCCGACGCGGACGTTCGTGGTCGTCCCTAGAGGGAAATCTACTGGCCACGCTTCTGTTCGCCACGGACGCGCCACCGTCGCAGATCGCGCTGCTTGGTTTTGCTACCGGCGTGGCGTTGGCGGAAACCTTCGACGCGATGATCGGTGGTGGCAGAGCGTCGCTGAAATGGCCCAACGACGTGTTCATCGACGGCGCGAAAGCGTCGGGCATCATGCTCGACAGCGGCGCGCTTCCGGGCGGGGCTACCTGGGTGGCGCTTGCGTTCGGCGTGAACCTCGCGGCCGCGCCGGAAAATCTTGATCAAGCCACGATCAGTCTGCGCGACGTGCTGCCACCGGATGCGGCGGCGCCGGAGCCGTTGGGATTCTTGGCGCAGTTGCGGCCACGCCTTGAAGCATGGGCGGCGCGCATAGATCGCGATGGCTTTGAGCCCTTGCGACAAGCATGGCTGAAGCGCGCGCATGGGATTGGCCAAACCGCGCGCATCTCGCAAGGCGCAAATATGCTGGAAGGCCGGCTCGTGGGCCTCTCGCCGCGCGGCGAATTGGAACTCGATACGGCCGAGGGCCGCCGTCTTGTCGCCGCCGGCGATGTCATTTTTTCGAGCGCGGCCTAATTATGCTTCTCGCCATCGACGTCGGCAACACCAACACCAAGTTTGCCATCTGGGACGGCAAGGAGTGGCGCGGCCAGTGGCGCGCCTCCACCGACACGACGCGCACTGCCGACGAATACGCGCCCTGGCTCGGTCAAATCATGGCGCTGAGCAATTTGAGCTACACCGACATCAGCGCGTGCATTATCTCGACGGTTGTGCCGCAAGCACTCTTTAACTTGCGCAACCTCTCGCGCCGCTATGTCGGGGCTGAGCCGATGGTGATCGGCGAAGACGGCCTGAAGCTCGGCATCGAGGTGCGGATCGACAAGCCGAACGAAGCGGGCGCGGACCGGCTTGTGAACTCCGTGGGTGCCTTCATCACTTATGGCGGACCCGCCATCGTCATCGACAGCGGGACCGCGACCACGTTTGACATTGTCGCAGCGGACGGCGCCTTCGAGGGCGGCATCATCCTGCCGGGGATCAATCTTTCTTTGCAAGCGTTGCACGATGCAGCAGCTCGCTTGCCCCGTGTAGAGATCCGTGACCCCGGTCGGGTCATCGGCAAGGACACGGTTAGCGCGATGCAATCGGGCATCTATTTTGGATCGATCGACATGATCGAAGGTCTCTGCCGCCGCATCAAAGCGGAATACGGCCAGCCTATGAAGACGGTTGCCACTGGCGGCGTCGCCTCACTGTTCGAGGGCTCGTTTCCGAGCATCGATCACTTTGACCAGGATTTGACCTCCAAAGGCCTGCTGGAAGTTTTCCGCAGGAATGGCGGAAAGCTTTGATCGACGCGCAACCGAACGACGAACTGGTCTTTCTGCCGCTGGGCGGCTCCGGTGAGATCGGCATGAATCTCAACGCGTACGGGTTCGGACCACCCGAAGCGCGCCAGTGGATCATCGTCGACATCGGCGTCACCTTCGGTTCGGAAGAGCACACGCCCGGCGTCGATATCATCCTTCCAGACCCGGAGTACTTGGAAGGCGAGAAGGCCAACATCATCGGCATCGTGCTGACGCATGCGCATGAAGATCATATTGGCGCGCTAGGCTGGCTCTGGCCGCGATTCAAAGCGCCAGTGTATGCGACGCCGTTCACTGCCGCGTTGGTGCGCGAGAAGCTGCGTGAACATGGTTTGCTCGATAAAGTGAAGCTTAGTGAAATCCCCCTGAAGGGAAAGCTGACGCTCGGGCCGTTCGACATCGATTTCATCACGCTGACGCACTCCATTCCAGAGCCGAACGGTCTGGCGATACGCACGCCGCTTGGTTTGGTGTGGCACACCGGTGATTGGAAGATCGATCCCGATCCGTTGATTGGTGAAACGACGGACGAAGCCGCACTGCGCGCCATGGCCGACGAAGGCGTGTTGGCGATGGTCTGCGATAGCACCAACGTGTTTGTCGAAGGTCACACAGGTTCCGAAGCGCACGTCCGCGCGCGCCTCATCGAAGAGATAGGGAAGTGCCGCGGCGCGGTCGCGGTCACGGCGTTCGCTTCGAATGTGGCGCGCGTAGAAACCGCGATATTGGCAGCGAAAGCGTGCGGGCGCACCGCGTGTCTGGTCGGCCGCTCGATGCATCGCATCGTCGGCGCCGCGCACAGCGTTGGGCTGCTCGCCGGTTTGCCTCAACTGATCGACGAAGACGAAGCCGGAATGCTGGAGCCGCACCAAGTGCTCTACCTCTGCACCGGCAGCCAGGGCGAACCACGCGCGGCGCTCTCACGCATTGCGCGCGGTGAACATCGCAATATCGTGCTGCGCCAAGGCGACACGGTAATCTTCTCTTCTCGCGTCATCCCGGGGAACGAGACCGCCATCCACAATCTCTACAACCAGTTCATCGCGCGTGGCGTTGCACTCGTAACCGCCGACGATGCACCCATCCATGTGTCGGGCCACCCCGCGCGCGACGAACTCAAGCAGATGTATCAATGGGCCCGGCCGCGCATTGCGGTGCCAGTGCACGGCGAGCGGCGACATTTGCTGGAGCATGTGAAGCTTGCTCACGAACTGCAAATTCCCGAGGCCATCGCCCCGAACAACGGCGATCTCATCCGGTTGGCGCCCGGCGTTGCAGAGGTCGTCGATGAAGTCCCGGCCGGGCGTCTATACGTGGACGGAGGTGTTATCGTTCCTGCGGACTCGGGTGCTTTGAAGGACAGGCTGCGCATCGGTGAGGAGGGCGCAGTCAATGTGTCGATCGCCGTCGGCGGCAAGAAAAACAGCATTGTTGCTGGTCCAAACATCAATGTGCGTGGTCTGGCCGCGGAAGACGTGGAGGCGTTAGACGACTTGATTGAGGAATTGGAGGACGCTGCGGAAGCAGCATTTTCGAAACTCAAGGGCGACGAGCGCGAGGACGATGAAGCCATCCAAACGGCGCTCATCCGAGCTGTCCGCAAGGCAGCTGAGCGCATTTGGCGCAAGCGCCCGCTGGTCGACGTAGCGGTTCTTCGCATTTAGAACTCTCGAGAACCCTTGGAGCCCAAGCCATGATTGGCCGTTTGAACCATGTCGGCGTCGCCGTGCCGTCGATCGAAGAGGCCAAGGCGACCTACCGTGACCTGTATGGCGTGCCGGCCAGTGCAATGACCGAGACGCGCGAACTCCCGGCGCAGGGCGTCAAATTTGCGTTCGTGAATGTCGACAACAGCCAGATCGAGTTGATCGAGCCATTGGGCGAAAATTCGCCAATTGTGAATTTCCTTCAGAAGAATCCCAAAGGCGGACAACACCACGTCTGCTTCGAAGTCGCCGACATCTACAAGGCGCGCGATGCGATGGCTGCTAAGGGCGCGACCATTCTGAACGAGCCGCGCATCGGCGCGCATGGCACGCTGATCATTTTCGTTCACCCAAAAAATTCCAATGGCGTGCTGATCGAACTGATGGAAACGCCAAAGGGCGCGCACTGATGAACGCGCCGCTCGGGATCGCCATTTACATGCTGCTATGGTGGTTGGCGTTCTTTATTGCTTTGCCGATCGGAGCGACCTCGCTTCATGAGGCAAACGAAACGGCTGAGCCAGGCGTTGAGCGCGGTGCGCCGCGCCAGCACAATCTTCGCAAAAAGGCCTTTATCGCGGCGGGGATCGCGGCGGTTTTGTGGCCCGCAGTCGCCTACCTCGTGGTGACGGACGTGATGAGGGTGTTTCCCCACTAGGCCGCGTTGCCGGGCCGCGCGGTGCAGTCTATCCAGGCTCAAACGCCGGACGACCCGGCCGGAGCCAGGAATTCCTCCCCATGCATGCGCTTAAGGTCACGCGCGCCGACGATTTTCCCGAATGGTACCAGACGATCGTCCGCGAGGCCGATCTCGCGGAGCTGTCGCCAACGCGCGGGTGCATGATCATCAAGCCGTGGGGTTACGGCATCTGGGAACGCATGCGCGAGGAATTCGACGCGCGCATCAAAGCGGCGGGGCACGAGAATTACTATTTCCCGTTGCTTATTCCGCTGAGCTTCTTCGCCAAGGAAGCCGAGCACGTGGAAGGCTTCGCCAAAGAAATGGCCGTGGTGACGCACCATCGATTGAAGCAAGTCGATGGAACATTGAAGCCCGATCCGGAGGCGGAGCTGACTGAACCGCTGATCATTCGCCCGACCTCGGAAACGATCATCGGCGAAGCATTCAGCCGCTGGGTAAAATCGTACCGCGACTTGCCGCTGAAGTTGAACCAATGGGCCAACGTGATGCGCTGGGAGTTGCGGACGCGCATGTTTCTGCGCACCGCAGAATTCCTTTGGCAAGAGGGGCATACCGCGCACGCAGATGAAGCAGATGCGCGTGTGGAAACCATGTGGGCGTTAGAGAATTATCGATCGTTCGCCGAAGACCTCCTGGCGCTTCCGGTCATTGCTGGCATCAAGCCCGAGAACGAGAGATTTCCCGGCGCCGTCGATACGTATTCAATCGAAGCGATGATGCAGGACGGCAAAGCGCTGCAAGCGGGCACGTCGCACTATTTAGGCACGCATTTCGCGGAGGCGCAGAATATCCGCTTCCAGGACAAGGACGGCGGCATGAGCTTCGCGCACACAACGTCATGGGGCATTTCAACGCGCCTCATCGGTGGCGTGATCATGACGCATGGTGATGATGACGGCTTGCGTACACCGCCCGCCGTGGCGCCACATCAGGTCGTGATCGTGCCGATGCTGCGCGGAAAGTCTGAGGATGCCGATCTGCTGAAATATTGCGAAAGCCTTGCCGGCGGGATCGCGTCGCAGTCCGCATTCGGCGCGCGCGTGCGCGTGCTCATTGACCGCAAGGATGCGAAGCCTGCGGACAAGCGTTGGGACTGGGTGCGCCGTGGCGCGCCAGTAGTCTGCGAAATTGGTCCCCGTGACGCGGCCAATGGCAAGGTCAGCTACCTACGCCGAGATAAATTGCGGGATGGCGAGAAGGTGGCGATCCAAACCATCGATCGCGCCGACTTTATCTCCGCTGTGGCCGCGATCCTGCCCGACATTCAGCAAACCTTGTTCAACGAAGCAAAAGCGCGTCTGGAAGCCAATGTTCGCGGTGAGTTTTCGTCGTTTGACGATCTGGCCAAGTACTTTGGCGCAGACGATGAGAGCGCTGAATTTAAAGGTTGGGCGCGCGTGCAGTGGTCTCGGCCCACCGGAGCCGAACTGGAGAAGGTCGGCGAACGGCTCAAAGCGCTGAAGTTGACGATCCGCAACGCGCCGCTGGCGCAGCCGCCAAGCTTCGGCGCTTGCATCTTCTCCGGCGCCCCCGCTGTAGAAGAGATTTTGATCGCCCGGGCGTATTGATGGCTGAGCAACGCGAACAACCTTTCGGCCTTTTCGAGCGCATGCTCGCCGGCCGCTACCTGCGCGCCAAACGCCAACACGGCGGTGTGGCGTTGATCTCAATCATCTCGGTTGTCGCTATCACCCTCGCGGTCATGGCCCTGATCATCACCATGTCGGTGATGAACGGGTTTCGGGAGACATTGTTGTCCCGCATTCTCGGCGTAAACGGGCATGTCTTTGTCGACACCCACAACATGTCGAAAAGCCAGACCGACAGACTGGCCGCGCTGGCGCGGCAAACGCCCGACGTCCTCCATGTTTCGCCGATCATCAACGCGCAGGCGCTCGCGACCGTCGATGGCGCGTCGGCCGGCGTGGTCGTGCGCGGTATCTCCAAGCAAGACCTGCAGGCATTGACGATTGTTTCGCGCAGCATCCAGCCTGGAGGTTCGCTTGTCGGCTTTCAGGGGGTCGAGTCGCCGAGCATCGTGGTCGGTGAGGCGTTAGCGCGTCAGCTTGGTGTTGTCCCGGGAATGGGGGTGACATTGTTGTCGCCAAATGGTGTCGCCACGCCATTTGGACTGACGCCGCAACGCAAGACGTTTCTCGTCGGCGGCATCTTCAGTATCGGCATGCAGGAGTTCAACTCTGGGCTGATCTATATGCCGATAGAGCAAGCTCAGCTCATGTTCGACCGCGGCGAGAGCGTTGACGAATTGGAAATCCGGGTGAGCAATCCCGATCGCACGCGTGAAGTGATCATGGATTTGCGATCGCGTTTGGGGCCGGATGTCACCATCTATGACTGGGCCGCGAGCAGCCAAGGATTGGCCGACGCGCTGGTGGTTGAGCGCAATGTGATGCGGCTTATTCTGATGGTGCTCGTGGCGATCGCGGCGCTCAACATCGTCACCGGCCTCATCATGCTGGTGAAAAACAAGAGTCGCGACATCGCCATTCTCCGAACGATGGGCGCCACGAAGGGCGCGATCATGCGCGTGTTCTTCATGGCAAGCGCCAGTCTCGGCGTGCTTGGTCTGTCACTTGGATTGCTGTTCGGCGTGAGCTTCTGCATCTTCATCAAGCCCATTCAGGACTTCCTGTCGGCGGCGGTCGGTTTCGACATATTCCCCGGCACGGTCTATTCGCTCGAACTCGCTGCCCGCGAAAGTCGAGTGGACGGAAGTACTCGGAATCTCGGTCTTCACGGTGCTGATCACGTTTTGCTCGACTCTGGCGACTGCGTGGTGGGCGTCGCGCTTCGATCCGGTGGAGGCGCTTCGTTATGAATGACGTGCGCACGTCCGCCAAAACGGTGCTCAGCCTGCGTGGTATTGAGCGCCGCTATCGATCCGGAGATGGACAACTTGTCGTGCTCGACGGCGCCAACCTCGATATAGGTTCAGGCGAGATCGTTGGCCTCGTTGGTCCGTCAGGCTCGGGGAAGTCATCTCTGTTGCACGCAGCGGGATTGCTTGAACGTCCGAACGGCGGTGACGTTTTCATTGATGGCAATGACGCGTGGGAATTGAGCGACGAGGAGCGCACGGCTATCCGGCGCAATCAGATCGGCTTCGTCTATCAATTCCACCATTTGCTCCAGGAATTTGACGCGCTGCACAACGTGGCGCTTCCTGCGTTGATCGCCGGACGCAAGCGCAAGGAGTGCTTCTCCGAAGCTGAGCGCTTGTTGGGCGTGATGGGGCTGCAGGATCGCATCCACCACCAGCCCGCCCAGCTCTCAGGCGGCGAACAACAGCGTGTCGCCATTGCGCGCGCGATGATTAATAAACCGATCCTGATCTTGGCCGACGAGCCGACCGGCAACCTGGACCCGGACACGTCAACCGTGGTGTTTGCGGCGCTTTCGCAATTGGTCCGGCATGAGGGCGCGGCCGCCCTGATCGCCACCCATAATTTTGAACTGACCAAATATATGGATCGTGTGATGACCTTGGATCATCACAAGCTCGTTCCGAAGCGCTGAAACGCCTATCTTTAGGGCTGATTCGATGACCCAGCCCTTTATCCACCTCCGCGCACGTTCGGCGTACTCGCTGCTGCAGAGCGCTGTTCAGGTCAAAGACCTGGTCAAACTCGCCGCGAAACACAACATGCCAGCGCTCGGCGTGACCGACGCAAATAACCTCTTTGGCGCGCTCGAGTTTTCCGAGGCAGCAGCGGAGGCGGGCGTTCAGCCGATTGTTGGCCTGACCCTGCGCGTGAAGGGCGAGAATGGCGTTGACGGCGCGATTGCACTGCTCGCGCAAAGCGACACTGGCTATGCGACGTTGATGAAGCTCTCGAGCGCTGCGTTTCTTGACGTCGGCGCCAATGAGGAAGCGCATGTGCAGTTGGCGCGCGTGCTGGCCGATACCGATGGGCTGATTGCGCTAACCGGCGGTAGCGCGGGGCCGTTGTCTCAACTCATCGAAGAGGGGCGCGTCGAGGAAGCTGGCGGATTGCTTCGGCAGATGGCGAACGCGTTTCCGAACCGGCTTTACGTCGAACTGCAGCGGCACAACGAGCGCGCGGATGTCGGCAGCGAAGGCGCGCTGATCGAGTTCGCGTACGATTTCAATTTACCTCTCGTGGCGACCAATGACATTCGTTTCAAAACGCGCAAGGATCACGGCTCGCACGATGCGCTCATGTGCATCGCGTCATCGTCTTATCTAGGCGAACAGGACAGGTCGCGCGTCAGTCCGGAACACTATTTCAAAACAACCGACGATATGGGGCAGCTCTTCTCCGATCTTCCGGAGGCGCTGAACAATACTGCCGAAATCGCCAAACGCTGTGCGTTCCGCGTGAGCAAACGCGCGCCGATCCTGCCGCAGTTTGACACTAAGGCAGGCCGCGATGAAGCCGCGGAGTTGAAGGCGCAAGCTGAGGCGGGTCTGAAGGCCCGCCTGAAAGCGCTGGGCGATCGGATGGCCGCGCCGCGGGAAGACTATGAAAAGCGTTTGGCGTTCGAATTGGGCGTCATCACGCAGATGAAGTTTCCCGGCTACTTTCTGATCGTCTCGGACTTCATCAAGTGGGCCAAGGCGAACGATATTCCGGTGGGACCAGGGCGCGGGTCTGGTGCGGGATCCGTGGTCGCGTGGGCGCTAACGATTACGGATCTCGATCCGCTGCGTTGGGGTTTGCTTTTCGAACGCTTCCTCAATCCAGAACGTGTGTCGATGCCGGACTTCGACATCGACTTCTGCCAAGAGCGGCGCGGTGAGGTTATCGACTACGTCAAAAACAAATACGGGGCCGATCGGGTCGCGCAGATCATCACGTTCGGCACGTTGCAAGCACGCGCGGTGCTCCGCGACGTTGGACGCGTGATGCAGCTCCCGTTTGGGCAAGTGGATAAGCTCGCAAAATTGGTTCCTGCGAACCCGGCGAACCCGGTGACGCTGAAAGAAGCAATCGAGATCGAGCCGAAGCTCAAGGAAGCGCGGAAAGAGCCCGACGTCGGCGGTCTCATCAACACCGCGCTCGACCTTGAGGGCCTGTACCGCAACGCGTCGACACACGCGGCGGGTGTTGTGATTGGCGACCGCCCGCTGATCGATCTGGTAGCGCTCTATCGCGATCCGCGTTCGGACATGCCGGCGACCCAGTTCAATATGAAATGGGTCGAATCCGCTGGTTTGGTGAAATTCGATTTCCTCGGGCTGAAGACCCTCGACGTGATCGACAAGGCGGTCAAATTCATCCGCGCACGCGGCATCAAGATTGATCTCGACAACTCCACCTACGACGACGCGCCGACTTATGAGTTGATGCAAGCGGGCCGGACTTTCGGGGTGTTCCAACTCGAAGGTCAGGGCATGCGCGATACGCTGCGCAAAGTGAAGCCCACGACGCTTGGCGACGTTATCGCGCTCATCTCGCTGTACCGTCCGGGCCCGATGAAGAACATCGACCGCTTCGCGAACGTAAAGCACGGACGGGAAGAGCCGGACTACCTGCACGAGAGTTTGAAGCCCATCCTCGAAGAGACGTATGGCGTGATCGTCTACCAAGAGCAGGTCATGCAGATCGCGCAAGTGCTTTCGGGCTACTCGCTTGGTGAAGCGGACCTGCTGCGCCGCGCCATGGGTAAGAAGAAACCCGAAGAGATGTCCAAACAGAAGAGCCGCTTTATCGAGGGCGCGAAGGAACGCAGCGGCGTCAACGAAAATCTCGCTTCGCATATCTTCGATCTCGTCGAAGAATTCGCGGGCTACGGCTTCAACAAGTCGCACGCGGCAGCCTATGCGGTGGTCGCCTATCAAACGGCGTATCTGAAAGCGCACTATCCGGTCGACTTCATCGCTGCGTCGATGAGCCTTGATATTTCCAACTCGGACAAGCTGGCGAGTTTTCACCAGGACGCGCGCCGGAACGGCGTGCAGATGCTGCCGCCCGACATCAACCATTCTCAACCCGACTTCAGCGTCGAGCCGGTCGAGGATGGCGTCGCGGTGCGATACGCGTTGGGCGCCGTCCGCAACGTCGGTCTGCTAGCCATGGAAAGCGTTGTCGGCGAACGCATGGGGCGCGGACCCTTCAGGTCATTGCACGATTTTGCCGAACGTCTCGACGCGAAGGCCGTGAACAAACGTCAGCTGGAGAACCTGGCAAAATCGGGTTCGTTGGACGCGCTTGAGCCAGATCGCGCCAATGCGCTCGCGGCAGCGGAGATGCTCACGGCCTATGCGCAGCGCGTCGCCGAAGAACGGGCATCGGCGCAGGCAAGTCTCTTCGGCGGCGAAGAGCCTGGCGTGCGTCCGAGCTTTCCGAAAGCGCCTTCGTGGTCGGCGCAAGATCGTCTCGACGCAGAGCGTGATAGTGTCGGCTTCTATCTCTCTGGACATCCGCTCTCGAATTTCTTCACAGAGGCGGGCGAACGCTATTCGAGCTACACGGACATCTTGGAAGAAGGCGAAACAGAGCCGCGCGCCTACATGATGGCCGGCGTTCTGCGCCGTGTTCAGTACCGTCCGGCGATGAGTGGCGGCACGCTTGCATTCGTATCAATGTCCGATCCAACCGGCGACTTCGAAGCTATGGTGATGCCTGAGCACGTCGAGTTGGCGCGCGAACGCTTGGAAGTTGGCAAGGCGTTTGTTTTCCGTGGCCGGGTGCGTTGGCGTGATGGGGACCTGAAGCTCGCAGCTGATACGTTCGAGCCGGTGGAAGCGGCGGAAGCGCGCACGACTGAAGATCTCAAAGTGATCATCAAAGAAGGCGCGCCCCTAGAGATGTTGGCGCAGACCATCGCTGCACTTCCGAAAGCACAGCCCGGGGAAGCGCGACCGCTGCGCCTGGTTTTGAAACTAAATGACGGGCGGGAAATCGAGTTGCGCGGGAGGTCGATGGTGCCCGCGGGCCCATCGGCGCGGGCTGCGCTGAAAGCGGCCCGCGGCGTCGAGCGGGTCATCTAGCGGGGCGCTCGTCGCTAATTTCTCCCGAAACGCGTGCAAGGGGTTGGCGCCGTTGGCGAAGCCCCTTCAATGGCGCGGTTCTGGGGGAGGGCCGATGCGGGCGAAACTCAAATCCATGATGGCGTTGGTAGCCGGGCTGTCGCTCGCTGCGTGCGCGACCGCGTCCAAGCCGCATGAGCCGGATGCACAGGAAGCACTGGCGGCGACCGCGTTTCAGTCCACCTATCATCCGGCGCCTTCGACGCCGACATTGATCCGCAATGCGACCGTCTTCGACGGCAACGGCGCGCAGTTGGACAACGCCGACGTGCTGATGTCGGACGGTCATATCGTGTCGGTCGGTCAGCACTTGACGGCGCCCACCGGTGCGACGGTGATCGATGCCACCGGCAAATACGTGACGCCGGGTATCGTCGATCCGCACTCGCACTTGGGCGTGTATCCCTCGCCCGGCATCGAGGCCAACCAGGATGGTAACGAACTGACCAGCCCGGACACGGCCAACGTATGGGCCGAACATTCGATCTGGCCGATGGACCCTGGTTTCGGCCGTGCGGTCGCGGGCGGCGTGACGACGCTGCACATTCTTCCGGGCTCCGGCAATTTGTTTGGCGGGCGCGGCGTGACGCTGCGGCCCGTGTTGGGCGCGACCACAGTGCAAGCGATGAAATTCCCGGATGCGCCACCGAGCCTGAAGATGGCGTGCGGCGAAAATCCGTCGCGCGTTTACGGTAGCCGCAACCAGTTTCCCTCAACTGACATGGGCAATGTTGCCGGTTGGCGCGCGGACTGGATCCGCGCGCAAGCGTATCGCCGCCATTGGCAGCACTACAACGAAACGCATGAGGGCGATCCGCCGGATCGCGACTTGCAGTTGGAGACGCTTGCCGGCGTCCTCGACGGCAAGATATTGATTGAGTGGCATTGCTATCGCGCCGATCAAATGGCCGTAGCGATCGAACTGAGCCATGAATTCGGCTTTCACATCGCTGCGTTTCACCACGCTGTTGAGGCTTACAAGATCGTCGATTTGCTCAACCGCGAGCATATTTGCGCGGCCATGTGGGCCGATTGGTGGGGTTTCAAGATTGAGGCCTATGACGGCATTCGCGAGAATATCGCGTTCGTGCATGCCCGGGGCGGTTGCGCCATGGTGCACTCCGACAGCGAGGTTGGCATCCAGCGTTTGAATCAGGAGGCGGCGAAAGCACTCTCTGACGGACGGCGTGCTGGGCTTCACATCACCGATGCAGAGGCGTGGGAATGGGTGTCGCGCAATCCGGCGCGCGCGCTTGGGATCGAGAATCAAACCGGCACGCTCGCAACAGGAAAACGCGCTGACGTAGTGATCTGGTCGGCAAATCCACTGTCGTCGTACGCGGTTGCCGAGCAAGTCTTCATGGACGGCGCCAACATTTATACGCGCGGGCATGACCAGCAGCACTTCTCCGACTTTGAACTTGGACAGACGTACCGCGAGGGTCACCAATGAGACTGCTCCTGGCTTTTGCTGCTGCGGTTGCGCTTGCCGCGCCGGTGTCCGCGGAAACGGTGCTGATTCAAGGCGGCCGCGTCGTCACCAACGGCGTCGGCGGCACACTTGAACGTGGCGATGTGCTGATCGTCGACAATCGGGTCGCCATGGTGGGCGCCCATATCGCTGCGCCGCGCGGCGCGCGTGTGATCGACGCCAGCGGCAAATGGGTGACGCCGGGCGCCTTCGCAGCGATGAGCGAAGTTGGCTTGGCCGAGATCGGCGGCTCGGGCGCGCCGAACGACGCCAATGTGGGCGGCACGCTTGTGTCGGCGGCGGCGGATGTAGGACCGGCGTTCAATCCGCAGGTGACGGCAATCGCCATTACCCGCATCGAAGGTGTCACGCGTGCGGCCATCGCACCGGACGCAACGCCCGGCATGTTCGGCGGCCAAGGCGCGCTGGTGTCGATGGACAATGCGCCAGACAGCGTTTTCCGCGACCGCGCTTTCATGGTGGTTGAATTGGGTGAGACAGGCGCTCAACGCGTGGGCGGCTCACGGGCGGCGTCGTGGCCGGCGTTTGAAGCAGCGTTGCGCGATGCACGCGAATACCCGCAGCGCTATCAGCGGGGTCAAGGCGGACAGGTGCTCAACGAGATTGATGCGCGCGCGCTGCAACCGTATGCGCGCGGGCAAGGCACGTTCTTGGTGCACATCGAGAGCGCCAGCGACATCCGCGAATTGCTGCGGGTGAAGCGAGAACACCCGGAGCTGAAATTCATCATTCACGGCGGCGCCGAAGCCTGGATGGTTGCCGATGAATTGAAGCGTGCGAACATTCCCGTGTTGTTGGATCCATTGGTGGATTTGCCGGACCATTTTGAACGCCTTGGCGCGCGGCTGGACAATGCGGCGTTGCTGAATGCGGCAGGGGTGCGGTTTGCGATCGCGCCGGGGCCGGGCACTGTTGATGCACAGCAAGCGCGATTGGTGCTGCAACTCGCGGGTAACGCCGTTGCCAATGGGCTGCCGTGGGATGCGGCATTCAAAGCTGTCAGCAGCGGACCAGCGGACATCTTCGGCGTTGGCGGGCAGCTGGGCAGGCTTGAGCGCGGCTACATCGCCGATGTGGTGGTGTGGGACGGCGACCCGTTGGAGGTGCAAAGCGCGCCAACGGCGGTGTTCATCGCCGGACACCAACAGTCGATGACGTCTCGCCAAACCGAGCTGCGTGACCGGTATAGTCCGGTGCTGCACCCCTCGGCGCCGCACTAAGACTGGCGCTACCCCACGACCGCGCCTAGGTTCGCCGCAATTCGCGGGGAGCCGATGACAGAGCACGCACACAAAGAGCCGCATCCGCGCCGCTCGTTCAAATACTACGACTTGGTCATGGCGGCGTTCGTGACGGTGCTGCTGTGCTCGAATCTGATCGGGCCGGCAAAAGCGGCGATGGTCACGGTGTTCGGCTATCCCATCACGTTCGGCGCGGGCGTGTTGTTCTTTCCGATCTCGTACATCTTTGGCGACATTCTCACTGAGGTTTACGGTTACGCACGCGCGCGCAAGGTGATCTGGGCGGGCTTCATAGCGCTGATTTTCGCGGCGATCATGTCGTCAGTCATCGTCGCGTTGCCGCCGGCGCCGGATTGGCCGAACCAGCACGTGTACGAGGTCGCGTTCGGCAACACCTGGCGGGTCGCGGGCGCATCGATGACCGCCTATTTCTGCGGCGAGTTCGTGAACTCCTTCGTGCTGGCGAAATTGAAGGTCGCGACCAACGGCAAGATGCTGTGGCTGCGCTTTGTCGGCTCAACCATTGCGGGCGAGGCCGTCGACAGTTCGATCTTCTATCCGTTGGCATTCTTGGGTTCGGGTATCATGCCGGACGAGTTGGTGATGAAGCTGACGATCGTTCAGTTCTTCACGAAGACCATCGTTGAAATCGTCTTGCTGCCGGTGACGTATTGGGTCGTCGCGCAGCTGAAGAAATCCGAACACGAAGACTACTTCGATCGGGACACCGACTTTAACCCGCTCAAATTCACGACATAGACGCGCGCAAGCGCCGGCGATCCGGGCTTGTTTCGTCTCGTTCCCCAATGGGAGCGCGGGGCGCGCGATCCGCGCTGAGGTGGTCTCGTCCTTGTGCGATGTTCGTCTCCAAACATCGCGTGCGCGCTGCGCGCGCCCCGCCTTGGCCGTTTTTGACCCGGATAGGCTCGCAAGGGAGTTCATGGGTTCTCGCTGCGTGACTGCGCCAGCAGCGACCTTAGCTCCGGTAGCCCATAGCCGGTGTTGCGCGTCGTTGATCTCCGAAGATCACCGGACCTCACGGTTTCACCACCGCGAGCCATTGCGGGCTGTTCGCTTCGACGTCTTTTCCGGTTCGGCCGGCGTACCGTTGTGACGGCCTACTCGCACCAACCAGATATTCGCCTTGCTCAACGGAGCTTCGTCACTCCGCTTCAGCGCCGCCGCGCCGACCAAGCTTCACACCTTCAAAAATTTCGGACGTCTCTGAAAGCTCCCAAGTGCGAAGCGGGAGAAGTGTAGGCGCGTCTGCCAGCGGTCGGATTGATTGTGTGCGTGGGGAGAGGGCGGTTTGGACGCCGGATTTTGGCAAGTGCAGGTACTACAAGGCAAATTGCGGGGCCTGAGAGCCCGCGCTCCAATCGCCAGGAGCGGTGTTTTCGGAGGAATAAGGCTGTTGGCTGTCGTCCGGGGCGAGAGCCTTACCAGCGCGGACACAAATCGTCGCGAAGGGGGAGGCCGGTCTCCCTGAACGCATATCCACTCTACGGCGCTGGGAGGGCCGCCTAGCTTGCCTCCGGCGCCCATTCCCCCTATATCCGCGCCTCACTTCGCACGCGGGAGCGGCGGGGCGGTCTAAAAGCGGCCGTTTCCTCCATCCGGTCCGGGCCAAAGCCTGGGTTCTCCCGCGGCGGCAAACCGGAAAAGGAATGAAACATGGCGCTGCCTGAATTCAGCATGCGCCAGCTCCTGGAAGCTGGCGCGCACTTTGGTCACCAGACTCACCGTTGGAACCCGAAGATGGATCGCTTCATCTTTGGCGAAAAGTCCAACATCCACATTATCGACCTCTCGCAAACGGTCCCGCTGCTGCATGCAGCGCTGGTGAAGGTGCGCGAAGTCGCCGCCGGCGGCGGCCGCGTTCTGTTCGTTGGCACCAAGCGTGCGGCCGCCGATCCGATCAAGGCGGCAGCGCAGCGCTCGGCGCAGTATTTCGTCAATTCGCGCTGGCTCGGCGGCACGCTGACCAATTGGCAGACGGTGTCGAAGTCGATCGCGCGCCTGCGCGAACTTGAGACGCTGACCAGCGGTGAAGGCTCGGTCGGCCTGACCAAGAAGGAAGTGCTGAACCTGACGCGCGAGCGCGAGAAGCTTGATCGTTCGCTCGGCGGCATCGCCTCGATGGGCGGCACGCCGGACCTGATGTTCGTGATCGACACCAACAAGGAAGCGATCGCAATCAAGGAAGCCAAGAAGCTTGGCATTCCGGTCGTGGCGATCATCGACTCGAACTGCGATCCTGACGACGCGACGTTCCCGATCCCGGGCAATGACGACGCGGCGCGCGCGATCCAGCTCTATTGCGATCTGATCGCCGATGCGGTGCTCGATGGTCTGACCGAGAACCAAGTACGTGGCGGCGTCGATATTGGCGCTTCGTCGCGTCCCCCGGTTGAGTCCGTTGTCCGCGAACGTCCGCGCGACACCACGCCGACCGAGAGCCCACTCGATGGGCCGACGGGCGCGAACTACTAAGTCGTCCAGATATGGGCGGCCACCTAAGTACGCAGAATACGTAGGAGTACGAACATGGCGGAAATTACCGCTGCGATGGTCAAGGACCTTCGCGAGAAGACCGGCGTCGGCATGATGGACTGCAAGAAAGCGCTGGTCGAAAACGACGGCAATATCGACGCGGCCATCGATTGGCTGCGCGCAAAGGGCTTGTCGAAGGCCGCCAAGAAGGCGGACCGAGCTGCTGCTGAGGGCGTCGTTGCTGCGGCTGTGTCCGGTTCGACCGGTGCGCTGATCGAACTGAATTCAGAGACCGACTTCGTCGCCCGCAACGCCGACTTCCAGAAGGCGGCGGCTGAATTCGCGCAACTCGCGCTGCAGGCAAACGATCTCGAAGGCCTTCAGGCGGCGAAGGTCGAAGGCGGCACGGTGCAGGAAAAGGTGACCAACCTGATCGCAACGATCGGGGAAAACATCACGCTGCGCCGCTTTGCCAAGCTGAGCGTCGATCAAGGCGCGGTTGTCTCGTATGTGCACGGCGCGGTGGCGGACAATGTCGGCCGCATCGGCGTGCTCGTGGCGTTTGAATCGACCGGCGATAAAGCCGCGCTCGAAGCTGTGGGCCGCAAGGTGGCGCAGCACATCGCGGCGACCAGCCCGCTGGCGCTCACCGAGAGCGATGTGCCGGCCGATCGCGTCGAAAAGGAGAAGACCATTCTCCTTGAGCAGCTGAAAGAAGACCCGAAGGCGCAAGGCAAGCCGCAGCAAGTGCTCGATAAGATGATCGAAGGACGCATGCGCAAGTTCTTCGAGGAATCTGTGCTGCTGAAGCAGGCGTTCGTTCACAACCCGGATCAAACCGTGGAAGCGGCGGTCGCGGAAGCGGCCAAAGCGAGCGGCGCGCCGATCAAGGTTGCGGCGTTCGTGCGCTTCGCGGTGGGTGAGGGCGTTGAGAAGCGCACCGATGATTTCGCCGCCGAAGTGGCGTCGATGACCGGCAAAGCCTGAAAAACACACAATTAAACGTACGGGACCGCCGCCGTTTGCCTTTGCGCAAGCGGCGGCGGTGGCGTTATGGTGCGCCCTCATGAGCCTCGCCGAAAGCAAGCCCGAGCCCGCACCGGCGCGTAAATTCAAACGCGTCCTTCTGAAGATTTCCGGCGAAGCGCTGATGGGCGATGGCCAATACGGCATCGACCAAGCGACCTGCGAACGCTTCGCTCAAGAAGTGCTGGATGCACGCAAGGCAGGCGCGGAGATCTGCCTCGTGATTGGCGGGGGCAACATCTTTCGCGGCATGGCCGGCGCGGCCAAAGGCATGGAGCGCGCGAGCGCCGACTACATGGGCATGCTGGCCACGGTCATGAACGCACTCGCCATGCAGAATGCGATTGAATCGCTTGGCGGCTACGCGCGCGTGTTGAGCGCCATTCCGATGACCACCGTGGCCGAGCCCTATATTCGCCGCCGCGCGATCCGGCACATGGAGAAGGGCCGGATCGTCATTTTCGCAGCGGGCACCGGCAATCCGTTTTTCACCACCGATACGGCTGCTGCATTGCGTGCGGCGGAAATGGGGTGCGACGCGTTGCTGAAGGGTACGCAGGTGGACGGCGTCTACACGGCAGACCCGAAGAAGGACAAAACCGCGACGCGTTACGACACGCTGACCTATCACGAAGTGTTGGCGCGCGATCTGAAGGTCATGGACGCGTCGGCAATCGCGCTGATGCGCGATAACGGCATTCCGATTGTTGTCTTCTCGATTCACAAGCGTGGCGGTCTGGCGGATGTGCTCGCCGGCCGCGGCGTCTGCACCATCATCTCTGATCAGGAAAAATAGCCATGGCCGCGCCAGCGCCCTTCAAGCTCGACGACTACAAGAAGCGCATGGATGGCGCGTTGACCGCGCTCACGCACGAGTTCGGCGGTTTGCGCACCGGGCGCGCGTCGCCGACGATCCTCGATCCGATCACGGTGGAAGCCTATGGCTCGGTGTCGCCGCTCAACCAGGTGGCGGGCGTCAGCGTGCCCGAACCGCGAATGATCTCGGTGCAAGTCTGGGACAAGTCGGTGGTGCAGGCGGTCGATAAGGCCATCCGTGGCGCCAATCTCGGACTGAATCCGATCATCGACGGGCAGACGCTGCGCATTCCCGTGCCGCCGCTGACAGGGGAGCGCCGCACGGAACTCTCAAAGGTTGCGGCGAAGTACGCCGAGCAGCAGCGCGTGGCCGTACGCAATATCCGCCGCGACGCGATGGATCACTTGAAGAAGCTCGAAAAAGATCACGTCATCAGCGAGGACGAGCACAAGAAGCACGGCGCCGAAGTGCAGAAAGCTACCGACGATCACATCAAGAAGATCGACGATATGCTGAAGCACAAGGAAGAGGAGATCATGCAGGTTTAGGCAGTTGGCAGCAGTGAGCGGGCCGCCGCCCGTTGCTGCCTTGTTGCCCGTTGCCTGTTGCCTAACATGGCTCAGCCCTCGCCATCCGCAGCGCAGGCGCCAGTACCGCGCCACATTGCCATTATCATGGACGGCAATGGCCGCTGGGCGCGTCAGCGCATGCGTCCGCGCACGTTCGGCCACGCGGAAGGCGTTGAAGCGCTACGGCGCACGGTGGAAGCAGCGAACGAACTGGGCGTGCAATATCTGACGGTGTTCGGGTTCTCGACCGAGAACTGGCGCCGGCCGGTCGAGGAGGTGAACGCGCTGTTCGATCTGTTGCGCCTCTACGTGGCGCGCGATCTGGAGCGCTTGCGCAAAGACGGCGTGCGCGTGCGTATCGTCGGCGAACGCGAGGGTTTGCAGCACGACATCGCCGGCATCATTGACGACGCCGAAGCCAAGACGCGCGGCAATTCCAAACTCAATTTGACCATCGCTTTCAACTATGGCGGCCAGGCGGAGATCGCGCGCGCGGCGCGGCGGGCGGCGGAGGATGTGGCGGCAGGGCGGCTTGCGCCCGCTGATCTGACGACCGAGCGGTTTGCGAACTATCTCGACACCGCCGAGCTGCCGCCGCCGGATCTGCTCATCCGCACGTCGGGCGAAGCGCGTTTGTCGAACTTTATGCTGTGGCAGGCCGCGTACGCTGAACTGGTGTTCCTCGACGTGCTCTGGCCGGATTTCAACAAGGCTTCGCTTGAAGAGGCCATCGCGCATTATCGTCGCCGCGACCGGCGTTTCGGAGGCTCTGACCCTGAGCCCGCCTGAAGCGCCCAACGTACAATCGGTGCGCCGCGACTGGTCGGATCTCGGTCCACGCATCATCTCCAGCTTGGTACTGGCGATTAGCGGTGTGCTCGCTGCGTGGCATGGCGGTGCGTGGCTGGCGGCTGCGTGCGGTGCGGCCGTCGTGGCGATGAGCTTCGAATGGGCTCGGATGAGCGAGCCAGCGACGTTCAACACCGCGTTCATGTTCACGTTGGCGGGATCGCTGGGTGCGGTGATGTTCGCGTCTTGGCATTTGCTGGCGTACGGCGTCGCCTGGATGGCGTTGTGTGCGCTGGCGTCGGCGACGCGCCGCCGATCGCTCGCCGGCATCCTCGAAACGGCGGGCGGCACATTTTATGTCGGACTGCCGTGTTCGGTGTTTCTGTGGCTGCGTGGGAGCACGCCGCGTGGGCTCGAAACCGTCTTCACGTTGTTCGCCATCATCTGGGCTGCTGACGTTTTCGCCTATTTTGGAGGCAAGCTGATGGGCGGCCCAAAGATCGCGACCGGACTTTCGCCAAACAAAACCTGGTCCGGCATCATCTCTGGCGTTGCGGCGGGCGCAGCTACCGGCGCGGGCTGCGGCGTCGTCGCCCAGGCGCCTGCGGGCACGACCGGCGTTTGGCTCTTGGTTGGCGCCCTGATCGCCTTTACGGGGTTGATGGGCGACCTCATTGAGTCATTCCTGAAGCGCAGGTTCGGCGTGAAAGACGCGAGCAAAATCATTCCAGGTCACGGCGGCGTGCTGGATCGCATTGACGGCCTTATGGCGGCCACGTTGCTGACCTGCGCCGTTCTCGTGCTCTGGCCGGAGGCGCAGATCGCCTTGTTCGGGGTGGCGCCGTGAGCGCGCATGGGCGTTCTGTATCGATCCTCGGTGTCACCGGATCGGTGGGGCAATCGACGGTTCGTGTGATCGAAGAATTGCGCGCGCAGGGACAAGACGTTGCCGTCGAGGCGGTTACCGCCAATCAGAACCTGGCGTCGCTGGTGGAGGCTTGCCGCGTCTTGAAGCCGCGCTTCGCCGCGGTTGCTGACGCCAGTCAGTTCGGCGCGGCGCGGGATGCGCTGAGCGGCCTTGGGGTTGAGGTAGGCGCTGGGCGCAGTGCCCTGGAGGAAGCAGGCGCGCGGCCGGCGGATTGGCTGATGTCGGCGATTGTGGGCGCCGCTGGCCTAGGTCCGACGATGGCGGCGGTTCGCCGCGGGGCCATGGTGGCACTGGCAAACAAGGAATGCCTAGTCTGCGCGGGGCCGCTGTTCACCGAGGCTGCCAAGCAGCATGGCGCGACGCTGCTACCGGTCGATTCTGAGCACAACGCTATATTTCAGGTCCTGACCCATCCCGAACGGGTCGAGAAGCTGACTTTGACGGCCTCCGGTGGTCCGTTTCGGACCGCCACCCGCGAGACCATGGCGCGCGCCACTCCCGCTGAGGCCTGCGCGCACCCGCGCTGGAGCATGGGGCGGAAGATCTCTGTCGACAGCGCCACCCTCATGAACAAGGGCTTGGAGCTCATCGAGGCTTCCTATCTCTTTGGTTTCAAAGAAAATCAGCTCGACGTGATCGTCCACCCCCAGAGCACCATTCACAGTCTGGTTCACTACGTGGACGGCTCGGTTCTGGCGCAGATGGCGACGCCGGACATGCGGATCCCCATAACCTACACGCTTGCCTGGCCCGACCGGGCGCAGGTTTCGACCGCCAGGCTCGATCTCGCCACCATGGGCGATTTGACCTTCGAAGCGCCCGATGCCGATCGCTTTCCCGCGTTGGGTATGTGCCGGGCGGCTCTGAAGGCCGGGGGCGCGGCGACCACGGCATTGAGCGCGGCCAACGAAGTGGCTGTGGAAGCCTTCCTGGCCGGGCGAATCCGTTTCCTCGACATCAACCGGATCGTGGAAGAGTCGCTACTGGAATTGGACCGGACTGACCCCGGCCTGATCCAAAAATCGCCTCACTCCTTCGATGAAGTGGCGGCGGTGGATCAGGCCGCGCGAGGCGCGGCGCGACGCATTGCGGGAAGCCTAGCGGCGGCCTAAAGGCGTTTCAGCGCGCTGTAGAACAGAAACCGGTGCGCGGAGGAAACGGGTCGAATGCCGGCAATCTTGCAATTTCTCCTTGTTGCGGTCCCGTCGTTTATCGTTGTGCTCAGCCTTGTCGTGTTCGTGCACGAGTTCGGTCACTTCCAAGTCGCGCGTTGGCGCGGCGTCGCTATCGACACCTTCTCAATCGGCTTCGGCAAAACCATTCTGGGATGGCGCGACAAGCACGGTGTGCAATGGAAGATTGGTGCGCTACCGCTTGGCGGCTACGTGAAGTTCGCCGACGACGCGGATGCGATGTCGACTGCGCCAGCCGAACGCATCGACGATCCGGTCGCGCTCGAAGAAGCGCGGAAGAAGGGTCTGTTCCACGCGCAGGGTTTGACCACACGCTCGCTGGTGGTCTCCGCAGGACCGGTGACCAATTTCATTTTTTCGATTTTGACGTTTGCTGCGTTGGCATTGGTCATCGGCGAAGATCGCACCGATTATGATCACATCCCCGCGCGCGTCGGAGAGGTGCAAGCCAACAGCGCCGCGGCGGCCGCGGGGCTTCGCCGCGGCGACGTTGTTGTGGCGATCAATGGTGTGGCGACGCCCGCGTTTCGCGATCTGCAAACCATCGTGACGCGCTCGCCGGGCGTACATTTGGCTTTACAGGTGAAACGCGGCGATCAAATTGTGGCGCTGAACGCAACGCCTGGCCGCCGCGAAGTCGCGGACAGCGCCGGTCACAAGGCGGGGCAGGGCTTCCTCGGTGTCGGTCCGTCGATCCTGCCGAGCGAATACAACTACAAACACTTCAATCCGATCGAAGCCATCGGCTACGGCGCGGTGCGTTCCTGGTCCATGGTGGCGCAGACCGCGACTTACGTTGCTGACATTGTAACCGGCAAAGCGTCGGGAAATCAGATCGCCGGTCCAACCGGCATCATGATGGTGTCCGGGCAAGTGGCGAACGCCGCTCTCGATGTCCCCAACAAATCGCTGTTGGAACGACTGGGCCTGGTCGCGCTCAATCTGCTCAACTTGGCGGCAGTGCTGTCGGTCGCGGTCGGCATCGTCAATTTACTGCCGATCCCGATCCTGGATGGCGGACATTTGCTGTTTTATGGAATTGAAGGACTGCGTGGGGGAAGACCACTGCCGCCGTCAGCTCAGGAATGGGCTTACCGGGCTGGATTCGCCGTAATGGCGAGCCTTTTCCTCTTTGCAACCTGGAACGACATTACACGGCTGCTCCCCGGAGCGCAGTGAAACGGTTTCTCGTCCTTGTGTTTCAGGTCGAGATAAGGTCTTAAAAATCACGGCGCTGGGGAGCGTCGGTGCGTCGAGGGCTTGATGAAGCGGGTTCTGCGGGATGTCGTGTACGGCGCTTTCGGCTGCGTCGCCACGCTCGGCGCCGGGTCGGGGATGCTGCTAGCAGCAGCAACCGACGCGCTCGCCCAAGATACAACGGCTCAACCGGCGCCAGCGCCAGCGCAGCAAGGCGCGACGACGCCAGGTGCGCCAACCGCACGCGCTGCGACGCCAGCGCGGCAAACGGCGCCTAATCAGCGCACAGCGCGCGGCTCAACTCCAACGGAGAGCCAACCGGGCCAAGCTGCCATCACGCAGCCAAGCATTCCGATCCGGCGCATCGTGGTCGAGGGCAACCAACGGATCGAACCGGCGACGATCACCTCGTACCTGCTGGTTCACCCAGGCGATCGCTTCGATCCGGAGCGGATCGACCTTTCGCTGAAGACTTTATTCGCCACGGGCTTGTTCGCCGACGTACAGATCGAACAGCGCGACGCTGACCTTGTCGTGTCGGTGATCGAAAACCCGATCATCAATCGCGTCATCTTCGAAGGCCTGCACACGCTGAAGGAAGACGCGCTGGAAGACGAAGTGCAGGCGCGTCCGCGTTCGGTGTTCACGCCGGCGCGCGCGCAAGCTGACGTGCAGCGCATTATCGAAGCTTATCGCCGTTCCGGTCACTTCGCCGCGCAAGTGACGCCGCAAGTGCGCGAACTCGATCAAAACCGCGTCGACCTGATTTTCGAGGTGGACGAAGGTCCGGTCACGGGCGTCCGCAACATCAACTTCATCGGTAATCACGCCTTTGCAGACAACGCGCTGCGCGACGCGATCGTGACGACCGAGTTGAAGTGGTGGAACCTCTTCGATAACAACGACAATTATGATCCGGACCGGCTTGAGTACGATCGTGAAAAGCTGCGCCAGTACTATAACAATCGCGGCTTCGCTGATTTCCGTATCGTCTCGGCAGTCGCCGAACTCACGCCCGATCAGCGCGACTTCTACATCACATTCACGGTGGACGAGGGCGAACGCTACACCTTCGGCAATATCAGCGTCGAAACGCAACTGGATCGTTTGTCGCCGCAACTGCTGACGGCCGCGTCGCCGATCCGCTCGGGCCAAGTGTTCCGCGGCGATCAGATCGAAGACACGATCGACGCGATGACGTACGTGGCCGGCACTGTCGGTTATGCCAACGTCGAAATCACGCCGCGCGTCGAGCGCGATCGCGAGCACCATAAGATCAACATCGTATTCGAGGTGAACGAAGGTCCGCGCGTTTTCATCGAGCGCATCGATATCGTCGGCAACACCTCGACGCTCGACCGCGTTATTCGCCGGCAAATGCGCGTGAACGAAGGCGACGCGTTCAACCGCGTGCTGCTCGACCGCTCGCGTCAGCAAATTCAAGCGCTCGGGTTCTTCCACGATGTGAAGGTCGAGCCGACCGATGGCTCGCAGCCGGATCGCTCAGTTGTCACGGTTACCGTGCAAGAAGAATCCACCGGCGAATTGGCGTTCGCGGCGGGCTACTCGACGACGGAAAGCTTTCTGTTCGACGCGACGGTAACGCAGCGCAACTTCCGCGGCCGCGGTCAGTTCGTGCGGCTGCGCGCTTCGACAAGCCAACAGCGTCAGCAAATCGATTTCCGCTTCACCGAACCGCAATTCATGGGCCGGAATCTTTCCGCGGGCTTTGATCTCTACTCGCTGCGCACCGACTTGCTGGATCAATCGTCGTTCGCGAACCAATCAACGGGCGCTGGCCTGCGGTTCGGCTTCCCGCTCTCGGATCACGCCAGCCTCGGCTTGTCGTATTCGCTCATCCAGGACCACACGACAATCGCCAGCGTGCTCGTCGACGCCGACGGCGATACGGTCAACACGCCGAACGACCTCGTCGATCAGTGCGACCGCCGCTATTACGCGCGCCCGATCCTCTGCAACCAGGAAGGCACCTTCCTGACGTCGCTCATCGGCTACTCGTTCAACTACGATCAACGGAACGATCCGACGCACGCTACGCGTGGCTTCGATCTGCAGGTCACCCAGGACCTGGCTGGCATTGGCGGGGATGTGAACTATCTGCGCACCGAACTGCAGGGCGGCATCTATTACGGCTTGGGTCACGGCTTCCGCCTGAGCTTGCGCGGCGACATGGGCTACATCTTCGGCTGGGGCGGCGACGACATCCGTATCAACGACCGCTTCTTCAAGGGCGGCTCGACCTTCCGTGGCTTCGATGTCGCCGGTGTCGGCCCTCGCCAGCTCGAAGTGCTCGACAGCGATCCGACCCACATCGTGTCGCGCGGCGATGCGTTGGGCGGCAACGCCTTCGGGATCGGCACGCTGCAGCTCGACGTGCCGCTGCCACTGCCTGAATCCTACGGTTTGGGGGCGGCTCTTTTCACCGACTTTGGTTCGGTCGGCATCCTTGACCGCTCGAGCCGCCAAACTGTTGACTTGATTGGCGCCAATAGGGTGATCGTAGACGACAGTTTCAGTCTGCGCGCCTCGGCTGGCGTGTCGATTTTCTGGGACTCGCCGTTCGGGCCCGTGGAATTCGATTTCGCGAAGCCGCTTCTGTACGAAGACTATGACAGGCGCCAAGAGTTCCGGTTCTCAACCCGGACGACCTTCTGAGGAGATTCCGAGAATGCGTGTGTTCAATTACGCGGCCGCGGTGGCCGTGGCTGCGTTGCTTGCCGCACCGGTTGCTGTCGCGCAGCAGCGCGGTGGGTCGGTTATCGTTGTGAATTATCAGCGCGTGCTGGCGGAATCTGCCCTGGGTCGCGACATGCAGAGCAAGCTGACGACGGTCGGCGGCCAGCTCCAGCAAGAAGACACGGCGCTCAATCCGGAGGCGCAAGCCATCCAAGCGGAAGAGCAGCGCCTGCAGACGGCGGCGCGTGGCAAGACGCCGGCGCAAATCCAGGCCGATCCGACGCTTGGGCCGCAATTCACGGCGCTGCAAAACCGCGTGAACACCTTCCAGCAACGCAAGCAAGCGCTGCAAGGCGACGCGCAGTGCACGCGCATCATGGCTATTCGCGATTTCGAAAACGCCGCTCGTCCGGCGCTGCGTTCGACCATGACGGCGCGGGGCGCCGCGGTGGTAATCGATTCCAGCAACGCCCTGATTTCCGATCCGGCTGCGGACGCGACCACTGCGGTGATCCAGGCGCTCGATCAGAACCAGTCGACCCGCGCGATGAACGTCACGCTTCACCGCGTGGCGGAGTGCCAGCCGCCGCAACAAGGTGCGGCAGCTCCGCACTAAGCTGTAGACGTGACATCGGGCTTCGAGGGCGCCAGATAGGCGCATGATCGATCCCCGCTTCTACGAGGCGCTCGGACCGGTGACGGTCCGGGCGCTTGCGCCATCTAGTGATATCGGCGGCGATGGCGGCCGCCCGATTTCGGGCGCCGCGGCGGCTGACCGCGCCGGACCCGCCGACCTCTGCTATTTCGAACCGGGCCGAAAACCCGCGCCGCTAACGACGGCGCCAGGCGCCTGCGTGATTTCGCCGGCCCATGCTCACCTCGCGGAGAAGGCAGGCGCACTGATCCTATCCAATAGTCCGCGAGCGACGTTTGCGAAGCTGCTGCCAGCGCTCGTGCGTCCGCGTGGACTGGAGCCGAGTGAGACGCGCGTGCATCCGAGCGCGCGTCTGGAGGAGGGTGTGCGCGTTCTGCCGGGCGCGGTGATTGGCGCCAACGCGCAGATCGGGGCTCACGCTGAAATCGGCGCCAACGCGGTGATCGGTCCGGGTGTGACGATTGGGCGGCGGACCAAAATCGGCGCCAACGCGTCAATCTCGTTTGCCTTGATCGGCGACGACACGCTTATTCTCGCTGGCGCTGTTATCGGCGAACAGGGCTTCGGAATTGCCGGCGATGCTTCGGGTCCGATCGACGTGCCGCACCTCGGACGCGTGATCATTCAGGACCGCGTCACCATCGGCGCCTGCACGACCATCGATCGCGGGGTGTTCAATGACACCACCGTCGCCGAAGGCGCTAAAATCGACAATCTCTGCCAAATCGCGCACAACGTGCAGATCGGTCGCGGCTCGCTTATCGCGGCGTTTGCCGGCATTTCCGGGTCTACTATCGTCGAAGACAACGTCACCATGGGCGGACGCGTGGGCGTGGCCGACCACCGGGTCATCGGCAAGGGGTCAACGCTTGCGGGGGCGTCCGCGGTGATGCAAGACGTGCCGCCGGGTGAGATCTGGATGGGCTATCCGGCTAAACAAATGCGCAAGTTCCTGCGCGAAGTGGCATGGCTGAACCGCAAGGCTTCAGGGGCGCGCAATGCAGGCGAATGACCTGACCGAAAAAGCAAAAACCACGGACGATGTCATCGAGATCGGTGAGATTCTGCACCGTCTGCCGCATCGCTACCCGTTTCTCCTGGTGGATCGGGCGATCGACTACATTCCGAACAAGTCGATCCGCGGCATCAAGTGCGTGACGTTCAACGAGCCGTTTTTTCCCGGCCACTTTCCGGGCGCGCCGGTGATGCCCGGCGTGCTGCAAATCGAAGCGATGGCGCAAACGGGCGCGGTGCTGATGTCGAAGACGCTTGATGTCGATATCACCAAGAACATCATTCTGTTCATGTCAGTCGAAGGCGCGCGTTTCAAACGCCCGGTGATGCCGGGCGATGTCATGGAGATGCCGGTCGAGGTGCTTTTTCAACGCCGGAACATTTTCAAATTCCGCGGCCGCGTCGAGGTTAAGGGCGAACTCGCCACAGAATGTGAGTTCGCGGCGATGAAGGCGGAGCGGCCGGAATGACCGCACGCGTGCATGCGATGGCGGTCGTCGACAAATCCGCCGAACTCGGACGTGACGTAGAGATCGGCCCTGGTTGCGTCATTGGCCCTAACGTGAAGCTCGGCGACGGCACGAAGCTGATCGCGCACGTGTTTATCGAGAGCAACACCGAGCTTGGTAAGAACAATACGGTGTTTCCGTTCGTGGGACTGGGCGGCCCGCCGCAAGATCTCTCGTACAAGGGCGAACCGACGCGCCTGGTGATCGGCGATAACAACGTCATTCGCGAACACGCGACGCTGCATCGTGGCACAGCGCGTGGGCGCTCGGTGACGACCATTGGCAACGACTGCCTGATCATGGGCAATTGCCACGTCGCGCATGACTGCGATGTCGGCAACAACGTGATCATGGCGCAAACCGCAACGATCGGCGGTCACGTACAGGTCGGAGATTTTGCCTTTCTCGGCGGGCTCGCGGGCGTCCACCAACATGGCCGCGTAGGCCGGCATGCTTTCGTCGGAGCGTCGGCGTTGATGACGACCGACCTCATTCCGTTTGGATCGGCGATCGGCAACCATGCGCACCTCGGCGGGCTGAACGTGGTCGGCTTGAAAAGGCGTGGGTTCACGCGTGAGCAAATTCACGATCTCCGCGCGGCGTACCGACTGCTATTTGCGGAGGAAGGCACTTTCCAGGAACGCATCGAAGACTGTGCGCAGACATACGCGGACAATCCGCAAGTGATGGAGATCGTGGACTTCATCCGTGTCGATGCGGCGCGGCCGCTCTGCATGCCGCGGGACTGAGCGCGTGAGCAACTGGCGCAAGCTTGGCGTGATCGCCGGCGGCGGCGATCTTCCGGTAGCGCTGGCCGAACACCTCGCCACTACGAAGCAGAATTACTTTGTCGCCCGCATTGCGCCGTATGCCGATGCGGCGCTGGAGGCGCATCCAGGCGTGACGCTCGGCTTGGGCGCAATGGGCGCGCGAATGACGGCGATGCGCGATGCTGGTGTCGACGCCGTCGTGCTCATCGGACAGGTCCCGAGGCCCGACGTTTCAAAGCTCGAATTGGACGCAGGCGCCATGGCGATGCTGCCTGCAATCATTGCCGCACTGCCTCAGGGCGACGACGCGTTGCTGCGTGCGGTGTTGGCCGAGCATGAACGCGCTGGATTTCAAGTCATCGGCGCGGAAACGGCGATGGCAGGTCTGTTGGCGACGCCGGGTGCGTGGGGTGTGTGCACGCCGAACGAAGCGCAGCGCGCCGACTTGGTGCAAGGCGCCAAGATCGCGGCGGCGATCGGCGCACATGACATCGGTCAAGGCGTGATTGTTTGCGACGGAATCGTGCTGGCGGTGGAAGCACAAGAAGGTACGGACGCGATGCTGGCGCGGGTGGCGACCTTGCCGCCGACCGTGCGTGGCGCGGCCGATGCGCGACGTGGCGTCTTGGTGAAACGGCCAAAGCCGATCCAAGAACGCCGCGTCGATCTTCCAACGATAGGCATGCGCACGGTTCAGGGCGCAGCTGCCGTGGGTCTTGCCGGCGTTGCAGTAGAGGCGGGCGCGGCGCTGGTGGTGCGGCGCGACGATATCGTGCGCGAAGCTGACCGCTTGGGCCTCTTCCTCTACGGCTTCACGCGTACAGAAACGGGCGAAGCTTGAGCGGACGCGTCTTTCTTGTAGCGGCGGAAAGCTCAGGCGATGCGTTGGGCGCCGATCTTGCGCGTGTCCTGAAGGCGCGCGACGCGTCCCTGACTTTCGATGGCGTCGGCGGACCACAGATGGCTGGGTTGGGCATTCCCAGCAAAATCGACATCAAAGGGCTCGCGATTCTTGGTTTCCTCGACGGCTTGCGCGCGTTCGAGCGCGTGAAGCTGGCCGTGGCGCAAACGGTACTCGCGATTTTGGCGTGCAAGCCGGATGTCGTGGTGTTGATAGACTCTTGGGGCTTCACGTTGCGCGTAGCGCAAGGCGTGCGCGCCGCGGCGCCGCATATTAAGCTCGTCAAATATGTCGGTCCGCAGGTATGGGCGACGCGCCCGGGACGGGCGAAAACCTTGGCCGCAACGGTCGATCATCTGATCTGTCTGATGGAGCGCGAAACGCTGTACTACGAACCGTACGGCTTGCCGTGCACGGTGTGCGGACATCCCGCGCTTGGCCGTTTCAAGCAGGGCGACGCAGCAGCGTTTCGCACGCGGCACGCGTTCGCCGCCGACGAGCGCGTGGTGTTGGTTTTGCCAGGAAGCCGGCCGGCGGAGATTAGACGCATCGGTCCGACACTTTGGGCGGCGGCGTCAGAATTGGTGAAAGCCCGGCCCAAGCTGCGCTTGGTGGTCGTCGTGGCCGACGCGGTGCGTGCCGCCGTGCTTGCGCAAACGCCTGCGGACGCGCTCGTCGTTGAGGAGAGCGAGAAGGATGCTGCCTTTGCCGCAGCAACTGTCGCGTTGGCGGCGTCGGGCACAGTGACCACGGAAGTTGCGTTACAGGGCGCGCCGCTGGTGATCGGATACAAACTGGGCTGGGTCACTTGGGCGGTGGCGCGTATCTTCTTGTTCAAAGGCAAGTTTGCGACGCTGATGAATGTCGCCGCAGATGAAGAGGTGGCGCCGGAGTTGCTGCAAACGAAGTTCACGGCAGCGAATCTCGTAACCGTTGCAGGCCGTCTGCTTGACGAGGAGCCCGCGCGGCAGTCGCAGATTGCCAAGCAGAACCATGCGCTCGATCTGATGGGACGGGGCAGCCGGCCGGCCGCGGAGATCGCCGCCGACGTGGTGCAAGCGATCATGAAAAATGGCGGCGCTGTTGCGAGCGCCGCCACCTCTCAAGCCTGAATTTCGTCGCGCCTACTTGCGTTGATCGCAGGGCACGTAGTCGCGCATCGGCGCACCGGTATAGACTTGACGCGGACGGCCGATTTTTTGGCTCGGGTCTTCCATCATCTCCGTCCATTGCGCGATCCAGCCGACGGTGCGCGCCACGGCGAACAGAACCGTGAACATTGACATCGGGAAGCCCATCGCGCGCAGCGTGATGCCCGAATAGAAGTCGACGTTCGGATAGAGCTTGCGCTGGATGAAGTACTCATCGCTCAGCGCGATTTTCTCGAGTTCCATCGCGACCTTCAGCAGTGGATCATCCTCAGCGCCGACTTCGTGCAGCACCTGGTGACAGAGCTTCTGCATGGCTTTGGCGCGCGGGTCGTAGTTCTTGTAGACGCGGTGACCGAAGCCCATGAGGCGCACGTCGTCGTTCGGATCCTTCACGCGCTTGATGAACGCCGGGATGCTGTCGACCGTGCCGATTTCCTCGAGCATCTTCAGCGCCGCTTCGTTGGCGCCGCCGTGCGCAGGACCCCAGAGGCAGGCGATCCCTGATGAGATGCATGCAAACGGGTTGGCGCCCGACGAGCCGGCGAGACGCACGGTCGAAGTTGAGGCGTTCTGCTCGTGGTCGGCATGCAGGATGAAGAAAACATCCATGGCGCGGGCGAGCACCGGGTTGACCTTATAGTCTTCCGCGGGCACCGCGAAGCACATGCGCAGGAAGTTCGACGCGTAATCGAGTTCGTTGCGTGGGCTAATGAACGGCTGGCCGATGTGATACTTGAACGCGCGCGCCGCAATCGTGGGCATTTTTGCAATCAGTCGATGGCTGGCGATCACGCGTTGCTTCGGGTCATCGATGTCGGTGCTGTCGTGATAGAACGCGGCCAGCGCGCCAACCGTACCGACCATGATCGCCATCGGATGCGCATCGCGGCGGAAGCCCTCGAAGAAGCGGTCGAACTGCGCGTGCAACATCGTGTGATAGGTGATGTTCTTGGTGAAGCGTTCGAGCTCGCTCTTGTTCGGCAATTCGCCGTTGGCGAGCAGGTAGCAGACTTCGAGGAACGTCGACTTCTCGGCCAGCTGGTCAATTGGATAGCCGCGATAGAGCAGCACACCCTTATCGCCGTCGATGTAGGTGATCTGGCTCTCGCATGACGCTGTCGATGTAAATCCGGGATCGAAGGTGAACACATCGCCGCCGGAATAGAGCTTGCGGATGTCGATCGCGTCCGGGCCCACCGAGCCGCCGTAGACCGGCAGTTCAAGCTGCTTGTTGTTGACCGTAATCGTGGCCGAAGGTTTTTTTACGAGCTTGCTTTCCATGTGCCGTCCTCAAACCTGATCCGATATTCGCGCAAGCGCTTCCTCGCGGCCCAGCATCTCCAAAGCTTGGCCCAAGTCCGGCGCCGGCGTGCCGCCTGTGAGAGCTGCACGAAGTCCGGGTCCTATCTGACCCAATCCGACGCTCTCATCGGTAGCAAAAGCCTTAAGCGTGCTGCCCAAGCTTGCGGCGTCCCATGCTTCCTGCGAGGCAAGGCGCGCGTGCAAGCGTTGGAGTTTGAGCTTCACATCGTCCTTGAGCACACCTTGTGCAATCTCATCCATGTGAAGAGGGTGCTCGGCGATAAGAAAGCGGGCGTAGTCCGCTAATTCCTTGATCGTCTTGGCGCGTTTTTTGAGCAAAGGGACGGCCGCGGCAACGCGCGCGCGCGATTTATCCTTCAAAATAAGGGTCGTGTGAGCACCGATATAATCGAACAGCAGCGCCGTTAGCCGTTCGTCGCGCGCAATGCCCATGAAATGAGCATTGACCGAGTCCAGCTTCTTAAAATCGAGCCGCGACGGCGCCTTACCGATCTGGCTGATCTCGAAGATCGGCGCCGCTTGTTCCTTGGTCAGAATGTCATCGTGTCCCGGACTCCAGCCGAGACGCATGAGGTAGGCGTTCATGGCTTCCGGCAGGTAGCCCATATCGCGCCATTCATGGACGGCTTGGGCGCCATGGCGTTTGGAGAGCTTCTTGCCGTCTTCGCCATGTATGAGCGGAACATGCGCGAACTGCGGTGGCGACCATCCCATAGCCTGAAAAATCGGAATCTGACGCGCGGCATTGGTCAGGTGATCGTCGCCGCGGATCACATAAGTCACGCCCATGTCGTGGTCGTCGATCACGACTGACAGCATGTAGGTCGGATCTCCGTTGGCGCGGAGCAGAACTAGGTCGTCGATATCCTGGCCTTTGATAGTAACGCGACCTTGGATGAGGTCGTCGTTCACGACGTCCGTCTCAGGGGCGCGAAGGCGTACAACAAAGGGCGCGTCAGCAAATGGCGGGGCCTTGCTATCGCGATACGGGGAACGCAGAGCGCGGCCATGTGCGTGCGCTTCGGCGCGCACCGCTTCCTGTTCCCCGGCCGTCATGTAGCATCGAAACGCTGTGCCGCGTGCCAGCATCTCTGCAACCGCTTCACGGTGACGTGGCGCACGTTCGTATTGGAATGTGATCTGGCCGTCGTAGCCGAGATCGAGCCAATCCAGCCCTTCGATAATTTTGGAAATCGCGTCCGGTGTAGAGCGCGCGCGGTCGGTGTCTTCGATGCGCAACAAAAACTTGCCGCCCATGCGCTTGGCAAAGAGCCAGTTGAATAGCGCCGTGCGCGCGCCTCCGATATGCAGGTAACCGGTGGGCGAGGGGGCGAAACGTGTGACGACGCTCATTGCGGGCGGAGAAGGGGCTTCAAAACGCGGGCGTCCTAACACGGCGACCGGGTTTTCTCCTAGCCGCGCCCTGGCGGACATCTGGGCGCAGCAGCGGGATCGCTGGATCCTGTGGTTGGCGCCGGCGGCAATTGCGGGCGCCGCGGCTTGGCTGCTGGCGCCAGTCGATCCGCCGATGTGGCTCGCGCCTGCTTTGTCCGCTGGGTTTGTTGCGGTTTTGCTGTTGCTGGCGCTCTGGCGCGGCGGCGACATTGACGGCTGGCTCGCGCGTTTGCGGCGAGGCCTCGCTGCTATTTTTGCGTTGTGCCTGACGGTGGCGCTGGGTGCGCTCGCAGCGGAGATACGCACCGTGACGGCCGCGCAGGCGCCGTCTGCAAGGAGCACCGAACCGGCGGGCATCGATGGCTGGGTCATCGATGTAGACCGCAGCGATGGCGGGCCACGGTTGCGGCTACTCGTGAGGAGCATTGAAAACGTCGCGCGCCCGCCACGCTATGTGCGCGTCGCCGTCCCTGAGGCGGGCGTGCTGACGCCGGGGCGATCGGCGCACTGCTTCGGGGTGTTGGGACCACCGTCGGGACCGCTGGCGCCGGGCGGCTACGATTTTGCGCGCCGCGCGTATTTCGAGCGTCTCGGCGCGACGGGCTATTCGTATGGTCATTGCCGGCCTCTCGATCTGCCGTTGCCTGGCTTTTGGTTCGACCGCTGGCGCTTGCAACTTGGCGCGCTGCGCGCCGATCTCTCCGCGGCCATTCAGGACGCCGCGCCCGGTCGTGGCGGCGCCATCGCAACTGCGCTGATCACCGGCGACGTGAGCGCCATCGACAAAGATACCAACGACGCGCTCCGCAATTCCGGCTTAGGCCATTTGCTCTCAGTGTCAGGCGTGCACATGGGCATTGTCGGCGGTTTGGTGTTTGCCGTGCTGACCGGCCTGCTCGCCCTCATCAGTCCGTTGGCGTTACGCTTACCGGTGAAAAAAATCGCGGCTGTTGGCGCGCTCATTGCGCTGGCGGCGTACTTCGTTGTGTCCGGCGCAAGCGTGCCGGCGTTGCGGTCGCTGGTGATGGCGTTTGTAGCGTTCGGCGCGATTTTGCTGGACAGGCCAGCCATCTCGATGCGCGGCTTAGCGCTTGCGACACTGCTTGTTGTGTTTGTGTTGCCTGAGTCGGTTCTGGAACCGGGGTTTCAAATGTCGTTTGCGGCGACAGTGGCGCTCGTGGCGATGTTCGAGATGATCAAACCGCGCGGACCTTCGCTGCCGTCGCCTGGGCTCATCATTGGCGCACTGCAAGGCACAACCAAAGCAATCGGCGGCGTGTTGCTGTTGTCGTTTGTGGCGGGCATCGCGACCGACCCTTTCGCGATCTATCACTTTCAACGTTTCTCTATTTATGCGTTGCCCGCGAACTTGATCGCCGAACCGATCATCTCGTTTTTGGTTGCGCCGTCGGCGGTGTTGGCGGCAGCACTTTCGCCGTTTGGACACGGCGACGCGCCGCTCCAATTCATGGCCAGCGCACTGGAACTCGTGGCGGCGATCGGTCAAACTTTTGGCGACCGTGGAGAGGCGGTGCAGGCGGTAGCGCGGCCGCCCGATATTGCCTTTGATTGCTGCGTTTTCGGACTGCTTTGGTTTTGCCTCTGGCGCGGCTGGTTGCGCTGGGCTGCCATAGCGTTCTTTGCCGGTTCAGTATGGCTGAGCGTCATCGCGCCGCAACCGTTGGCTGCTTTTGATCGCGACTTGCGTGCGACCTTCGTGCGCGATGGGGCGCATTGGACTTTAGTCGCGGGACGAGGACGGTCCACGTACGCGCGCGATCATCTCGGCGCCATGATCGGCATTGCACCGCCAGCGCTTGAACGGCTGGCGCCACCGCAGACCTGCAGCGCCAATGCGTGCGTGTGGACGACGCCCGGGCGGCGGCGGTTGGTGCTGGTGCAGACCGTGGATGGATTCACACAAGCTTGCGCCCGCAACGCCGTCATCATCGCGCGGATCGCAGCGCCTGCCGATTTCGCGGCGCGCTGCCATCCGCTTGCGCTCATCGATCAGAACGATATCGCCCGTCATGGCGGCGGGATCGTCACGGAGACGCCGCGCGGACTCACGATTGCTCGCGCTACGCCCGAAGCTGTGCGGCGCGCGTGGACGCCAACGGTTGCTGACGAGGATGCGCAGCAGGAGTGAAGCTAATTCGCTCCGGTGCTAGGCGTAGCGGCGGATCATCGCCACGAGCTTGCCTTGGATGCGCACACGGTCGGGTCCGAAAATGCGGGTTTCATAAGCCGGGTTAGCGGCTTCGAGGGCGATGGAATTCCCGCGCTTGCGCAAGCGCTTCAACGTCGCCTCCTCGTTGTCGATCAGGGCTACGACAATGTCACCGCTGTCGGCATGTTCGCTGCGCCGGATGATGACCACGTCACCATCCAAAATGCCCGCGCCGATCATCGAGTCGCCTTTGACTTCCAGCGCGAAGTGGTCGTCGCCAACCAGGTCGGGCGGCGGCGCTACGCGGCCGATTTCGTTTTGAAGCGCTTCAATCGGCGCGCCAGCGGCGATGCGGCCAAGGATCGGAATGCCCATGGCAGTGTCCGCGCCGCGGCTGACGCCCGTGTCGTTGACCACGCTCGGACGGAAGGTGGAACGCCCCTTCGGCGGAGCAGCCGGAGCGGCCGAATCTGGCAATTTGAGCACTTCCAGCGCCCGCGCCCGGTGCGGGAGGCGGCGAAGGAAGCCTCGTTCTTCTAAAGCCGTGATCAAGCGGTGGATGCCGGACTTGGAAGCTAGGTCGAGTGCTTCCTTCATTTCGTCGAACGACGGCGAAACGCCGGTCTCCTTGATCCGCTCGTGGATGTAGAGGAGCAGCTCTTTTTGTTTCGCTGTCAGCATGACCGGAGACCAAATGGTGAACGACGATCTGTTCTATATCCGTTCACATGTTCTGGTCAAGTCCATCGCAGGACATTGGACGAACCCGAAACGACCTGCTCAGGTTCTCATACTAGGGGGAGGCTACTATGGCAGGCTTCAAAACAGTCCTCGGCGTTCTTTCGATTGTGATGCTGTTCTTCGGCACGATCTTCATCTTGCAGGGACTCAACGTGTCGGGTGCGCCGCAAAGCTACATGACGAGCGATATCAACTGGACTTACCGCGGCGTCGGCCTCGACATCGTCGGGCTAGCGCTCTTCATTTTTGCGGTGCGCGGCGGCTGGCGGAACATTCTCGGTGGCATCGGCGGCTTGCTGAGCGTGTTCGGCGCTCTGTGGATTGCACAAGGGCTCAACGTGCTGCCTGGTATGGGTGCGATGAGCGGACACCAGGAGTGGGCGATCCGCGGCGGCATCGCATTGGCGATTGGGCTGGTCGCGGCTTTCTTCTCGCACGGCGGCTCAAGCGAGTAGGGCGCGCGTCGCGGCAGTGACATCGCCCTGACGCATGAGACTTTCACCGACGAGGAACGCCGCGGCGCCGGCGCGCTGAAGACGAGCGATGTCTGCAGGCGACGCGATGCCGGATTCCGCCACGATCAAGCAGTCCGACGGGATACACGCGGCGAGGCGCTCGGTGACGGC
The DNA here is from genome assembly GCA_047601265.1 of Terricaulis sp. Classification (GTDB taxonomy): domain Bacteria; phylum Pseudomonadota; class Alphaproteobacteria; order Caulobacterales; family Aquidulcibacteraceae; genus Vitreimonas. The sequence continues at coordinate 497,846 of JASGJR010000001.1, forward strand.
CAGGTCGGTGACGAACGTTTGCAGCGAGCGGTTGTTGACGCCGATTAGCTTGGCGCCGAGCGACACGGCGCGGTCGACCTCGGCCTCGTCGTGCGTCTCTACCAATGCGTCCATGCCGTAGCTTTGTGCAGACTGAAACAAATCACGCGCGTGCGCGTCGTCCACCGCAGCCATGATAATGAGGATCGCATCAGCGCCAATGGCGCGGCTCTCGGCGATTTGCCAGGGGTCGATCATGAAGTCTTTGCGCAACACGGGAATGCCCGGCGCGGCAGCTCTGGCGAGCCGCAAATTTTCTTCGCTTCCTTGAAAGCTGGGCGCGTCAGTCAGAACCGAAAGGCAAGCTGCGCCGCCGGCCTGATACGCGCGCGCTAAAACAGCAGGATCGAAGTCGGCGCGGATCAGCCCCTTCGAAGGGCTGGCCTTCTTGATCTCGGCGATCAACGCTTTCGGCGCGGCCCGTTCGAGTGCGGCTACAAAGTCACGCGGCGAATCTTGATCCGCAATCGTTCGTTCGAGCGCGGCAAGCGATGTTGCGGCCCTGCGCGTGGCTACCTCGTCGCGCTTGTAGGCTACGATCTTGTCGAGAATGTTGTTCATGGCGCGCGCTGCGAGATGGTAATGAGTTTGTCGAGGATGCCTTTGGCGGCGCCGCCGCGAATGCTATCGCGCGCGGCGGCCCAAGCATCGATGACGCTGGCTGCAGTGAATCTGCCGGCCGCAATAAGCGCGGCCGCAGCATTCAACATCACTGCGCGTTCGTAAGCGCTGTCTTGTGCGCGCCCCTCCAGGAGCGCGCGCAGCGCATCGGCGTTGAAGCGCGCGTTGCCGCCGGCAAGTGCGCCCGGCGCGGCGATCTCCACGCCGAAGGCGCGCGTGAGCGCCCATGGGTCCATGTCCTCCATCTCGAGGATACGTCCGCGTGTGTCCAGGCTGATCGCGCGCGTTTGCCCGTCAGCGAAGGAGAATTCATCAAGCCCGCCGGCGCCATGCACGACGATTGCGCTTTCGGCGCCAAGCTCGCGTAGCGCCGTGGCAACCGGCTCTACAAAGCCCAACGCAAATACGCCGACCAGCTGACGCTTGACGCCGGCAGGATTGGAGAGCGGCCCCAGCAGATTGAAGATGGTGCGTTTGCCAATCTCACGCCGCACCAGCGCTACATGGCGCATCGCCGGGTGATGGTTTTGCGCAAAGAGAAAGGCGAGCTTCGCTTCGGCGAGGCAGTGTTCGAGCGTGGGGACATGTCCCGTCAATTTCACGCCGAGCGCTTCAAGCACGTCGGCCGCCCCAGATTTCGAACTCATCGCCCGATTGCCGTGTTTGGCGACCGGAACGCCGCAACCGGCGACCACAAATGCGACTGCGGTGGAGATATTGAGCGTGTGAGCGCCATCGCCCCCGGTGCCGCATACATCGATGGCCCCCGCTGGCGCGGCGACGGGCTTCATGCGCACACGCAAAGCGCCCGCGCCGCCCGCGATCCAGGCAGGCTCGTGCATCCTTGGCAGGCTGAGTTCGAGGAAACGCTTGATGTCTTCGTGCCCGGCGGCGCCGTCCATGATGATCGCGAACGCGGCGTCAATCTCATGCGCTTCAAGATCGGCGCCGGCGAGCTTGGCGTTGAGCGCCGCCAGACTCACAACGCGCCTGCAGCCGTGAGGAAGTTCGCAATCATCGCGTGGCCGTGCTCCGAGGCGATGGACTCGGGATGAAACTGCACGCCGAAGAGAGGGCGGGTCTTGTGCGACATGCCCATCACTTCGCCGTCGGCGGTCTCTGCATCGATGTTGAAGCTGGCGGGAAAAGTTTCACGCCGGACGGCGAGCGAATGATACCGCGTGGCTCGCAGCGGCGTAGGCAGCCCGCGAAAGACGCCGCTGCCCTTGTGTCTCAACTCCGAGACTTTGCCGTGCATGATTTCGCGCGCGCTCACCACGTCGCCGCCGAAGGCCTGGCCCATGGCTTGGTGGCCCAAGCAGACGCCAAAGATCGGCAAATCCTCCGGCGCGTCGCGCAGCAGCGCGAGGCAAATGCCAGCTTCGTTGGGCGTGCAGGGACCAGGCGAGAGGATTACGCCCTTGGGCTTTTTCTTGAGCGCATCAGCAACACTCAACGCATCGTTGCGATGGACCTCGGTCTTCACGCCGAAGTCTTCGACGTAGTGGACGAGATTGTAGACGAAACTGTCGTAATTATCGATGACCAGGATCATGGCGTGACAAGCCTTTGCGTAGACGAACGGAGTTAAAGCGTCGTCACACGCGCCATCGCGAAAGGGCCGGCCACAGGATCATCGGATTTCACCTTAGACGATAAATCGGCGGTGAAAACGGGCCTCGCCGTACCCGCGTGCAATTTGTTGGCTTCTCGCGTCATACTACAGCCATGACCACATCTGCCGCCGACGCTGCCATCATCGTCCAAACTCTGGAAATCGCCGCTGAGACAGGCGACCTGACGGGACCTGTGTACGAGCGCCTGTTCCGCGAGCAACCAGAGATGAAGCCGCTGTTCTGGCGCGATAGCGACAACGCCATCAAAGGCGAGATGCTGGCCCGCGTTTTCGACGCCATCCTCGATTTCATTGGCGAGCGCCGCTATGCGGACAAGCTAATCCAATGCGAGGTGGTGACGCACGATGGCTACGACGTGCCGCCGCACGTATTTGCAACCTTTTTCGGCGTGGTTGGCGGCAGCGTGCGCGACGCCTGCGGCGCCCGCTGGACGAGCGACATGGAAGCTGCATGGGATCGTTTGTTGTCGGACTTGGATTTCTACGTCCAAAACCCCGCGCACGTCGTAGCGTCACCCTAGCGGCAAATTGCGCGTCCGTGCGGCGCATGCTTCAAGGGCTGAAAGGGTAGGGAGAACGCCCATGGCAAATGTCGGTTACGTCTGCGTCGGCACCAACGATTTCGATCGCGCCACTTCGTATTATGATGCGCTGCTCGGCGAAGTCGGCGGCAAACGCCTTTTCCCGACCCCGCAAGGATTGCTCTACGGCGTCGGCAATGGCGCGATGATAATGGTCACCAAGCCGTACAATGGCGAGGCGGCGACTAACGGCAACGGCTCAATGCTGGCGCTTGCAGTCGACAGCAAAGAGCAGGTTGCGGCCATGCACGCGAAGGCGCTTTCGCTGGGCAGCAAATGCGAAGGACCTCCGGGCCCGCGCGGCAATTTCGGTGAGTTTGCCTATTTCCGCGATCTCGACGGTAACAAACTGGCAGTCTTTCACACCGGCCGCTAATCGCGCGGCGCGGTGTGCGTCAGGCGTAGCGCCAAGCTTCGGCGGCGGCGCGGAAGAGGGCGCGGGATTTGTGCTGCGTTTCCTGCAGCTCGAGTTCGGGATCGCTATCGAGCACGACGCCGCCGCCGGCTTGAACGTAGAGCGTGCCGTCTTTGACGATGCCAGTGCGCAGCGCGATGCAGGTGTCCATGTCGCCGGCGGCGCCGAAATAGCCGACGCCGCCGGCGTAAACGCCGCGCTTGTGCGGCTCGACCTCGTTGATGATTTCCATGGCGCGAATTTTAGGCGCGCCGGTCACGGTGCCATGCGGAAAGCCCGCGATCAGCGCGTCGAGCGCATCCTTGCCTTCAGCGATCTCGCCTTCGACGTTGGAGACGATGTGCATCACGTGGCTGTAGCGCTCGATGGTGAAGCTCTCGGTGACGCGCACATTGGCTGAACCGGCCTGCGCGGCAGCTGCGTTATAGCCCTTGGACGCGCCGCGGCGGGCGACGCGGCCCAGATCGTTGCGCGCGAGATCAACGAGCATCAGGTGCTCGGCGCGTTCTTTCGGGTCGGCCAGCAAGTCTTGTTCGAGCGCAAGATCTTCAGCGCGCGTGGCGCCGCGAGGACGCGTGCCGGCGATGGGGCGAATGGTCACCGTGGGACCGCGCAAGCGCACGAGTATTTCCGGGCTTGAACCGACGATGGCGAAGTCGGCCATGTTGAAGAAATAAAGGAAAGGCGACGGGTTCATCCGCCGCAACGAACGATAGAGCGCAAACGGCGGCTGTTTGAACGGCGTCGAAAAACGCTGACTGGGGACCACCTGAAAGATGTCGCCGGCGCGCGTATAGGCTTTGCACTTCTCGACCAGCGCACGGTACGCCTCTGGCGTGGTGTTGGAGCGCGGGGCGGGGACGTCGCTAGCTTCCACGTCTCTTTGCTTACGCAACGGACGCTCGAGCGCACGCTGCGTTTTGTCCAAGCGATCGCAGGCGGACTTGAAGGCGTCCTCAACGCTTTGGTTGGCGCGTTTGCGCGCCGGTGTGACCAAGGTGATCTCGCTGGTGACGTTGTCGAACACAAGAATGACTGTGGGGCGCACCAGCACCGCGTCCGGCGTCCCGATAGGGTCAGCCGCCTTGTCTGGCAGCTTTTCCATCAGCCGGACCATGTCGTAGCCGATGTAGCCGAATAATGCCGCCGCCATCGGCGGCAGCCCGTCCGGCAGTTTGAGCGCAGATCGCGCCAGCAGCTTCCGCAAGCTCTTGAGGGGCGCGTCGCGCTGCGGACGGAAGGATGCGTCCGCAAAGCCACCGCGGCTCATCTCCGCGCGGCCCTCGCACACACGCCAGACGAGATCAGGCTTAATGCCGATGATTGAGTAGCGGCCGCGAAACTCGCCGCCTTGGACGCTCTCGAGCAGAAGCGAGCCGGGTTTGTCGGCGCCAAGCTTCAACAACGCAGAGACCGGCGTCTCAAGATCGCCGATGCGGCGCGTCCAAACCACGCCGCCACCGCGCGCGTAGGCCTGTGCGAATTCTTCTCGTGAGGGCGCGTACGCGCGCTCGCGATCAATCATTGGCCCTCGCCGCCTTCGCCGCCCTGTGCGTTGCCGTTCGGCGGGTAGAGCCGGTTCAGCAGCGTGGTGTTCTTCTCGGGCTTCGCATCGGCGCGAATTTGCTCCTGGATGGCGTCCGAAAAGCTCTGGGCGATTTCCTGCTGCACTTGGGTCCGCATGGCTTCCACCATTTGCGGCACAGTGGCGGGATCGACACGATTGATGCGCTCGACTTGTGCGATCAGGTATTCGTCGCCGTGCGCACACATGCCGCCTGGAAGCGGCGCCTGGGGACGTTGCGCGCATTGATCGCTCACCACCGCGTTCGGCTGGGCGCCGAACACCTGGCCGGCAAATCGCGCCGCCGGAATGCGGGCGCTGCTTTGGCGGTCAAGCGCGACCGATGTCGCGATAATGGAAAGGTGATGAGCGCGCGCGACGTCGGTGAATTTCTGTCCCTGCTGGACTTGTTGCGTGACCTCGCTCGCGAGCTCGGTCATGCGGTGGTTGATTTCGCGCACGATCCACAAGTGCTGCAGATCGTCGCGAATTTCCGCGAGCGGACGCGCGTGAGGCGGCGTGATGTGATCGACGGAGATCAGCATTTCACCATCCGGCGTTTCCATGAAGTCGCTGGCTTCGCCCTCAGTGGTTTGGAACGCAGCGCGGAGCACGTCACGCTGGCCAGCGAGCATGGCCACCGGTTGTCCGTGCAGATCGCGGCCTTGCGCTTCGACCGCTGGCACCGCGATGACGCTCAAACCAGCGGTTTGCGCCGCTTGCTGCACGGTCGCGCCGCCCGCGCGCGCCTCTTCGAAATTGCTGATCGCGGTATCGATGAGCGTGCTTGAGGCCGCCGTTTGCAGCTCGGTGCGGATTTGATCCTTGTAGGCGCTGAATTGCGGGGTAACGCCGGGGGTCACCGAGGTCGTCTTCACCACCACCCACGAAAGTTGCCCCTGGACAGCGCGCGCCGTTGCGCTTGGCGCCATCGAGAACACGGCTGCCGCAACGGGCTCATCCGTCACCGCCGCGCGCGCTTCGTTGTTGCCGAGCACGACTGGCAGATGCAGCGCCTGCGCCACCGCGTTGGGATTTTGTCCGGCGTTGATGCGGGCGGCGGCGTCGTTGGCCTGTGCCTGGTTTTGCGCGACGATGCGGATAGACGAGCGCCGCTCTGGCGTGCCCAGCGTTTCGGCGCGGCGGTTGAATTCTTCCTGCACTTGCGCGTCGGTGACGCCGGCGCGTTGCGCGAAGTCAGCCTTGCGCGCCAGCACCAGCGTAAGTTGACGGAATTCCGGAAGTTGCAGGCGATCTTTGATCTCATCGTAGAATGTCTGCAGCTGCGGCTGCGTTGGCGGCGGCACGTTGCCGGCAAGCGAAATCGGCGCCTGGGCGATGGTGAGCGTGCGATTTTCTGAGCGGATAGCGACGCCGATCGCGCCATAGCTGGATGGCGCGCGCACGCCTTGCGCCATCGCCTGCATCACCATGGCGATGGACGCCTCATTGCGGATCAGCTGTTCGAATTCAGGCCGCGTGAAGTGGTGCTCCGACAGAAGCTGATCGTAGAGCCGCGGGTCGAAGCGGTTTGTTTGTGGATCGACCACGCCTAGCTGACGGATGCCGGCTGCAACCTGCGCATCGCTGGCGATGACGCCGTGGCGGGTCGCGTAGTTGGAGATGGCCGCGCGCGAGATGAGGCCGTCCAGAATCTGGAGATGGGCGCCTTGGGCTATGGCCTCTTCCTTCGTGAAGTTGTGGCCTTCCTGGCGCTGGCGCTGCAGGGCGGCGTCCAGCTCGCGCTCGATGTCGGTTTGCGTGATCGGCGTATCGCCGACCTTGGCCACCCATTGGGCTCCAAACGGGTTCTGCAGCCCTTGGTGCGGGATGAGGAAGAGCACCGTGGCAATGCCGATCAGGCCAAAAATGATCGTGGCGAACAAGCCACGGGTAGCTTTCCGAAATTGCAGAAGCATGAGGCGATCCGATAAACGAAGCGCCGGAACATAGAGGCGCCCCCTAAGCGGGGCAATCGCCGGACACTTACCGGGCGAGGGAGGACAAATGGCCGCGCGTACACCGCTGATCGCGGGAAACTGGAAGATGTTTGGCCGCCGCACGGATTTGGCCGAGATCGCGAAGCTCTCAACGCGGCTGGCAGGCGCCGGCGCGCGGGTGGAGGCGCTCGTCTGCCCAGCTGCACCCTACATCGCCGCCGCGGTGGATATGGCCAAAGGAGGCGCACTGGCCATCGGCGGACAGGATTGCAGCAGCGTGGCTGCTGATGCTGCCCGCACCGGCGAAGTGAGCGCCGGCATGCTTGCCGACTTAGGTGCAAGCTATGTCATCGTGGGGCACTCGGAGCGGCGCACGCTTCTTGGAGAAACCGACGACCTGGTTCGCGCCAAGGCCGAAGCAGCGGTTGCAGCCGGGCTCACCCCTATTGTCTGCGTGGGGGAGACTGCCGCGCATAGAGCCGCGGGACAGGTGGGTGAAGTGGTCAGCGCGCAAAGTCTTGCCAGCGCGCCTGCGCAGGGGAATTTCGTCGTCGCCTATGAACCCGTTTGGTGCATTGGCGGCGATCGCACCCCCACCATGGCGGAAATCGCTGAAGCGCACGCCTTTATCCGCGCGGCGCTCGCGTCGCGGTACGGCGCAGAGAAGGCTGAATCCACGCGGATTCTGTATGGCGGTTCAGTGGGGCCGAAGAATGCGGCGGAGGTGTTTAGCGCGCCTGGCGTCGATGGGGCGCTGGTGGGGCGCGCCAGCGTGAAGGCGGACGACTTTGCGGCGATCATTTTTGCCCATCCGGCTGCGTCCTGAGGGTGCGCCAATCCGGGCTGGTGTTTAGGATAGCTCTCAGCTATTGAGCGCGCTTTCGTGCGCGCCCATGTAGGGCGCGTATTCGCGTACGCGCGGGAGTTGAGTTCAGCAATGTACTTGGTTGTCCTTTCCCTCCACGTGCTAGTATGCGTTTGCCTGATCGGTTTGGTACTGCTGCAGCGCTCCGAGGGCGGCGCATTGGGCATGGGCGGGGGCGGTTCGAGCGCGCTCATGAGCGGCCGCGGCGCCGCTGACGCGCTCGCACGCATGACGCAGTTCGCTGGCGGCCTGTTCCTGATCACCTCGCTGTCGCTGACGGTGATCTCGGGCGCGGCATCCTCAAGCGCGAACCGGTCGATCTTTGACTCGCTCCCGGCGCAAACGGGCTTCCGGCAAACCCCATCGGCGCCGGCGACCCCCGCACCGGCCACACCGGCTCCAGCGCAACCCGCGCCGGCGCACCCGGACCCAACTCAGTCGAGCCTACCGCAAAACACGCTGGCTTCGATCATGCCGGGTCCGTCTTCGGCGCAGGCCTCTACGATCCCGGCCTCGACGACCGCCGAGCACGCCGCACCGATTGGCACTCAGCATCAAACGGTGACGCCGCCGCCCGCGCGCGCCACGACCCAGCCAGTGTCGACCAATCCGGTGCGCGTCGCCACTCAGGCCGTGACAACGCCGTCACATACCGCCCCGGCGCCGGCGCGCACCCAGTCCGGAGGCGCAACGACTCAACAAGCTTCAGGCGCGCAACCGAATTTGGTGTTGCCACAAACTGCGGGTTCATTGGCGTTAACCCAAGCAGCAGCGCAAACGCCCGAATCGTCCGATCCTAATGCGGTGACGGCAGTTCGCCGCGAACGGGCGGCGGGCCCAGACCAGTAAGTTCAACGCTCCCTGCTTGGGGACGTCCGGACAGAATGGCCGGCAGTTTGGAAGGATAATGGCGCGCTACGTGTTTATTACCGGCGGCGTGGTCTCTTCTCTTGGGAAGGGCATCGCCTCCGCCGCTCTGGGTGCTTTGCTGCAAGCCCGGGGATATCGGGTCCGCCTTCGCAAGCTCGATCCCTATCTGAACGTCGATCCGGGCACGATGAGCCCGTATCAGCACGGCGAAGTCTTCGTCACCGACGATGGCGCGGAAACCGATCTCGATCTCGGTCACTACGAGCGCTTTACGGGCGTCTCGGCTGCGCAGTCCGACAATATCACCACTGGGCGCATCTATCAGGAAATCATCGCGAAGGAGCGCCGCGGCGACTATCTCGGCGCGACCGTCCAGGTGATCCCGCACGTCACCAACGCGATCAAGGAATTCATTCTCTCCGATCACGGCGGCGCGGATTTCGTGCTGTGCGAAATCGGCGGCACGGTCGGCGATATCGAAGGCTTGCCGTTTTTCGAAGCCATTCGCCAACTAGGCCAAGAGCTTGATCCGGGGCAGGTGGCGTTCGTGCACCTGACGCTGCTGCCGTACATTCCGTCTGCTGGAGAGATGAAGACGAAGCCGACGCAGCACTCGGTCAAAGAGTTGCGGTCTATCGGCATTCAACCGAACATTCTGCTGTGCCGTTGCGATCGGCCGATCCCAGAGGACGAAAAGCGCAAAATCGCGCTCTTCTGCAACGTGCGTGAAAGCTCGGTGGTGGAAGCGCGCGATCTGCAGACGATCTACGAGGCGCCGCTCGCCTATCACGCCGCAGGTCTCGACACCGAGTTGCTGAAGCACTTCGGCGTCACCGTTGCGCCGCAGCCGGACATGACCAAGTGGACGGAAATCGTGAAGCGTCTGAAGGCGCCTGATGGCGATGTGACGATCGCCGTGGTCGGCAAGTACACCGAGCTGAAAGACGCCTACAAATCGCTGATTGAAGCGCTGCATCACGGCGGCGTCGCCAACAACGTCAAAGTCAATTTGCGTTGGGTCGAGAGCGAGAAGTTCGAGGAGAAGGGCGACGGCTGGGCGCAAGATCTGCACGGCGTTCACGGCATTCTCGTGCCAGGCGGCTTCGGCGAACGCGGCACTGAAGGCAAGATCGCCTCGGTGACGTTTGCGCGCGAGCATGACGTGCCGTTCTTCGGCATTTGCTTTGGTATGCAGATGGCCTGCATCGAAGCGGCGCGCAATCAAGCAGGACTGAAGGGCGCAAGCTCAACGGAGTTCGGGCCTGCCAAACATCCCATCGTCGGCCTGATGACTGAATGGTTGAAGGGCAACGAGCTGGAGAAGCGCGGCGCAGCTGGCGACATGGGCGGCACCATGCGTCTTGGAGCATATCCGGCGACGCTCGATCCGGCCAGCAAAGTAGCGGAAATCTATGGCGACACGGAAATCCGCGAACGCCACCGCCACCGCTACGAGGTCAATACAAAGTACCGCGACAAGCTGGAGGCGGCGGGTTTGAAATTCACCGGCATGAGCCCAGATGGGTTGTTGCCGGAGATCGTCGAACGCGAGGACCATCCCTGGTTTATCGGGGTGCAATATCATCCTGAGCTGAAATCGCGGCCGTTCGATCCGCACCCGCTATTTGCGAGCTTTATCGAAGCGGCGGTGGCGCAGAGCCGGTTGGTCTAAGGCGTAAAGCGTCGACAGCCGCCGCCGCGCGTGCGAAGCCCTCTTTCATGCGATTTGGCCTCCTCATTCTCGCGCTGTTGGTTTCGAGCGCGCCGGCATTGGCGCAAGGCGCGCAGCCTGCGGACCGCGGCCCAACAGCGCCGCTCGCGCTCTTGGTGCTCATCATCGCCGTCATTCTGTGGCTTACGCTCCGCAGCATCGTGCGCAGCTGGCGCGCGCGCAAAACGGAAGTGACTGTGCAGGGCAACTTCAACGAGTTCGCGCTGCAGGCCCTGGTCAATGCCGCCAAGATTGACGGCAGGATTGCGGAAACCGAGATCAGCACCATTGCGGCGGCGATGAAGGAAATCGGTGGCAGCGACGTCAGCGCCGCTTTCAGCAATGCAAAACTCACCAAGGATGAATTGGTCGCCTACCTGACGAAGAAGGCGAACGTATTCACGAACGACCAGAAGCAATGGTTGTTGAAATCGCTGCTGGCGGTGTTCGTGGCCGACGGCAAGTTTGACGAGGTCGAGCACGCGGCGCTCGTGGATTACACGGCAGCGATTGGTTTTGATCGTGCGCGCGCGCCTGACATGCTGCGCAATTTGGCGCGCGACTTCTCGCGCGGAAATATCACCTAGGCTGTCACGCGCAGGATGAAGTCGCTCGCGTCAGCGAGTACCGGGGCGCTGCCGCGGAAGAAGCGCGATAATGCCAGCATCAGACCCACGTGATCGACGTTAGGATATATTTTGGTTTCCACACGCTCGTGCGCCGCTTCGGCGGCGCGTTGCAAAGCGTTGATGCTTCGACGGCCGACTACGGTGTCCTTTTCGCCCCAGAGCAATTGCAGTGGCGGTGCATCGCGTCTGGCAAAGTTGATCGGCTGTGTTGCGTTCAAATCGTGAGCTTCGCCAAACGCTTCTTGGGTGGATTTTACATCGAGGGGCAGAAAGTCGTATGGACCCGCCAAACCGACGACGCCGCGAACAGAGCTGGCAGATACACCTGCGCGTTCCAGGAAACGCCGATCCAATCCAAGCATCATCGCGTTGTAGGCGCCGGCAGAGTGGCCCATCAGCACAACTTTGTTTGCATCGCCGCCAAACTCGTGCGCGTTCGCGATGGTGGCTCGGACCGCGGCCGCGCAATCTTCCACAAAAGCTGGAAAGCGCACGTCCGGAACCAAACGATAGTCCGGGATCGCGGTCAGGAAGCCGCGCGAGGACAACGCGTCGCCAGCGAATTCGTAGTCGCGCTTGGCGCCTGAGTTCCAGGAGCCGCCGTAGAAAAACACCACAATCGGCATGCCGATCGTCATTTGTCTGGGCGCGTAGAGGTCCAGCTTCTGCCGCTGCTCTGCGCCGTAGGCGATGTCGTGCCGGACGGCGCGCCCGCCGCTGTCCTTCGGCGTGATCGCATTGAACTGACCCAGGGTCGGCGTACACGCCGCCGCCAGTGTCGCTCCAAAGGCCCCCAGCACACCCCGTCGCCGCATACGTTACCCCCGACCTGGAACACCTATTACGCTTTGCGCAGCCCAACAGACCAGGGCGGCCTGGCAGGTTCATGTGCATCCAAAGCCACTGCGGATGCCATCTTGGGATAAAGAAGCATTCAAGCGGCACCGTGTGGCTACCGCTGAGGGTGGGGATCAGGATGAAGACATCGATCACGGCTGCGCTGGCGGCGATTGCTGTTTTGTCGGCGGCGAGCATGGCCGGCGCCGAGCCGCGAGACGTCGGCGCGTTCGATAGCGTTCGGGCGCAGGACAACCTTCGCGTCGACATCATCCACGGCGCGGAGTTCAGCGTCGACGTCAGCGGCGTGGAAGCGGCACGGGTGCGGACTGAAGTTCGCGATGGCACGTTGCAGGTGTCCGAGATCAACCGGCCGTGGTTCGGCCACGACCGCCAAGTCGCGGCGACGATCCACGTGACCATGCCAAGCGTCAAAGGCCTCGCCAGCGCCAAAGGCGCGACGGTCATCGCCGAAGGCGTTCAGGGAACCGACGTAAGCCTCGCCGCCGCGATGGGCGGGGAATTGCGCGTTAGCGGCGCGTGCACTGTGGCGACGGTGGCGGCCTCGATGGGCGCGGTTATCCGGGCGCAAGACTTCCAATGCGCTCATGCCACCATCTCCGCGTCCATGGGGGGCGACGCCCAGGTGTTCGCGAGCGCCGGCTATACCGCGTCCGCCTCCATGGGCGGCGAGGTGAAGGTCCTCGGCGGCGGCGTGAGGGGGCAGGTGTCTACCTCGTTCGGCGGGGAAGTTAGCCAGGACTAGGGGTGCATCCAAACGTTGGGTGCGCCGCATCCTTGCTTCGAACGCCGGGCGCGGACGCCTGGGAGACGGGAGCAAGCCATGAAATTCGTCCTCGCCACCGCCGTCGCTGCCGCCATGGTCTTTGGCGCCGCGAACGCCACTGCCGAGACCCGGGCGCTTTCGAATTTTACCAGCGTGAAGGCGTACGATCACCTCGTCGTCGAGGTTCGCAACGGGGCGCAATATTCGGTTGAAGTGACCGGTCCCCAAGCGGATCGCATTGCGACCAGCATCGACCTAGACGGCGCGCTCAAAATCAATGAGCGCAATCGTCCGTGGTTTGGCCCGGATCGTCGGGTCGACGCCCTTGTTCGCGTCACCATGCCGAACGTTACCGATCTTGCCGCCGCCAAGGGCGCAACGCTCACGGCTTTCGACATTACCGGCGAAGACGTGTCCATCGTCGCGGCGATGGGTGGAGAACTCACCATCAACGGATCGTGCCATTCCGTGGACGCCACGGCGGCGATGGGCGGCACGTTGCGCGCGGATAATTTCCATTGCCTGACCGCTGATATCTCAGCGGCGATGGGCGGCGATGCACGCGTGTTTGCGACGCAGACGTTCGACGCGACAGCGGCGATGGGCGGGAGCGTGCATATCGCTGGCGGCGCACACGGCGACACCACGGCGGCCATGGGCGGATCCATTCAGATCGCCGACGGCGGCCGTTCTGACGACACGACCGCCGTCATGGGTGGAAACGTTTCAACGCGATAGGAACCACCAAAGGGGTGCTGCGTTCTGTTCCATCATGGAACCGGATGTCATCGACCCTCCGGCGCAGCTTGGTGCGCTTCAAGTCAAGCGACCGCTGCCCGACAACGCCAACGCGCTCATCCTGTTCAATCAAAACGCGGGAAGCGTGCATCCCGGCGACCGCGAGAAACTGGTTCAGGCCGTCACCGAGGCCGGTGTTACGCAATACACCGTGATCGGGATCGATAAACTGTCGACGCGGTTTTTCGAGCGCCAGCGCGAGTTCGACGTCATTATCGTGCTGGGAGGAGACGGCACCGCGCGCGCCGCTGCTGAAATGGCGCCGCGCAACGGGCCGCCGCTGATTTTGCTGCCTGGCGGTACGCTCAACGTGTTGCCACAGGCCCTCTACGGACCTCGCGCGTGGCCCGACGCGCTGAAGGCGGCGCTGGAGCGTGGCGTGGTCAAGCGCATGCCCATGGGCCGCGCGAACGGTTCGACTTTCTTCGTCGCAGCGATGTTCGGCGCCCCGACCTTGTTGGCGCGCGCGCGCGAAGCCGTGCGAGAAGGCAAACCGCTGACCGCTCTGGGACGCGTCCGGCACTTCCTGCGCCGGGCCTTTGCGCGCGACATTCGTGCACGCTGCGGGGATGGCAAATTTCGCAAGACCGAGGCTGCAGCGGTGCTCTGCCCCTTGTTCTCCGGCGCGCTGGAAGGAGAGGCAATGGAGTTCGTGCGCCTCGATGTCCGCCACCTCGGAGACTTGGCGCGCGTGAGCATCCGGGCGCTCTGGGCGGGATGGCGCAAGGATTTAACCGTCGAGATCAGCCACTGCACCGACGCAGACGTCTATTCCTACGGCACGATACCAGCGGCGCTGGACGGCGAGCCGAAGATGTTCCTCTCCGCCGTGCGCATTCGCTACAGCCCCAATGGCCCGCGCGTGATTGCACTCGACACCGAACTCACGAACGACAACGCCGAAGCGCTCGATAAGGCCAAGGCTTAACGCTGCCGTGGAGATCGTTCATTTCACCGATCCGCACTTCGGCTGCGAGAATGTCGAAGCCATTCGCGCGGCGACGCGCTACGTGGCCGAGCATAAGCCGAACCTGGTAATCTGCACCGGCGACATTTCCACGATCGGATTGGCGAGCGAACTCGAAGCCTCGTGTGCGTGGCTGCGGATGCTGGCTGCGCCGGTGATGCTTACGCCTGGCAATCACGACGTGCCGTATCACAATCCGATGGGACGGCTGTTTTATCCCTGGGATCGGTTCAATCGCGCCGCGCGCGGCATACGAGTGTCGCCCTGGCAGACGAACAATTGGTGCATTGTACCCATCAACACCGCACGCGCGATGCAGATGCGGCTTAACTGGGCGCAGGGCGCGATTACACCGGCGCAGACGGAAGTCGCTGCGCAGTGCTTGAGGCAGGCCAGGCCAGAGGCGCTGCGTATCGTCATGACCCATCATCCGCTGGATTGGCCGAATGACGCACCCATTCACGGCGCAACTCTTGGCGGCCTCAAGGGGCAAGCAGCGTTGATTGACGCGGGTGCGGAATTGTTTCTGAGCGGCCATTTGCATTTTGCTTCGGCGCGCATGGTCGGACAGCAAGCGCTCTCAATCACTAGCGGCACGCTGTCATGCCGTGTTCGCCACGAGCCATGCGCGTTCACGGTCATCCGGCGTCCAGAAGCCAAGGTCATCGAAACGGAAGTGGTGCACATCGTGCAGGGTGTGTGCGAAACAGCGGCGAAGCGGCAATTCCGGCTCAATGCCGTTGCGCAAATCGCGACGCCTGCGGAGCTACATCCCCAGCCCAACTAATGAACACATCGGCGCGCTTAGTCGCCTTCGCGCGTGTCGATGTCGGGGTCTCCCAAACCATTTTCCTTCTCGGACATGAGATCGACGCCAATCTGTTCGGCGCCGTCTTCGAGATAGTCGCCAAGGAGTGGTTCGCCCATCAGATAGCGCCATGTGGGCGCTTCGGCACGCTCACGGGCGACACGATATGCTTCCTTCCACGACGCATAATCGCCGCGTCCCATCCACATGAGCGCGACCAAAGAGGTTTGCGCATCAACGTCCAACTCAGTGATCGCCACGCGCAACTCCCGACCAACGGGGTTGTCGCCATCATCCTCGATCGCGCTGACGAACCGATCGTCTGCCGCATCGGAAGCATTGTTCGGGTCATCGTCCGGCGTCAGTTGATCGAACGCACGCGCTTTCAACACGATGTACGCAAGCGTCTCGCGGTCGATGCCCAAATTAGACGGAGGTTCGGGAAATTCGTCGCGGATTGCCATTCACATCCTCGTATCGCTGACTTGGCTATGTTCGCCGCCTGGACGGGTGATTGCTCCCAGTGCTTCGCCCGCGCTTTCAGTGTCAGCGGAACACGCCAAATCGGCGAGTGACACGATGCCCACAAGACGCTTGTCGCGGTCGAGTACCGGCAGGCGACGAACTTGAAGGTCGCCCATGTTGCTCGAGACGGCCGCGGCGCTCTCGTCGTTGAAGCAGTAGAGCACCTCGTTACTCATCACCTCGCTAACGGCAGCGTCGCCATGCTTACCGAGGGCGACGCCGCGGATGGCGATGTCACGGTCCGTAACCATGCCGGTGAGCCGGTCACCCTCAGCCACGGGCAGCGCGCCGATATCGGCCTCTGCCATGATCAGGGCTGCGTCCCGAAGGGTGTCGGTCGGGCTCACCGTGCGGACGCTGGGGGTCATGATGTCTTTGATTTGCATGTCTGCCTCCCAATCGGGAAAAAGGCGGTCCCTGGTTCGCCAACGCCGCCCCGGGGAGGGAGTTCCTGGCCGCGCTGGACTTGCCGGAAACCGTGCGATCGGGTATCCGCCCCGCTTTCCCGCCGCTGGTCTAGCCGCCGGGACCCAGGAGTTTTCCGGCCATGGCCGTTCCGAAGCGAAAAACCACCCCCTCGAAGCGGGGCATGCGCCGCTCGCACGACAAGCTGAAGAAGAACACTTACGTCGAGGATTCGGAGTCCGGCGAACTGCGCCGTCCGCACCACATCGACCTGAAGACCGGCCGGTATCGCGGCAAGCAAGTGCTCAAAGCCAAGGAAGACTGAGCTCATGAAGCGCGCGGTTCTTTTCTGCGCGCTTCTCGCGCTCAGCGCTTGTCAGTGGGACCCGCCGCATCAAGGCGCGCGGGACGGCGGCGTGCCAGCGCTAGAGGTTGGCGGCTACGGGCCGCTGCATATCGGCATGTCGCTGCAGGACGCTCGCGCTTCCACTGGACAAGCCATGAACTCCGCCGCGTTTGGCGACGAGAGCACTTGCGTGGAAGAGCCGTTTTACGCCGCTGATGGCGACACGCTCTACGCGATGTTCGAACATGGCCGGCTAACCCGCATCACGGTCAATAATCAAGCGATGCACACGCGCACCGTGCAAAATATCGGCGTCGGCTCAAAGGAAGAGGAAGTGCGGACGGCGTACACGAACGTCGTTCTCGCGCCGCGTCTAGCTACTGATCCATCGGCGCGTAGCCTGGTGGTGTGGACCGAACCCAGCAAGTCGGGCTTGCGATTTGAGATCGACGGCGGCGGACAAGTGATGTCGATCCACGCCGGCGCCGCCTCGATCATGGATGTTCAGGGCTGCGCATAGCGTGCCGCAGCGCACAATGACTGCCCGCTGCCTCACCCCACCGCTAGAAATGAAACGGAACTGTTGTTGACAGTTCCCCCCTTCCTCCCATGATCGGAACACGCGGCGCGGGAGAAAAGCCGCTCACGGGGGAAGTTAAATGCGGATTTTTGGTGCAGCGATCCTTGCGATCGCTTTGGCGGGTTGCGCCACGTCTACGCCGGTGCCGTCCATGCGGCCGATGTCCCAAGACTACATCAACTCCGTAGGGCCCACCGCCGTCGATATTTCCGAAAACAACAACGGCGTGGAGAAGAGCTGGTTTTTCACGAGCACGCAAAGCGCTGGCGCCGCGTACGGTCTAATCGGCGCGCTCGTCAGCGGCGTGATGGACGCTATCATCAACGCAGGCCCGTCCTACCGCGCACACAAAGCCGCCGATGAGATGTCGCGCCTTATCTCGGTGGACGATTTGAATTCGTCGCTGGCGACACACTTCCGCGCGCAGATGCCGACTGCTGGCGCTACGCCACAGGCTGGCGTTTCTTTCGAGACCGTCAGCACCGAGCAACGCGTCAACGTCCGCGGTGGCGCGCCAAATGACGCAATCTTGGTGACGACGTCCTACACGCTCTCGGAAGACGCTTCGACGCTCCGCGTCATCGCGTTTGCCAGCTACCGAAGCGACCAAACACCGTACCACACGCCGTACACATTCAAGGGATCGGTGCCACGCGATCAGACTACCGGACCCGCGTATAGCAACACGTTCACCTACTATTCCACCCAGTTGCCGATCCCCACGCTGACGCCTGAACTACAGGACCGTCTTGTCGCCTCGATTGAGAACAGCGCACGTGAAGCCAATGGCGGCGAACTGCCGGCGGAAAACAGCAATGAGTGGAAATCGATGATGCGCGAAGAGACCAATGCGCGCGACAATAACCTCACCAAAGACGAGATCGCCATTTTCCTCACCCGCGAATGGTTGAAGGACAACGGCGCGTTGCTGCGTCACGAAGTCGATTTGGCGCACGATTTTATCGCACGCTACGTGCTGCTGGATATGAACCGCGCAACGGTTCCAACGATCGACGGACAAGACGAACTCCTGGAAACGACCGCCGATGAGCGCACCGTGCGCCGCATCGGCGGCGGCTCCGCCGCGGGCAGCTACGTCTCGTCGGCCGGCAACGTCACGTCGTTCGCCAGCTATGGCAACGTGACGGCGATTTCGCAGTCCAATAGCGACCGGATCAACTCCATCCGGTCGTCTGGCCGCCGTGGGACGGCCGCAGCACCGGCTCACTGACGTGACGATGCCGCATAAAATCAGGAAACTGGCGGCGTGGGTGCTTTGTGCGTCCACGCTCGCCGCGTGCGCGACCCCGATCACTTACGGAGCGCTATCGGCTGGCAATGGTTACGGCTATCGCGACACGCACAATGCCGATGGAAGCTACACGATCCTCGTGGTTGCCCCGAACGACGCCATGGCGCGCGAGTTCTGGGATAAGCGGGCACAAGAACTGTGCGGCGGCACTGACTTTCATAAGAACATCTTCCGGGCCGAGGTGCCCGTGGTGATGTCGCAAGGCTACGCCCCGAGCGCTTATCCGGGCGGCTACGGTGGTTCGTACACCTCATGGGCGCACGGTGCGTTCAACATGGAAGGCTATCTGCATTGCAACGCCGTGGCCAACGATGCAACGCCGGCTCAGGTCAGCGACCAGGCTGCACCGGCAACGCCGGCCGCCAACGCGACGACACCGCCGAGCGCCGCGACGCCTTAGTTCTTACGTGTCCGGACGCGATATCGTCCCGTCCGGACACGATTTGCCTCGCACGGCGAACGCGGTTCAACTCAAGCCTGAACGCAAGCCCCATGCTTGAGGTCTGAGATGAGTGCGAAGAAAACCGAAACGCTGGAGATACGTCTCTCTGCCGAAACAAAGACCGCGCTACAAGCAAAGGCGCGCGCCGATGGCACGAGCGTCAGTGAAGTTCTGCGGCGGCTGATCGAACGCTATCTCAGATCCGAAGCTTCGGGTGTAGAGCATCGGAGAATGATCATGCGTTTGTCCTCGTTTGCCGCAGCTGCGGCAGCTTTGGTTTTGGGTCTGCTTGCCGTGGCGCCGGCAGCGCACGCGGGCGGGCTAGTGCTGGGACTCACCACGCTGGTGCAGGTCGAAAACGCAAACGCGCGTTTCGTGCAATCGCAGCAAACAAGCTTGGACCTGCAGTACGGAACCGATGTGATGCTGTGTCTGCCAGCCTCTGGCGCCGCGCCTGCGGCCGCGACTCCCTTGGCACATGGCGGCAGCTGCGATTTCCAAGGCGGTCAAGGGTATACGCTTTCAATCCGCGCTGACGCGGCACCGGATGACAGCGTCATGATCCATGCGCGAGTGTTGAACACGGCTTCGGCATTGGGTCGCGAGGCGTCGGTTTTGCTGAAGCTCAATTCCTCGGCCGCGCTGCAAGCTTCGACGTCCGCGGGGGAAACGCTGCGCCTAACGTTCTTTCCACGGAAAGCCTAATTAGGCGCCATTCTGCCGACCGAATTGGCAGCGGCAGCGCCTGCGTTCATTTCGGCAAACTTGCTCTGCGTCGTCGTAGCCGGCAAACGGCGGCGCGAGCGCTTGCCTTTTGCTTCGCAGCGGTTTCCAAAGACGCCCAATCTTCAATTTGAACCGGGCTACAAACATGACTGGCATCGCCGACATCCACGGCCGTGAAATCCTCGATAGCCGCGGCAATCCAACCGTCGAAGTCGACGTCTATTTGGAAGATGGCGCCATGGGCCGGGCGGCCGTGCCATCGGGCGCGTCCACAGGCGCGCACGAGGCCATCGAGAAGCGCGATGGGGAGCCGGACCGCTATCTTGGCAAAGGCGTCCGCGATGCGATCGAGGCCGTCAATGGCGAGATTTCGAACGCTATCCTCGGCATGGACGCCGAAGATCAACGCCGCATCGACTCTGTGATGATCGAGCTGGACGGCACCGAAAACAAGTCGCGGCTTGGCGCCAACGCGATCCTCGGCGTGTCGCTAGCGGTGGCGAAGGCCGCGGCCAACGCCGCCGGTGTGCCGCTCTATCGGTATCTGGGCGGTGTGCAGGCGCGCGTCCTGCCGTGTCCGATGATGAACATCGTCAACGGCGGCGCGCACGCCGACAACCCGATCGACATGCAAGAGTTCATGATCATGCCGATCGGTGCGCCCACGCTCGCCGATGCGGTGCGCTACGGTTCGGAGATCTTTCACACGCTGAAGAAGGAACTCTCGGCTGCTGGCCACTCGACCAATGTCGGTGACGAAGGCGGCTTTGCGCCCAACCTGAAGAGCGCTGATGAAGCGCTTTCGTTTATCCTGAAAGCGATCGAGAAGGCGGGCTACAAGCCGGGCGAAGACGTGGCGCTGGCGCTCGATTGCGCCGCCACGGAGTACTTCAAGAACGGCAAGTACGAGATGGAAGGCGAGGGCAAATCGCTTTCACCGCAAGCCAACGCGCAATTTCTGGCTGACTTGGTGGGGCGCTATCCGATCCTCTCGATCGAAGACGGCATGTCCGAAGACGATTTCGAGGGTTGGAAGGCATTGACAGAATTGATCGGCGACAAGTGTCAGCTCGTTGGCGACGACCTCTTCGTGACCAACATGAAGCGCCTCACCATGGGCATGGAGCAGGGCCTCGCCAACGCCATTCTGATCAAGGTCAATCAGATTGGCTCGCTGACTGAAACGCTGGATGTCGTCGAATTGGCTCAGCGCACCGGTTATAGCGCGGTGATGAGCCATCGCTCGGGTGAAACGGAAGACTACACCATCGCCGATCTCGCAGTGGCGACCAATTGCGGACAGATCAAAACGGGCTCGCTGTCGCGCTCGGACCGGACTGCCAAATACAATCAGCTCATTCGTATCGAAGAGATGCTGGACGATATGGGTGAGTTCGCAGGCGCCAGCACGATCGTCGGACGGTGACGCACGCGCTTGATCGGCGCGCAGTACTTGGCGCAGGCGCCGCGCTCGCAGCGTGCGCTACGGAGCAAAGCACGCACCGCGACTGGAAGGCGCTTGCCGTAGACGTGCAAACGCAGATGGCATGGGCCTTCTCCCAGTATCGCGAAAAAGCCTGGGGCAAAGACGAGATCAAGCCGGTGTCCGGCGCGTATTCGTCATTGCCTCTGCGCGATCACCATGTCGGGCTCACGCTCGTTGAAGCGTTGGACACGCTTTGGGCGATGGGCTTGGACGAAGAGTTCAATGCCGGCGTCGAGTGGGTAAAGCGCGAACTGAATTTCGACGTCGACGGAGATGTCTCCGTTTTCGAAACCAACATCCGTTTGGTCGGTGGTTTGCTATCGGCGCACCACGCCTCCGGCGATCCGGTATTGCTGGCGAAGGCCAAGGATTTGGCCGACCGGCTGCTGCCCGCATTCGATACGCCAAGCGGCATTCCCTGGGGCAAAATCAATCTGCGCAGCGGTACGCCGTCGGAACCGCGCAACAGCCCGGCGGGCGCGGGCACATACATGGCGGAGTTCGGCACGCTTTCGCGTCTCACCGGCGACGCGCGCTATGTTCGCGCCGCCAAACGGGCGATGGTGGCGCTGTTCGACCAGCGGTCCGCCATTGGCTTGCTTGCCACGCAAATTCATGGACCAGAAGGCCGCTGGCTTTCGCGCACCGCAACCGTCGGCTCCTATGGCGACAGCTATTACGAGACGCTGTGGGACGCATGGGATCTGCTTGGTGATGCAGATTGCCGGCGGATGTACGATGCGTGCACGGCGTCCATTCTCGCCCATCAGCGCGAGGTCAGGGACGGCGATCTGTGGTTTCCCGATCTCGACTTTGAAACAGGCGCTATCCTGAGCCGCCGCCAGGACGAGCTCGCAAGCTTCTATGGCGGTCTGCTGACGCAAGGCGGGAACGCGCGCGAAGGCGCAGCCTACATGCTCGCATGGGCGAAGGTTCAAGATCGCTTCGGCGTTCTGCCGGAGGAATACGATTACGCCGCGAAGACCGCGACGCAGGTGACCAATTCATTGCGGCCCGAACTCGCGGATAGTTGCTTCAATATTTGGCTGATTGATCGCGACGAGCGTTGGCGGGAGATCGCCGCCAAGCACTTTGACGCCATGAAACGTTGGAACAAGGCGGCGTACGGTTACACCGATATGGCTGATGTCACCGCGGAGCCGAAGCGGCAAGCCGACCATTGCCCCGGCTATTGGTGGTCGGAGCAGATGAAGTATTATTGGCTCATCTTTTCCGACACGCCCCGTTTCGACTACCGGCGCAGCTATCTTTCAACCGAAGGCAATGTGCTGCGCGGTTTCCGCCGTAACTAGGCCTTCCACTGGAACGGCGCATTTCTTCGTGCGTTGCCGATCAATGGCAAGCATCCTTTCCCACGACGTCAACGTCCCGGCTGACTCCGCTGCCGCTCGCGGCAACGGTTATCTGTTTCCGCTCGTTGGTTCTCTTGTTTTGACGTTCGCCTGGGGCGCTTACGCCATCTGGGACGCGCTCGAGATCCTGGCGTAGCATTGACGGACGCGACGCCTGGCGGAATGCTGAGGCGTCATGTCTCAAGCTCCGCCACCGGAAGCGCTCGCCGAACTGAGCGACCTACGCGGCAGTATCGATAATATCGATGCTGCGCTCATCCACATTCTGGCCGAGCGATTCAAATGCACGCAACGCGTTGGCGCGCTAAAAGCGCGTCACAACATGCCGAGCGCCGACCCCGCTCGGGAGTCGCAGCAGATCGCGAGGCTGCGCGCGCTTTCGGTTGAAGCACGCATCGACCCGGATTTTTCCGAAAAATTCCTCAACTTCATCATCACCGAAGTGATCCGGCACCACGAGGCGATCAAACGCGGCTGAGCGCGTGCGCCGGCGTCAGCGCCATGAAGCCGCCGACGCCGCGATGCACGCACCTACCAGCGATGCCAACGGCCGCGCTGCCAGTAGCCGCGCCCCGGATGCGCCGCGCGCCAACGGTAGTGCGGATGCGCGCGCACCCAAGCATCGCTCCGTATGACGATGCCAAAGCGTGGCGGATACCGGTACGTGTTGTTCACGCGCCAACACTCGCCCCAGCGATTGCAGACGACCGCTGCAGACGCGGGAGCGCTCGCCGCGAAAAACGCACCGCCCATCAGCGCGGCGAGCACCGCGCCCTTGACCACATTCGCCTTTGTGAAGGTCATCGGATTTCTCCTTGGAAAAATCCCCCATCGCCGCTTTAACGACACCGCCGTAATCATCGTTCCAGGCGAACCTGCGAAGCACCTGTGCGCAAACTTACAAGTGCGTCAGCAAGATCAGGAGCGGCGCGCGGCGTCGATGTGCGCGCGGCGGATCACACCAGGCATGGCGCGCCGGAGATCGAGATTGTCCGCATCCTGCGGATCGTACAATTCCGTATCGAAATTCTCGGCGCCGCCGTCGGCGGCATGCTCGGCGATCTCGTCCAACGGGACGCGCGGCTCAGTTTTCTTTTGGTTTTTCATGGCGTGCAAACGTCAGGTGGAGTGCGTCGTTCCGGCTCACAACCGGCGCGATGGTCGCACCGGGGCAGTTCGCGCGCGATCGTGCGCAACTGGAAGTGCTGTCGCGGGAGCTCGGCGCGATGCGCTACGCTAACGACGTGCTTGCCGCGCTGGACACCACCGCACCCGGCTGGTCAGCGCGGTTCGATGCCGTTGTCGCGCGCATCGCGCCACGCGAACGGTGGACCTACTTCAACGAAGCGACCCTACGTGGGGCCCTGACCACACGCTAAAGCGCTCGAATTCACGCTCCCAGCGGCAAATTCCGAAAATATTCTTGCAGAGGCCGCGCGCTAACAAGAGCCGGGGTACGCGCCAGCACCACAACACAAGTATTGGTGCATACCGTGCTAACCACTCGATTCCAGGCCTCTTTTTGTTCACGAGAACAAATCAAGAATAATTTTGAATCGATACGATTCTTTAACCAGTTAGATGCAGCGTCCGCCGCCGAATTTAGGGTAGGACGATGGCGAACAAGGGGTCCACTGGGGTGATGGTCGTGCTCGGCGCGGCCATTTTGTACCTCGGCGCGAACGCAGTGACCGGCCACCAAGGCCTACTTTCGTATGTCGATCTGCAAGCGCGTGAACATCAACTGGAAGATCGCCTCGCGACGCTGAAACAACAGCGTGCGCAGTTGGAAGCGCGCGCAGCGCGTCTAAAGCCGGGCTCCCTTGACCTCGACTATTTGGATGAACGCGCGCGCGTGGAACTGGCCGCGGGTGACGCTGGAGAGATTGTCTTCGCGCTGCCGTCGACCCGCTGAGATCGAACAAAACCTTCCCTTGCGCGGGGAAGGTTGGGGGCGTCACTTTTTCCCCGGTGGCCCCCCACCCCTTTTGAGCGCTTGGTCTTCCCGGCATTTGCAGCATCGCAAAGCTCGCTGGCGAGCGTGGCCAATCCCGCATAAGAGGGACGCGCCGCCGCGTGTGGACCTAAGCGTCAGTCTCAGGCTTTACGTAGCGGTGGAGGACGAAGATGGCTGAAGCCACCGCGAAGCCGAACGGCGCGCACACGACCGAAGCGAGCAAAGACGAACTGCTCCGCTACTACCGCGACATGCTGTTGATCCGGCGCTTTGAAGAACGCGCGGGCCAACTCTACGGCATGGGTCTAATCGGCGGCTTTTGTCACCTCTACATCGGCCAAGAGGCGGTGGTCGTCGGTTTGCAGTCCGCGTTGAAGGACGGCGACCAAATGATCACCGGCTACCGCGACCACGGACACATGCTTGCGCAGGGCATGGACCCAAACGCGATTATGGCGGAACTCACCGGGCGCCGCGATGGGTCGTCGAAGGGCAAGGGCGGCTCGATGCACATGTTCAGCGTTGAGAAAGCTTTCTACGGCGGTCACGGCATTGTCGGCGCGCAGGTGTCGCTCGGCACTGGCATTGGCTTTGCCAACAACTACCGCAAGGACGGCAAAGTCTGCCTGACCTTCTTCGGCGACGGCGCGGCTAACCAGGGCCAGGTGTACGAGAGTTTCAACATGGCCGCCCTCTGGAAGCTGCCGGTCGTGTATGTCGTCGAGAACAATCAGTATGCGATGGGCACGTCGATCCAGCGCTCGTCATCGGAAACGCATCTCTACAAACGCGGCGTGAGCTTCAACATTCCGGGCGAAGAGGTCGATGGTATGGATGTGCTGGCGGTGCGCGACGCGGGGCGCCGCGCCGTCGAGTTCGTGCGCGCCGGCAACGGGCCGATCCTTCTGGAGATGAAGACCTATCGCTACCGCGGTCATTCCATGTCGGATCCGGCGAAGTATCGGACCAAGGAAGAAGTCGAAGAAGTGAAATCGCACCGCGATCCAATCGATCACGTGAAGAAGCTGATCACGGACGCGGGCTACGGCACTGAAGACGGCCTTAAGGACATCGACCGGGAGATTCGCGACATTGTTGTGAAGTCCGCCGAGTTCTCGCAGTCGAGCCCAGAGCCCGATCCGCGCGAGCTGATGACGGACATCTATCTAGAGGCGTGAGCGATGGTCGTCCCCGGTCTCGCTTTTGTCCTGTTCATGCTCGCCGGCGCCGTGGCGATCGTGACTGCGGTCGTTTGGCAAATGCGGCTGATGCGCGCCGGTGGTCTCAGCGGCAGAGACGCACTTCCGGCAGCGCCGTTCAGCGTGAAAAGCTTCAACGAAATGCAGGCGCGTATGGCGACGCTGCGCGCGCAAGTGGAATGGAAACGGATGCGCCTCCTGCTGTGGGCGGGGGCATTCCTGACGATGTTGGGCGCGCTTATGCTGCTACCTGACGTGCTGCGATAGGGGGAAGTGATGACGGTTGAACTTACGATGCTGGCCTACGCGACTGCTCTGCTGGTCGTGCTGGTGCTCTTTCAAGCTACTGTCGGCGTGCAGTCCAAAGGTCTCGTGCCGCTAGCCAACAATCGCGACGATGTCGGCGCGGCCACCGGCTTTCACGCGCGCATGCTTCGTGTGGTCGACAATCACCGCGAAGGCTTGACCATGTTTGCGCCGGTGATCCTGGTCGCCGCCGTCGCCAATCTCGACAATTCCTACACCGCAGTGGGCGCGCAACTCTTCTTCTGGGGCCGCCTCGTGCACGCCATTCTTTACGTCGCCGGCGTCCCGATGGTGCGGCCACTCGCTTGGGCAGTTGGTCTCGTCGGCACGGTGATGGTTCTGCTTGTTGATCTCGGGATCCTCCACTGATGAGCCAAATCCTCATGCCCGCGCTGTCTCCGACGATGGAGGAGGGCAATCTCGCGAAGTGGCTGGTGAAACCGGGCGACAAGATCGAGCCGGGCCAGGTGATCGCCGAGATCGAGACCGACAAAGCGACAATGGAAGTCGAAGCCGTTGACGAAGGCACCATCGGCGAACTGCTCGTCGCCGAAGGCGCCCAGGGCGTGAAGGTGAACACGCCGATCGCAACTCTGACAAACGGCAGCGGCGCGCAAGCAACAGCGCAGCAGTCCAAACCTGCGCCACAGCCGCAAATGCGCGACGAACCGGTGAAAACCGCGCGGCCCGAACCGACGAAGGCCGCCACGCCAGAGCCGAAGCAAGACCCGGACATTCCGGCCGGCACGAAGCTGATCAGAGTCACGCTGCGCGACGCGCTGCGTGACGCGATGGCGGAGGAGATGCGCCGCGATCCGAATGTCTTCCTGATGGGCGAAGAGGTGGCGCAATATCAAGGCGCTTACAAAGTCAGCCGCGAATTGCTGCAGGAATTCGGGCCCGAGCGCGTCGTAGACACGCCCATCACCGAGCACGGCTTCGCAGGGCTTGGCGTGGGCGCAGCAATGGCGGGCCTGAAGCCGATTATGGAATTCATGACCTGGAATTTCGCAATGCAAGCGATCGATCAGATCATCAATTCCGCCGCCAAGACGCTCTACATGTCGGGTGGTCAGATCAAATCATCGATCGTCTTCCGCGGCCCCAACGGCGCAGCCTCGCGCGTCGGCGCCCAGCACAGCCAAGATTATTCGTCCTGGTACTCGCACGTGCCGGGCTTGATCGTCATCGCCCCCTATGACGCCGCCGACGCCAAGGGGCTTCTCAAGTCCGCTATTCGCAATCCGAATCCAGTCGTCTTCCTGGAGCATGAAATGCTCTACGGCCACGAGTTTGAAATTCCGGATGTGAAAGACTGGCTCGTGCCGATCGGCAAAGCCAAAGTGCGCCGCGAAGGACGCGACGTTACGATTACGGCGCATTCCCGTATGGTAGCGCACGCACTGAAGGCCGCCGAAGAATTGGAGAAGGACGGCATCGACGCCGAGGTGATCGACCTGCGCACGCTTCGCCCTCTCGATACCGCGACTATCGTTGCAAGCGTGAAGAAGACCAATCGCTTGGTCACGGTAGAAGAGGGCTGGGGCCAGTCCGGCGTTGGCGCTGAGGTTGCCGCACGGGTGGTGAGCGAGGCGTTTGACTATCTCGACGCACCGCCCACACGTGTGCATCAGGTGGATGCGCCGCTCGCCTACGCGGCCAACCTCGAGGCGCTTGCATTGCCGAGCGTCGAGAAGGTGATCGATGCGGTTAAAGCGGTGACGTATCGGTGATCTATCGGGGCGCTTGCCATTGCGGCGCCGTGAGCGCCACCTATGAAACGAGCGCGCCTGTTCGTTTGCGTCATGACGGGTGCTCGTTTTGCGCATCTCGCGGCGTGAAATCCGCGAGCGATGTGAACGGCAGGTTGACGCTCGCGAGTGCGCACAAGCTCACGCGTTATCGGTTCGCACACAAAACGGCGGACTTTTTGATTTGCCCTGCCTGCGGAACGTACGTCGCGACAGCGATGGATGGCCCGCGCGGCGCGGTGGGGGTGATCAATGTTGTGGGATTACAGATCCTGGAGCTCAAAGACGAATCCGTCACGACCGCCAGGCTGGACGGTGAAAGCGCCGGGGATCGCATTGCGCGCCGCCTTTCGCGCTGGACGCCGATGACATTGACCGAGGGGGCGGGGACATGAGCGAAGGCGAAGTCGTCCAGCAATTGGTGGAGTTCACCAACATACTGCTTGCAGGGGTCGGTCTCATCTTCTCGATCGTCTCGGCATATGTTGTCGCGCTCAACTATTTCATCGGCGAAGCCAATTTCATGGCGCGCCTGTCAAGCTTTCTGTTCATGTCACTAGTCTTGGGTATGTTGATGGTCGTCCTGATGGGCGCGCAGGCAACGCACGGCGGTCTCATCGCACGGCTCATCGAATTGCAGCAGCAAGGCCAACTCACCGCAGCTGGCAAAGCGTTTATAGCGAACGCACAGCCCGAATGGGTCGGCGCGGTCACGCATCACCGATACAGCATCGACGACATCGTCAATCTCTGTGTTTGGGGCGGTTTGGGCTTTGTCTATGCCGGCCTTGCCTATCTCACGTTCCTCCACAGATGGACGCCTGACGTCGTCAACGTCGCGCTTGAGAAAAATAGATGAGCAGCAACATCACCATGCCTGCGCTTTCTCCTACGATGGAGGAGGGCAATCTCGCGAAGTGGCACGTGAAAGCCGGCGACCGCATCGAACCCGGCCAGGTCATTGCGGAGATCGAGACTGACAAAGCGACGATGGAAGTCGAAGCTGTCGACGAAGGCGAGATCGGCGAAATTCTGGTGCCGGAAGGGACGCAGGGTGTGAAAGTGAACACACCGATCGCCACCTTGAAAGGCGAGGGCGCGGGGTCGAAACCAGCGCCACGTGCACAGACGCCGGTTGCTGAAGCGCGCAAGGCACCCACGGCGGCAGCGCGAGCGGATACATCGCGTCCGCCTCAGAACGGCAGCCGTATCTTCGCGTCGCCGCTAGCGCGGCGTCTTGCCGAGCAGGGCGGCATCGACCTGAAAGGTCTCCGCGGCTCCGGTCCGCACGGCCGTATTGTCAAAACTGATGTAGAGGCCGCGCTGCAAGGCCCGGCGCAACAAACCTCACAGGCGACTCGACAAGAGTCCCGCGCGCTTTCAACGCAGAGCGTCCAAACCGAACAACGCGCGCCAGCGCCATTCAAAACGCTGGAGAGCTACGGGATTCGCCAGGGGAGCTATGATCTCGTGCCGTTGGACCTGATGCGGAAAACTATCGCGCGCCGCATGACGGATTCCTTCCGCGATGTTCCGCATTTCCCGCTGACGATCGACATCGAGATCGACGGCCTGCTGAAAGCACGCGGAGAGATCAACAAACGCTTCGCCGACAAGGGCGTAAAAATCTCGGTCAACGACTTGTGCATCAAGGCGGCGGCCTTGGCTCTAAAGATCGTGCCGGAGGCCAATGCCAGCTACACGCCGGACGGCATCGCGCAGCATCACCACGCGGATATCGCGGTCGCGGTGGCCGTGCCCCACGGCCTGATCACGCCGATCATCTGGGCTGCGGAAACCAAAGGCCTTGCGCAAATCTCGCACGAGATGGCCGATCTCGCGGAGCGCGCCAAAAACAAGAAGTTGAAACCGGAAGAATACCAAGGCGGCACGTTCTCGATCTCCAACATGGGCATGATGGGCATCAAGAGTTTCGCCTCGATCATCAACGAGCCGCATGGGATGATCATGTCGATCGGCGCGGGCGAGAAGCGGCCTGTGGTGAAGAACGACGCACTGGCGATCGCGACGTTGATGACAGTGACTGTTACTTGCGATCACCGTGTCGTTGACGGCGCGCTCGGCGCGGCCTTCCTCAAGGCATTCAAGAGCTTCCTCGAAGACCCGATGGCGATGTTGTTGTAGTTCTTAAAGCTGCACTGCGCTGTCACGTTGCCGACTTGGTTCCTCGTTCTCGGAAGTTTCACGCGGGAACAAGTGAACCAACCGCGCGCCGAGCGGTTGATCTCCGTCACGTTACGCCGGCCCTCTCGCCGGCTCTCTTGCATGAGGAGACCAGAATGAAGAAACTGCTTCTTGCGGCGGCGGCAACGGCTGCGTTTGCGATTTCTGCACCGGCGTTCGCGCAACTTGGTGGGGTCGTCGGCGGCACAACGGGCCAAGTTACCGGACAAGCCTCTACGCAGATGAGCACCGCGCCGCTCACGAATGGCGCCGCCAACGCAGCCGATCAGACAACCCACCGCGCAACGTCCGCTGCGAATAGGGCCCGGGCCACTGCGCAAGCCAATACGCCCACTCAGACGGCTGGCGCGGTGAATGGCGATGTTGCGACGCCAGCCGGCGATGCTCAGACTTCGAGCGCAGCGCAGGTCCCGGCGCCGGACACCAGCGCCGCAAATAGCGCGGCCACTGACGCAACTCAAACGGCCACCAATACGGAGCAAGGCGTCAGCAGCGCGGTGCGCAGCACTGGTGCGAGCGGCAACGCGGGCGCAAGTGCAAACATGCAAGCCGACAACTCCGGACCAAGCACAAACGCCGGCCCTTCCGGTTCTGGCCAGGTGGCGGTGAACACCAACTTGCCGCCGCAAGTTCAAGATGTCGTACGCCGCGGCCACTACACGACAGCGGACCTGAACCGCGCCCAAGCGCAGGCCGCTCAAGCGCAAGCGGGCGCGTCAGTGAGCTCCAGTCAACCGGGCTAAATCTCGCGCGTTCCGAGTTGGCGGCGAGGCTCCTTTGGAGTCTCGCCGCTTTTGTTTGGCAGCCGCGACCACGGTGTTAAGCTCGCGCAGCGTTGATCGGCTTTGGGGGCGAGCATGGCGATGATCTTGACGGTCACCGTGGCAATGATGGCCACGGTAGGGTTTTGGTTCTTACTGGCGGTGGGGCTGGAGTTCGCATCCGTCTATGCCGAACAAGCCGGCGCGGTACACAAACCCGAGGGCGAAGCGGCAAAACGCGAAGGCTTCGGCGGTTTCGCACTGGCGCTCACCACGACGCTGACACCAGCCTTTCTCTTCCTACACGGCTTCTTCCTGACCGCCGCAAGCGCGTTGCCTGTGCGCATCGCCGCGTTGGGCGCTGTTGTCGCCGCAGTCTTGCTCGGCGCCATCATTGGCCGCCTGGTTGGCATGGGCTGGAAGAGCGGAGCTGGTGTAATGCGTGCGCTGGCGTTGCCGCTCGGTCTGATCGCGTTCGTCATCGCGATCTACGCTTGCCGACCCAGCCTGGAAGCGTTGATCGATCTCTTCCAAGGTCGCGCTATTCTGCTGCCGGTGCTGCCCGTCTAAGCCGCTTGACCAGCCTGACGGAGCTTCTTGGTGACCATTACGCCAAGTTGTTGCGTCACCGTTTGACGCAATTCCATT
This sequence comes from Terricaulis sp., assembly GCA_047601265.1. Lineage (GTDB taxonomy): Bacteria > Pseudomonadota > Alphaproteobacteria > Caulobacterales > Aquidulcibacteraceae > Vitreimonas. Next base: position 528,936 of record JASGJR010000001.1, read on the forward strand.
TGTGAGTTCGGCAGTTCGGCGAGCTGCAAGATCGTATCGAGGTGCGCCTGCACCACGTCGCGGTTCATCACCGTGCCCGCGCCGACGCCCTTGAGATAATTGAACAGGGACGAGGTCGCCGACTCCAGTTGGCGATCACGCATGTCGGACGCCAGCGCACTGAGTTGACCGCAGGTCAGACAAAGTTCGCGCATCGCTTCGCGGTCGCTCGCGCCATCGATCATCGTCGAAATGCGTTCGACATACATCCGGGCCAATCCCTTGCGAATCTGCACGTCGGGCGCGTCCGCGGATTTGTCCGCTTGGTCGAATAGGCGCCGGCGTGGCCCCTCGTATTCGGCGCCGGGACGGCGGCGGCGGCGATCGGGCCCGACGTAGTGCGCGCTCTCGATGAATTCGCGCCGATTGTTCCTCACCTCGCTGATCTTGCCGATCAGCGTGGCGGTGGAGAACGGGCGGAGCACTAACTCGTCAACACCTGCGTTGCGCGCGCGCTCGGCGTGCGCGGCGGTGTTATGTTGGGTCACCATGATCATCGGCAGACGCCGCGTCACATCGCCGGCCTCACCGCCGCGAAGCCGCCGCGCCAGCGAAAGTCCGGTTCCGCCATCGATGTCGTCGTCGAAGACTATGGCGGTAGGTTCGAAATAGGTGAGGGCAAGCAGGCATTGCTCGATGTTTTCGGAATATCCGATTTCAACGCGGCCCAGAGCGCGCAACGCTTCGGCGATCAAACGCCGCTGGAATGGCCGATGATCGACAACCAGCACTCGAAGGATTGCCTCTTCGGCAGCTTCGCCCATTACCCAACACCCGAAACGCGGAAATGAGCTTAATGGCGGAGCCTTAATATTTGCGGTAATCCTGGGTACGTTACTGCGTCAAAAAACAGTGAATCGGTTAAGCCGCATCAATGCTTTCGTTGCTCCTGGCGTCCTTTGTCACCTTCTTCGTCGCTATAGATCCGGTAGCCATGGCGCCGATGTTCGCGACCATGACGGCGAACATGCACAAGGACTGGCGCACCTACATGGCGTGGAAATCGATCGCCATCGCGACCGGCATCCTGTTGGCTTTCGCGTTTGGCGGCGCGTGGTTGTTGGAGAACCTCGGCGTCACCATTGACGCCTTCCGCATCGCGGGCGGCTTGTTGCTGTTTTTGATTGCCGTCGACATGCTGTTCGAGAAGCGCAGTGAGAGGCGCGAAGAACGCGCTGAGGCTGTTGCGGCCGAGCAGGCACGGCACCCGCAACACCAGGACGACATTTCGGTGTTTCCGCTGGCGATTCCGCTGATCTCCGGGCCCGGCGCCATCGCCTCCATCATGTTGTTCTTTGCGCAACACCAAGGCGTGGTGGAGCGCGCGGCGATCCTTTCAGGGATGGCGATCAATCTGGCCCTCTGCCTGATCGCCTTCTTGTTGGCGGACCCGCTGTCCAAGCTGATGGGGCAGACGGTGGCGGCGATGCTGACGCGCATCTTCGGCATTCTCTTGGCGGCGCTTGCGGCGCAGTTCGTCGTGGACGGCATCAAGAATGCGTTCGGAATAGGCTAGCCGCTGGCCGAAAACCTGTCTGGAAGATGCCGGCGCAAGTCGCTAGATCAGCGCCATGGCAGATATGTTCGACGTCATCGTTATCGGTTCTGGCCCCGGCGGCTATGTGACCGCGATCCGCTCCGCGCAGCTTGGCTTCAAGACGGCAATCGTCGAGCGTGACAAGCTGGGCGGCATTTGCCTCAACTGGGGTTGCATCCCAACGAAGGCGCTGCTGCGGTCCGCGGAAGTTTATCGCAATATGCAGCACGCGAAAGACTTTGGTCTTTCGGTTGAAGGCTTGAGCTTCAACAGTGAAGCGGTGGTGAAGCGTTCGCGCGGTGTTTCGGACCGGCTGTCGAAAGGCGTCGGCTTCCTCATGAAGAAACATAAGATCATCGTGATCGAAGGCGAAGCGAAGCTGGAGCAGGGAAGTACTGCGCCAAAAGTGATCGTCAAAGGCAAGGATGGCAAAGATTCCAACTACGATGCCAAACACGTCATCCTCGCGACCGGGGCCCGCGCGCGCGAAATTCCCGCGGCGGGGCTCAAGAGCGACGGCAAACGCATTTGGACGTATCGCGAGGCGATGACGCCGCCGGAATGGCCGGAGTCACTTCTGGTATTTGGCTCGGGCGCAATCGGCATTGAGTTCGCGTCGTTCTATGCAGCGTTCGGCGTGAAGGTGACGGTGGTTGAGCTGCTCGACCGCATCTTGCCGGTCGAGGACGAGGAAATCTCCGCCTTCGCGCGCAAGCGCTTCGAAAAGGAAGGTCTAAAGTTGCTGACCTCCACCGAGGCCAAATCACTGAAAGCCACAGAAGGCGGGGTCGAAGCGGAAGTCGTCGCAAATGGGAAGACCGAAACGCTCACCGCGTCGCACGCTATCGTTGCCGTCGGCATCGCCGGGAATGTCGAAAACCTTGGGCTGGAAGCGCTCGGCTGCAAAGCCGAGCGCGGCCACATCGTCACTGATGGGCATGGCAAGACCAATGTGCCGGGGCTCTATGCCATCGGCGACGTTACCGGCGCGCCATGGCTAGCGCACAAAGCCAGCCACGAAGGCATCATCTGCGTCGAGGCCATCGCCGGGCAAGATCCGCATCCGATGATCAAGGAACGCATTCCTGGCTGCACGTACTCGCATCCGCAGATCGCCAGCGTCGGCCTCACGGAAGCCAAGGCGAAGGCTGCGGGGCGCGAAATCCGCGTTGGACGGTTTCCATTTGTCGGCAACGGCAAAGCTATCGCGCTTGGCGAAGATCAGGGCATGGTGAAGGTCGTCTTCGACGCCAAAACTGGCGAACTGCTGGGCGCACACATGGTTGGCGCGGAGGTGACTGAGTTGATTCAGGGCTACGCGGTGGCGATGCAGGCGGAGGTCACAGAGCGCGAACTGATGGACACGGTCTTCCCGCATCCGACGCTGAGCGAAATGATGCATGAAGCCGTGCTCGATGCGTACGGACGCGTGCTACACATCTAGGAGGCGCTGATGGCGCAGCGCATGCCTACAACAGTCGCCGCAGTGTTTCGCGCGGCGCCAGTCGGGGCGCGCGCACGCATGTCTGCGCTGCGCGACTTGATTCTGGATACCGCCGCGGCGCTGGAGCTTGGCGCCGTCGAAGAGACGCTGAAGTGGGGCGAGCCGGCTTATCTTGTGGATGGCGGCAGCCCGGTGCGGCTCGGCTGGAAGGCGAGGGCGCCGGACGAGGTTGCAATGTATTTCATTTGCACAACCAACTTGGTCGATTACTTTCGTGAGCTGTATCCGGTGCAGTTTCGTTTTGCTGGCAACCGCGCGCTTGTGTTTGATTTGAGGTCACGCCTGCCGACACGCGCGCTGATGCACTGCATCGAGCTGGCGTTCACTTACCATAGGAAGCGAACGCGCTTGTTGTGAGCGCTCGGCGCTGGGCGGCGCGCAACGCGGTAAGCTTCGCTGTACGGCCTGTCGAAGCAGGCGATGAGGCCGTCGACGATATCCAAATTCGATGGCCACGTGGCGGTGTGACCTGTACGAGCATGATAGTGCGCCGCCGCTTCGGCGAACCATGAGGGCATCGGTAGCGCAGCTAACTTAGCGCGCGCGGCCACTAGGTCTTCGCGATTGTGCTCGAGGAACGCGATCGTGGCTTGCCCGTACAACGCGTCGCTCTCGTCGAACGACACACGCGAGTACTCAAAGAGCCGGATGGCGCGATCCGTTTGTCCCGACGTCGCGCTCAACTGTGCTTCGTGCCAGTTCAACCCGGTAATGTCCTGCAACTGTTGCCAAAACCAAACTCATGACCTGACCCGAGCCGATTGTCTGGGTTATTTTGCAACCGAAATTGCGTGCATTGCTGGACCACATCTGAGGCGGACAGCGTGAATCTGGGCGCCTTTCGTCACCTTGAACTGTTTATGCCGCCTTCGCCTCAGCGAACCGCTCCGCGGCCATGCGCTGCAACACGACATAGTCGATCTTGCCTGAGCCCAGCAGCGGGATTTCCTCGACTGAGACGACGCGTTTGGGGATCGCCAGTTCGCTAGCGCCGTGCTCCTTGGCCCACGTTGAAAGCTGGGTGATATCGGCATCGGCCAGATCCGTGAAAAGAATGATGCGCTCGCCCTTGCGCGAGTCCGGCAAGGCTACCGCCGCGTGTGTGTTGTGCGGCCAAACCTGCGTCGCGTATCCCTCGACGGCATTCAGCGACACCATCTCGCCGCCAACTTTGGCAAAGCGCTTCACGCGCCCGAGGATGCGGATGTAACCGTCTTCATCTACATCAACGACGTCGCCAGTGTCATGCCAGCCTTGCGGCAGCAGATCGATTCCGAATGGTTTGGTGGGGTCGAGATAGCCGCGCATCACATTGGGGCCGCGCACAAAGAGGCGCTTGCCGCCCTCGATGCCGGGCACGGCTTCGAGCCGCCATTCGATAGCGGGCACAAACTGACCGACGCTGCCATAGCGGTTACGGCCTGGCACGTTCACGGCAATCAGCGGCGAGGCTTCCGTCGCGCCGTAGCCCTCAAGCAGCTCAACGCCGAAGCGCTTCATGTAGGTTTCGCGAGTCTCCGGTTTCACGCGCTCCGCGCCGAGCACCATGAGACGGATGCATTTCATGTCTTCGTCATCGGCATTGCGGGCATATTGCTGCGCGAACGTATCGGTCGCGAAAAACACGTTGGAGCCGGTGTCTTTGATCAGTTTGGGAATCTCCTTCACCGCAAGCGGCGAGGGAAACAGGAAAGCTTTGTGGCCGGTGAAAAGCGGCAACAACACACCGCCAAGCAAACCGAACGAATGAAACATCGGCAGCGGCGAGAAAAAGCTCCAGTCGGGTTCGAACGGAACGTGGGAGTAGCCTTGCTCAACATTGGCCACCAGGTTGGCATGCGAAAGCACCGCGCCCTTTGGCGTGCCATAAGAACCAGAGGTGAAAAGGATGACTGCCGTATCGTCCGGCGAGCCCTTAGCCGCGAACACGCGAGGGAGCGCGCCTTTGACCAGCGCGACAATCTTGTCGCCGAAGTCGATGCTCTTGCGGACGTCCTCAAGATAGATCAGCTTCGCGTGCTTCGAGAGCTCTGCCTCAAGCGCTTCGAGTTTTCCCAACTTAATGAAAGCGCGCGAGGTGAGAATCTTGCGCACATTGGCCTGCTCGATGCCGGCGCGAATATTCATGATCCCGGCGGTGAAATTGATCATGGCCGGCGTGCGGCCAATCGCCTGCAATGCAAAGAACGTCACTGCGCAACCAGCGCCCGTGGGCAGCATGACGCCGACGGTCTCGCTCTTCTTGATCAGTGTATCGAGTTTGCCCCCGAGCGCGAACGCGGCGCGGACGATGTCATCGTACGCCAACGGCTTGCGGTCGTGATCCTCAAGGATCTTGTATTTCCCCCCCCGCAGATCGCGGGCTCGTAGCAACGCTTCGAATAAGGTGACGCGCGTACGCGCCAACTCGAAAGGATGCGTCATTGGAGTGCTGCCTCCGAAAGTCTTTTCCGCCCATCGCCGGCCCGGGGCAGGGGTCCAGCGCTCCCGCGTGATTATTGTTTCACGGTTGTAACAGAGCCTAACCAGCGGGAACGATTTGGCAAGTCATGGGCGCCACCCGGGGTATGATCCTGCAAACGCGCCATCCGCCCCAGGCGTTGCGGGACAAGGCCAGGAGGCTCATCTTGGCGGCGTGACCACGTTGATTGATTTGCGCGCCGATGGGGAGCGCGAGCGCCCCCGCCATCCTGAAAAGGAAGGCCGGCCAGACACGCCTAGCCCCCGCAAACCCGACTGGATTCGGGTAAAAGCGCCCACCAGCGCCGGCTACCGCGAGACCAAAGCATTGGTGCGCGACCTCAAGCTCCACACTGTGTGTGAAGAGGCCAGCTGCCCAAACATCGGTGAGTGCTGGAGCCAGAAGCACGCCACGTTCATGATCCTCGGCGGCATCTGCACGCGCGCCTGCAGCTTCTGCAACGTGTCGACTGGCAAACCGCTGCCGCTTGACCCCGACGAGGCGAAGAACGTCGCACACGCCACCGCGACCATGGGGTTGACCCACGTTGTCGTGACAAGCGTAGACCGTGACGACCTCGAAGATGGCGGCGCTGATCACTTCGTGCAGACCATCAAGGCCATCCGGCGCGCCGCGCCGCTGACGACGATCGAAATCCTCACGCCGGACTTTCTGCGCAAGCCCGGGGCAGCAGAGCGCGTCATCGACGCCAAACCTGACGTGTTCAATCACAATCTTGAGACGGTTCCACGGCTTTATCACTCGATCAGGCCGGGCGCGCGTTATTATCAATCGCTGCGCTTGCTCGATTCTGTGAAGCAGCGCGACCCATCGCAATTCACGAAGTCCGGCCTGATGGTCGGTCTGGGCGAAGCAAAGGATGAAGTGTTGCAGGTGATGGACGATCTGCGTGTCGCGGGCGTCGATTTCCTGACCATTGGCCAATATCTGCAGCCAACCAAAAAACACGCCGGTATCGACCGCTTCTGGTCGCCCGATGAATTCAAAGCACTTGAAACCATCGCCTATGCAAAGGGCTTTCTGATGGTGTCGGCGTCGCCCTTGACGCGGTCCTCGCACCACGCCGGCGACGACTTCCGCAAGCTACGCGCCGCACGCGACTCTGCCCTCGCGCAACGCTAATTCATGGCGCGGACAGTCATCGAAGCGGAGCGCGTGCTGCCATACGCACCCGCCGATCTCTGCCGTCTGGTTGGCGATGTGCGCGTCTATCCGGAGTTCGTCCCGTTTTTGAAAACGCTGCGTGTGCTGCGAGAGACGCCGCTGCCTGAAGGCGGTTGGCAGGGCGTCGCCGCGGCTGAAGTTGGTTGGAAGGCCATTAGCGTCCATTTTTCCACCAGCGTGCGCTGCGATCCCGAGAAGGGAGAGGTGAAGGTCGACCTTGTCCAAGGCCCGCTGCACTCGCTGCAGAACAAGTGGTGGTTCACGCCTCATGAAAAGGGCGCGCACGTGCGCTACTGGATCGCGTACGAGTTCAAGAACCCGCTGCTGCAAGCGGCGATTTCCGCTAACCGCGAAAAACTCGCGGGCCGCATCATGGCTGCATTTGAAACCGAAGCGCGCCGCCGGCTTGGTTAGTCAATGAGCCGGGCGACAAGATCGAACGCGGCCAGCACCGTTTCCGCCTGCACACGCCGGCGTCCGATGTCGCCAAACCGGCGCTCTTCGTGCAGGCGCGCGCCACCACGCCGGGCAGCGGCGAGATGCACCAACCCTACAGGCTTATCTGAGCTGCCGCCGTCGGGCCCGGCAATACCCGTCACTGCCACCGCCAAGTCTGCGCGGCTGTGTTTCAACGCGCCTTCCGCCATCGCGCGGGCAACCTCAGCGCTCACCGCCCCCTTGGTGGCGATCAGGTCGGCAGGCACGCCGAGCAACTCGGTCTTTGCCGCGTTCGAGTAGGTAACGAACCCACGCTCCAGCATGTTCGACGCGCCAGGCACCGCGCCCAGCGTCGCCGCAATCAATCCAGCCGTGCAACTTTCGGCCGTCACCAGGGTCAACGCGCTGGCGCGGCCGCGCTTCAGCAATTGCTCGGCATGGCCAATGTCGCCGTCGTCTCGCATGCCCGGGAGATACCGCGTAGCCGCTCAAAACGCCATTCCCCTGAATCGATGCGAATGGCAGGAAGGGGCCGATGGGGAGGGACAATGCAGGTCTTGGCGCGGCGGTTCGCGGCTCCCGTTTTTGCGCTAGCGCTGTTTTCCAGCGCAGTGCTCATCTTCACGTTGCAGCCGCTGTTTGCGCGCATGGTGACGCCGTTGCTCGGCGGTTCGCCGGCGGTCTGGAACACCTCGATGGTGTTTTTCCAAGCCGCGTTGCTCGTCGGCTATGTCTACGCGCACCTGTTGGCGCGGCTGAAGGATGTGCGTCTGCAAGCGCTCATCCACGCGCTCGTGTTGGCAATCGCATGGTTAGCGCTCCCGGTACACGTGAGCATGCTTTTCGGCGAACCTGACACCAACCGGCCGGTGATTTGGCTGCTCGGCGTGTTGACTGTCTCGGTTGGCGCGCCGTTCGCGGCGGCATCGGCAACCGCGCCGCTCTTGCAAGCATGGTTTGCCCGCACCGGCCGCGAGGACGCTAGCGATCCCTATTATCTCTACGCTGCCAGCAATCTCGGCAGTTTCGTCGGTTTGCTCGCCTATCCGGTCATCATCGAGCCGCTGCTCGGCGCGCACGCGCAAAGCCAAGTGTGGACAGCGGGCTACGTAATCGTCGCGGCCCTAATTGTTGCGGCCGGTTTAGTCGCCGTACGCGCCAGGGGCGTGGCTGCCCCCACAGCACCGCACCTCGATGCGGCGCCGACTTGGCGCAAGCGCTTCTACTGGATGGCGGCTGCGGCAGTCCCATCCGCGCTCACGCTCGGCGTAACGCTACACATCTCCACAGACGTTGCTTCAGCGCCGATGCTGTGGGTCATTCCGTTGGCGCTTTACTTGGCCACGTTCATCATTGCGTTCATGCGCAACAGCGAGCGTGTTCGCGGCCTTGCGTTGTTTTGGCATCCGATCGCCATGGCGATCCTGATTGCGTCCTACTACGTCACCAGCAATTGGCTTGGATCAATCGCCGGAATCTTGTTCGGCTTTTTCTTGAGCGCGTTGATTTGCCATTTGGCGCTGGCCAGCGCACGGCCGAGCGCCGACCGGCTGACAGAATTCTATTTGTTCGTGTCGCTCGGCGGCGTGTTGGGCGGAGCGTTTGCGGCCTTGTTGGCGCCGCTCATCTTCAATGATGTCTACGAGTATCCGTTGGCGCTCGCGGCGGCCTGTTTGTTCAGACCACGGAGCGACAATAGCGACTCGCCGCGGCTGCTCGACGCCACAGTTGGCGCTTCGGGCTTGCTTGCGGTGTTGGCGCTGTTGATGAGCAAGCTCGCGGCGCTCGATGCCGCGCTATTCGCCGGCGCGATCGGAGCGGCACTGGGAATTGTCGCTGCCGGTTTTGGAGACGAGCGCAGGCCGGCCGCGGCGCGCTACGCGCTGTTCGGCATTTCGCTAGCTTTGTCGTTGCTGTCCCTGTGGGCCGTCCTGCATCTGCGCCAGCAGGGCGATGTCTTTGATCACTTTGCAAGTCCTGGCGTCGAGCGCGCCGAACTGCGGGCGCCCTGGTCGCTGATCCTTTTGGTTTTGAGCTTCTTGATGCTGACGTTCTGCGTGCACGGCACCATTCAGCGCCGACGCGAAGGGGACACCGTCATTGCGAACTACGCCTATGGCGCGGCGATCCCCGCCGCGATGCTGTTGGCGATGCTGTCCATCATCGGATCGCGTCTCGACGCAACAAGCATGACCATGATCGCCGTGCTGTTCTGCGGCATCGGGCTGCTCTTCAACCGTGGGCGCCCGGCATTCATGACCGGCATCGTGCTCGTGGCGTTCCTCGCGATCTTTCTGAAGGAGGATCGCGGCGCGCCGATCCTCGATCAGCAGCGAACATTCTTCGGGGTTTTGCGGACGCGGCTGTATATCAACGATAACGGTGTTCCGCCCGAGCGCGCCTTGCTGCATGGCACCACGCTGCACGGCGCCCAGGTGGCCGATCCCCGCTATACGCGCGCGCCGCTGACTTACTACTATCCGGATACTTCGCTCGGGGAGGCCATTACGACGAGCGTGCGAATGCATGCGCATGCGAATGTCGCGCTGATCGGCCTGGGAACCGGTTCGACGTCATGCCTCATGCGCCCGGGCGATAACCTGACCATCTTCGAAATTGATCCCGCCGTAGTGCGGCTTTCGGCCAATCACGGTTCGCAATTCACGTTTGTCCGCAATTGCCAGCCCAACGCGCGCGTCTCGCTGGGCGATGCGCGCCTGCAGATCGCGCATGAGCCGGATAACAGCTTCAACGTCATTGTCGTCGACGCGTTTTCATCCGACGCCATTCCCGCGCACTTGCTGACGCGGGAGGCCATTGCACTGTATCTGCGCAAAGCCGCGCCCGATGGCATCGTCATTCTGCACCTCTCGAACCGCAATTTGGCGCTGGTCTCCGAGGCGGCCCGGGTCGCGCGCGACCTCAATGTGCCGACGCTTTATCGCCTCAGCGATTCAATCAATCTGCCGTATGCGCAGCCGTATTCCGGCTCGGCCGCCAGTACGATGATCGTGGCCCGCAACCCGCAGACCCTCGGCAATTTCCCGCAACGTTTTCCATGGCGCGTTATCGTTGCCCCGCCGGGACGTGGGTGGTCGGATGACTACATCAATCTGCCGCGTGCGTTGTGGGAAGGGGCCCTCACCCGCACGCTCGGCGATCTCGGGTTCCCGGTCGCGCATTCGGAAGAATGTGTTCTGTATCCGGACACAAAAGGTTGCGGCCATTCTCCTACGCCGGACGCAACAACGTCGCCACCGCCTGAGCCGCCAGGCCCTCCTCGCGGCCGGCAAAGCCCATCCGCTCCGTCGTCGTCGCCTTCACACTGACGCGCGAGAGGGGGAGGGCCAGCACTTCAGAGGTTCGTGCGCGCATCGCTTCGCGGTGCGGCCCGACTTTCGGCGCTTCACAAATCAATGTGATGTCCACATGCATGATCTGTGCGTCAGCCTGCTGCGCAAGCTGTGCGGCATGTCGCAAGAACGTTTCAGAATTTGCGCCTTTCCATTGCGGATCGCTCGGCGGGAAGTGCGTGCCGATATCACCTGCACCGAGCGCGCCGAGTATGGCGTCAACCAACGCATGCCAACCCACGTCGGCGTCGGAATGCCCGATGACGCCGCGACCGTGCGGCACGCGCACGCCGCACAACATCACATGACCACCATCGCCAAAGCGATGCGCGTCGAACCCGGTCCCCACACACGGTGTCCGCGCTCCACCAAGCAAATGTTCGAGCATGGAGAAATCCTCGGCGTAAGTGAGCTTCATCAGGCGCGGCTCACCAGGGATGATAATCGTGCGGCCGCCGTGTGCGCGTACGACGGCAAGATCATCGGTGAATGACGCGCCCACAGGCGCGACGGCGTAGGCAGCGCGGAGCATGGCGCCGCGAAAAGCTTGCGGCGTCTGCACCGCAGCGAGTTCGGCGCGTTCGACTTCACCAATGATGTGGCCCGCACCATCTGTGCGCCGCAAGGAATCGACCACCGGCAACGCCGGCGCCGCGCCATCCGCCCCAGCTTCAATCGCGGCAACGAGTGTGCGCACCATGCGCGGCGTCAGGCCTGGCCGGGCCGCGTCGTGAATGAGGACCACGTCAGCGTCCACGAGCGCAGTGAGACCCGCGCGGACGGACGCGGTCCGGGTGGCGCCACCCTCGACAATCGTCGCCGTCGGCGTGTTGGCCAACGCTGCGCGTGCGAAATCGGCCTGGTCCGCACCGATTGCTACGACGATTTTTTCAGCGCCGGCTTCGGACAGCGCCCGAACCGACCAAGACAACACGGAGCGACCGAGTAAAAGCCGGAATTGCTTAGGTATTTCTCCCCCAGCACGGACGCCGCCACCGGCTGCTACGATGAGCGCGCCGACACTCATGGATTGGAGAAATCCCACCGTACGTGTTGCATTGCAGCATGAAATCCTTGGCGCCTTCTTTTTAGGCGCCCTAGAGTGCCTGTCGCGAGGGCCGAAACCGATGTCCGGTTTGAACCAATTTCCGCCGCTTGTCTCGCTCGCCCCCATGGCGGGCGTGACCGACATTCCGTTCCGGCGGCAAGTGAAGGCCTTCGGCGGCAGCTACTGCGTTTCAGAGATGGTTGCCTCAGAGCAATTGGCGCGGGACCGCATCGACATGGTGCGACGTGCTGCTGGCGCCGACATCATCAAGCCGCTCGTTGTCCAACTCGCGGGGCGCGAGCCAAAGTGGATGGCGGAAGGGGCGCGTCTCGCGGAGCAGGCTGGCGCCGACATCATCGACATCAACATGGGCTGTCCCGCCAAGAGCGTGACGAGCGGCCTCTGCGGTTCCGCGCTCATGCGCGATCCAGACCAAGCCCTGCGCTTAGTCGAAGCCACTGTCTCCGCGACCACGCTGCCGGTGACCCTGAAGATGCGCCTAGGTTGGGACGACACGAGTTTGAATGCCGCCGACATCGCCTGCCGCGCCGAAGCCGCCGGCGTCCGCATGCTCACCGTCCATGGGCGCACGCGGCAACAATTCTTCCGAGGCAGCGCCAACTGGGCCGCTATCGCCGATGTCGTGCAGGCTGTGCAGATACCGGTGATCGCGAATGGCGACATCGCTAGCGCTGCAGCCGCACGTCGCGCGCTTCAATTGTCCGGCGCTGCGGGGGTTATGATTGGACGCGCGGCGCAAGGGAAGCCGTGGTTGCCGGGGGCAATCGAACGCGCATTGCGAAACGGTGGCGAGGCAATGCCGCCCCCGCGCGCAGCGTTGCTGCAAAGCCTGCTTGCGCTCTACGACGACACGCTCGCTTTCTATGACGTTGGCCTCGGCGTTCGGGTGGCGCGCAAACACATCGCCTGGTCCATCGATGCGAACTTTGGCGAGCCAGCACGGCAGACGCGCAAGCACATTTGCACACTCGAAGAACCGGCGCGCGTACGCGCGGCGCTGATCGAGTTGTTCGAAGGCGATGATGAAAGGGCCGCCGCATGAGCGATCCTGTCGTCCGTCCACTGCCTGCACGATCTTCCGCGCCGGACGCGGAACGCTGGATGGAGGCCTTGCCTGCGCCTGTCATCGGCATTGATCCCGGTGAACGCATTCGCTTCGTCAACGCCGCGGCGGCCGAATTGCTCGCCGGCGTCGGCCGCGGGCTGCTTGGCCGACGCCTCGACGAGATCTTCGGGCAGGACGCACAACTGCTGGCGATCGTCCGCCGCGCTCTTGCTGAGAACGCTGGCGTGGCTGAAGCCGAGGCGCCCTTGATCGGACCGGGCTTCGCGCTCGGGCGAGCAAGCGTTGCTGCTGGACCGGTGGGCGACAATGGCTACGTCGCGCTGGTGCTGACGCGGCCACCGCGGGTGCGCGCCACACCGCTCGCCGGTGGCGTGAACGCCGCCACACGCACGCTGGCTCACGAAGTCCGCAATCCGCTGGCCGGCATTCGGGCCGCGGCGCAGCTGATCGAGCGCAGCGATGACAAGGACTCCGCGGCCTTGGCCAAGCTGATCTGCGACGAAGTCGACCGCATTCGCCGTTTGACTGACCGCATCGATCCGGTGGGGGCCATGGAGCCCGCGCAATTCGAGCACGCCAATATCCACGAGGTTCTAAATCGCGTCCGTCAGCTGATCGGATCGAGCGCGCCCGATGTGATGATCATCGAGCGCTACGACCCGAGCCTGCCCACCGTGCACGGCGATTTCGATCAATTGATCCAGGCCTTCTTGAACATTGCCAAAAATGCCGCCGAAGCGGTGGCCGGTCAGGATGATGGCGAGATCAATCTCATCACATCGTATCGGCCAGGTGTTCGCATTCGCTCGGCCGCAAGCGGCGTCGCGCGTGCGCAACTTGAAGTCCGCGTCATCGATAACGGTCCGGGCCTGCACCCTGATGTCGCCGAGCGTCTGTTCGAGGCATTCGCCACCACCAAGACATCCGGCATGGGGCTCGGGCTCACCGTCGCTGCCGAGATCATTGCGCGCCATGACGGCCGCATCGAAGTCGAAAGCCAGCCGGGCCGCACCGAGTTCAAAGTTCTTCTCCCCATCGATTCTGACGAGGCGCCATGACCACAGTTCTGCTGGCCGACGACGACAACTCGCTGCGCTTCGTGCTTTCGCAGGCGCTGAGCAAGGACGGCTACACCGTGCGCGCCACCTCCAACGTAAGCACGCTCGTGAAGTGGGTGCGCGATGGCGAAGGCGATCTGGTGCTGACCGACGTCTATATGGGCGATGAGAGCGTTTTCGACGCGCTTCCGTCACTGCGGCAAGCACGGCCAACGCTGCCCATTATTGTCATGAGCGCACAATCGACCGTGGCCACCGCGCTCTCTGCTGCGAGCGCCGGGGCATATGACTACGTCCCCAAACCCTTCGATCTCGACGATCTTCTCGCCGCCATCGGCCGCGCACTTTCGGGTGGCCCGGACGCCAGCACACGCGCGCTGACCAGCAAGGCTGCGAAGGAAGACAAACTGCCGCTGATTGGCCGTTCGCCGGCGATGCAGGACGTTTATCGGGTGATGGCGCGCGTCGCCGGCACCGACCTTACGGTGCTGATTGAAGGGGAGAGCGGCACTGGCAAGGAGCGTGTCGCGCGCGCCATTCACGACCACAGCCGCCGCAGCAATGCGCCCTTTGTGTCGATGAGCGTGGCCGGGGCGAGCGTCTCCAACCTCGACCGCGATCTATTCGGACCCAAAGGCAAGCTTGAAGAAGCGCAACACGGCACGCTGTTTCTCGAGGACGTCGATGAAATGCCGATCGATGCGCAGACGCGGCTCGCCGGTTTGCTGCACGCTGAAGAGAAGAACCAGCGGCCTGACATCCGCCTGATCGCGTCGTCGCAGCGCAGCCTTGCAGCGCTGTCGCGGGCGGGCCAGTTCCGCCAGGATTTGTTCTATCGCTTGAACGTCGTTGCTATTCGCTTGCCGCCATTGCGCGAGCGTTTGGAAGACGTGCCTGACTTGTCGCGCGCCTTTCTTGTACGCGCCAAGCGCGAGGGCTTGCCGGAAAAGGTGCTCGACAACGCTGCGATCGAGCGGCTCAAAGCGCACCCGTTTCCCGGTAACGTGCGCGAACTGGAGAACCTGTTGCGCCGCGCCGCCGCGCTAAGCCCCGCACCGGTGATCACGGCGCGGGAGATCAGCCGCGAATTGGGCGCTGCCTCGCGCGAAAACATCGACCATCACGCGGAGGGATTTGACGCCGCCGTGTCGCGCCGGCTGGCGAGCGAGTTTGCCGCCGCCAGTCCTGAACTGCCGGCTGCGGGGCTCTATGACCGGCTGCTCGCCGAGGTCGAAAAGCCGCTGATCACCCATGCCTTAGAAGCGACACGCGGCAATCAGATCAAGGCGGCGGCTGTGCTTGGCATCAACCGCAACACCTTGCGGAAGAAGATCCAGACCCTCGGCATCCGAACTGGGCGAAGTGATTGACGGGGCCTTGATCCCCTGCAACACAGTGTGTCCTGAACGCAACACGGGACGCCCCCACGCCCATGCAGTCCAGCGTCACAGCTAGCGAGACGACCGAGGCCGGCGTCCTCAGCGACCGGCCGCGCAGCCGGAGCGCGCTCAGCTTCCTCATCGGATTCGTGCTGGCCGCCCTACTCACGGCCGGCGCTATTGCGGGGCTGCTCTCGGGGGAGGGGTTGGCGCTCCAAACCACCTCGCTGATCAGCGGCGCGTTACTCACAAGCCTCGCGATCTCCGCGATCCTGCTGGGGATCGTCGTGTTCCGCCTCTGGCGCGTGGCGCGCGCTTGGCGTTCGGCGGCGACCGGCGCGCGTTTGCACACCCGTTTCGTAGTGCTGTTCAGCCTGGCTGCGCTGACGCCAGCTGTGATTGTCGCGGCGTTCTTGGGCTTTACCTTCAGTCAGAGCGTCGAGAATTGGTTCAGCCAGCGCGTCGAAACCACGATCGAGAGCGCGGCCGACGTCGGTCGTTCCTACGTGGATCTCGCTACCGGCGGCATGGGCGGCGAAGTGCAAGCGATGGCGGAAGACCTCAACCGCGCCGCGCCGCATCTCACAGACGACCCGCAGCGTTATGTGGCGTTCCTCGCCGCGCAAGCCGAGCGGCGCAACTTTCGCTCTGCTTACATCATCGATCGCAGCGGACGTATTCTGGCGCGCGCGCAGCAACAAGGCGCGATGGGCTTCACACCGCCTTCGGCGGAGGCTTTGCGCGACGCCAATCAGGGCAATGTTTCTGTCAGCTTCGATCAAGAGCACGACCGGCTGTTGGCCTTGTATCGGCTCACTGCCTATGGCGGCGGCTACGTGATGGTGTCGCGCGCGGTGCAGCCCGGATTGGTTGCGCAGTTGCGGCAGTTCCGGGAGTCGGTCGCTGATTATCGCGCCGCGCGGGAGCGCCAAGGCACGCTGCGCGCCATGTTCGGCCTCGCCTATCTTACAACCTCGATGCTGGTGCTGCTCGGCGCAATTTGGGTTGGCCTTTCGAGCGCATCACGCGTGGCCGAGCCGATCGGGCGGCTTGTGAACGCATCCCGCCGGGTCGCTGGCGGCGACCTCAAAGCGCGCGTCAGCGTCGGCGAAGAGCGCGACGAAGTTGATGCTTTGGGCGTCGCCTTCAATCGCATGACGGCGCAACTTGAGACGCAGCGGCGCGACCTCATCACTGCGCAGGAAGACGCCGAGAACCGCAGCCGCTTTATCGAGACGGTGCTCGGCGGCGTTAGCGCCGGCGTCGTCAGCGTCGATCGTGACGGCCGCATCACCACGACCAACCGGTCCGCGGCGCAATTGCTGGGTCATCAAGGCGCCGACTTGGTTGCGCGGCGGCTGATCGATGTCGTGCCCGAATTCGCCGACCTTATGAACCAGCCGGCGCCGCAGGCGGAAACGCCAGCGCAACGGGTCGACCTTGTGCGCGATAGCGGCACGTTGAACCTCAGCGTTCGCATGGCGCCGGATGCCGAAGGCGGTCTGGTGTTGACGTTCGACGACATGACCAAACTTATTTCGGCGCAGCGCCAGGAGGCCTGGAAGGATGTGGCCCGGCGTATCGCGCACGAGATCAAGAATCCGCTGACGCCGATTCAGCTCTCTGCCGATCGCCTACAGCGCAAGTATTTCGGGGAGATCACCTCCGACAAGGAAACCTTTCAGCGCTGCACTGACACCATTCTTCGCCAAGTGGCTGACATCGGCCGCATGGTCGACGAGTTTGCTGCATTCGCGCGTATGCCGACGCCCGTCATGGCGTACGCCGACATTAGCGACATCGCCAAGTCCGTGGTGTTCGGCCAGCGTCTGGTGTTCCCGGACATCAAGTTCGAAGCCGAAGGCGCGGACAAACCCATCGCGCTCGTGTGCGATGAGCGATTGCTCGGCCAAGCGCTCACCAATCTCGTCAAGAACGCCGCTGAGAGCGTTCAAGGCAGGCGCGTGCGCGATGGTGGCGAGCCGAAGGAAGGCTTCGTCACGCTGCGCCTGCGCGACCTGGAAACCGGCGTGCAATTCGAAGTGAGCGACAACGGGTTGGGTTTCCCGGAGAAAAATCGCCACCGGCTCATCGAGCCGTACGTGACGACACGGCAAAAGGGCACAGGCCTTGGCCTCGCCATTGTCGCGCGCGTCGTCGAAGACCACGGGGGCTTGATTGAACTCGACGACGCACCAGGACCGAGTCCCGGCGCCGTTGTCCGCTTTGTCCTCCCCAAGCGCACCGAGGACGTCATACAGCCTGCCGCAGAACACGGCGTAGGAGCATCCTGATGCCTGCAGACATTCTCGTTATCGACGACGAAGCCGACATCCGCGATTTGGTGTCCGGCATCCTCGAAGACGATGGTCATCAAGTGCGGACCGCGCGCGACAGCGACGAAGCGCTTGAAGCCATTCGCCGGCGCAAGCCGTCCCTTGTGGTGCTCGACATTTGGTTGCAAGGCAGCCGCGTTGACGGACTCGATCTCTTGGCGATGTTCAAGAGCGTGGAAGCAGACATGCCCGTCGTCGTGATCTCCGGTCACGGCACGATCGAAACTGCGGTCTCCGCCATCCGCAAGGGCGCGTACGATTTTGTCGAAAAGCCGTTCACGGCGGATCGGCTGTTGCTTGTCATTCAGCGTGCGTTGGAGACGGCCCAGCTCAAGCGGGAAAATGCCGCGCTCCGGGCGAAGTCGATCGTCAGCGACGACCTCATCGGCACCTCGACGGTGATGTCGGCGCTACGCAGCGCCATCGACAAGGTCGCGCAGACCAATTCGCGCGTTTTGATAACCGGCCCCGCAGGATCCGGGAAAGAGCTGGTTGCCCGCACGTTGCACGATCGCAGCGGCCGCGCCGGCGCCGCATTTGTCGCCATCAACGCCGCCTCAATCGCGCCAGAGCGCATGGAAAGCGAAATCTTCGGCGAGGACGGCCCGGACGGACGGCCGAGCAAAATTGGCGTCTTCGAGAACGCACATGGCGGCACGCTTTTCCTCGACGAAGTCGGCGACATGCCGCTGGAAACGCAATCGAAGATCTTGCGCGTGCTGGTCGAACAGCGCTTCAAACGCCTGAACGGTTCTTCCGATGTCCAGGTGAACGTGCGCGTGGTTTCCTCAACGTCGCGCGACCTCACGGGCGACATCGCCCAAGGACGCTTCCGCGAAGACCTCTTTCATCGCCTCAACGTCGTGCCGTTGCGGGCGCCAAGCTTGGCCGAACGGCGCGAGGACATTCCCGAGCTTGCGGGCTATTTCGTGGGACGCCTGTCGGGCATGTCCGGCGTGCCAGCCCGTGAGATCGGCATCGACGTGTTGGCGGCGCTGCAAGCTGCCGACTGGCCCGGCAACGTCCGCCAGTTGCGCAATGTCATTGAGCGCATCCTCATTCTGGCGACAGGCGAAAACAACGCGCCGGTGACGGTCGAATCTCTGCCGCCAGATGCGTGGCCATCGTCAGGTCTTGCCAAGAACGAAGGCATGCAAGACGTGATCGCTTTGCCTTTGCGCGACGCGCGCGAGCGCTTCGAACGTGAGTACCTCAACGTGCAGATCACGCGTTTTGGCGGCAACATTTCGCGCACCGCAGCCTTCATCGGCATGGAGCGTTCGGCGCTGCACCGTAAGCTGAAGTCGCTCGGCGTCGAGCCGCCAGGCCGTGGCCTCGAAGCCGAATGAGCGCCATTGCGTACGTCAACGGCGCGTACGTCCCTATGGCGAACGCTGGCGTCTCAATTCTCGATCGCGGGTTTCAGTTCGCAGATTCAATCTACGAAGTCTGGGGCGTGCGTGACGGACGATTGTTTGATCGCGCCGCGCACATGGCGCGCTTACAGCGCTCCCTCAGCGAATTGCGCATCACGCCGCCGATGGGGCAGCACGCGCTGTGGGCCGTCATTACCGAAACGGCGCGACGTAATCGCGTGCGTTACGGGCTGGTGTATCTGCAAATTAGCCGTGGTGCGGCGCCGCGCGATCACGTTTTCCCAAATCCAGCGGTCAGCCCAACACTCATCATCACCGCCAAGAACCTTGATCGCGCCGCGATTGAGAAACGCGCCGCCGCTGGCATCAAAGTGATCTCGACGCCCGAACAACGCTGGGCGCGATGTGACATCAAATCGGTGAACCTGCTGCCTAACGTGCTGGCGCGCCAACATGCGCGCGAGAACGGCGCGTTCGAAGCATGGTTCGTAGACGCCGATGGTTTTGTGACGGAAGGCACGTCTTCCAACGCCTTTATCGTGGACGCACAGGGCCGCTTGAGGACGCCACCACTATCAAATCATATCCTCCATGGGGTGACCCGCAGCGCATTGCTTGAGATCGCGCGAGATCGGCAAATGCCGGTCGTGGAACAAGCCTTCACGTTGGCAGAGGCTCAATCCGCAAGAGAAGCGTTCATAAGCGCGGCCACCAATCCCGCTGTCGGGATCGTTTCGCTGGACGGCGTGCAGATCGGCGACGGCAAGCCCGGACCGGTGGCGAATGCGCTACGCGCCGCCTATTTGGGCGCCGGCTCCTAAAATTCGCTTGTCCTGCTTCGCTTTCATTGGCGTGGCTCATCGGGCGCCCGTATATCTGCAGCTCAGCCGCGCGGACGTCGCGGCGCTACAAGAACGGGCAAACAACAAAATGGATAAGAAGCAGAACCTGCAAGACACCTTCCTGAATGCGGTCCGGAAGGCAAAAACCCCACTCACGATTTTCCTGGTCAATGGCGTAAAACTTCAGGGCGTCGTAACGTGGTTCGACAATTTCTGTGTGCTGCTCCGGCGCGACGGCCAGGTGCAATTGGTCTACAAGCACGCCATCTCCACCATCATGCCGGGTGGCCCAGTTCAGTTACACGAAATCGACAAGGCGGCCGATGAAGCCGACGGCTGAGACGCCGACGCAAGACATCAATCGTGCTATCGTTCTCCGCCCGCTCGTGGGCGGAGAATACGACGCGCGCGATCCAGAGGCCCGGCTGTTGGAGGCGGTGGGCCTCGCGCACGCGCTTGGGCTCGACGTCGCGTACGCTGACGCCGCTCCGCTCCGGCAAATCAGTCCGCGCAGTTATTTCGGCGAAGGCCGGGTGGCGCGGTTGAAGGATCAAGCTGAAGAACTGGGCGCCGGTGTGATCGTGGTTGACGCGCCGCTTTCTCCGACCCAGCAGCGCAACCTCGAGCGCGATACCAACGCCAAGGTGGTGGATCGTACCGGCCTGATCTTGGAAATCTTCGGCGTTCGCGCGCATACGAAGGAAGGCCGCCTGCAGGTGGAGCTGGCGCGGCAGCAATACGAACGGTCGCGGCTCGTGCGTACGTGGACGCACTTGGAGCGCCAACGCGGCGGGCTTGGCAAGACCGGCGGTCCGGGTGAAACGCAGATCGAACTCGATCGCCGCCAAATCGCTGACCGCATTGTCAAGCTGAAGCGCGAACTGGAGGATGTGCGCCGTACACGCGCGCTGCAACGCCGGGCACGCTCACGCGCCGGGCTGCCGGCCGTAGTGTTTGTTGGCTACACCAACGCCGGCAAGTCGACGCTGTTCAATCGGCTGACCCAAGCCGGCGTGCTAGCGAAGAACATGCCGTTCGCCACGCTTGATCCCACCGCGCGCCTCGTGAAGCTCCCGAGCGGCCGCTCGGTGATCGTCAGCGACACGGTGGGCTTCATCTCCGATCTGCCGACTGAATTGATCGCCGCGTTTCGCGCCACGCTCGAGGCGGTGACAGAGGCGGACCTGTTGGTGCACGTGCGCGACATCGCCCATGACGACAGTGAAGCGCAGAAGCACGACGTGCTGAACGTATTGGCGCAACTGGCAAAAGACGCCGGCGGAAAATCGCCGCCGGTGCTGGAAGCGTGGAACAAGATCGATTTGCTCGACGCGGCCACGCACGAAGCGCGAATGCGCAGGGCCGAGGCGATGGAAGAGTGTGGTACAACCCCTGCTCTGGCCCCTGTCGCGATTTCCGCGGTGACCGGGGAGGGCATGGACGCCCTGCTCGCGGCGATCGATCGCGCGGCCTTCTCCGCGACCCGCATCGTCACCCTCACCCTTGATGCTGGTGATGGCAAAACCCATGCGCGGATCGCTGCGGCTGGACGCATCTTGGAAGAAACCCACGACGAAAACGGCGCGATCACATTGAAAGCGGAGCTTTCCATCGAAGACGCGGCCCGCTTTGCGCCCATCGAACCCCTGCCCGAAGAATTGCGCCCGGCAGCGGAGTAGGGGAGGTCCCTACTTTGGCAAACGCTGCAACAGCTCCGCTGCAAACGTACTCAACGTGTCATCGCGCGCGCCCATGACGACGATGCGATCGCCCGGCTCGGCCAACTCCAAAAGCTTGTCGCCGCATGCTGCGCGCTCGGCGAAGGCCATGGCCTGTATGCCGCGCGCACGCACGCCGAACGCGATGTGTTCGCTGGTGACACTGCGATCGACCGTGCCGCCGAAATAGACGGGATCAGGCATAATGAGCACATCCTCCGTGCCCATGTTCTCGGCAAAGCAGTCGATGAATTGCTGCTTCATGAGCTTCAGCGGACCAAAGCCGTGGGGTTGAAACATCACGAGCAGTCGGCCGGGAAAAGCGTGCAGCGTAGCGAGCGTGGCGGTGATCTTATCGGGATTGTGGCCGAAATCGTCGATCACCGTCACGCCGGCGGCTGTGCCCACAATTTCCAGACGCCGCTTGGTGCCTGAGAAACCCTCAAGCGCCTTGCACGCTTCAGTGAGGCTCAAGCCGTACGCGCGCGCAGCCGAGAGCGCGGCGAGCGCGTTCGAGACGTTATGTACGCCAGGCACGTTGAGCCGCACGCTAGCGTGAGCGCCGCCTTCGCGCTCGAATACTTTGAACGACACGCCATCGGGCGCCTGCTCGATGGTGCTCGCATAAAGATCGCCCAAAGGCGATTTTACGCTGTAGGTGCGGGTGCGGATCTTGGCCGTCAGCACCAAGGCCGCTGTCTCCTCGTTGTCGAGATTGAGCACCGCCACTTCGGCCTTACCGACGAAGCCGCTGAACAGCGCGCGGAGTTCGTCCATGCTCTTATGGTCGAGCGCGATGTTATTCACGACCGCGATGGTGGGAGCGTAGCGCGCAATCGAACCGTCGCTTTCGTCAACCTCGCTGACGAAGGCGTCACCCTTGCCTACGAGCGCGGAGGCGAAGAGGGCATCCGGCGTGGCGAAGTTCTTCATCACCGCGCCGTTCATGACCGTGGGATCGCGGCCTGCTCTGTGCAGCAGCCAGGCGATCATGCCTGTGGTGGTAGATTTGCCGCTGGTGCCCGCAACGCCGATGCGCACGCGCGCGGAATTGAAGAGCTGCGAAAGCAGTTCGGCGCGCCCTAACAATTGAGCGCCGGCACGCTTGGCGGCGACGATGTCCGGCACGGTGTCTTCCACCGCGGCTGAACGGACGACGATTTGGCCGGGATCAGTGACGCCACTGCCGTCTTGCGGAAACAGGGCGATGCCCTGGCTCTCCAGATACTCGAACTTGGCGCCGGTGCGGCCTTGGTCAAGCGTACGATCCGAGCCCGACACGATCTCGCCGCGTCCGCGCAAAATCAAGGCGAGCGGCAGCATGCCCGAGCCGCCGACGCCGCACAGGAAATAGGATTTGGCCAAAGCGCTTTCCTGACTCATGAGGCCCGGTTATGACGGCATTGGCCCGCGCGCGGAAGACGCGGGCCACACTAGCGCCTTGGGACGCAGAATACCTTCATGGGCCAGCGCATTCGCATCGGCGTCGTCGCGCCCGGCACGCGTATCGATCATGAACTCGCGGAACGTGTGAAGACGTTCGCCGCCGACACGTTTCTGGATCAGGCGCCCGAAATCGTTTTTCATCCGCAATGTTTTCTCTCTGAAGGGCACTTCGCCGGCAGCGATGCTGAGCGCGCGAAAGCGTTCCTTGATGTGGCCAACGATCCGTCGTTCGACGCGCTGTGGGTTGCGCGCGGCGGCTACGGCGCGTGCCGGATGGCCGAGCAGGTGATGGCGGGTGTCACGCATGCGGCGCGCGAGAAGGTGTATCTCGGCTACAGCGACGCTGGCGCGATCCTGGCTGGCCTGCACAAACTTGGATTTCCGCATCTGGCCCATGGGCCGATGCCGATTGATCTCACGCGGGAGAAGGGCGATAGCGCGGTGCGCAGGGCGCTTAGCTTCCTGATCGAACGCGCGCCAGAAGCAATGGAGCTCAACGTGATGACGGGGGGCAAGTTCGCCGCCTTCAATATCATGATCTTGCACTCGATCCTCGGCACACCGCTGGAGCCCGATCTCGCGGGCCACACGATCATGCTGGAGGAGTTGAACGAGTATCTCTACCGCATCGATCGCGCCCTCTTCCACATCATGACTTCGCCGAACGTGCGCAAGGCGAGGGGCGTACGGCTCGGCCGCATCTCACAGGTTCCGGAGAATGATAAGCCGTTCGGCGCCGAGCCCGAAGAGATGATCAAGTTCTGGTGCGCGCGCGCCGGCGTGCCGTATCTGGGGCGAGCGGACATCGGGCATGATATCGACAATAAGGTTGTGCCGTTCGGTACGCTGAGGCGGTGAACACAAGCACGGTCAGCGAGATCGCCGGCGATCTATGATCACTGAACCGCGCGCAACGCTGTCAGCATTGCCTGCGCTCGTGCTTCCGAGCGCGTGAACTGGATCTCCTTCTGGTCGATGTCTGCGAGGAGCCGCGTCACATCGCGTTCAATGCCTGGCGTCGCGCGCACACGCGCGGTAACGTCCGGCGGCAAATTCAATTCGCACGCCGTCGGCAGGGCAATCTTTACGAAGCCGCCGGCGTCTGTCGTCATACGCTCGGCGCAAGCCGCACGGATGCGCGCTTGTATCGCGTAAGGGACCGCGCTGCGACCAACTTCGCGGTATGCAGGGACGGTGCGAAACGTCGCTTCGCTGACGTCGACGGCGAAGATAGTAGTTGGCGATCTTCTGGCGCGTCGCGGCATCGCCCAGTGTGTTCAGCGCGCCAACAGCCAACACTTCGTCCTAAGACGTGCGCGCCATCGGACGCGGATAAATCTGGGTAGCCTGAAACGCGGCAATGAGAGACGGCTCGTCGCCGCTGCGGGCAGTACCATCGAGGTCATTCGACGCTCACCGCAAACCAGTTGTGCTTGCCCGCGTGCTCACGGATGCGCCGCAACAGCATCAGCCACGCTTCTCCGCGCGCTTGGCTTCGAGCCAGAGCGCTTCCATGTCGTCCAACGGCTGTGGGCCGGTGCGGCCTTGTTCGGCGAGCTTTGCCTCGATGTGCTGGAAGCGGCGGGTGAACTTGGCATTGGCGCGGCGGAGCGCCTCCTCGGGATCGACCTTCAGCTTGCGGGCGAGATTGGCGATCACGAACAACACGTCGCCCATCTCTTCGGCGATGTGTTCCTCATCTCCGCTGGCTTCCGCTTCCTTCAACTCGGCGAGTTCTTCGTCGAGCTTGGTCAGCACCTCGTGCGAACTCGGCCAGTCGAAGTTGATGCGCGCGGCGCGCTTGGTGAGCTTCTCAGCGCGCATCAGCGCCGGCAGCGCCATTGCCACGTCGTCGAGCAGGGAGGTCACGCCCTTGGCGGCGCGCTTCTCCGCCTTGAGGGTCTCCCAAGCGATTGTCTGTTGCGCTGCCGTGCGGCCATCGCCGGCTTCACTGAACACGTGCGGATGTCGTTCGATCATCTTGTCGGCGAGCGCCTGCGCGACGTCGGCGAAATCGAAGGCGCCTTGCTCCTCGGCCATGCGCGCGTGGAAGGCCACTTGGAAGAGGAGGTCGCCAAGTTCTTCCTTGAGCGAGCCTATGTCGTTGCGCGCGATGGCGTCCGCGACCTCGTAGGCTTCCTCGATCGTGTATGGCGCAATGGTCGCGAAGGTCTGCTCCACGTCCCACGGGCAGCCATGCTGGCGGTCGCGCAGCTGGGCCATGACGTCGAGCACAGCCTGTGTGGAACGGGCATTGCGCGCAAGCCGATCGGCGCTCTTTTCTTTCGCCTTTTCATAGACTTGTTCAGGCATCGCGATCTCGCATAAGATAGATTATGGGAAACGATAGATACGACTTAGACGGGCAGATCGGCGGTCCAGCCATCATAGGCTGGCTCGACGCCGGCTGGCAGGTCGCTCTAATCGCTTCGCCAGCTCTTCAACTTGCCGCAGAAGGTCTCGCAACTTCTCCATGTCCGGCTTGGGTGGCGCAGCGATCGCAGCCTCTCTGCGAATACGCTCAAGATCGGGGTCTGCAATCGCCAAAGATTCGAAGTCGTCCCAGTCCCATTGTCCGCCGGTGCCTTCGATGAAGTCACGGAGTATGAGCGCAACTTCCGCGGCCGTTCGTTTCACCGGCATCTTGTGATTTCAAACCTCCAGATCGGCTGCCCAGCCATCATAGGCTGGCTCGACGCCGGCTGGCAGCCTCACCTGTAGCGCCCGGTAGTCCAGGTCGATGTGCATGTTGGTCAGCACGCTGCGCTTGGGTTGGAGTCGTTTGATCCAGCCGAGCGCCTGATCGACGCTGGCGTGCGTGGGATGCGGGCGGTCGCGCAGCGCGTCGACGATGAAGAGGTCGAGGTTGGCGAGCGCAGCGAGGCTGACTTCAGGCATGTCGACGAGGTCGTTGCTGTAGCCCAGAGGCCCGACGCGAAAACCGAGCGAGCGCGAGAAGCCGTGGTCCTGATCGAGCGGCGTGATCTCGAGTGGCCCGCCGGGACCGGCGATGGTGATGGGTACGAGCGGCGTCAGGTGCGCGGCGCGATGCGCGATGGCGGGATAACCCGGCCCTGCTTCGAACGCGTAGCCGAAGCGGCGCATGAAGGTCTCGGCTGTGCTGTCGTTGAGCAGCACCGGGATCTGCGCACGCTGGCGCAAGAAGAAAGCGCGGATGTCGTCAAAGCCGTTGGTCTGATCGGCGTGATCATGGCTGATGAGCACCGCGTCGAGGCGACCGCAGCGCGCGGCGGCGAGCTGCTGGCGGACTTCGGGCGGCGTATCGATCAATACGGTGGTCGCCTGCGCTGGTTCGCCTGGCGCGCCGCTCCAGCGTTGCAGCAACAGTCCGCAGCGCGTGCGGCGGTTCTTGGGTTCGTTGGGATCGCAGACGCCCCAATCACCGTCGGCGCGCGGGACGCCGCCGGATGAGCCGCAGCCGAGTACGGTGACGCGCAGCGTAGCCATCAAGTGGGCCGCGGAATGGTTGGGAAGAGGCGGAAGAAGTTGTCGGCGAGCAGGGCGCTACACTTCGCTTCGCTTAAGCCGCGCAGTTGCGCGAAGGCCCCCTGCACTTGCGCCACGTGCATCGGTTCACAGCGCTGGCCGCGAAACGGGACAGGGGTCAGATAGGGACAATCGGTCTCAACGATGATGCGATCGAGCGGCGTTTCGCTGGCGATGGTGCGGACATCGTTGCCGTTCTTGAAAGTCATGATGCCGGAGAACGAGATGTAGGCGCCGAGCGCGAGTGCACGTCGCGCGAGTTCGGCGCCAGACGTGTAGCAATGCATGAGAATGCGAAGAGGACCCTTCCCCGCCTCTTCCTCCAACAGCTCCGCCATCTCGTCGTCGGCTTCGCGCGTGTGGATGATTAGCGTTTTGTCGAGCGCGCGCGCAGCGGCGGCGTGGGCGCGAAAAACTTTGATCTGATCTTCGGCGGGGCTGAAATTGTAGTGGCGATCGAGGCCGGTTTCGCCAACGCCCACCACCTTCTTGTGCCTGCCCAGTTCGATCAGCTTCTCGGCGGTGAGATCGAGGTGATCCTTGGCGTAGTGCGGATGCGCGCCGACGCTGCAGTAAATGTCGTCATGCGCTTGAGCAATGGCGCTGACTTGGCCGAGGTTCTCGATCTTGTCGCAGATTGTGATCATGCGCGCGACGCCGGCGTCACGCGCGCGGGTGATGACGGCGTCGCGATCGGCATCGAACAGGTGGTGATGGAGATTAACGTGGCTGTCGATGAGCAGGGTCATCGGCGCGCGCTCGCGGCGCGCTCGACGATGCTGACAGCGCGCGCCAAAGCGTGACGCGGATCCATGTCGAGATCTTCGGCTTCGATGCGCAGTTGTTCGAGCGCGGACCAGGCGTCCGCCCACGTCTCGGCCCCCTGCTCGACCCCCGCTGCACGCACCCACTCTTCCGTGAGTTCGAGCACCGCGGCGAGCTTCTCGAAGGGTTCGCCGCTCAGCTGATCGTAGAGACTTTGCAGCACGGCGCGGCCTTCGCCGCGCGCAATTTGTTCGGTCGCGTGCGCGATCTTGGCGCTCACGACGTCCGCGCCTTGCGCTTGCCAAGCGATGGCGCGGCCCGGGCGGCCTTTGGCGAGCTTGACGATACTTTCGTTGACGTCGCTGCCGACGGCTTGACGCATCTCCGTGTCCGACAGCGTGCGCAGCGGCAAGCGGCGGCAGCGGGAGCGGATCGTGGGCAACAAAGCTCCGGGTGCATTGCAGACAAGAATGATGGCTGAGCGCGCCGGTGGCTCTTCTAGTGTTTTGAGGATCGCGTTGGCGGCGTTGCGGTTCATATCATCGACGGCGTCGATAATAGCGATGCGCATGCCGCCTTGGCTGGGTGCGAGCGAGAAGAAATGGCCAAGCTCGCGCGCTTCGTCGACGGAGATTTCGCGGCGGGGCCGGCCGCGGTCGTTGAGGCCGCGGCGCAAAATGAAGAGATCGGGATGCGCTTGCGCGGCGATCTTACGCGCGATCGGGTCTTCAGAATCGACCTGCAGAGCACGCGCGCCGCTGGTTTGCGCGCCAAGCGCGACACGCGCGAGGCGATACGCGAGCGTGGCTTTGCCGAGACCTTTGGGACCGGTGACCATCCAGGCGTGATGCATGCGCCCACCGCGCAACGCGTCGGCGAGCATCGCTTCTTCAGCATCGTTGCCGACATAGCTGTAAGTGTCGCGCGGATGTGGAGTGTTCGGCTCCTTGTCCGTCTCGGGCGCAGCTTTCTCGGCGGCCATCAGAGGCGCGCCTTGATGGCGGCCAGCGCCGCAGCAAGCACCGATTCAGGCGATTGAGCGGCGTCGACCACGACACAGCGTTGCGGTTCGCGCGCGGCGATGGCGCGGAATTCATCGCGCACTCGGGCGTGAAAGCCGGCGCCTTTGCGTTCAAAACGATCTTCGCCAACATGGGCGCCACACGAACGCGCAAGGCCAAGGTCGGCGTCAAGGTCGAGCATGAGAGTGAGATCTGGCGCCGGCGCTTCGATCAGCTCCGTCAGCTGATCGAGCACCGCCGGAGACAAACCGCCGGCGGCGACCTGATAGGCGCGCGTGGAGTCGTAGTAGCGGTCGCAGATCACCCAGGCGCCGCGCGCCAATGCGGGCAGGATCGTTTGCTGCAGATGATTGCGCCGTGCGGTGGCGAACAGAAGCGCTTCTTCCAAAGCGCTCCAGCGGTTGGCGTCACCTTGTACGAGAAGCGCGCGGATGGCGTCCGCGCCCGCCGAACCGCCGGGTTCGCGCGTCAGGACAATTTCGTGGTCCTTCAGCGCTTCGGACAAACTTCGGGCGAGCGTGGACTTACCGGTGCCTTCGCCGCCTTCGAGGGTGATGAAACGGCCGTGAGCCATAAGGCTCAATGACCGCCTGACAGCGTCAAACGCAAGCCTTCTGCGGCGCGAGAGAACCAATTGGCGCGGCCAATATCAGCGCCGGCGGCCAGCGGGTACTCGCGCGGCGGAAATCCGGGGGGACCATCAACCACGAGGTGGGCCACGATAGCCCCCTTCTTGATCGGCGCCGAAAGAGGGCCGTCGTAGCGGATGTGAGCGTGCAGGGCGTTCAACGTACTTCGCGAGCCGCCAATGGCGAGCAGGCTGGGCGCGACCAGCGGAACGGTCTTCCGCGAGCCCATATAGACCTCCGCTTCACCGACTTGCTGGTTCGCGGCAGCCAGGTGACGCACGTCGTAGTCATTGAAGGCCGCCGTCATCAGGCGCACGCCTTCGCTGCGCCGTTCGGCCATCGAGTTGGCGCCATTGAACACAATGATACGGCGGTGGCCGGCGCGCACGGCTGATCCGACAAGGCTGTAGCCCGCCTCGTCCGTATGCCCCGTCTTCACGCCATCAGCGCCATCGAACGCGCCGAACAGTGGATTGCGATTTTCCTGGGTGTGCGTGCCGTACGTGAACGTGCGCTCCGAATACAATCGATAGAGCTCGGGGTGGCGCGCGATCAGATAGCGGGCGAGGCTGGCGAGATCGGCGGTGCTGATGACATGTTGCGGATCCGGCAGACCGGTGACGTTGGTGAAGTGCGCACTGGTCAAGCCAAGCTCGCGCGCGCGCTTGTTCATCTGATCGACGAACGCCGCTTCCGAACCGTACAGTCCCTCTGCCAAGGTGATGCACGCATCATTCGCGGAAACGACAATCACGCCGCTGATCAGATCGCGCACCGACACATCGGAGTTCAATTCCAGAAACATGTGCGAGCCATCGGACATGGCGCCGTGACGCCACGCGTTCTCGCTGACGTGATAGCGCGTATCCATGGTGATGCGATGCGAGAGCAGAGCCTCGCCAACGACGAGCGCGGTCATCAGCTTAGACATCGACGCAGGCTCGATCGGCGTATGGCAATCGTCGCAATAGAGCAGCAAACCGGTGTCGCCATCCATGATAGTGACGTGTTTGGCGCCGGGCGGGCGTGCGGGCTGCGCTGGCGTTGCGGCGTGATGCGAAACCGCGGGACGGCGCGCGCGCGATCTGCGGGCAGCGTCAGCATCGCCTGCCACGGCGACGATCAACAGGGCGATTGTGAATGCGCTCAGGGCGCGCCGAAGGGTCATTTGTCCGCCGAATCGAATGAGCACACGCGCAGTTTAAGCGAACCGCCGCGTCTGGAATGCGTCAACAAACCGCCCGCCTTACGGCGCGGCGACGACGCTCTGAGCATAGCCCATCGAGGCAAGAGATTGGCGGGCGGATTCAGCCTCTTCCCGGCTCTGCCACGGTCCGAGACGAACGCGGAAAAGTTCCATGCCCGAAGCGTTGCGGCGCGTGTCAAGGACAACATTGCCGGCCGACGCCACCGCATCGCGGACGCGGTGGGCGTTATCCACATCCGAGAACGCACCCACTTGCACGAAATAAGCGCCCGCTGAGGCCGCGGCCGGAGCGCCAGCCAATTCGGCGCGGTCAGCTATTGGTTGCAGGGTGGCTTGCGGCTCGACCGGCGGCGGAGCGAGCGCCACGGGGCCTTCGGCGTTTTGCGCGGCGGCGGGGGCAGGCGCCCCCTGCTCCGGATACGCGACGGTTTCGGGAGCGGGCATTGTTTGAGCAGGCGCTTCGCGCGGCGCCAACGAACCGTCCGCATTCACGCGGCGCGGCGCCGGGCCGAGATAACGCACATTCACGCGCGCTGTGCCGGTGCTGTCGTAGCCGAGCACTTGGGCTGCGGCATGTGAAAGGTCGATCACGCGATCGCCGACGAACGGGCCGCGGTCGGTCACGCGCACGATCACTTCGCGGCCGTTGGCAAGATTGGTGACTTGTACAAGGCTGTTGAGCGGCAGCGTCGGATGCGCAGCGGTCATCGCCTCTTGGTCATAGACTTCGCCATTGGCGCCGCGTTGACCGTGAAAGTTCGGGCCGTACCACGAGGCAACGCCATTGACGCTGTAACCGGGTTCCGGCGTCGGCACATACCAGCGGCCATTGGCTTGGTAGGGCTGCCCAACGCGTTCGGTCTCAAGCCAAGAAGGGCGCCCCTGCCCGCCGACCGGCTGCGATTGCATCGCGGGGGCTGCGGCTTGCGGGTTGTCGTGTTGGACGGCGGTGGCGGCAGTCGGCCGCCGCAGGTCGATCACCGCGCCGCCTTGTTGACGTTGTGCGCCGTAGCCGTACGAGCGCGCATCGCCGCCAACCAAAGCGCCATCGCCCGGCGAAACTTGCGGATGATAGACCTCGCCGATCGCATTCGCGGCGTATTGAATTGGCGCGGGTTCGGCTGACGCGGCGCCAGCGCTCCAGATCAGCGCGATGCACGTCACGAACAGAATACGCGGCAGAGTGAAAGTCTTCACGAAGAGGCCCCACGTCGTCGGTAGAGCCTGTCCATTTACACGACGCGCGTTGAAGCCGCGTAAGCTTTTATCGTTTTTTCAGGTTCACCATTAGCGCGCGTTAGGGATTTGCGACGGCGTTTTGGTGGCGGAGGGAGTGGGATTCGAACCCACGGTGGACTTGCATCCACGCCGGTTTTCAAGACCGGTGCCATAAACCACTCGACCATCCCTCCAGAAGACAGGGCGGGTATCAGCGCGGACGCTTCGCCGCAATGGGAAACCCGCGACTGCGGCGCCTAGCGTAGCGCTGAAACGAAGGCCCCTTCGGTTTTGGCGTTGATCTCGTCGAGGGTTACGCCGTCGGCGAGTTCTAGGAGTTTCATCGGCGCTGCGCCGTGCTTGTCGATTTCAAACACACCGAGATCGGTGATAGCAAGATCGACCACATTCACGCCAGTGAGCGGCAGCGAGCATTTTTTGAGAAGCTTGGAGGCGCCGTCCTTGGAGGTGTGCTCCATGACGACTACGACCTTCTTCACGCCGGCGACGAGGTCCATGGCGCCGCCCATGCCCTTGACCATCTTGCCGGGCACCATCCAGTTGGCGAGGTCGCCACGTTCGGAGACTTCCATGGCGCCGAGGATGGAAAGATCGATGTGGCCGCCGCGGATCATCGCGAAGGAATCCGCTGACGAGAAATACGAAGTCTTCGGAAGCGCGGTGATGGTTTGTTTGCCGGCGTTGATGAGGTCGGGATCTTCGTCGCCGGAAAACGGAAACGGACCCATGCCGAGCATGCCGTTTTCCGACTGCAGCGTCACTTCCACGCCCTGCGGAATATAGTTCGCCACCAGCGTCGGAATGCCGATGCCGAGATTGACGTAGTAGCCGTCGCGCAACTCTTTGGCGGCGCGTTGCGCAAGTTGATCACGGGACCACGGCATTATGCATTCTCCCGCGTGCGCACCGTGCGTTGCTCGATGCGTTTTTCGAAGCTGCCTTTGACGATGCGATCGACGAAAATGCCGGGCGTGTGAATCTCGTCAGGATCGAGTTCGCCGGTTTCGACCAGGATCTCGACTTCAGCGACGCACTTCTTTCCAGCGGTCGCCATCATCGGATTAAAATTACGCGCGGTCTTGCGGAAGACGAGGTTGCCTTCCTTGTCGCCCTTCCAGGCTTTGACAATGGAGAGATCGGCGACAAGGCCAGTTTCGAGCACGAAGGTTTCGCCGTTGAAGACCTTCGTTTCTTTGCCGTCCGCAACCAAAGTGCCGACGCCAGTCTTGGTGTAGAAACCTGCGATGCCTGCGCCGCCCGCGCGGCAGCGTTCGGCCAAGGTGCCTTGCGGATTGAATTCGAGCGCCAGCTCGCCGGCGAGATACTGGCGGGCGAACTCCTTGTTCTCACCGACATAGGACGAAATCATCTTTTTGATCTGCTTGCTCTCCAGCAGGAGACCCAGGCCCCAGCCATCGACGCCGGCATTGTTGGAGATCACGGTAATCCCCCGCACGCCGCTGTCGCGCAGGGCGATGATCAAGTTTTCCGGAATACCGCAGAGGCCGAAGCCACCGCTCATTACCGTCATGCCGTCGTGGGTGAACCCTTCGAGCGCCGACTTTGCGTCGGCATAGACTTTATTCGCCATGGAAAACGCCTCTGGGCGCACGTGTTACGTAGGGTCGCGCTGCGGCGCAACATTCCGGGGCGGAAATACATAATGGCTTGCTCAGAACAGATTGCGCCAGCCGCTGAGCCGGCGGCTGGCGCTCTGTTTCGCACCCGGAATTGGGAGCGAGAACTTGGCCCCGGTACGAGCGAGGGACGAAAATCGCCCAGGACCGAGGATGATTAAAGTGCATGGCGATTGAACCCGGCATGAACGCTTTAATCATCTCGAAAAATGTCAGCCGCCCCAGCTGGCCAGGATTTCCTTGGGGTCGGAGGCGGCTTGCGGCGGCCCACCCTGAACGGCGCCGGGCGTGCGAGAAAAGCGCGGCGCCGCGTTGGGCTGAACCACGCCATCGATTTCGACGAAAGTAGCGCGCGCCGCGTTGTGAGGATGCTTGGGCGCTTCGCCCATGGTGAGCACTGGGGCAAAGCACACGTCAGTGCCTTCCATCAGCGCGGTCCATTCATCGCGGGTTTTAGTCTTGATGACGGCGGCGAGCTTATCGGCAAGGGCCGGCCACTCGGGCTTCACCATTTGCGCGGCGAACGCGGGATCGTCCTTCAGGCCGGTCTTCTCCATCAGCAGCGCATAGAATTGCGGCTCGATCGAACCGATGGAGACAAACTTGCCGTCCTTGGTCTCGTAGGTGTCGTAGAAGTGGGCGCCGCCGTCGAGCATGTTGGCGTCGCGGTCATCAGTCCAAATCTGCGAGGCGCGCATGCCGTACATCATCGCCATCAACGAGGCGACGCCGTCAGTGATGGCGGCGTCAATGACCTGGCCCTTGCCCGAACGCTGCGCTTCGAAGAGCGCGGCGCAAATGCCCATCGCCAAGTAGAGCGCGCCGCCGCCGAAATCGCCGACGAGATTGAGCGGCGGCGCAGGCGGGCGATCAGCCTTGCCCATCGCGTGCAAGGCGCCTGTGATCGAGATGTAGTTGATGTCGTGACCCGCCGCTTGCGCGAGCGGACCGGTTTGGCCCCAACCCGTCATGCGCCCATAGATGAGCTTCGGATTGCGCGCGAGCGCGACGTCAGGGCCAAGGCCGAGGCGCTCCATCACACCGGGACGGAAACCTTCGACGAGCACGTCGGCTTTCTCGATGAGACTTAGCGCGGTCGCCACGTCTTCGGGCTGCTTCATGTCGAGGCCCACGGAGCGGCGTCCGCGTGCGCCAATGTCCTTGCCGAAACTGCGCGCGTTCTTGCGGTCAATGCGGACCACGTCAGCGCCCATGTCGGACAGCAACATCGTGCAGAACGGTCCAGGACCGATCCCCGCAAACTCGACCACCTTCACACCGTTTAAAGGACCCTGGGCCATGCTCTGCCTCGTTTACCTTGTGCGTTTGTTTCGTGGCCCGACTGAGCCATAAGTTCAACAGACGCCGCCAGGGCGCCGGAGCGTTAAGTCTTGCGATTTGTTGTGCGCAGCCTGGATGCCCGTACGGCGCGTGACGCGCAGGCGGCTCTGAATGCCGCTCAAATCGACGCACTCGCCCTCCCCGGCCCCTATCGCGAAGCCCCAGACGGCGAGGACATTGCCATCGTGGCCGCTCCTGATGGCAATGTCTCCGACGTCGCAACACTGGCCTCGCCGCGTGCGCTAGCAAATCTGGTTGCCTTGCCCTCTGAGCAGCCTCCGCCGAACGGACTGCATCGGGTTCCGCATTTCAACGGCGCCGTGAATCTGGGCGCGCCTCCAAAGCTTCTGGCCGCGCAAATTGAAGCTGCGGTGCGCGAAGCGATCGCGCGTGAAGAACGTCAGGCGCGGCTAGCGACTGCTGGCGCACTGGATGTGTCCGCGCCAGTGCCGCTCGACGCGCGCAAATTGAGGGCGCTTTATATCGGCGCGCCGAGCGCGATGTTCCTTTCGCTCGAACGCGCATTGGCTGAGCAGGGTGGCTTGGTCGCGGCAGCGTTCTCATCCTACGCCGGCTTCGATCACTTGCACGACGAAGCGTTCGACGCGGTAGTGCTGAACGGCGCGCAAGACGCGATGACCGCAATCTCGCTCTGCGCAGCGCTGCGGCGTAATGCGAGCCTCTATTATTTGCCAACCATGGTGGTGACGGCGCCGGGCGATACGAAAACAGCTGATGCTGTGCTAGACCGCGGCGCGTCAGCGGTGGTTTCGACCAATCAGGCCTATGGGCCGAGTTTGGGCTGGCTGTTTGAGGCCATCCGTCGCGAACGCAGCCGCCGCGCTGCCGAACACGATACCCGCGCGCTACGCGATCTCATGGGCGAACCGCGCACCGGCTTGTTCAAACAAGCGCCGTTCGAAGCGCATCTCGCGCATCTGGCGGACAGACATCACATGAGCGGGCGTCCGCTCGCGGTCGCCCTGCTCCGGGTCACGCCCGCCATTGGCGCACGCGAGCCGTCGCCTCAGGCCTGGCGGCGTGGGTTCGATGAAATCTCAAGTCTCGCGGGCCGTTTAATTCGCGAGACCGACAGCGGTGCGGCAGTTGGCCACGATCTGATCGCGCTAGCCATGCCTGCGACCGACGCGCGCGGTGCGCGCCGCATCACCGAACGCGTGGCATCGGTGGCAGAATGCACGGCCTTCGCAGCAGGCGATGACGGCGCTGGCCCGCTCATGTTCGAACAAAGTTTTGCAGAGCTGCAGCCAGGTGAGAGCGGCGGCGCGTTGCTGGCGCGGCTCATTCGTTCGGGTGAGCCGGAATCAGCGCAGGCCTAAGCGGCTTTACGCTGACCGACGCGTGCGAGTTGTTCCAGGATCGTGCGCAACACTTTCAATCGCGCCACAGGATCGGGCCAGCCGCCCGTCACCACGAGCTTTCCGTCCGGGCGCATTTTGAAATCGTCCGGGCGCTCCTGAATGTAACGCACGAGCGCCATTGGATCGGGAAACCCGGTTTCGCGGAACGTCAGCACGGCGCCCTTGGGACCGGCATCCAGCTTGGCGATCTGGCACTGCCGGCAATACGCCTTCAGCGCCGCGACTGCGATCAATTGGCTCGCTTCCGGCGGCAATGGTCCGAAGCGATCGATCATCTCCGCAGCAAAAGCTTCGCGCTCCTGATCGGTCTCCAAATCGGCGAGGCGGCGATAGAGCGAAAGCCGGACCGTAAGGTCGGAAACGTAGTCTTCCGGAATGAGCACGGCGACGCCGACACTGATTTGCGGCGACCAGGATTTGCTGCTGACCGTTTCCTCCGCGCCCTCGCGCAAGGCGGTGACCGCCTCCTCCAGCATTGACTGGTAGAGTTCGACACCGACTTCCCGGATGTGGCCGGATTGCTCTTCGCCAAGCAAATTGCCGCCGCCGCGCATATCGAGATCGTGGCTCGCCAGCGTGAAACCCGCGCCCAAATTGTCGAGCGATGAGAGAATTTTGAGACGCTTTTCCGCGCCCGCAGTCAGCGTCTGGTCCGCAGCCGTTGTGAGATAGGCGTAGGCGCGCACCTTGGAACGGCCAACGCGGCCGCGCAGCTGATAGAGTTGCGCCAGGCCAAACATGTCGCCGCGATAAACGCACAGCGTGTTGGCGCGCGGGATGTCGAGACCAGATTCCACGATCGTTGTCGAGACCAGAATATCGAACGCGCCATCGTAGAAACGCGTCATGATCTCATCGAGCGTGCTCGGCGGCATCTGCCCGTGCGCGACTTGAAAGGTCACCTCGGGGACGTTCTTGCGCAGGAAATTGGCGATCTCGTCCAAATCGGAGATGCGCGGAGCGACGAAGAAGCTTTGTCCGCCGCGGTATTTTTCGCGCAGCAGCGCTTCACGCACGGTGAGTGCATCGAACGGCGTCACGTAAGTGCGCACGGCCATGCGATCGATGGGCGGCGTGGCGATGACGCTCATCTCGCGGACGCCGGCGAGCGCAAGCTGCAATGTGCGCGGGATCGGCGTCGCCGATAGAGTCAGCGCGTGCACATCGGCGCGCATGGCTTTCAGGCGCTCCTTGTGCTTGACGCCAAAGTGCTGCTCCTCGTCGATGATCATCAGGCCGAGATCGCGGAACTCCACCGTTTTCGAGAGCAGCGCGTGGGTGCCGACGACGATCTCAATGCTACCGTCGGCGAGACCGGCGCGCGTCTCGCTCGCCTCCTTCGTTGTAACTAGGCGCGAGAGCTGGCGCACGCGGATGGGCAAGCCACGGAAGCGCTCGCTGAAGGTGCGGAAGTGTTGGCGCGTAAGAAGTGTGGTGGGTGCGACCACCGCCACCTGCTTACCGGTCATCGCCACCAGGAACGCGGCGCGCAGCGCCACTTCGGTTTTGCCGAAACCCACGTCGCCGCAGATGAGGCGATCCATGGGCCGCCCGGCGCCGAGGTCGCCAATGACATCGTCGATGGCGTTGAGTTGATCGTCCGTCTCTTCGTACGGGAAGCGCGCGCAGAACTCGTCCCACAACCCTTCCGGCGGCAGCACGACTTCGGCGCTCTTGGTTGCACGTTGGGCCGCGATTTTCAGCAATTCCTCGGCCATATCGCGCAAGCGCTGCTTGGCGCGCGCTTTACGGCCTTGCCAAGCAACGCCGCCAAGTTTGTCGAGCTGCGCTTCAGCGTCTTCGTTGCCATAGCGGCTGACGAGTTCGATATTCTCGACCGGCAGATAGAGCTTGTCGCCGCCGGCATAGACCAGATCCAAGCAATCGTGCGGCGCGCCTTGGACATCGAGTGTCTTCAGGCCGTCGTAACGGCCCACGCCATGATCCTGGTGAACGATGAGGTCGCCCGGCGAAAGCGCCGCCGCTTCGGCGATGACCGCGGAGGCTTTGCGGCGCTTGCGTGGGCGGGCAAGGCGGTCGCCGAGGATATCCTGCTCGCAGATGAACACAGCGTCGTCGGTTTCGAAGCCGTGCTCCAGGGGCAGCACGACAAGAGCCACTGCCTGCTTCGGCAACGAGGCAACGTGCGACCAGGTTTGCGCGCGAGCGATGGACTCCACGCCGTGATCGGCGAGGACGCCGGAGAGACGTTCAGCTGACCCATCGGACCATGCCGCGACCGCAACGCGCTTCTTGGCCTTGAGCAGAGCCGCAACGTGTTGGCTCGCAGCGGAGAAGACGTTGGCGTCGGCGGTTCGTCGTTCTGGCGCGAAGTCGCGGCTCGGCCGCCCGCCGAGCTTGAGTTGGCGCTTCGCGTCGCTGTCAAAGTGCGTGAAGCGCCGTACGGGCCGCTCGCCTAGTGCGGCTATGAGCGCGTCTTCGTCGAGGTAGAATTGCTGCGGTTCGGGAGCGCGGAACGGCATTGCGCCACGCGACATCGGCGCATTTTTGCGCGCTTCAAAGTGGTCACGCGCGGTTTCCACGCGTTCCTTGATGGCGTCGTCGGCGAGCGCATCAAACGCCACCAAAGCATCCGCGCCCGCATAATCAAACACGGTTTCGAGTTTTTCGTAGAAGAACGGGAGCCATTGCTCCATGCCTTGCATGCGGATGCGCGCGCTTACGGCGTCATACAAAGCATCACTCACGGCGCCGAAGGCTGAGGCGAAACGGCGGCGAAAAAGCATCACGCTCGCATCGTCCAGCAGCACTTCGCTGACGGGCGTCAGCAGTGCAGTGCTCATGCCTTTCTTGGAGATTTGCGTCTCCGGATCGAAAGCGCGGATGGTCTCAAGCGTGTCGCCGAAAAAATCGAAGCGCAGAGGTTCGACGGCGCCGGGCGGAAAGACATCAATCAATCCGCCGCGCACCGCGAACTCGCCGGGCGCCCGCACTGTGGAGGAGCGTGAATAGCCATTGACCACGAGGTAGCTTTCGAGGTCCTGCATCGAGGCTTCTTCGCCTGCCTTTGCGGCATACGCCGCCGCCGACATGCGTGCGCGCGGCGTTGCGCGCTGCGCAACGGCAGACGCAGTGGCGATCACCAGCAGTGGTGGCTCTTTGTCAGCGCGACGGACCAACGCCGTCAGCGCCGCACAACGTTGAGCAGCAACACCTGGCGCCGGCGAAATCCGGTCATACGGCAGCGTGTCCCAAGCCGGTAGACGCAGCGTGCGCAACTCGGGCGCGAAGAACTGCACCGCGGCTTCAAATTGCGATGCGCGCGATTCATCGCGCGCGACGAACAGCGTGACGCCGCCGCGTTGTTTAGCGGCTTCGGCCAACGCGGCCGCATCGACGCCCTCAGGCGCGCCCGACACCACCAGCGCATGCTTCTCGCGCGCCAGCGTGTTGATCTGGGAGTTGTGAACTATGGCGTCTTTCATGAAAGCCGGTCTGAAAGCGTCAATCTGAACTCTTGGAGGGCGCGCAAAGTGCCGGTCTGGAATTCCGCGGGTGCTTCGGCGGCCTCCATGATCCAGGCAAAAAGGTCGTGATCGGGGGCATCCAACAGCGCCTCAAATTCGTCCAGCCGCGCCAAGTCCATCTCCGCCAACGTTTCGTCGGCGAAAGGGCCTAGAATCAAGTCAATCTCCCGAAATCCTCGCCGCCAGGCGCGGAATTTCAACTTCTTGCGACGGTCGTCCATGGCACCTGGGAGAGCGGCGAATTTGGCGGGGGGCCGCGCTATAGCCCATATGGGAGGCCATGTCAGCGCCGCCGAGTCTCCCATGACCGACGTCCCACCAGAAGCGCCACGCGGGCCGCTGGCGGCCTACCTGACGCCCGCCCGCGCGCCTAAAGGCGCACGCAAGGAGACGATGGGGCTGATCGGCAAGGTTGCGGGTGGGACGTTGGTGCGCGACCTGCTGTTCCTGCCGCCCAACGCCGCCATAGACAGGCGCAACCGCGTCCTGATCGGCGAGACCGAAGACGGCCACATCGCGACCCTTGAGGTCGAAGTCGACGCGCACATGCCAAGCTACAAGAACCTGCCCTATCGCATCCGCGTGCGCGACGAGAGCGGGTTCATGACCGTCACGTACTTCCGCGGCCATGAGGACATGCTCAAGCGGATGTGGCCTGTCGGGCAGACGCGTTTGGTCAGCGGTAAGGTCACGTTTCACGAGGGGCTGCGGCAAATGCTGCACCCGGACTATGTCGTCGATCCTTCTAAAGGCGAGGCCCCGCCGCCAGTTGAGCCGGTGTATCCGCTCACGCAAGGGCTGCCTGGGCGGACGCTACAACGGGCGATCGGGTTGGCGCTGGACAGCGCGCCCGAGGCACCGGAATGGCTCGAAGCGACCACCATCAAGGCGCACGATTGGCCCGATTTCCGCACAGCGTTGGAACACATCCATCGGCCCGCCGCGCCCGACGACGTTCTGCCGCCCAGCCCATTCCGCACGCGCCTGGCTTACGATGAGCTGTTCGCGCGGCAGTGCGCACTGCGCCTACGCCGCGCGTACCGGCGCAAGGAACCTGGGCGCGCCGCTATCGGTGACGACAGGTTCACGTCGCGCTTGATTGCCAGCTTGCCCTACAAGCCGACGCACGCGCAGGCGCGTTCTGCGACGGAGATCTTCGCTGACATGGCTGAGCCAGCGCCGATGTTGCGGCTGCTGCAAGGTGATGTTGGCTCCGGTAAAACCATGGTTGCGGCGTTGGCCATGGCGCGCGCCGCGGAAGCCGGGCTTCAAAGCGCCATGATGGCGCCCACCGATTTGCTTGCGCGCCAGCACGGCGTGACGTTGGAGCCCATGCTTGAGGCGGCCGGCCTGAAAATGGCGGTGCTGACCGGGCGCGACAAAGCCAAGGAACGGCGCGTTATTCTGGATCAGCTGGCGCGCGGCGAAATCAACGTCGTGGTCGGCACGCACGCCCTTTTTCAAGAGGATGTTGTCTTTCACGATCTCGGCCTTGTCGTCATCGATGAGCAGCATCGCTTTGGCGTGTCTGACCGGATGCGCATGGTATCCAAGGGCTTTGCGCCGCACGTGTTGGTCATGAGCGCAACGCCGATACCGCGCACGCTGGCGCTCTCCATTCATGGCGACATGGACCTTTCGGTGTTGGATGAGAAACCGCCGGGACGGCAACCGATCGCCACTGCCGCCATGCCGCTCTCGCGCATGGAAGACGTGATCCAGGCGATCGTTGAGGCGTCAAAACGCGATGAGCGCGCGTATTGGGTGTGTCCATTGATCGAAGAAAGCGAGGCTGTGGACCTCGCCGCAGTCGAGGATCGCCATGCGGAGCTGAAAGCGCGTCTCGGCAAAGGCGTTGAGCTGATGCACGGCAAGATGTCCATCAGCGCGCGCGAAGCGGCAATGGACCGCTTCCGCTCCGGCGAGTTTTTCCTGCTTGTCGCTACCACGGTTATCGAAGTCGGCGTCAACGTGCCGGAAGCCACGATCATGGTGATCGAACACGCCGAGCGCTTCGGACTTGCACAACTGCACCAGTTGCGGGGGCGTGTCGGCCGCGGCGACAAGCGCGGTTCGTGCGTGCTGTTGTGGAAACCGCCGCTCGGCGAACAAGCGAAAGAACGCCTCGACGCGCTTCGCCGCAATGACGACGGATTTGCCATCGCCGAGATCGATTTTCGCATGCGCGGCGCCGGCGACATGCTGGGAACGCAGCAATCGGGTCTGCCGCCGTTCCGGCTGGTCGACGCCGAAGCCCACGCGCATTTGCTAGGCTCGGCTGACAAAGAAGCCCGCCTTGCCGTTGAACGCGATCCAGAACTGAAAACCCCGCGCGGTCAGGCCATCAAAATGGCGCTGACGCTTTTCGGCTACGCGGACGCCACCGAACTCGCGCGGAGTGGCTGAACCTCTTGCCTTTTGCTCTCTTCTGCCCTTCCTGCGCTGCGTGACTGAGACCGCCGCTCCTGCCCGCGCCCCGATTTCGTGCTTCATCCGCACGAAGAACGAGGAGCGCACGGTCGCCAAGGTCGTAGCCGCGGCGCTGTCGGTGGTGGACGAGGTGGTGCTGATCGATTCTGGTTCGACCGACAAAACCATCCCGTTGGCCGAAGCGGCCGGCGCGCGCGTGGTCAATGCGCCATGGCTGGGCGGGGGCAAACAGAAGCGTCTGGGCGAGGACGCGGCAAAGCACGCGTGGGTGCTCGATCTGGACGCTGACGAAGTGGTGACGCCCGAACTCGCCGCCGAGATCGGCGGCTATTTCAAGAATGGTACGCCAGCCTGCGCGGTGTTCGATATGCGCATGGTGACCGCGCCGCCGGTGGGCGAACCTTGGTACGATTTCAACGTCGTCGATCGCCGCAAGCTTTACGACAAACGCGTGGTGCGCGCACCGGATCACGCCAACTGGGATCAGTTCAAGGTGCCGAGCGACGTCAAAATCGGCCGTCTGCGTTCGCCGTTGCTGCACTATTCTTTCAACGACCTCGCGCACCTCGAAGATAAGTTCAACCGCAACTCCAGCGGGCGCGCGCGTGACACCAAGTTGCGCCCGTTCTGGATCGTGGCGATGCGCCTGCTGTTCGGCGAGCCGTTCTATTTTTTGAACCAGTATTTGCGCCGCGGGCTTTGGAAAGGCGGCTGGTACGGGCTCGCGGTGGCGCACATCGCGGCGCACGGCCGCTGGCTGAAAGACGCCAAAATGATGGAAAGCCATCTGCGCGCGCGTGACGCCAAGGGCAAAAATTGAGCGCGGAACCCGCCAAAATAAGCGCGCGCGTGGGCTAATCCGCCCAAACGCGCCGCCCGTATCGGAACAAGATGGCCGGTCCATCTTTTATCCTCCGTTTGGGGCGCTTAGATTCATGCTCATGACCGATGCCGCCGCACCCGCGAGCGATGTGCTTCCGCGCGCCACGTCGCGGCATATCAATGCGCTCAACGCGCCACTGAGCGCCAAGACAGTGTTCCACGCGCTCATGCTGGTGCGCGGCGGCGCGATCACCGTCACGCTTCCTGAAGGCGGGCGTCTCACCTTTGGTGATGACGGCCCGCTGCGTACGGAGATGCGCATTCACAACTACGCGTTCGCGCGCCGCGTCATCAAGAACGGCGATATTGGCTTTGCCGAAGGTCAAATCGCCGGCGATTGGGAGAGCGACAATCTTTCAGCATTGCTCACCTTGCTCGCCGACAATGCCGAGCGCTTCATGGCGCTCCTGGAAGGCCGCGTACTTGGAAAGCTGATCAATTGGATGCGTCATCGGCGCCGCGCCAACACGCGCGCTGGCTCCAAACGCAACATTCTTGCGCACTACGATCTCGGCAATCGCTTCTACGAGGCGTGGTTAGATCGCACCATGACGTATTCATCGGCGCGGTTCGAGAAAGCCGAGAAGGATCTCGAAGCGGGCCAAATCGCCAAGTATCGCGCGCTCGCAGAACACCTCGAATTGAAAGCCGGCGAGCATGTGCTGGAGATCGGCTGCGGTTGGGGTGGATTCGCCGAATTCGCGGCGCGAGAATATGGCGTGCGCATAACTGGCCTCACCATCAGTGACGAACAGCTCGCCTACGCCACAGAGCGCATGAAGCGGGCGGGTCTCTCCGATCGCGTGACGATTATCAGCCGCGACTATCGCGACGTGGAGGGGCAGTTCGACAAAGTTGCGTCGATCGAGATGTTCGAAGCGGTCGGTGAGGAATACTGGTCCGCCTATTTCGGCAAGATTGCTGAAGTGCTGAAACCGGGCGGACGTGCGGCGCTGCAGATCATCACCATCAAGGACGAACTCTTCCAACACTACCGTTCGCGGGCGGATTTCATCCAGCGCTACATTTTTCCGGGCGGAATGCTGGCCAGCGTGCAACGCTTGCGTGAAGAAACCGCCAAGGCCGGTCTTGCCTGGCGCAAGCTCGATGCGTTCGGCCAATCGTATGCCGACACACTCGCGGAGTGGGCTCGCCGTTTTCAATCGCGATGGGAAGAAATTCGCGCGCTCGGCTTTGACGAACGGTTTAAGCGGCTTTGGCTTTTCTACCTCGGCTATTGCGAGGCGGGTTTTCGCAGCGGCCGCACCAATGTCGTGCAGCTCGAACTTTCGAAGCCCGTGC
Source organism: Terricaulis sp. (assembly GCA_047601265.1). GTDB lineage: Bacteria > Pseudomonadota > Alphaproteobacteria > Caulobacterales > Aquidulcibacteraceae > Vitreimonas. The sequence continues at coordinate 572,574 of JASGJR010000001.1, forward strand.
AAGCATAGTTGAACGCGTCGGCGCAGCGGCCTAGCTTCGCCGCATGACTTTGCCCAACGATCCCCTGGTCACCTGCAAATGGCTTGCCGAGCGGCTGGATGCGCCTGACATACGGGTGGTCGATGCGACGTGGTTTATGCCGGCGGATCCGCGCGACGCAAAAGCGTTGTTCGCGGAGCGGCGCATTCCGGGCGCAATCTTCTTCGACATCGATGAGATCGCCGACACTGCCACCGATCTTCCGCACATGCTGCCCTCGCCCGAGAAATTTGCCTCGCGCATGAAAGCGCGCGGCATCGGCGATGGCACACGCGTCATCGTTTACGACAATCACGGCGTCTTCTCTGCGCCGCGGGTCTGGTGGACGTTCCGGGTGATGGGACACGAAGACGTGGCCGTGCTGGATGGCGGCTTTCCGGCATGGGAGCGCGCTGGCTATCCGATCGAACACGGACCACCGCAAACGCGAATGGAGCGCCATTTCACGCCGCGCTTTCGCGCCGACCTTGTAAAGAGTCTCGATGATGTTCAGCGCATCATCGACGGCGGCGGCAAGACACCGATCTTAGACGCGCGCCCCGGTCCGCGCTTTCGCGCCGAGACGGCGGAACCGCGCGCGGGTCTCCGCGGCGGACACATGCCTGGCGCCATCAGCACGCCGTCTGGCGAGTTGGTCGACGCCAATGGGTTTCTGAAACCGGCGGCAGAGTTGAAGGCAATCTTCGCGAAGGCGGGTGTGGACACGGTCAAACCGCCGGTCTGCACCTGCGGCTCGGGCCTGACTGCGGCAATCATCGCGCTAGCCATGGCGCGCATCGGTCGCTGGGACGCGGCTGTCTATGACGGCTCCTGGACTGAGTGGGGCGGCAAGCCGGACACACCGGTAGTCACAGGCGCCTGATGGCCGGCAAACGGGATCTCTCCAAGCTGAAGTTGGAAACCCTGCTGGTGCTTGCGGGGCGCGATCCCACGCGCTCCGAAGGCGGCGTCAATCCTCCGCTGCATCGCGCCACCACGCTGCTGCTGGACGATGTCGACGAACTCTATGGCACGCCGACCAAAACCTATGCACTCGACGGCATGGCTGTGCAGGAGGCGCTGCGCGCGGCGCTCACTGCGATCGAAGGGGGCGCCGATGCGACACTGGCGCCTACAGGCATGGCTGCTGTGACGATGGCGCTGATGACCGTGGCGCGCAGCGGCGGCGAGTTCCTGGTCACTGACGCATGTTACGGGCCGACGCGGCGCATCTGCGAAACGCTACTGAAGCGCATGGGTGTGAAGACGCGTTTCATCGATCCGCGCAGCGGCGCCAACATCGCCGATCTCATCAGCGATACGACCTGCGGCATTTTCCTGGAGTCGCCGGGATCGATCACTCTGGAGATCATGGATGTCCCCGCGATCACGGCCGCTGCGCGCGCCAAGAATGTTCCGGTCATTCTCGACAACACCTGGTCGGCCGGCGTGAACTTCAAACCGTTCGCGCATGGTGTGGATCTCTCGGTGCAAGCGTTGACCAAATATCAGGCTGGCCACGCCGACGCGTTCTTGGGCGCCGTCATCGCATCGACGCCGCAATGGGCAAATCGCGTGCTGGCGACCTACAAGCAGCTCGGCCTTTTTGCTTCTCCGGACGACGCCTTTCTCGTGTTGCGCGGGTTGCGCACGCTCGCGCTGCGCCTGGAGCGGCAGAGTGCATCCGCACTCGCGGTGGCCAAATGGCTGCAGACGCGTGCGGAAGTGGAAACCGTGCTTCACCCCGCACTCAAATCGCACCCGGATCACACCATCTGGGCGCGCGACTTCGCCGGCGCATCGGGTCTCTTTTCGGTCGCCCTGAAGCCGGCGCCGCGCGAACGCATCAAGGCGATGTGCGAAGGCTACAACGTCTTCGCGATGGGCTTTTCGTGGGGTGGCTATGAGAGCCTTATCGTGCCGAGCAACGACAATATCCGCCGCCGTGTCATACGGCGGAAAACCGAAGGCGAACTCCTTCGGCTCTCCATCGGTTTGGAACATCCCGACGATCTCATCGCCGACCTCGAACAAGGTTTCGCGCGCCTCAACGGTTGAGCGCATGTAAACTGCATTTCCCAGTTCACTTCACAAGTCGCGCCGTTGTCGGGCGAGAAAGCATCGTACCTGGCAGCTCTTTACGAGTGACTTGATCGGCGCCGTAGGATCGCCGTGCGGACAAGTTCAAGGCGATCGTTGCCGAAGTACATATCGTCGCCGTCAACGAAGATCGTAGGGCTGCCGAAGCCGCCGCGCTTGATTACTTCATCGGTGTTAGCGCGCAAAGCCTCCTTCACCACCGGCTCAGCGATGCCCGCAAAGAACGTTGTTGGATCGATGCCCGTCGTCTCGCAGATGCTGCCGAGGACGCTGTCCTGCGAGATGTCCTGATCGTTGCCCCAATAGGCTTCGAACACGGCCGTCGCGAATGCGAGCATCTGGCTCTCTTCTTTCAGCCAGATGCAGCCGCGCATCGCCTTGACGCTGTTCACCGGAAACACAGATGGCGGCATCTTTATCTTAAGGCCACTCAACCGCGCCCAGTCGCCCAAGTCCTTCAGCATATAACGTTGCTTGGCCGGGACGCCGTGCTCACGCGATGCGTAAACAGAAGGATTTACAGTGTTGAAAATTCCGCCGACCAATATCGGGCGCCAATGAATCTTTTCGTTCAGTTCTTTCGCAAGCGGCTGAGTGTTGTGGAACGCCAGATATGTCCAGGGGCTGGAGCAATCGAAGAAAAATTCCAGCACCGCTTTGCCTCCGCCGCCCTCAAGGCCGGCGCGGATCAGTGCTGATCCGCAGGCTGCCGCCCGATATAGCGTATACCCTTAAGCCACATTTTTAGCGCTTCCCAGTGGATGCCAGCGATGACTTTAAGCGTCATCAGCGGATCGGCGCAGCAAGCCCGCAGCAGATTTGCATCGGTTAGCGCGCTCCGTTGGCCGGCGAACGACGCGGTCAGCGTCACGTCCGCGCCACGGTGAACCACAATTGCGACCGTGCACCGCTCACCGGGCGGCGTGACTGTAAATTTGTAGCGCAGTCCCTTCTCAAGAAACGGCGAGACGAAGAACTGCTTGTCGCAATGTTGCTCAATCTGGCCGGCGCCTGCATCCGCGGCGGGTAATACGTAGAAGTGACGTTCGCCGAAGGTATTGGACACCTCATGCACGAGCGCTGCCACTTCACCGTCGCGGCGGTAGCAAAAATATACCGTCAGCGGATTGAATACGTAGTTCAGGAGTCGCGGCATGGTCAGCATCACGATCGGTCCACCGTCGCATGTGAGCCCAGCGCTCTGCAGCTTTTGCTCGATGCGCGGCTTGATTGCTTCGCTACAGCCATCACCGTGATCACGATCAAAAATCGAAACCAGGTTTGCGCGGTTATATGCAAACCACTTAAGCCGCGCGTGAAGCCGCGGCAGGTCGTCGATATCCAACGCCAACATGAAGAGACGATAGCGCAGGCGGTGCTTGCCGGGACGCATATGAGCAACATGGCCCGCGTAAATGGCCGAAGCACTCACGCCGCCAACGCTCCTAAAACCGGCGACAGATGGATGCGGTCAGATTCTCCTGAGACCGTCCATGGCCGACGCACGCCGCCGAGCTGTTCTGCAACGGCAAGTCCGGACTGCAACCCATCTTCATGAAATCCGGCGCCGAAGTACGCCCCGCAAAACCATGTGTTGCGGTTGCCTTGCAGAGACCACAAGCGCTCCTGCGCGCGCAAAGCGGCAGCATCAAACAGCGGATGATCGTATGTCGTCTCATAGAGAACTGAGTCCGGGCGCGGCATGATCTGCGGATTGAGGGTAAGAAATAGCTGCTCCCGGCAGCCAATGTTCTGCAGCTTGTTCATCCAGTACGAGACGACACAGCCGCCTGCCGGATTTTCGCCCACGTAGTTCCAACTCGCCCAAAGAGATGGCCGCTTTGGCATCAGCGCGCGGTCGGTGTGCAATACCGCGCGATTTTGAGTGTAGCGGTACACGCCGAGGAGTGTGCGCTCCTGCGGGCTGGCGCCCTCCAACAGAGCCAACGCCTCGTCGGCATGCGTCGAAATGACCACGTTGTCGTAGTGTTCGGCGTGTCCCGCCGCGTCGTGCACGCAGCCGCCTGCCCCGTCGCGGCATACCGAGACTGCGGCGGCGCCAACCCGCACGCGATCCGCGTATGCGGCGGTCAATTTTCGCACATATTCTTGGCTCCCGCCTGTCACCGTGCGCCACCGCGGACGACCCGCCAGCTTTAGCAAGCCATGATTTTCGAAGAAGCGTACAAATGCGCACGCCGGATATTGCTGAATCTCGGCCAACGAGGCAGACCAGATTGCAGCCGCTTGCGGCAGAAGGTGATCGTCCTGAAACGCCGCGCCATAGCCGCGACGCTTCAAGTACTCACCGAGTGACATCATCTCACCGCGTGTGCGCAGCATTTCCAGCGGCGCCTGCTTATAGAAGCGCAACAGGTCGAGCGTCATCGACCAGAAGCGCGGGCTCCACAAGTTGCGGCCGTTGCACAAGAAAGCGGAGGCGCCAACCGATGAGTATTCGATCTGCCCACCGTTCAGCGACACCCCGAACGACATGTCGGAAAGCTCAGTTTCCACGCCGAGATGCGCAAACAACGCCACCAGATTGGGGTAAGTGACGTTGTTGTAGACGATGAAGCCTGTATCGACTGGCGTCGGCCCCAGACTCGTGTTGACGGTGACGGTATTCGAATGACCGCCCAGCCGCGCGTTCTTTTCATACACCGTCACGTCGTGACGCTGGCTCAGCAGCCACGCAGCCGACATGCCGGCGATGCCAGAGCCGATCACCGCGATGCGCTTCCGCGCGGGCGCGCCGCCCGATCCAAACGCCATGTTGCGCTCCGGTCCAGTCTCGAAGACTTGGTTCTGGTGGGGCATCTACGGCGCAGGCGGCGGCATGGATCAGGTGATCCGGTCAATCGGCTCGCACGTACCACCGGCCATGAGCACGCTTGTGTTAGCGCCCGCGCCACGTGGTTTGCGCGCTTCACCGCGTGCAAGGCGGGGCTTCGCGGTGAGTAGCGAGCTTGGGCAATCGGATGAGCAGCTGCTCACGCGCGTGGGTCGAGGCGAAAAGCAAGCGTTTGCGACGCTGTTCATGCGCTACGCGCCGAAAGTGAAATCATACCTCATGCGACTGGGCGCGGGCGCCGCGGCTGCCGAGGACTTGGCGCAAGACGCGATGGTCTCGGTGTGGCGGCGTGCGGCTTCTTACGATGCCAATAGGGCCAGGCCGTCGACTTGGGTATTCGTGATTGCCCGCAATGCTTGGATCGACAGGCTGCGCCGGGAAAAGGTTGAGCTGGCGTACCGCAATGAAAATCCGCCGCCGCAGCACGACCAAAGCGAAGCGCCGGACGACGCTGCAGAACGGCTTGGCGAGGAAGCGCATATTGCCGAGGCGATGGCAACGCTTTCCGACGAGCAGCTGCAGGTCGTGCGCCTATCGTTCTTTGAGGATCGGCCGCATTCGGAAATCGCGCAACGGCTCTCTCTGCCGCTCGGCACGGTCAAATCGCGTCTGCGCCTTGCGCTCATCAAGCTGCGTGCGCATTGGGAGCAATATTCGTGAGCCCGCGTCACCACGCCTCCCCGGATATCTTGGCCGCATACGCCGCGGGCGCGCTCGAACCCGGCTTCGGGCTGGTGGTTGGCGCGCATCTCGAAGGGTGTGCGGCATGCCGCGCGAAAGTCGCGACCTTCGAGGCAGCCTCAGGCGCGGCTTTGAAGACCTTGCCTCATAGCGAACTTGGCAACGATGCGTTGGCGCGCACGCTGGCCAGGCTGGACGGCGCTCCCGAGCAGCGGCCGCAGCCTGATCACCGGCCATTGTTGCAACGCTTGCCGTTGAGACCGAAGCGGTGGGTGGCGCCAGGCGTGTGGGTCGCCGCCGTGGCGACGCCGCATGCCGCTCAAAATCGCGTCTATGTGCTGTCGGTTGGCAAGGGCATGGTCGCGGCGCGTCACGAACATTCAGGCGCGGAATTTTGCGCGGTGCTGAAGGGTGCATATCGCGATGAGCTTGGCACGTTTGCGGCTGGCGACTTTGCTGCCGCGAATGACGATTTGAACCACCAGCCCGTCGTGCAAGGCGACGAAGCATGTGTGTGCCTGTTCGCAACCGAAGGCAGGCTGAAACCAAAAGGATGGATTGGCCGTCTCGCCTTCGCGCTAGCTGACGTCTAGCTCAGGTTTCGGCTCGACCTGCGAGCGTTCAGCGTGGCGCCGGCTTGAGCAGGTGCTGCACTACGCCCCACTCCTCGCCGCGTGCATGACCGAAAGGCCCAGCGGTCGCCAGAAAGAACAGACGCCACCGCGTTTCCCAAAGGCGAGCCTCGCGCCCGTAGGTTGTCGCCAGAACGGGCCGGATCTCAGCGAGATTGGCGTCGAAGTTGGCGAGCCAGTCGCGCGCGGTGCGCTGATAGTTGCGGCCGTTCCACCACCACTCTCGCTCCACCGTAAAGACGTCGGCGAAAGTTTCGAATGAGATCGCGGCTTGGCATGACGCCGCCGGCGAAGAAGTGTTGCGCCACCCAGTCCTCATCGTTGGCGGGATCAAAGCGGTACGGCGCATGCCTGTGGGCAAACACATGCATCAGTATTTGCCCGTCCTGCGACAGCCAGCGCCGGTACCGCTCAAGCAGTGCGCGCCAATTGGACATATGCTCGAACATCTCGATCGAGACGATGCGGTCGAACTGGGCTTGAGTATCGAAAACGTTGGCGTCAGCGGTGACGATTTCGATGTTAGCCTGCGCCTGCTTGCGCGCCTGCGCCTCGACATGAGCGCGTTGACTCTGCGAGTTTGAAATCGCGGTGATGCGCGCCCTAGGAAAGCGCTCCGCCATCCAAAGCGTCAACGATCCCCAGCCGCATCCCAATTCAAGAATGCTTTGTCCGTCACGAAGGCCGGCGTTGTCGCACGTCTCTGCCAGCGCGCGCTCTTCCGCCTGCGCCAATGTGTCCGTCGCCAAATCGTAACGGCAGCAGGAATACTTGAAAGGCGGTCCCAGGCAGTTGGCGAAGAACGCAGCCGGCACCTCGTAGTGCTGTGCGTTTGCGGCATCGGTGTGTTCGGCGATAGCGCGATCGCGCATTGCTTCGGCGAAACGTGCGGCCGCATCGCGCGGCGAAGCCTGCAACTGACGGCTCGTATTGGCGACGAGCATGGCGACCGCCTGCCGGCGTACCGCGTCAGGCAAAGGCGCCGTTTCAAACATATGCACGGCGCGGGAAATGAGCGTCACGGCGAGCCTCTTAGCGCCGCAGCAGGATGTCCCCGTCGGCCATTAGCGCTGTTACGCGGTGCGCCGCCGGCTGGATCAACGCCCTCTCGCAAAGCGCTGCTCGCCAAAGACTGAGGCTCTCACGGCCCCCAGATGATGTCGGCTGCCGTAAGCCCACTGGTGTTGTTGATGTTGATGATCATGTCGTCGGCGCCGTTGCCGCCGAGGTCGACGTGCAGGATCGAGGTCGAGCCGCTTTGGGTGAAGAAGAAGGCGTCGCTGACATCGGTGTGCACGGCCGACAGATCGATCAGATCCACGCCCTTCTGGAAGTCCTTGATGATGTCGTGGGCCGCGGCGGCGGAGTCGGAAGCGGCCTGATACACAAACGTGTCGGCCCCGGCGCCGCCGATCAGCACGTCAGCGCCATTGCCGCCGATCAGCACATCGTCGCCGTCCTGGCCTTGCAGCACGTCGTTGCCGTCATTGCCGGTCAGCGTGTTGGCGCCGGCATTGCCGCTCATCTGGTTGGAGAGCGCGTTGCCGACGCCATTGATGGCGCTGAGCCCCGTCAGCGTCAGCACTTCGATGCCGACGCCCATGCTGAAGCTCACCGACGACAGTACGGTGTCGAAGCCCCCGCCATTGTCGGTGACGGTGTCGCCCAGATTGTCGACGATATACGTGTCGTTGCCCAAGCCCCCGGAGAGCTGATCGGCGCCTGCGCCGCCATCGAGATAATCGTTGCCATTGCCCCCGGTCAGCCGGTCAGCGCCATTGCCGCCGAAAATGGCGTCGTCGCCGTCGCCGCCGATAATGCCGTCATTGCCGTCAAGCCCGGAGAGCGTGTTGTTACCGGCATTGCCGGTGATGGCGTTGGAGAGCGCATTGCCGGTCCCGTCGATAGCCGCCGAACCCGTCAGCGCCAGGCTCTCCATGCCGTTGCCGAGGGTGAAGCTGATCGAGGCTTGCACCAGATCGTTGCCGCCGGCTTCGCTGACCACGTCGGCGACATTGTCGACCACATAGATGTCGTCGCCGATGCCGCCCGACATTTGGTCCGCGCCCAGCCCGCCCACCAGGATGTCGTTGCCGTTGCCGCCGATCAGCGTGTCGTCGCCGCCGCCGCCTTGCAGGAGATCGTTGCCGTCCAGGCCCGAGAGCGTGTTGGCGGCGCTGGTGCCGGCGATGACGTTGGAGATGGAATTGCCTGTGCCGTTAATGGCGCCAACCCCGGTCAGCGTCAGGTTCTCGACGCCGTTGCCGATCGTGTACGACACCGAAGCCTGCACCACATCCGTGCCGCCGGCTTCGATCACCACATCGCCGGTATTGTCGACAATGTAAGTGTCGTTGCCGATCCCGCCCGACATCGTATCGGCCCCCAAGCCGCCATCGAGGATGTCGTTGCCCGCGCCGCCGGAGAGCACATTGGCGTTGTCGTCGCCGGTCAGCACGTCGTTGAAGGCCGAGCCGAACAAGCCTTCGATGGAGATGTAGCTGTCGCCGGCGGCGATGCCGGTATTGCCGGCGGGCGCGGCAAGGCTTGCCTGCAGGCCAGCGCCCGCATCGGCGTAGCTGGCGATGTCAACGCCTGCGCCGCCATCCAAGGCATCGGCGCCGGCGGCGCCGATCAGCACGTCGTTGCCGTCGCCGCCGCTCAAGCTGTTGGCGCCGCCATCGCCCTTCAATGTGTCGTCGAACGCCGAGCCGATCAGGTTTTCAACGCCGCTCAGCGTGTCGCCCTGCGCATCCCCGCCCGCGCCAATGCCCGCGGTGAGATCGACCAGCACAGCTGCAGCGGAGTTTTCATATCTGACGGTGTCGGCGCCGGCGCCGCCAATGAGCACGTCTGCGCCGGCGTCGCCTTCTAGCAAATCGTCGCCATCGCCACCGTCGATCAGATCGAGCCCGCCATTGCCGACGAGAAAATCGTCGCCGCCGCCGCCATGGATGATATCTCCTTGCTGGGAACCAGAGATGTCATTCGTCTGATCGTTGCCATCGATGAGAATCGCATCCGCAGCCGCGAGGGACTGGTCGGCGCCAAATGAAGTCCAATCGTGGAACGTCCAACTTTCCAGCGAGACATTTCCCAAACCGCTCATGGTGATGTGAATTACATCGCTAAGACCCGCGACACCGGTGACGTCTAGCAGCAGTGAGATTGCACCCGACTCGGTCGCGAAGCTGTCGAAGTCAGCGACCTTGTTGACTGTTAGGTCATTGCTGAACACGGCGGATATCGGAGACCCAAAATTCAATTTCGAGATGCCGCCTAGTTGGTCGCCGAAGAAATTGGATTCGTAATATCCATTTAACGCGCTGGCGGGGTCGTTGATCTGAAGGCCTCTGGCGACGATCAGAGTGTTGACGCCGGAACCTCCTATCAGGGCCTGCCCGAAATTCCCCGCGGAAACGAGATAGTCGTCTCCTGCGGAGCCATTGAGGAAGTCGACGCCGCCGTTTGAAATCAGAACATCGACGCCGTTCGTGCCGGTAAAATCGTCGGCGCCGGTTGACCCGACATAGACGAGCTTGTCGTCTGCGCTCCAATTGGTGAAGGTCCCACCGCCCGCCGACGTGCCGTCAAAGGCAATGCCGTTATTGACGATCTCCAGCACATCCGCCGCAGCGCTTCCAGTGACGTCGAAATTGCCGAACTGCTGGGTGGTGAAGACCGCCGTCAGCGAGGTTTCGGCGCCCGTCTCCAGGTTGAAGGTCACCGCTTCGATGGAGGTGACGGTGTCGGCGGTGAAATCGACCGAGCCGAACATGGCGATCGTATCGTTGCCGGCGCCGCCGTCAAAGGTCTCGCCAGATGCCGCCTCGCTCGCGCGCGCGATGAGGATGTCGTTGCCCTCGCCGCCGATGAGGCTATCCACGCCAGCCCCGCCGCTCAGCGTGTCATTGCCCGCGCCGCCGGTGAGCGTGTTGTTGACCGCGTTGCCGGTGATCGTGTCGTTTCCCGCGCCGCCAATGGCGTTTTCGATCACTGCCCCGTGCGCGATCGAAATGTTGTAGCGGCCGTCTGTGGTGATTGGACTGGTCGCATCGCCAGGACCTGCGCTCGAAAACGCTTCTTCGCGCAGGTCAATGTCGGAATTGGTTGAATAACCCGACAGATCGAGGGTGTCGTTGCCGCCGGCGTCCCAAATCGAAAACACCGCCCCTTGGGTGCTCGACGTAATGGTGAAGTGGTCGTCGCCGGTGTTCGAATTGAACCCGTAAATAGTGTCGTCGGTGTGCGTCGTCATGTTCGCGCCGTAGAGGCGTTGAATGGCGGCGATATCGTCGAGCTGCGGGCCGTTCGACAAACCGGGCAACGAGCCACCGGTGTTGACCGAGCCGAAATAGCTCATCACCGAGAACATGCGCGTATCTTGCCAATAGACCGCGTTGGCGTCGTAGGTGGGCGCGGCTGCGTTGGAAGCGTCGTAGTCGCCCGGATGCTCAAGCCCCAACGCGTGACCGATCTCGTGCAACAGCACTTGCGGTCCGTACTGAAGGAAAACTGGGTTGGCGTTGTAGTCGAGCGTGCTGTTGATCCAAACGTCACCGTCTACATCGCTGGCGGCGCGATGCGCCGGCGCCGATTCAGCAAGGAACGCGAAAGCCGCAGCATCCGGCGCGCCGGTTGAATAGTTGCCGAACAAGATCGTCGCGTTGTTCGAGTATGCACCCGCACCGCTTGTGCCCGCGCCGACGCGCACGAACGTGATGTTGGCGACCTCAGCCCAGTAGTGCAGCGCTTGTTCGGCCGCTGCGATCTGCACTGCGGTGAAGCGTGAGAAGCCACCGGTGCCATTCGGCATCGTTCCCGGCGCCGTTGAACGGAACGCGTAGGTGATGGTCAGGCTCGTGCCGAGCGAAGTGTTCCAGGTATTGCCGTCACGTGTGATCTGCGCAGCGATTTGCGACAGGCTGAAGATCGGCTTGCCGTTATCGGCGACGCCGGATGTCGGCATTTGAAACTGTTCGGTTGGCCGCGTCGGCGCTCCGAGGCTCGAATCTACGTCGAGATCTTCGAGCGAACGAAAGTCATCACCAAGCTTGGTGAGCCATGGCCGGCGCAGATGCAGCATGAACTTCTCCCGCCCGGAGCCTAGCTGAAAATCCTAACGGGCAAAACGCGTTCGACCGTTCACAATTCGGCGCCTCGAGCGGCCGAAACGATCGGAACCGATGGCGACCCCGGCGTGACTCGAACACGCAACCGGCCGCTTAGAAGGCGGCTGCTCTATCCAGTTGAGCTACGGGGTCGGCGCCGCGTTCGTAGCACGGTTCGCGCGTTTAGTGCGACCAGGGCTCTTTGCGCTTAAAAGCGAAATTATCGGCGTAAGCCTTGATGATGCGCTTGGCTTCGGGCGGTTCGGTAACTTCGTGCGGGAGCCCGTGCGTGCGTGCGAACGCGATCGCCTGCTCCTTGGTGTCAAAACTGATGCGCACCTGTCCCAAAGCGTCGGGTGAACTGGTCCAACCCATCAGGGCTTCCGTCTTAGGTGCAGCGGCGGCCTCGAACTCCAGGCGCCACTTGCGTGCGCCCGCTTTGCCCGACTGCATCGCATTTTTCGCGGGTCTGTAAATTCTTGCCAGCATGAGCCTTCGCTAGCAGCGTCGCGTGGACATGAAAAGGGCGGCCCGTTCGTAGGCGGGCCGCCCGTTCCTCAAACTCTGCGACAGATTAGACCAAGGCTTCCTTGAGCGCCTTGCCGGGACGAAAACGCGCGCGCTTCCCCGCAGGCACCGGCACTTGCTCACCGGTCTGCGGATTGCGCGCGGTGCGCGCTGCAGTCTCGGAAACCACGAACACGCCGAAGGCCGGCAGACGAACCTCATCGCCACGCTTCAGCGCATGAGTGATCGCATCGAACACGGCGTTGACCGCCTCTTCGGCTTTCATTTTTGAATCGCCCATCCGATCGGCGACATCGGACACCAGTTCTGCTTTGTTCATAGCATCAACCCCCAATTCGTACTCGAAACGAAATCCACCCTTTTTCCGGCATTTTCAGCCGGAAATGACTTCGACGAGGCGGGAACGCTAGGAGCATTCCCGCCTCGCAAGCAAGCCATTTACGACACTATCGCAATGCGGCGCCGCCGCACTGTGGCGGAACTTTAGTGCGGCCGCGCACCTTCACGGTCTTCGCCGCCAGCAGCCCGGCGTTCTTCCGCGAGTTCCTGTTCGTCGCTCCACTCGATGGGCTTCAGTGGCCCGGTGAGAGCCTTCGCCAGCACCTCATCAACACTCGACACCGGAATGATCTCCAGGTTGGTCTTCACGTTGGCGGGGATGTCGGCGAGATCCTTCTCGTTGTCCTTCGGGATCAACACCGTTTTAATGCCCCCCCGCATGGCCGCGAGCAGTTTCTCTTTCAGGCCACCGATCGGCAGAACCCGTCCGCGCAAAGTAATTTCGCCGGTCATGGCGATGTCCTTGCGGATCGGAATGCCGGTGAGCACCGAGACGATCGCTGTCGCCATCGCCACGCCTGCCGACGGACCGTCCTTCGGCGTCGCGCCTTCCGGCACGTGCACATGGATGTCGCGCGTGCGGAAGATCGGCGGCTTAAGACCGAACGAGATCGAACGCGCCCGCACATAAGACGAGGCGGCCGAGATCGACTCCTTCATCACGTCTTTCAGGTTGCCCGTCACGGTCATCGAGCCCTTGCCTGGCATTTGCACAGCTTCGATGGTCAGCAATTCGCCGCCGACTTCCGTCCAGGCGAGTCCGGTTACGACACCGACTTGATCTTCGAGTTCGCCTTCGCCGTAGCGGTATTTCCAGACGCCGGCGTAATCGGGAAGATTGTCCTTGGTGATGACAACCTTGGTCGACTTCTTCTGTTCAATCTCGCGCACCGCTTTGCGCGCGAGGTTCGACAGCTCGCGTTCCAGCGAGCGAACACCAGCTTCGCGCGTGTAACGGCGCACGAGATCGGTGAGCGCATCATCGGTGATCGTGAGTTCGCCCGGCTTGAGGCCGTTCATCTCGATCTGCTTGTCGAGCAAGTGGCGCTTGGCGATCTCGACCTTTTCATCTTCGGTGTAGCCCGGGATGCGGATGATCTCCATGCGGTCGAGCAACGGCTGCGGCATATTCAAGCTGTTGGCGGTGGTGATGAACAACACGTCCGACAGATCGTAGTCAACTTCGAGATAGTGGTCATTGAACGACGAGTTTTGCTCGGGGTCCAGCACCTCCAGAAGCGCCGCCGACGGGTCGCCGCGATAGTCCGCGCCCAGCTTGTCAATTTCGTCGAGCAGGAAGAGCGGGTTCGACGACTTCGCCTTCTTCATCGACTGAATGACGCGCCCCGGCATCGAGCCGATGTACGTGCGGCGGTGACCGCGGATCTCCGCCTCGTCACGCACACCGCCCAGCGACATGCGCACGAAATCGCGGCCCGTCGCCTTGGCAATCGACTTGCCCAGCGAGGTTTTACCAACGCCCGGCGGGCCAACCAGGCAGAGGATCGGGCCGCGCACCTTCGAGGTCCGTGCCTGCACCGCGAGATATTCGAGGATGCGCTCTTTGACCTTCTCAAGCCCGTAGTGATCTTCGTTGAGGATCGCTTCGGCGGCTTCGATGTTCTTCTTGACCTGCTTCTTCACGCCCCAAGGCAGAGACAGCAGCCAGTCCAAATAATTGCGCACCACGGTCGATTCCGCCGACATCGGCGACATCTGACGCAGCTTCTTCAATTCGGCTTCCGCCTTGGCGCGCACGTCTTTCGGCAGCTTCTTCTGCTTGATGCGTGCTTCGAGTTCGGCGATGTCCTCACGGCCTTCGTCGCCGTCGCCCAGCTCGCGCTGGATCGCCTTCATCTGCTCATTCAAGTAATACTCGCGCTGCGTCTTCTCCATCTGACGCTTCACGCGGTTCTTGATCTTGCGCTCGACCTGCAACATGCCGACCTCGCCCTCGATCAGCGCGAGGATGCGTTCGAGGCGTTGCGGCACGTCGGCCAATTCAAGCAGGGACTGCTTGTCCGGAATTTTCACCGTCAGATGGTTGGCGATAGAATTTGCCAGTCGCGACGGCTCCGAGATTTGACTCACCGCCTGATGCACGTCCGGCGGCGTCTTGCGCGACAGCTTGACGTAATTGTCCCATTGCTCGGCCGCCGCACGCGCGATGGCGCGCGCTTCCGGCGTGTCGGCGTTGGTCTCTTCAATTTCTTCGACCTCGGCTTCGAAGAATTCGCCGTTCTCGACGAACTTCGTGATGCGCGCACGTTGGCCGCCCTCAACCAGCACTCGTACGGTGCCATCGGGCAGCTTCAGCAATTGCACGATCGTCGCGAGCGTGCCGATGCGATAGATGCGATCCGTCGAAGGTTCGTCCTCCGACGCGTCCATCTGTGTCGCCAGCACGACTTGCTTGTCCTTGCGCATCACCTCATCAAGCGCGCGTACCGACTTCTCGCGGCCGACAAACAGCGGCGCAGCGATCTTCGGAAACACGACAATGTCGCGAAGCGGCAGAACGGGAAGAATGCGGCTCTCGGCCATTCAACACTCCTTGGGGAAGTACGCCTCGGCGAACGCCGCTACGGAAGACCCCTATTAACGAATGAAAATGTGGAAGCGTTCGCGCCTTGCTTCAAGGGCGCTCCCCGCGCCCGCGTGTGGATGCACGCAACGGCGGTTCCGTTGCTGACGCAGCGGGCGACGATTCTTACTAACGCTTAGTTTTCGCTTCAGGCGGCGTTCAGCGCCGCGGGCGCTTTAGCTCGCAGCTTCGCCTTTGCGTTCGCTGTGGATTTGCAGCGGCTTGGCGCGGCCTTCCACAACGTCAGCGGAAACTACGACTTCTTCCACCGAATGCATCGACGGCAGCTCGAACATCGTGTCGAGCAGGATGCTTTCGAGAATGGAACGCAAACCGCGGGCGCCGGTTTTTCTCTAAATCGCTTTGCGCGCGATCGCGCGCAGCGCTTCGTCCGGGAAGGTCAGGCGGACGTTCTCCATCTCGAACATGCGCTGATATTGTTTCACCAGCGCGTTCTTCGGCTCCGTCAGAATCGTCACGAGCGCCGCTTCATCCAAATCTTCCAGCGTCGCCAAAACCGGCAAGCGGCCGACAAATTCGGGAATCAGCCCAAATTTCAGCAGGTCGTCCGGCTCGATCTCACGCAAGATTTCACCGGTGCGGCGATCCTCTTCATCCCGCACCTTGGCACCGAAGCCGATCGAGGAACCCTTGCCGCGTTGGCTGATAATCTTGTCGAGCCCAGCGAATGCACCACCGCAGATGAACAGGATGTTGGTGGTGTCGACTTGAAGGAACTCTTGTTGCGGATGCTTGCGCCCGCCTTGCGGCGGCACTGACGCGACTGTGCCTTCCATGATCTTCAAGAGCGCTTGCTGCACGCCCTCACCCGACACGTCGCGCGTGATCGAAGGATTGTCGGACTTGCGGGAAATCTTGTCGACTTCGTCGATATAGACGATGCCGCGCTGCGCGCGCTCAACGTTGTAATCAGCCGCCTGCAACAGCTTCAGAATGATGTTCTCAACGTCTTCGCCGACATAGCCAGCTTCGGTGAGCGTCGTCGCGTCGGCCATCGTGAACGGCACGTCGATGATGCGGGCGAGCGTTTGCGCGAGCAACGTCTTGCCGCAGCCCGTTGGGCCGATCAGCATGATGTTCGACTTCGCCAGTTCGACATCGCCGTTCTTCGAGGCGTGGTTCAGGCGCTTGTAGTGATTGTGGACCGCGACCGAGAGGACGCGCTTGGCGTGTTCTTGACCGACAACGTAGTCGTCGAGAACACCCTTGATCTCTTTCGGGCTCGGCACGCCCTCTTTCGACTTAACCAGCGAACTCTTGTGCTCTTCACGGATGATATCCATGCAGAGTTCGACGCACTCGTCGCAGATGAACACCGTCGGGCCGGCAATAAGCTTGCGGACCTCGTGTTGGCTCTTGCCACAGAACGAGCAGTAGAGAGTGTTCTTCGACTCTCCGCTGGCTGTGCCTTTGCTCATACGCGATCCTTCACGGGACGTCCGTCGTCCAACCTAGTTAGCTGAAGATAACGGCGGCCTAATGGCCCCTCGTACCCCAACCCTCCGGCATGGTTGAACGCGATCCCTTTAAAAAACATTCACCATCCGACCGCCCGGCCAAGCAATTAGAGCTTAGCAAGGATAGGGCCGCAAGCCGCCCAGACAGGCAGTTCTCCCTATTCCTAGGGGTTCGGGACGCCTTTGGACCATTTCCGGGTCACCCGGATGTGGCCTCCAACGTGGTGAAGTTCAAGCAGCCTAGCGCTGGGACGGGCCAGAGTGGTCGATCTCGCCATGCATGTGGCGGGCGATCGAGCCCATTTGCTGGCGGCTGTTACGGGCAAACCGTGGCGCGCCGTAGAGGCCCTCCAGGTAACCCAGGTCCCAATTGGTGAGTTCGGTGGGCGTCGCGGCGCCGCTGGACCGGGCTCGAAACAAGTTCAGGATGCTGTCATAGGCGCTCGTATCGGCCGCCGGATCGAGCTGCGCCAACGCCACCATCGCGAGGTAATCAGCGATGGACGAGAATGGCAGCCCTTGCGATTGGGTCGCATCGAGAATGATCAGGACACGGTTGAAGTCTTGCCGCGTAGTTGGCTGCAGGCGGCTGGCTTGGCCCGCAGGCAGTCGCACGATCTCATGGGCCATCGGCCCGGAAATCGCCTCGCCATTGCCAAGCACTTGGCCATTCGACGCAACGCTCTGCGTGACATGCCACCAGCGCACCGGCCGGTTGGTATCGCCAAAATCGGCGAGCGCTTCCTGCCCGCGTGAATTGCCGTTTTCCTCGACAGTGTGTGACGCCATTAGCGCCTTATGCTCGACCAAGGCGTGCGCGAACGATTGCGAGTCCGGCGTCACGAAAATGAAGATGTTCGCCCGGCAACCGGAGCGGCCAGGTGTCAGCCCCAGTTGGTATGCGCGCTGCGAGATGCGATCGGCGATGAATTGGGCGTAGCGCGCCTGAATGCCCGCGATTTGCGGACAAATAGTGCGATCCCAGCGCGCCAACTGATTTGGTCCAACAGGGGCGGCAGAAACTTCGCCCACAAAATCGCGGACCAAGTCTTCCGCGTGGCCGGTCACCGTCACCTGCTCCGCAGGCGCTTGGGCCGACGTGTCTTGTGCAATAGCGGGCGCCGCGAGCGCGGCAAAAACAGCAACAAGAAGGACTGATTTGAGGGTTTTCATACGAAAAGCCCTAGAGCCGGCGAGGCTCTAGGGCAAACCGCTATGCGACAAGATCGCCACTTCTCACGTCCAGTTTACGCGGCGCCGGACAGACCTTCCGGCACTTCCCGGCGCTCATAGACGCGGTCAACGATGCCCCAGGCGAGGGCTTCTTCCGCAGTCATGAAGTGATCGCGATCCAGCGTTTTCTCGACTTTGTCGAGCGGCTGGCCGGTGTGCTTCACATAGATTTGGTTCAGTCGGCGCTTGGTGTGCAGGATATCTTCTGCGTGACGCTCGATGTCGGAGGCCGGACCGCGGAACCCACCAGACGGCTGGTGCAGCATTACGCGCGCATTCGGCAAACAAATGCGCAGGCCCTTCTCGCCCGCTGCCAGCAGTAGCGATCCCATCGACGCCGCCAGCCCCATGCAGACGGTGGAAATCGGGCTGCGGATGTATTGCATGGTGTCGTAGATCGCCAGCCCGGCCGTTACGTAGCCGCCGGGGCTGTTGATATACATGGCGATTTCGCGCTTCGGATTTTCGGACTCGAGGAACAGCAGCTGCGCGGTGATCATCGCCGCCTGAATGTCGTCGACCGCGCCACTCAGGAAGATGATCCGCTCTTTCAGCAAGCGCGAGAAGATGTCGTAGCGCGCGGAGCCGCGGCTCGTGTTCTCCTCCACGCTCGGAATCCAACCGCCAACATTCGTCAGTCGTTCAATCGGGTCGTGCATCAAATAATCCTCAGCCGCCCAGACCGGGCGACTCAAACCGGCTGCGCTCATATTTGACGCCTTGCCGCGACCCGCAAGCCCCATGGCTGACGAAGCTTACAGGCTTACGACCCAGCGGCCGCTTCACCCTTGGCAGACTTGGCTTTTTTGCCAGCCTTCGGCACCGGTGAAGGCGCGTCATCTTCGGCGAACAGGGCGTCCTTGCTGACGTCCTCGTTCTTAACGTCCACCAGCTCGAGAACGTAGTTCACGACCTTGTCCTCGTAGAGCGGCGCACGGACCTGCGCGAGCATGTTCGGATTGCGCTGATACATCTCGAAGATCTGACGCTCTTGCCCCGGAAAGTTCCGCGCCTGAGCGGCAATGGCGTTACCGACCTCTTCGTCGCTGACCACCAAATTGTGGCGACGGCCAATTTCGGCGAGCAACAAGCCTAAGCGCACGCGGCGCTCGGCAATGGCGCGATACTCGGTCTTCAGGTCGTCGTCGCTCTTGCCTTCGTCAGAGGGATCGAGGCGGCCAGCGGCGCGATCTTGCTCAACCTGGCGCCAGATTTGGTTGAATTCAGCTTCCACCATGCGCGGCGGCAATTCGAAATCGTGCGCTTCGTCGAGCTTATCAAACAGCACCCGCTTGGCCTTCGCACGCGACTGCGACGCGAACTCGTTTTCCGTGCGCTGGCGTAGAGCGTCTTTCAGTGCGCCGAGGCTTTCAAACCCAAGTTGCCCGGCCCACGCATCATCCGGATCGCCTTGCTTCGGCCCTTTCACTTCTTTGACTTCGACATCGAATTGGGCCGCTTTACCGCGCAATTCGGTGGCGCCGTAGTCGTCAGGAAACGTGACATTCAGCGTCCGTGCGTCGCCGGCTCTGGCGCCGACCAGTTGCTCTTCGAAACCGGGAATGAATTGCTTCGAGCCGATGACCAGCGGCGCGCCGTTAGCAGAGCCACCCTCGAACACTTCACCGTCCAGACGGCCGACGAAATCGATCGTCAACTGATCGCCGTCCTCGGCGGCGCCTTCCTTCGGCTCGAAGCCGCGATTTTGTTTGTACAACTCAGCCAGCGCGGTCTCGACTTCGCTATCTTCAACCTTGGCCACCGGGCGCGTGATGGAAATCGTCTTCAAATCGACCGGTTCGAACTCGGGCATCACCTCAAGGGACAACTCGAAAGCGAGGTCGGATTGTCCCGCCATCACTTGGTTCATGTCGCTCTTTACATCGAGGGTCGGCTCCGAGGCGGGGCGCGCCTTGGCCTTCTCAAGCGACTCCTTGGTGGAGGTCTGAACCGCCTCGTTGATGATGTCTTGCATCATCGACTGGCCGTAGAGTTTGCGGATGTGGCTCGCCGGCACCTTGCCGGGACGGAATCCATTGATGCGCACGCGCGGCTGCACTTCGGTGATCTTGGCGGTCAGCTTCTGCTGCAGTTCGGCGGCGGGCACGACCACGTCATAGACCCGGAGAAGGCCTTCGGACTGGCGTTCGGTAAATTGCATTGAATTGACTTCCGGCATGCGTGGGCGGCGGCAAAGGCTCGATCACCCGGTCTTTAAGAAAGCGGGGCTTATGGCACGCGCTCTGCGGGCTGTCCACGCGCTGTTCCGGCTTGGTGCGGACGGCGGGACTCGAACCCGCACGCCTCGCGGCGCTGGAACCTAAATCCAGTGCGTCTACCAGTTCCGCCACGTCCGCACGCGGGACCGGTTACGGCGCGATTGCCCTTGTGTCCATACGGCTGGTCTAGTTATCCCAGCCGCTTGAGGCTGCCTCCGATGCTGCCTCGTTCACCGGCCGCGAAATCAGGCCAGTGCGCGTGATGTTGACCTGATAGCGGGCCCCGTCAGCCATTGGCTGGTAGGTGCCGCTACCATGCTTCACATCAACCATCGGCAGATACTTCTTCATGCTGTCGGCCACCGGATAGAGATCGATACCAGTGCTGCGCGCCGGCCGGATGTCGTAAACGGAGCGTTCGGCGCTTAACTCTTGCTGCGTGTCCGTGTAGCGGCCCGAGAAGCGATCCAGCCGATACTGCGTGTTGAGTCCAAGCACGTTGGCCCAAGGTTTCCACACCAGTACGCGCGCCTCCAAGCGCCATTCATCGCCGTGAACTTCGTAGGTATTGGTGCTCGCCTGCGGATGCTCGTCAGTCGCGGGCTCGGTGACGGTAGCTTCGAAGAGCTGTGGGCCCTTCTTGTGAAGTTCGATCAACGCCACAGGCTGCTCATAGGTAAGCCGGTGATAGGTCTGGATGTTGAGACCCAACAGGCCGAGGATCGCGCCGATCCCGAGGAAGATCGCGCCGCCGGCAACACCCCGCCCGCCCTTGAACGGACGACCGCGGAAGAGCCAGCCGAGGCCGCTCAGAGCCAAGGCTAAGCCGACCACCCCGACGAAACCCGGAATGATCCACCACCACCAAACCATGCGCTGATCCCCTTCTCGCGTGTGTCCCCGCTCACACCGTTAACGCAAAAGCCGGGGCCGGGACAGGTCCGTTCACCCCAAAGGACGCCGCTTATGGGCGTCGGGGGCCAACGCGTTGAGCACAGACGGCAAAATCTCCGAAATATCCTCAGCAATGAGCCCCGGACCCAAGGCTTCCCCGGCGCGACCGTGGACCCAAGCGCCGGCCGCCGCCGCCGCGAAGCTTGCCATCCCCTGCCCGATCAATCCCGCGATTAGGCCCGCCAAGGCGTCGCCCGAGCCCGCGGTCGCCAAAAATGGCGTGCCGCTTGTGTTGACGAAGGCGGAACCGTCCGGCGCGGCGATTACCGTGTCGGGGCCCTTCAGCAGTACTACGCAACCCGCCTTGGTCGCCGCTGCACGTGCCGCCTCCACGCGTGTGGCTGAAGCTTGAAGCACCCCTGGAAACGCACGCTCGAACTCGCCAGCATGCGGCGTCATCACGTCACCCGCACGCAGGGCGCCGCTCGAAACCGGGGACAGCAGCGTGATCGCGTCGGCGTCAATCACCAGCGGACAGCGTTCCTTTTGTGCAAGCAGCGCTTCAAGCTTTGCGCGCGCGCTGGCGTCAACGCCGAACGCCGGCCCAATCGCAAGCGCAGCTGCGCCACCTATCGCTTCAACGAGCGCTGCGCCGTCAGCAGCTTCGCGCAACATGATGGCCGTAAGTTGCGCGGCGTTTTCCGCCACTGCGTCGGGCGGACTCAGCACTGTGACCAGGCCCGAGCCTACGCGCAGCGCGCTGCGGGCGGCCAAGCGCGCAGCGCCAGTCCGTGCGCGGCCGCCACTCGCTACGAAAACGTGCCCGCGTCGATGCTTGTATGTTTGCTGTGCGGGCCACGGGAATTGGGCGATCCAGCATTCGGGATCGTTCTCCCGTATCGTTGCGCCTTGAGCGGCAACGATCTCGTCGCCTGCGCCAATGTCAGCGACAACGACGCCGCCGCATAAGCTGCGCCCTGGCATCAACACGTGCGCGAGCTTCTTGCGTACAAAAGTAAGTGTCAGTCCGGCGCGCGCACATGCTTCGCCGACGGGCTTTGCCGTGTCGCCGTGCAGGCCGCTTGGCACATCGACTGCGACGACCTTGTCCGGCGTAGCGGCGAACATTGCCGCGTAAGTCGCCGCTTCGCCCGCAAGCGGTCGTGACAATCCGGCCCCAAACATCGCGTCGACAAAAAGCTGCGCTTCAAACTTGCGCGACCCCGCTGGCAATACTTCGCCAGTCCATCGCGCCGCGGCCGCGCGCGCATCACCGCTGAGTTGTTCGCGCGGCGCAAGGGTCTCGACCCAAACCGGCCAGCCGCGCTCCAGCAGGACACGCGCGGCAACCCAGCCGTCGCCGCCGTTGTTGCCCGGTCCGCACACGACGGAGGTCGGTCGCGGCGAAAAGCGTTCGATGATCGCGTTGGCGACGGCGCGACCGGCGTTTTCCATCAACGAGTGCGTCGGCATTCCCGACGCTGCGGTCGCCTCGTCAATTGCGCGCATTTGCGCAATCGTGATGACTTCGTTCGTCACCCGGGCCGGCCATCGCCGATCGGCGCGCCATTGATGACCAGGCGAATGTCGCCGTTTTCGACGGCAAACTCGGTGATCGAAGCGAAGTCGGGGCGCGACATGCACGTTTCCTCAACGCGCAACGCTTCGCCAACGATGACGTTGATGGGGACAAAATGCGTGAACATGGCCGTATCGGTCTTCACGGCGCGCACGGCGGCCAGCACACCGTCACGCCACGCATGCATGCGTTGATCCATGTCGCGCCAAGTTTTTTTGCTGGTGGTGGAAAAATTGTCCACCATCCAGGCCTGGACGTCGCTCAAACCAGCCGGCGGCTGAACCTCGCCAATCCGCGGCTCGAGGATGACGTTCTGCCGCTGCAGTATGGCTGCTGGTGCCGCCGTCTCCTGCGCACGTTTGGAGGGCGCCGACACGATCTTCATCTGCCCAAGGTCGACAAGTTGCTGCGCGCAATATTCCGCTTGATTACGCCCGAACCGCGAAAGCCCCGGATCGCCGCCTGCCCCCCAGGCCTCCTTGGGTTCCGCGTGTCGAACGAGAAAAAGCTTAGCCATGAGGCTCCTTACCAAAGCCGAACCGGCGATGACCAGCCGGTTCAATGGGCGCCGGGCGCCTGATTGAGAGGCGCCGTGCCGCCAATGCAGTCATTTACGCGAAGACGCCTTTGCCCGACTCGCGTCTGGGGGCCATCAAGCGCAAACGCATGTGGGGTCTAAGGGTTTTATCGCGATGAAAAAGATCGAGGCGATCATCAAGCCGTTCAAGCTGGATGATGTGAAAGAGGCGCTGCAGCAGCTGGGGCTGCAAGGGATGACCGTCGTGGAGGCCAAAGGCTTCGGCCGGCAAAAAGGTCACACCGAACTCTACCGCGGCGCCGAGTACGTTGTGGATTTCCTGCCCAAGTTGAAGGTCGAAGTCGTGGTCGGCGACGACCAAGTCGATGCAGTGCTGGAAGCCATTCAGCGCGCCGCCAAGACCGGTAAGATCGGCGACGGCAAAATCTTCGTGCTCGATGTCCAGAACGTCGTGCGTATCCGCACTGGCGAAACTGGCCCAGCAGCGATCTGATCGCCGCCGCGTGACTGATTCTGGCGCGCCTCGATGGCGCGCCTTCCTCTGCGTACAAGAAACTGCACAACCGGGGAGTAACAAGGAAAATGACAACCGCCGATGACGTCCTGAAGCTCATCAAGGACAAAGAAGTCCAGTTCGTGGACCTCCGCTTCAACGACCTGCGCGGAAAGATGCAGCACGTCACTTTCGACGTGAGCATGATCGACAAGGACATGTTCACTGAGGGCACCATGTTCGACGGCTCCTCGATCGCGGGCTGGAAAGCGATCAACGAAAGCGACATGGTGATGCGCCCCGACCCCGAAGGCGCGCATATTGATCCGTTCTATCAGCAAACGACGCTGGCGCTCTTCTGCGACATTCTTGAGCCAGGCACGTTGCAGCCGTATTCGCGTTGTCCACGCGGCATAGCCAAGAAGGCGGAAGCGTACGTAAAAGCCTCAGGCGCCGGCGACGTCGCCTATTTCGGACCGGAAGCAGAGTTCTTCGTGTTCGACGATGTGCGCTGGTCAACCGATCCGAACAACACGGGCTATTCGTTCGATTCAACCGAACTGCCGTTCAACACAGGCAGAGCCTATGAAGGCGGCAACCTCGGCCATCGTCCAGGCCCGAAAGGCGGCTACTTCCCCGTACCGCCGATCGACAGCTTGCAAGATATGCGCGGTGAAATGCTGGAAATCATGGGTCAGCTTGGACTGAAACCGGAAAAGCATCACCACGAAGTGGCGCCGGCCCAGCACGAACTCGGCCTCAAGTTCAACACGTTGACCACGATGGCCGACAACATGAACTTGTACAAATACATCATCCACCAGGTGGCTGCGTCCTACGGCAAGTCGGCGACGTTCATGCCGAAGCCGTACTTCAAGGACAACGGCTCAGGCATGCACGTTCACATGTCGATCTGGAAGGGCAGCAACAACACGTTCGCCGGCGATCGCTATGCCGATCTTTCCGATGCCTGCCTCTACTATATCGGCGGCGTCATTAAGCACGCCCGCGCCATCAATGCGTTCGCGAACTCCACGACAAACTCGTACAAGCGCCTGGTGCCGGGCTACGAGGCGCCTGTGCTCCTCGCCTACTCCGCCCGCAACCGCTCGGCCTCGTGCCGCATTCCGCACGGCACTGGCGCCAAGGCCAAGCGCGTGGAAGTTCGCTTCCCCGATCCTGCCGGCAACATGTACTTGACGTACACGGCATTGCTGATGGCCGGCCTCGACGGCATCGCCAACAAAATCCACCCCGGCGATCCGCTCGACAAAAATCTCTACGATTTGCCGCCCGAAGAGTTGAAGGACGTGCCGACCGTGTGCTCGTCGCTCGGACAGGCACTGAAGGCGCTCGACGCTGACCGCGCCTTCCTCACCAA
The DNA here is from genome assembly GCA_047601265.1 of Terricaulis sp. GTDB lineage: Bacteria > Pseudomonadota > Alphaproteobacteria > Caulobacterales > Aquidulcibacteraceae > Vitreimonas. Next base: position 597,236 of record JASGJR010000001.1, read on the forward strand.
AGGCAACGTCATGACCGACGACGTCATCGACGCTTATATCGCCCTGAAGGAAGAAGAACTCGACCGCTTCAACACGCATCCGCACCCGGTCGAATTTGACATGTACTACAAGGCGTAGTTCAGCAAACCCTGTGCAGTGAGACTGGGCCGGAGAGCGATCTCCGGCCCTTTTGTTTTGCGCCGGCGCCGCTTACCTCAGACGCATGACCCGACACGCTCAATGCCAATGCGGCGCACTCGATGTCATCGCGGCTGGTGAGCCAGATTCTGTTGTCGTTTGCAGCTGCACTGATTGCCAGCGCCGTAGTGGGTCGCCTTTCGGAGAGGGCGCTTACTTTGCACGCGGCGCACTTACCATCACGGGTGAGGCACGCGAGTTTGTTCGCAAAACCGAAGCCGGCAACACCTTCCACACTTTCTTCTGCCCGGTCTGCGCGACATCGCTTTATTTCTACAGCTCTCGCGATTCGAACCGCGTAGGCGTCGCTGTGGGCGCGTTCGCCGATCCGCACTTCCCGCCGCCGCAACGCTCTGTCTTTGACGACACGAAGCGCGCCTGGGTGACGTTGCCGGCGGACACGCCTGGATTCAGCCGCGGTCGCGACAGTACGCGGACACGCTAACAAAAGAGGCCGGAGATCGCTCTCCGGCCTCGAAGATAAGGTTGCGCCTATCGCTAGAAGTTCATCACACCGGCGACGGACCATGTGTCAGCGTCCGCGCCGCTCAAACGTGTGTATTCGCCACGAAGACCCCAACGCTGGCTCGCGTTCCATTGCAAGCCGCCGCCGTAGCCCAGGCCTTCGCCGTCGCTGTCGGTCGCTCCATTGCGGCCATCGATGTGAATCTGCTGATAGCCGACGCGCCCAAACACGTTGAGGCTTTGCGTCACCGGCACCGTGCCGACACCGTAAACGCCCCACGCATTATTGAGCTTGCCGAAGGTGTCGTTGCTGACGCCGGTGGAGGCTTCGCCCTCGACGCCAAGCATCGGCGTGAAGTGATAGCCGAGGCGCCCTGTCACGCCACCGAGATCGCCGCGATCGGTGTCGAAGTGGGTGTAACCCAAATTGCCGTACCAGTTGTTGCCCGTATCCTGCGCGAACGCAGGCGCCGCCAAACCAGCGAAACCAAGGGCGGCCACCGAAGCGGCAAGAATTGAAATCTTTTTCATCGTCGTTCGTCTCCTCAATCCTGAGCGGCCCCAGCTCAGGTGATGCGAGTGCGAACGGCGGCAATGCGGCGCGGTTTCCCGATTTGCTGCAATTGCACTGTCGGAACGACGCGAGTGTTGCTTCGATGACGCTTAATTTCCCCTCAATGGAGATCAGCGCACGCTTTAACGTGTGAAGTTCCGGTCCATCATGAACACGCCGACATTGCAGCCCCAGCGCGAAGCGCCTTAAGGAACCCGCATGGCGCAAGTGCAGAAGAAATCTCCCATGCCCAAATCCGGCGACGGCGACGACAAAAACCTCTGGGACTCAGGGTTGTTCGGAGAAAGTGATCCGCCGCCACCAGCGGCCTCCGGCGGCTACACCGCCAAAGATATCGAGGTGCTCGAAGGCCTCGAGCCGGTGCGGAAGCGGCCGGGCATGTATATCGGGGGTATCGATGAGAGGGCCCTGCACCACCTGTTTGCAGAGGTGCTCGACAACTCGATGGACGAAGCCGTGGCGGGCTTTGCCGATCGCATCGAAGTCGAACTTGAGGCCGATGGCACGTTGCGCGTCACCGATAACGGCCGCGGCATGCCTGTCGATCCGCACCCGAAGTACCCCAAGAAATCGGCGCTCGAAATCATCATGACCGTGCTGCACGCGGGCGGAAAATTTTCCGGCAAGGTCTATCACACCTCCGGCGGTCTGCACGGCGTGGGCGTCAGCGTTGTCAACGCACTCTCCGACAAAGTCGAGGTGGAAGTTGCGCGTGACCGCAAGCTCTATCGCCAAACCTTTTCGCGCGGCACGCCAACCTCAAAGCTGATCGAGGCTGGTCCCGCGCACAACCGCCGCGGCACCACCGTGCGCTTCCATCCCGACGCGGAGATCTTCGGCAAAGGCGCCGCCTTCAAGCCGGCGCGCCTTTTCCAGATGGCGCGCTCCAAAGCCTACCTGCAACGCGGCACGCAGATCCGCTGGAAGGTCGCGCCATCGCTCATCACCGACGACACGCCCACTGAAGCAATCTTGCATTTCCCGAACGGTTTGACTGACTTCCTGACTGAACTCACCAAGTCGAAAAAGAGCGTCGTCAGCGAGCCCTTCTCCGGCCGCACCGAAAAGGATGGTCCGCACGGCCGCGTCGAATGGGCGATCACTTGGGTAACGGACGGTTTCGGCGAAGCGGACGGCTTTCTGCGCTCGTACTGCAACACGGTCTATACGCCCGATGGCGGCTTCCACGAAGCGGGTTTCCGCGCCGCCATCTCCAAGGGCTTGCGCGCCTATGCCGAACTCAAGAACAACAAGAAGGCAACACTGATCACGCAAGACGACGTGATGAACACCGGCGCCGGATTGGTCTCGGTCTTCATCCGCGATCCACAATTCGAAGGGCAGACCAAAGGCCGCCTGGTCTCCACTGAAGCCGCCAAGATCGTCGAGCAAGCGGTGCGCGACCCGTTCGACCATTGGCTTGCGGCAAATACGCAAGAAGCCAATCGCCTGCTCGAATGGTCGATCCAGCAAGCCGAAGACCGTGTGCGCCGGCGCAAGGAGAAGGAAGTCTCCCGCCAAAGCGCTACGCGCAAGCTGCGCCTGCCGGGCAAGCTCGCCGATTGCTCGCGCGCCGGCGAGAAGGACACCGAGATATTCCTGGTCGAAGGCGACAGCGCCGGCGGTTCCGCAAAGCAAGCGCGCAATCGCGAGACGCAGGCCATTCTGCCGTTGCGCGGCAAAATCCTGAACGTCGCCTCCGCGGGCGCTGACAAGATGAGCGGCAATCAGGAACTGTCAGATCTGGCGCTGGCGCTCGGCGTGCAGATGGGCGCCAAGTTCAAGGCCGACGATCTCCGCTACGAGCGCGTGATCATCATGACTGACGCCGACGTCGATGGCGCACACATCGCGTCGCTGCTGATCACGTTCTTCCACAAACAGATGCCCGGCCTCATCCGCAATGGACGTCTCTATCTGGCGCTGCCGCCGCTCTATCGCATCACCGCGGGAAAGGAGAGCGTCTATGCGCGCGATGATGCGCACAAGGAAGCGCTAATCAATGGCGAGTTCAAGACCCGCAAGGTCGACATCTCGCGCTTCAAAGGCCTCGGCGAAATGATGCCCGCAGACTTGAAGGACACGACCATGAATCCCGCGACCCGCACCCTGGCGCGCGTCGTACTCGATGAAAACGGCGCGCCTGCGTTCGAGGATTTAGTGGAAACGCTGATGGGCAAAAAGGCCGAGAAGCGCTTCGACTATATCCAGGAGCACGCCAAGTTCGTGGAGGACGTGGACGTTTAGAGCAGTGGGAGGCGTCGCTGAACGCAGTTAAAGTGACACCCGCCGCGCCCAGCCGATGGTGCTATTTGTTGACTTTCCGCTGAAATCCCCCCATTTGCGCGCTGTCCGTTGTGCGCGCCCGAGGGCGTGCTCGCCCTTGCTGGACGCCCTTCCCTCTCAATCCGGAGACGCTGGGCTGAAAGCGCCAACCAAGGCCTGAGCCTTCGCATCCATGCGCGGGGCGGCCTCCAAGTGAGATTGAATGACCTCCGAAAATCCCGCGCCCGCTGGCGCTGACACTACCCAAGCTCAAACCAAAACCTTCGACGACCTCGGCCTTTCGGCAGAAACACTGCGTGCGGTGCACGAGGGCGGCTACAATACGCCGACGCCGATCCAGGCCGCCGCCATTCCCGAGGTTCTAAAAGGCCGCGACGTGCTGGGCATCGCCCAGACCGGCACCGGCAAGACCGCTTCCTTCACCCTCCCCATGATCGACATTCTCGCTGCTGGCCGCGCGCGCGCGCGCATGCCGCGCACCTTGATCCTGGAGCCGACGCGCGAACTGGCGGCGCAAGTCGCCGAGGCGTTCGACAAGTACGGCAAATATCAGAAGCTCACCAAGGCGCTGCTGATCGGCGGCGTCTCCTTCGGCGATCAGGACGCACTGCTCGCACGCGGCGTCGACGTGCTGATCGCTACGCCCGGGCGACTGCTCGATCACTTCGAGCGCGGCAAGCTGCTGCTGACCGGCGTACAAGTCATGGTCGTCGACGAAGCCGACCGCATGCTCGACATGGGTTTCATCCCGGACATCGAGCGCATTTTCAAGCTGACTCCGTTCACGCGTCAGACGCTCTTCTTCTCGGCGACCATGCCGCCGGAAATCACACGCCTCACTCAAGCGTTCCTGCACAATCCGGTGCGCGTCGAGGTTTCCAAACCAGCCAGCACCGCGGCCACCATTGATCAGCGAATCGTACCGCTGCCGGGCAACGATCCACGCACGCGACGCGCCGCGTTGCGCGCGGTCATGCAAAGCGCCGACGTCCGAAATGGCATCATTTTCTGCAACCGCAAGACCGATGTCGATGTCGTCGCCCAATCCCTCAAGCGCCACGGTTTCAACGCCGCGCCCATTCACGGCGATCTCGATCAGTCGTTGCGCACCAAGACGCTCGATCGCTTCCGCTCAGGCGATCTGCAATTCTTGATCGCCTCCGATGTCGCCGCCCGTGGCTTGGACATTCCCGACGTCAGCCACGTCTTTAATTATGAGCCGCCACGGCACGCCGAAGACTATGTGCACCGGATCGGCCGCACGGGCCGCGCAGGCCGCCAAGGCGCGTCATTCACGCTGGTTGGCCCCGGCGATCGCAAAAGCCTCGATGCGATCGAAAAGCTCACCGGCAAGGCCATCGACAAAGCGCAAATCGAAGGCGTGCCAGACGCCGCTCTTGGCGACCCACGCGATTCCGGTGGCCGCGGCCGGCGCGCAGAAGAACTGAAAACCGAGCACAACAAGCGCCTGGCCGAGAACAAAGAGCGCCATATGAAGCGCGATCCGGCGCGTGGCGAAGCCAGCACTGAACCGGCCAAGCAAAAGAGCGAAACTCCCAAGCAAGAGCGTAGACCCGAACCGCGCCGTGACGGTGAGCGCCGCCCGCCGCAAGACGCACCAAAGGGCGACGTTCAAGGCTTTGGCGACAACACGCCTGCGTTCCTGCGCAAGAAGTAGGCGCTAGCCGAGGCCAGCGCCCTCCTCCAAGCCAAGCATCACATTGAGGTTCTGAACCGCAGCACCGCTTGCGCCTTTGCCGAGATTGTCGAGTAGCGCCACGAGCCGCGCCTCGCCATCGTGGCCAAACACGAACAGCCTCATGCGGTTGGTGTCGTTCAAGCCTTCCGGATCGAGCGTCTTCAGCGCCGCCGCTTCCGCAAGCGACATCACTTCCACAAAACGCTCGCCGGTATAATGCGCTGCGATTGCCTCATGTACTTGAGTGAGTGTTGGCACCGTCGACAACGCCATCAGTGCTAGCGGCACCTCCACGATCATGCCCTTGTAGTAGCGCCCCACGCTCGGCGCGAAGATGGGCGGACGCGAAAGCCCCGCTTGCACCTGCATCTCCGGCACGTGCTTGTGCGTCTGGGTCATCGCGTAAATGCGGTACGGCACACGCGTGTACGCGGTTGAGCTTTCGTCCTCGAACTCTGCGATCATGCTCTTGCCGCCGCCGGAATAACCGGAAACGGCGTTACAATACGTTTGCGCGCCGCGATTGACGATGCCCGCGTCGATCAGCGGCCGCATCAAGCCGATAAAGCCGGTCGGATAGCAGCCGGGATTGCTCACGCGTTTAGAGGCCGCGATCTTTTCGCGTTGGCCCTTGGCCAGCTCGGCAAAACCATAGGTCCAGCCATCAGCGACGCGATGCGCTGTCGATGCATCGATAATGCGCACATCGGGGTTCTCCACAAGAGCCACTGCTTCGCGTGCAGCGTCGTCGGGCAAACACAAGATCACGGCATCGACGCTGTTCAGCCGCCTGCGGCGCTCATCCGCATCCTTGCGCTTGGCAGGATCGATCGAGACGAGCTGAAGGTCGCGCCGGCCTTCAAGACGTTCACGGATCTGCAGACCTGTGGTGCCGGCTTCGCCGTCGATGAAAACTTTCGCGACCATCTCGTACTCCAAAACAAAACGGGCGCTCCGTTGCCGAAGCGCCCGTCCCGTAACCCAATTTCGTGAAGCTTAGCGCTTCGAGAACTGGAAGCTCCGGCGGGCCTTCTTGCGGCCGTACTTTTTACGCTCGACCACGCGGCTGTCGCGGGTGAGGAAGCCAGCGTGCTTCAACGCCGGACGCAGCGGCGGTTCGAAATCCGAGAGCGCCTTGGAAATGCCGTGACGCACCGCACCGGCTTGGCCCGAAAGGCCAGAGCCAACGACCGTGCAGACCACATCATACTGGCCGTCGCGATCGGTGATGCGGAACGGCTGCGCGATCATCATGCGCAGAACCGGGCGCGCGAAATACGCATCCGAGTCTTTGCCGTTGACGGTGATCTTGCCCTTGCCGGGCTTCACCCACACGCGGGCGATGGCGTTCTTACGCTTGCCGGTGGCGTAAGCGCGGCCGAACTTGTCGACCTTCTTTTCACGCAGCGGCGCGTCTTCTTGCGAGTGCGCCGGGCGGCCGGCGATTTGGCCGAGTGACTCGAGGCCTTGGCTGACGTCGCTCATGATTAGCCGATCCTCGAATTCTTGCGGTTTTGCGATTTGAAATCGACGGTGACAGGATTTTGCGCCGCGTGCGGATGCTCGGCGCCGCCGTATACGCGCAGCTTCGCGAGCTGGTGCCGCGCCAGCGGGCTTTCCTTCGGCATCATCCGCTCCACCGCCTTCTCGACGACCCGCTCAGGATGCTTGCCGCCGAGGATCTTCGACGGCGTGGTTTCCTTGATGCCGCCTGGGTGACCGGTGTGGCGATAATAGACCTTGTTGAGCATCTTCTTGCCGGTGAACGCCACTTTGTCGGCGTTGATCACGACCACGAAGTCGCCGGTGTCCACGTTCGGCGTGAAGTCGGCGCGATGCTTGCCGCGCAGGCGCTTGGCGATGAAGGACGCAAGACGGCCAACAACGGCGCCTTCCGCGTCCACCACGATCCAACCGTGAGTGACGTTCTTCGCCACTTTGGTCGAGGGGGTGTGCATTTGAGTTTTCCTGACGAAACGAAGGCGCGCGTGTATGGGAACGCAGACACGGCGTCAAGAAGGGTCTATTTATTTAATCTTTTCCGCTACTTAATATGGCGGTATTCTGACACCCCCATGCGCGACACGCAGTGCAAACACCGTTGTTAGCCATAGCACTGCCGCGCCAAATTGATGGGCCAACGCAAGCGGCAGCGGCGTCACCGAAATCAACGTCACAACACCCAAGCACATCTGAAGGAGCGCAACTGCCCCAACCGCGAGCCCCGCCATGCGCGCGCGACCATCTCCCCGCGTGGACGCAAACACCGCGATCGCTAGCGCTGAGGCGGCGACCAGATAGCCAGTGGTCCGATGCAAAAATTGTTGTGTCGCATGATCGTCCGTCAAGTTCGCAAGCAAAGGATGCAATTTGAACGCAGTGCTCGGAATCCATTCGTGCCCGATCGTCGGCCAATCCGTATAAGCGATGCCGCCGTGATCGCCCGCGAGTAGCGCACCAAACATCACTTGCACGAACACCAAGATCAGCAAGCCTAGCGGCGCCCATTTCGGCGCTCCGAGTTTTGAACCCTTCGCAGTCCAACCGAACGCATCGAGCGCCAGCCACAGGCTTACTGCGAGAATGCAGAAGGCGATGCCCAAATGCGTCGCCAAGCGCTCGGGGCTTACATCGAGACGGCCAAACAAACCGCTCGTCACCATCCACCAGCCGACAAAACCCTGCAGCCCGCCAAGCGCGAAAAGCCCGAGCACGGGCCAGAAGCGGCCGCGCAATTTTCCCGTCGCCCAGAACGTGAAGAACGGCAACGCAAACACCAGGCCAATCATTTTGCCGATGAAGCGATGCGTCCATTCCCACCAATAGATGTACTGAAACTGCGCCATCGACATGCCGCGGTTCTGCACTTGGTATTCTGTGGTGCGTTGATAGAGACTGAACTCCTCCGCCCAACGCTGCGCGCTCATTGGCGGAATGAGCCCTTTCTCTAAATTCCACTGCGTGATTGAGAGCCCCGAATTGGTGAGCCGCGTCGCGCCGCCCACCATCACCATGGCCAGCACGCACACGCAGATGGCAATCAGCCACCAGCCCACCAGCGGCTCACGTTTCGCGACGTTGGCACTCATCCGCGCTCTTGCTCACTCCGACGCGGCCCGACATAGAACGCCGCCAGACTTGAAGAAACGCGGCGCGCCGCCGCGCAGTGGGCTTTTGGTATGGACATTCGCGCACGCAAAGCCGTGGGCTGCGCAGGCTTGCTCGCCTACCTCGCGATCTACGCGATGGCCGCCGCGACGCTCGGCGGCATGCTCGCCAACCATGTCCACCCGCTTCTTCTCATCGCCTGTTACGCCATCGCCGGCGTCGCGTGGGTGTTGCCGCTGAAGCCGCTGTTCACCTGGATGAACGGCGCGACGAAATAGTCTGCCAGCCGGCTGCGCGCGGGCGTTTTGCCAGCACCCCACGCACTTCTGCAGGCTCCCCCTATCCCGCCTCGGCGGACGCCGCGTTGCCCAGCCACGCCGTATTGGCGATTTCATTCATTCACTCGTGAATTAGTGTTGACAAGATCGCAAGTGAGGGTCCAGCGTCCCCATCAGGCGCCGTAGAGCGCAGCCCAAAAGGGCCGATAGGGAGAGGGGAAAATGAGGATCCACGCACTGTGGCTGAGCGCGTCTGTATTGACGCTTGGCTGGGCGGGCGCCGCAGCGGCGCAAACAACGCCCGACGCTTCCGCTTCATCGAGTGACGCCACCCAGGAGACGACCGAGATCGTCGTCACTGCCGAACGGCGCAACGAAAACCTGCAGACCGCGCCGATTGCGGCGACGGTTCTTTCCGGCGACGACCTTGCCAATCGTGGCGTCACCACGGTCGACGGCCTTCAGTTCATTTCGCCTGCCGCCACCGTCAACAATTTCGGCCAAGGCAACGATTTCAACATTCGCGGCATCGGTAAGGGCGAGCACAACACGCAAACCTCGACCGGCGTCATCACCTATCGTGACGGCATCGCCACCTTCCCCGGCTATTTCACGCTCGAGCCCTACTACGACATTTCAAGCGTCGAAATTCTGCGCGGCCCGCAAGGCACGTTCGGCGGACAAAACTCAACCGGCGGCGCGGTGTTCGTGAACACCAACAACCCGCAGATCAATGGCGGCTATCATGGCTACCTCGCCGGCCAGCTCGGCAACTACAACGATCTCGCTAGCCAAGGCGCGGTCAACATTCCGTTGAGCGACACGCTCGCGGCGCGCATCGCGTTCAACACGGAAACGCGCGACAGCTTCTACACATTCCATGGCCCCGGCGGCTCGGCGTACACCGGCAATCCGGGCGACGTGGAGATGTACAGCGCGCGCTTCAGCCTATTATGGCGTCCGAGCGAGCAATTCACGGCGCTCTGGAAAACCGACGGCGATTATCTCGACTTCGGCGCTTATCCCGCCGACCCGTTCAACGCCACCAACGATCCGTTCAATCTCACCGCCAATTCGCCGCAACAAGCGATCGATCGCGGTATCCGCTCATCGCTTAAGCTGGACTACGTTTTCGGCAACGGCGTCACCGTGCGCTCGCTGACTTCATACCAGTACGCGCTCAGCCTCTATCGCGCCGATCTCGACGGCACTGCAACGGTCAACAACTTCTTCCAGGACAACGTACCGGTGCGGCTGTGGTCGCAAGAAGTCGACGTGATCTCTCCGGACACCGGGCCGGTTACGTGGACGGTCGGCGCTTATTTCGACTCGCTGAAATACTGGTTCTCCGATCCGTTCAAATTCGTCATTGCGACGCCGAACGATGGCAACCCCATCCACTATTATCTGCTTCAGGGCACCAATCCCGAGCAACACATGGCGGTGTTCGGACAATTGAGCTTCAACCTTTCTCCGCACTGGCAACTGCAAGTCGGCGGCCGCTACACGCACGCGACCACGAAGAACGAAGGCGAAGTGCTGCAGTTCACGCTGCCGATCGACATCACTCAGTCGGAAGACTTCTCGAACTTCTCAGGCAAGGTGGCGCTGAACTGGACGCTGGACGACAACAACTTCCTGTACGCGTTCGTCTCAACCGGTTTCCGTCCCGGCGGCCTCAACGTGCCAGTCGGCTTCGGCCTCACCGCGCCGTTCAAGCAGGAAGAGATTACCGACTACGAGATCGGCTGGAAAAACATCGCGTTTGGCGGCCATCTACGCACACAGATCAACGCCTTCTACAACGACTATGACAACTTCCAGGTCACTGTCGGCTTCCCCACCTTCCCGACCTTCGGTTTCGAACTCAACGTTCCGAACACGACGCACATCTATGGTTTGGAGGCCCAAGCGCAGGCATCGTTCGGCGATCTTTCGTTCGACACCGGCATCTCTTGGATGCACAGCTCGCTTGGCGACTTCTATGCCGTCGACCCGCGTGTCGGCGCGTTTGCCGCGTGCAATCCGGCAACGGGCCCGGTGAGCGCCTCGTGCTTCTTCCTGGGTGGGAAGGACCAAACCTACGCGCCGAACTTCACGTTCAACATTGCCGCGCAGTACGACTTCCATCTCAGCAACGAAGATACGCTGACGCCGCGGCTGAACTTCGGCCACGTGTCCAGCCAGTGGGCGACGCTGTTTGAAAACGAAGCCCTCGGCGATCGCATCGACTCCCGCAACATCTGGGGCGGTCAGCTGGCGTGGGCGCACAATGACATCGTCACGACGCTCTACGTTACCAACGCGAGCGACGAGCAATATGTCGGCGCGTTGAACTCCGGCCTGCGCTTCATGGGTCCGCCGCGCCAATATGGCATCCGCGTCATGAAGACGTTCTAACCCGCTCCCCATGTCGGCCGCCGCCTGTTCGCGCAGACGGCGGCCGAACTTTCTCCTCCCCCGGGCTCATGCAGACCTACGCGCTCACAATCGACAAGTTTCTCGATCACGCGGCCAAGTGGTCGGGCGCGCGCGAAGTCGTGACCGCAGACGCCGATGGCCTGACCAGCCGTATTGGCTATGCGGCGCTGCGTGATCGCGCCAACCGCGCGTCGGGCGCGCTGTTTTCGCTCGGCCTGCATGTCGGCGACCGCGTCGCCACGTTGGCGTGGAATACGCAGCATCATCTTGAAATGTACTACGCGGCCATGGGCGCGGGCTTCGTTTGCCATACCCTCAATCCACGGCTCACCAGCGCGCATCTCGCTGCCATGATCAACGAGGCGGAAGACCGCGTGCTGGCCGTTGCATCCAATCTGGCGCCGCAGGCCGCCGAACTCGCGCCGCTCTGCCCGAGCGTAGAGCACATCATCGTGCTCGACGGCCCGCCTTCACCAACTCCAACGCTCGCTCGCGTGCTTCCAGAGGTTTGGACATTCGAAGCCCTGCTCGAGACACGTGGCGCACCAGTTGTGTGGGGCGCCTTCGACGAAAACACCGATGCCGGCCTTTGCTACACGTCCGGCACAACGGGCAAACCAAAAGGCGTCGTTTACACACACCGCTCCAACTATCTGCACACGCTGCGCGCCCTGCAGGCGGACGCGACAGCGCTTACGCGTGGCGATTCCATTCTCGCCGCCGTGCCGATGTTTCACGCCAACGCTTGGGGCCTTCCGTTCACCGCGCCGTCAGTCGGCGCGAAGCTCGTGCTGCCTGGCCGCAACGCCAGCGGCGCCGCGCTCGCCAAACTTATGCGCGATGAGCGCGTGACCGTTGCCGCGGGCGTGCAGACGGTCTGGCTTGGCGTGCTCGATCATCTCGATGAAGTCGGCGGCGAACTGCCTGACTTGAAACGCATCCTAATCGGCGGCGCGAAATGCCCCGAAGCGCTGATTGAACGCATGGAGCAACGTTTCGGCGCTTTCGTGCAAACCAGCTGGGGCATGACCGAACTTTCACCGCTCGGCACTATCGCCCCGATCGACGATACGCCGCCGCACGCGCGTGCGTCAGGCAAGCCGCCGCTCGGCATCGATTTCAAGCTTACCAATGCTGAAGGCGCAACATTGCCCGCGCAACGCAACGTGGTCGGCCATCTTAAGGTCAAGGGCGCAAGCGTGGTCGCGCGCTATTTCAAGTCCGATGAAGATGCGCTCGACGATGACGGGTTTTTCGACACCGGCGATCTCGCCAGTATCGATGACGACGGCAATCTCAGCATCTGCGGCCGTTCGAAAGATCTGATTAAATCCGGCGGCGAATGGATCAATCCGGCTGAGATCGAAGACATCATCGGGCGCCACCCTTCCGTCGGTCTCGTCGCTGTTATCGGGCGCGCGGATGAGAAGTGGGGCGAGCGCCCCGTGCTCATTGTCGAACCGCGCCAAGGGCAGTTCGTTGATGCACCGGCGCTGCTGCGTTCACTGCGCGGCAAAGTGGCGGACTGGTGGATTCCCGAACAGGTTGTTCAGATTCCGAGCATGCCGCTCGCAGGGACTGGCAAGATTGACAAGATGCGGTTGCACAGCGACTACGCTAGTGGAAGGATCGCTACAGAGAGCGCCAAGCGTTGACACAAAGAGTCAGCCGCGCGGCGCGGGCTAGAGTTTAACGAATGGCAGCACAAGCAACCACGAAGCGCGTTCGCCGCACCAAGGCTGAACAACGCGCAGAGACTGTCGAGCAGATTCTCGACGCTGCGGAGTTCTTGTTCTCCAAACACGGCCTTTACGGCGTGACCTTGCGCGATGTCGCCGAGCGCGTCGGCATTCACACCACGCTGCTGCACTACTATTTCCGCGACAAGAACTCATTTGTTCGAAGAAGTCTTTGCACGCCGTTCGCCGGTTACCGTCGGCCGCCGCATGAAGGCGCTCGACGAGTATGAAAAGAAGTACGGCGATAAAGTCACCGTCGAAGGCGCATTGCGCGCCTTTCTCGATACCGATCTCGATCTCTACTACGAGGGCGGCGAGCTCTGGATGAACTCCGCCACCTTCTGCGCACGCGTCAGCAATACGCCGGAAGGCGCGCGCTTAATGGATGAGCATTTCGATCCGGTGGTGCTGCGGCTGATCAGCGTGTTGAAGCGCGCGCTGCCCGACCACTCAGAAGAAGACATTTTCTGGGGCTACCATTTCGTTACCGGCGCGCTGATGAACACGCTTGCGCGCACCGGCCGTATCGATCGGCTCTCCGGCGGGCTCTGCCACTCCGACGACTTTCCGGCCGTGAAGAAGCGCATGGCCAAGTTCATGGCAGCTGGCTTCCTCGCATTGAAACCAGAGGCCACGCCGAAAGCGCGCAAGCCGCGCTAATGCTCGCCGGCGCAGTGTGCTGTTAAGTCCGGCGAGATGATGCCCACGTTCCAATTCCAAGGCTGATTGCCTGCCGCGCGACGCCTGCACATTGCTTCTTCATGCAACGTGTACATGCCTGGCATTAGATGCCGTGACACGATGGGCCGGTCACGGAATGCCACGAAGTAACCCTCTGAACCGTATGCCGGCCAATCTTGCTGACCTGCCGCGACTGGCCGCCCGGTTCGCGCAAAGCTCGTCCAGTAACCCACCATCGCATCACGCAGCGCGTGCTCCTGGTCCGTGGGTGGAATGGCTGGCCATAGCGGCGGCGTGCGGTCGGTGTTTCCAAACACATAAGGCAACTCGCTCGCATGGAATGCGTGCAAGCCCACATTGTCCATTGCGGGATAGCCATGATCGAAAATGTAAAGGTACGCCGGGGCACCAGCCGCAGTCTGCTTCACGGCGAGGCGCTCCGCAGTCCAGCCGTAGAGTGCGTCACGCGTCGTTGCCCACATGCTTTCTTGCAAATTGTTGCTAGGGTAGAGCTGCAGGTAAGAGTCAGCGAGATCGCCATAGTGCGCGCGGATTGCACTTTCGTAGGCGTTCGCGGTGGCAGGAGGTGGTGGCGTTAGAAATCTTAGCGAACGAATTTCGCCGCTGTTGAACCCTGCGAGCAGCGGTACATGCGCTTGCTCGCCGCGATCGAATACGTTGACCAGTTGATCGGGCAGCACCTTGCCGTCGATCGCCAAGAACGGGAAGAAACCCGTCGCGGTGGCGACGTTCGTCAATTGCTGCGCGTCCAGCGCCCGCAGCGACGCTAGATCCGTTGCGTGCAAGGCCGCCGCCAGCCGTTCGCCCGTTGCTTCCGCGGATGGCGTGCCGTGATTGGTCTGCTTCAGCTCTTGAGCCGAAACCATATACGCGCTTTCGGCCACCGCTTTGGCGAACAACCCGCGCGCAGAGGGCGCCGCCATCAGGTACATGACGCTCAAGCCGCCTGCTGACTCCCCAGCGATGGTCACGTTCGCTGCGTCTCCCCCGAATGCCCCGATATTGTCGTGCACCCAACGCAGCGCCTGGATCTGATCCAACAAGCCGTAATTGCCGGAGACGCCGTCAGGCGATTCCGCGCTCAGCAATGGGTGCGCAAAGTAACCGAGCACGCCGAGACGGTAGTTGATCGTCACGACGATCACGCCTTGTTGCGCCATCCGCGTACCGTCATAGAGCATCTCGCGGCCAGAGCCGCCGGCAAGAGAGCCGCCATAAATCCACACAAACACCGGCGCATTGTGAGCGTCCGCCGGCGTCCAGATGTTGAGCGTCAGGCAATCCTCGCTCGCGTGGCCGATGTCGGAGCTATAAATGTTCGGCGCACCCGCGGGTGGTTGAATGCATGGCGCGCCAAACTCCGCAGCGCTGCGCACGCCAGTCCAAGCGGCGGCCGGTTGCGGCGGGCGCCAGCGCAGCGGACCAATCGGTGGCGCAGCGTAGGGAATGCCCTTGAATACGCGCACTGCGCCCTGCAAGCGCCCTTCCACCGCGCCGGCTGGAGCTTCCACGACGGGACCGCGCGCAGTCTCCGCCGCGGCCGGCATCAAGGAGCCAGGGTGATATCCGAGCGCACACGCAGCGGCGAACGCGGCAACGGCCAAGCAGCGGCGAAGCATATTCATTGGACCACCACTCCCGCTTTATCTTCCCGAGACAGCACGCGCCCCAACCATACGAACAGCACGATCGCCAGCGCATAAAACGGCGTCATCGTATAGAGCGCGATTTGCAGTCCATGTTCAGGAAACTGGTGCGCTTTGAAATAGTCGCTGGCGGCGCCGACATAAGTCGGACCCAATCCGAGGCCGATAAAATTCATCACCAACAACAATAGCGCGCCCGACATCACGCGCTGATCGGGCCGCACTTCCTGTTGAACCAACGTGACCATCGACGAAAGATAGAAATAGTTCAGGAGCGTCGGCCCGATCAGAAACAGCAGCGCCATCCGCCAGTGCGGCGCCCAGACAAAAGCCACATAGAATGGCATCGCAAGCATCAGCGAAACCGCCGGCGCGATTGCGTACGCCACCTTCGACCGCCGCGTGAAGCGATCGATCACGCGCCCGGAAATGAATATCCCAGCGCTCATGGCGATACCGGCGACGAGCGCGTACCAAACGGCGACTTCGCTGAGCGTCATGCCCTTCTCGCGCTGGAGGAAGAGGACGGTGAAATTGCCGACGCCGTAGGTGATGAATTGCGTTGCGCCGCCGCCCAACGCGCCGAGCACCAAGGCGGGACGCGAGAAAAACATGACGAGCGTCGCGAAAAATCCGCTCTTCCGCACAGCCGCCTGCGCGCCATCCAAGGCGCCGCGCTTGGGCTCGCGGACGAAGGCGACGACCACGAGCGCTGCGACCAAGCCAACGCTGCCCAGCGCAAGAAACGCCGCGCGCCAGCTGAATGCGGCGGCGATCGCTGCGCCAAAGGCGATGCCCAGTGCTGCGCCAATGGGCGGTCCCAGATTGTAGATGCCGAGCGCGGTGCCTCGACGATGCGGCGGAAAGTAGTCGGTGACAATCGCATAGGACGGCGGTACGCCGCCGGCTTCACCGAATCCGACAGTCATGCGCGCAATCACCAACTGCCCGTAGTTGGCGGCGAGGCCGCAGGCCATGGTCGCCGCGCTCCAAATTCCGCACGCGAGCGCCAGCACGCCGACGCGATTGGTCTTATCGGCCAGCCAGCCAACAGGAATGGCGATGAAGCAATAGAAGAACGCGAAATAGAGTCCGCCGATGAGGCCAAGCTGCCCGTCGGTAACATGCAGCGCGTCTTGAATTGGCTTGGCCAGGATCGACAGCAACTGGCGATCCAGAAAGTTGAGCACATAGACAAACCACAACACCGCCAGCACGAACCACGCGCGGCCAGTGGGCTCAGCGCGCGGCGTTTCGAGCGATGCAGAGAGCGTTTCGTCCGTCATTCGCGAAGGCGCCGCCCTGGCGCACTAGCGCTCAGCATTGCGCTCGGCGCGGCTGTGCGCGCAGAGTTTGGACTCGCCAACGGACCCTCCCTGTTTTTTTGGTCGCTCTTGTTTTCGCGTGTGGTCCAAAGGCGAGCCTGCACCGGGCCTTGACCGGCGTCAATACTCACTCACTAGTGAATGAGGATCATGCGGCGCTCCGTTCGCGAGGCGCCTGGGAGGCAAAATCGATGGAGACCTCACGCCGCGGCCTTCTCGCCGGCGCACTCGCCGCCAGCAGCGCCGGAAAAGCTAGCGCAGCGCAACGTCGAACCCGCGCTTTGCCGCGCGAGTTTTTGTGGGGCACGGCGATCTCTGGGCATCAGAGCGAAGGCAACAACACCAACAGCGATTCCTGGCTCCGCGAAAATACGCGCCCCACTTTGTTTGCGGAACGCTCGGGCGATGCTTGCGACAGTTACCATCGCTATCCCGAAGACATCGGGCTGGCGGCGCGCCTCGGTTTCAACTGCTATCGGCTCGGCATTGAGTGGTCGCGCATCGAACCGAGCGAGGGGCATTTCTCGAACGCCGAGCTCGATCATTATGCCGACGTACTCGAAACTTGCCGCCGGCATGGGCTTAAGCCGGTCGTCACGTTCAATCACTTCACGGCGCCGCTTTGGTTCGCTGCGCGTGGCGGCTTTGAAGCGCCGGACTCGCCGCAATTGTTTGAGCGTTATTGTGCGCGCACGGCTCAGCATCTCGGCGGCTTGATGCATCTGGCGACGACGTTCAACGAGGCCAACATCACGCTTCTCGTCCGTTTCCTTTACGGCTCGACGCCCTCGCCCGCCGTCGTTGCAGCAGCAGCCGCGGCGCAGCAAGCATCGGGATCGTCGCATTTTTCCAGCCTCGCCTTTTCCAATCCCGAGATCAGCACGCCGCTCATGCAAGAGGCGCATCGGCGCGGCTATGCGGCGATCAAAGCGGCGCGCCCTGATTTGCCGGTGGGCATCACGCTGACGACGCAAGATGTTCAGTCGGTCGGTGATCCCGCTTGGGCCGAACGTGGGCGCGACCGGCTTTACGGGACCTGGATCGACGTTGCGCGCTCGCATGCGGATTTTTTCGGCGTGCAAACTTATTCGCGCTTTCGCGTCAATGAGACGAGCGTCATGCCACCGCCCGCTGGCGCTGAACTTACCGATGCGGGCTATGAGTTCTATCCGCAAGCGCTGGCCGCCACGATCCGCTGGGCGCACCAGACCATCGGCAAGCCGATCTATGTTACCGAAAACGGTATCGCCACCAACGACGACGCCCGCCGCATTGCTTTTATTGACGCAGCACTCGATGGCGTGCGCGCCTGCCTCGACGAAGGCATTCCGGTTCACAGCTACCTCTATTGGTCGCTGCTGGACAATTTCGAATGGACCTCCGGCTTCAGCAAACATTTCGGGCTGGTGGCCGTGGATCTACAAAGCTTTCGGCGCACGCCCAAACCGAGCGCGCTGCACCTGGGTGCGATCGCCCGCGCAAACCGCATTTGACGCGCGCGCAGCACGTTTGGCGCCGCGCACATCGGTGCGCAGCGTGCGTTAGGTCAGACCAAGGCGGCTTAAGTTAAGACGTGTCGGCGCAGGGCGCGGGCATGCAGACGACGGCAGCCGCCATCGCGTGGTGCAGCTCTGGACGCGCTTTGATCGGGCGGCGGCGCGTGAGGCCGCACGGCAGCCGCTTCAAGAGTTGCGTGAGCAGCACGTCGATGTTTTGACGCAACGCGGCGATGCGCTGATGCACATCTTTCGGCCGCAACGCGCGGCGCAAACGTCCGCCGAGCACGGCACGAAAGAACGAGCGCTCGATACGGCGCCGCTCGGCCATGCCTTTGCGCCGGTTCACCCCGCGCAGATGCGGAAGCGCCCGCAAGATGAGGATTGCGACGATCAGCCTTTCGATGCGCTGCAGCCGTTTGTGCGCGATCGCCTGCGCCAGTTTTGAAAGCGGCTCGAAGTCCGCGGCGGCGACGAGAAACGCCGCAAACCACGTCAGCCACAGCACCGCCCAGCGGTGGGCCCGCTGGAGACGATAAGTAGCGATGGATTTGGCGACGGTGCGCATGGGCCAAACAATACGCCCAGTTCTGCGCCAGTCGGATAGATTGCGCGTGCGCGCGATCTATCCGCGTATTTTGGGATACATCGAGGGCGCGTCTGAGCGTGAGATTGACGAAGTGTTGGTTGGGAAACCGGCAAGTCGGCGCGCATTCGGCGCGTCTATGTCCGCCGCAAGGCGATCGTCATTTCCGCGATTGAACGGACGCGGAAGCCGAACAAAAGCTGAAGCTCTGCTTTTCGCCGAAAGTTGCCGCTCGTTCAGTCCGCCCGGCCTCAAACACTAGAGGAGATTTTTGAGCTCACGCTCTAATGGTCCCAATTTTCCATGAAAACTCTTGATCATCGCGTCGAGAAATTGCGCTGGACGCAGATTGGCCAATTCCAGTGGATGCCCCGCCCTCACAGAGATGAGTCTCATAAACGCAAGTTGCGCGCGTCCATTTCCTTCTCTGAACGCGTGGATGGCATTTAGCTCCGCAAGGAATTCTGCAGCGGCGCTAACGAAAGCGCCCGCCGTCGCCGCATTGACGAAGGACGTTTGGCCAAGCTGAGCAAACAGCTTCGTCATCTCCTTGTCCATGTGTTCGGGATAACAGAATACGTTCCCACCCTTTGCTGTACGCACCCGTCGGTAGCGGCCCGCCCAAGAATACACGTCGCCGAACAGGTGACGATGGACCGCGCGATAATGCGCAGCGCCAAAGTGACCCCTTGGAAGCGGCTCATCGGCGCGCAGCGACGACATTTCCAGTTCAAACGCTTCAAGCTCCGCGGCGTCCCGCAGCCCGGCGCGGTTTCTCAGAACGAATGTTCCAGGATAACAGTACGGGTCATTGAAGACCTCGTAGCCGTGATCGCTCATTTGCGCTTGGAGACCGCCGCCCCGTACGCCTTCATGATCTCAGCACGGCGTTTGTCGGGGCTCAGGCCCTTTGTGCGCTCCAGCCGGCTGGCGCTTTCTTTGCTCAGCTGTAAGCCCTCAACCTTAGCCATCGCAGCGTACGCCTTACTTCCGAGCGTACGGTCCTTGGAATCGCGAGTTGCCTTGCTCATGATCGGCATTATAGGCGATCCGCGCATCAAAGGGCAGTCCCAGGCGGCGCTGGCGTGTCGGCATCCACTCCGTAATCTCCTGAGTTCGACGAGCGGCTCATATCTCGGACGGACGTTCAGTGCTATGCGCGAACGAAGAGGCGAACGAGCAGCCACACCACGAGCAACGCTCCGGCGAGCTTCGCCAGCAGTTGGATCATCGCGTACGTCTCCCGCTCGTCCTGTTCGGTTTCGGGAACAGCACTCTTTCGCGCCTTGGCAACTAGTCGTTCCGCGCGCTCGTTGTCTCGGTCTGCAATAAATACCCGCCAGTTTTTGGCGTTTTGGATTTGAACGAGGATAGCGAGAACACCGAACACCGCGATGGCAACGAAACCCCAATTGTCTGCTGGTCATTCACGAGCAGTCAGTCCTTCGACGCGCGCGTCGCGTTGGCAGCATAGCCCGACACCAGCCGGCGGCCATGAGCCAACGTCCGCGACGACCGCAAGCAGACGCGAACGTCGCTGTAGACAGCGGGTGTCAAAAGCGAACTAAGCATTGGTCGGAGCGGCGAGATTCGAACTCGCGACCCCCAGTCCCCCAGACTGGTGCGCTAACCGGGCTGCGCCACGCTCCGAGCCGTAGACCCCGCGCCGGATCGCGGGGAGCGCCCTCTTAGCGTCCCTGGTGTGGTATCGCAATCAGGACTGATCCGGGTGCATGGATGCTAGCGCCGCTTGAAATACTGCACCTCGCGTTCGTGCTTTTCGGCAGCGGCGCGCGATTTGAAGGTACCGAGATTTTTGCGTTTGCCGGTTTTGGGATCGGTCCTGCGCGAATAGAGCCGATATTCGCCGGTTTTGAGTTTGCGGATCATGCCGCTTAACCCACAACGCCGCGCCGGCGTTCCCGCTTAGCGGCGCGGGCGCCCGCTGCCGCCCTTTTCAACGAAGTCGCGCAGCATTTGCGAGGGACGGAAGGTCACCACGCGGCGCGGCGTGATCGGCACCTCTTCGCCGGTCTTCGGATTGCGGCCGATGCGTTGGCGCTTGGTGCGGACGTTGAAATTGCCGAAGCGCGACAGCTTCACCGTGTCGCCCTCGACCAAGGCGTCCTGCATCATGTCCAGCATGCGCGAGAGCAAACGATTGGCGTCGGCGCGCTGCATGTTGGTGCGCCGCGCCAAAGCTTCGACGAGGTCTGCACGGGTCACAGTCTTGCTTGACACTGGAGCCCCCTCCGCTCGCGCCTGAACTGGTGAGGAAAAGCTAGGCGGGTCCGAGGTTTAGGTCAAATAGTGCCGGTCAACATTGCTTGGCATTTAGACACGCACGAGGGCGGCGCCCCAGGTCAAACCGCCCCCAAGCGCCTCCATCAGCACCAATTGGCCCGGTTTGATCCGCCCGTCGCGTACGGCGGTATCGAGCGCCAAGGGAACCGAGGCTGCCGACGTGTTGCCGTGGACCGCGACGGTCGACACCACCTTCGCGGCGGGGATGCCCAGCTTGCGCGCCACCCCATCCAGGATGCGCTGGTTGGCCTGGTGCGGCACGAACCAATCCACCGCTTCGATCGACACGCCAGCGCGCGCACACGCGTCCAGCATGGCGCCGGAAATGTGCTCCACCGCGTGGCGGAAAACGGCGTTGCCGACCATGCGCACTTTGCCGACCGTCTTGGTCTGCGAGGGGCCGCCATCAACGTACAACAAATCGTGCATGCGCCCATCGGTGCGCAGGAAGGTCGACATCACGCCGCGCGCGCCAGCGCGCGCTTCCTCTTGCGCTTCCAGCACCACAGCGCCCGCGCCGTCGCCGAACAGCACGCAGGTGCCGCGATCTTCCCAGTCGACAATGCGCGAGAAGGTTTCTGCGCCGATCACCAGGGCGCGCTGCGCTTGTCCGCGCGCAAGAAAATTGTCCGCCGTCGCCAGCGCGAACACGAAGCCGGAACACACGGCCTGCAAATCGAACGCCGCGCCTTGGTTGATGCCGAGTTCGGCCTGCACGCGTGCGGCAGTGGCGGGAAATGTGAGGTCGGGCGTGGTGGTGGCGACGATCACCAAGTCGATGTCGCTGGCGGCGCATTTGGCCGCGTCCAGCGCGTTGCTGGCGGCTTCGACGGCAAGATCGGAGGTGCGCTCATCGTCGGCGGCGACGCGGCGCTCGCGGATGCCGGTGCGCTCGCGGATCCATTCGTCGCTGGTGTCGATACGGCGCGAGAGCTCTTCGTTGGTGACGATGCGCGCGGGCAGATACGAGCCCACGCCGGTCAGCACACTGCGCAAAGTCATCACTCAGCGCCTTCCGCGTTGGCGCTGGCGGGCGTCTTGGCGAGACGCGCGAGGTTGCTGACGATCTCTTCGCGATAATGGCTGCGTGAGAGCAGCACTGCCACGTTGATGGCGGCGGCAAAGCCGGGCGCGTCGGCGCCGCCGTGGCTCTTCACGGCAAGTCCGTTGAGGCCGAGAAAGACCGCGCCATTGAAGCTTCCGGGATCCATACGCGCTCGCAGCTTACGTAACGCGGGATAAGCGATGAGGGCGCCAAGTTTTCCGAGAATGCTGCCGGTCAGCGCTTCGCGCAAGAAATGGGCGACGAGGCGCGCGGTGCCTTCGCCGGTTTTCAACGCGATGTTGCCGGTAAAGCCGTCAGTGACGACGACGTCGGCAGTGCCTTTGGCGATGTCGTCGCCTTCGACAAAGCCGTGGAAATCCAAGTCCAAGCCGGTGTCGCGAATGAGTTGTGCAGCGGCGCGAATTTCGGCGTGGCCCTTCTGCTCCTCGGAACCGACATTCAAAAGCCCGACGCTGGGGCGCGCTTTGCCGGACACCGCGCGCTGAAACGCTTCGCCCATGATGGCGAACTCGACCAATTGCTCGGCGTCGGCTTCGACGTTGGCGCCGACATCGAGCATCACGGTGTAGCCGCCTTGTATGTTCGGCCAGCGCGTCGTCAGCGCCGGGCGATGTACGCCTTCCATGGTGCGAAAGCGGAACATGGAGATCGCCAGGAAGGCGCCGGTATTGCCGGCGGAAACCACGGCACTGGCCTCGCCGTTCTCAACTGCGGCAACCGCGTTCCAGAGGCTGGAGCCTTTGCCTTGGCGAAGCGCCTGGCTGGCCTTCACCTCCATGCTGATGACTTTTTCAGCCGCGACCACGCGCGAGACCGCCTTCGCCGCGGGGAAGCGTTCGAGCAAAGCCGTCAGCTTGGCTTGATCGCCGTGGATCAGAAATTTCAGCTCTGGGTTACGCTTTGCGGCGATATCGACGCCTTCAACGACGATGTCGGGGGCGCGGTCGCCGCCCATGCCATCGATCGAAAGTACGAGGGTGTCGGGCATCAATCTCTGGTCGTTCCGCTCGCTAGAGGCTGGCTCGGCCCCGGGCGGCGCGGACCATAGGCCCGCGCGGCGCCTTTGCCAAACCAACCCGTCGCAGCGTTCAGAGTTTCCAGCCGGCGTCAGTCAGCAGATCGGCGACAGGCGACGCCGCCTGCTTTGCCGCGAGCGCGCGCAGCCGTGGCGCGAGGCCCGCGGCGAAGGCCGCGTTCTCGTCGCTCATGATGTTGCGGCCAATGGCGTGCGCCAGATGCTCGTCCGCACCCAATGCGGAGGCATAGGCGCCAAGGCGGCCGTAGAAGGAGCCAGCCATCTTATGCATACGTTTCGGCACCGAAAGGTCGCCAACCGCCGCCTCGCGCAAACCTGCGTCAAACTGACTGAAGAGTGCGTCGGCAAAGTTCTGGGTCAGGGCGCCCGCGCCCTTCTCCGCTTTCAGCCGGATGAGCGCCAGCGAGGCAAACAGCGTCGTGAGCTCGAACCGGCCCTCCAGCGTGTCCGGCGCCCGGCCCGGCCCGTAGAGTTCGGGCGCCCGGCTGGCGCGGGTCACCGCCGCCAGCAAAAGCGCGGCGTCCTGGTCCTCCCGCGAGCGTTGAAACGGCCAAATCGACATGCTCTCGCCTGTGGTCCCCTCTTGCCCCACCTCTCGGTCCGCCTTACCGGTTTGACCCCTGTTCCAATAAACGAGGGTGCCGGATGAGCCGGGGACTTCTTTGCTTCTCAGTGGCCGCCTTGGCGCTTGCCTCGGCCGGCGCATGCGCGCCGATCACGACCTACAGCGGCTTTCTGGAGGATCGCACCAGTGCTCCGCAAGAGCCTCAGGTTGGCGTCGACACCAAAGAGACGATCCAAGAGCGCTTCGGCACGCCCTCGACCACCGAGGTGCTGCAGCAAGATAGCTGGTACTACATCAGCGCCGTGCAGGAGCGCGTCGCGTTCTACACGCCGCGCATAACCGACCGGCACGTAATGGTGGTGCGCTTCGACGGCGACACTGTCTCGGCGGTTGAAAAGTACGGCATGGAGCGCGGCCGCATCGTCAATTACGACAGCCACGTCACCCCGACGCGCGGACGCGAACTGGGCATCATCGAACAAATGCTCGGCACGATCGGTTCGACTTCGCCGCTACCGCAGAACCAAGATGAACAGAACCAAGGCCGCCGTCGCGGTGGCGGCTGATCGGTTTCACTTTTGGCCAATAAAAAACGCCCCGGCTTTTGGCCGGGGCGTTTTGCTTTGAGCGCTTGTCTGCGCTTAAGCCGAGTGCGCCAGCACCGCGAGCAGCAAGAGCGCCACGATGTTGGTGATCTTGATCATGGGGTTCACAGCCGGACCCGACGTATCCTTGTAGGGGTCGCCCACGGTGTCGCCCGTAACCGACGCCTTGTGCGCGTCCGAGCCCTTCTTGTGGACGACGCCGTTCTTATCGGTGAAGCCGTCTTCGAACGACTTCTTGGCGTTGTCCCAAGCGCCGCCGCCCGAGGTCATCGAGATGGCGACGAACAGACCAGTTACGATCACGCCGACCAGCAACGCGCCGAGCGCCGCGAGCGCTTGGCCGACGCCGGCGATGGCCCACACCGCGAAGAACAGCAGGATCGGCGCGAGCACCGGCAGCAACGACGGGATGATCATTTCCTTGATCGCGGCTTGCGTCAGGATGTCGACGGCGCGGCCGTAGTCCGGCTTGGCCTTGCGCTCCATGATGCCCGGGATTTCCTTGAACTGGCGGCGCACTTCCGCAACCACCGCTTCAGCTGCGCGGCCCACCGCCGTCATCGACCAGCCGCCGAACAGATACGGCAGCAGACCGCCCACAAAGAGACCGACGATGACGTACGGGTTGCTCAGCGCAAACAGCGACTGCAGCGCGTCGTCGATGTTGGTCACATTCGATGAGAGCACGTTCGCGAAGAACGGAAACTCCGAGGGGTGTCCAACGTAGTAGCGGAGGTCTTGCGAGTACGCCGCGAACAACACCAACGCGCCGAGACCAGCAGAACCGATCGCATAGCCTTTGGTGACTGCTTTCGTGGTGTTGCCAACCGCGTCCAGCGCGTCCGTGGTTTTGCGAACCTCCGGCGGCAGTTCCGACATTTCGGCGATACCACCGGCGTTGTCGGTCACAGGACCAAACGCATCGAGCGCGACGATGATGCCGGCAACCGACAACATCGCCGTCACGGCGATGGCAATGCCGAACAGACCTGCCAGCGTGTAGCAGGCAACGATGCCGGCAACGATGGTGAGCGCCGGCAGCGCGGTCGATTCCATCGAAACCGCAAGACCTTGGATCACGTTCGTGCCGTGGCCCGAGACCGACGCTTGCGCCACCGAACGCACCGGACGGAAGTTGGTGCCGGTGTAGTATTCCGTGATCCACACGATCGCGGCGGTCACCAGCAAGCCGATGATGCCGCAGATGAACAGGCTTTGGCCGGTGATGTTGGCCAATTCGCCGGTCGCGCTGCGCGCAACTTGACCCCAGCCAACGGTCACCTGGATCGACGCCCAGAGGCCGACCGCGGACAACACGCCCGCGGCGATGAGGCCCTTGTAGAGCGCGCCCATGATGTTGTTGGACGGGCCCAAGCGGACGAAGAAGGTGCCGATGATCGACGCCACAATGGCGATGCCGCCAATGACAAGCGGCAGCATCATGATGGCGCTGACTTCAGCAGCGTCGCGGAAAAGAATGGAAGCGAGCACCATCGTCGCCACCGTCGTCACCGCATAGGTTTCGAACAGGTCCGCGGCCATGCCAGCGCAATCGCCGACGTTGTCACCGACGTTGTCGGCGATCGTCGCGGGGTTGCGCGGATCGTCTTCAGGAATGCCGGCTTCGACCTTGCCGACCATGTCGCCGCCGACGTCCGCACCCTTGGTGAAGATGCCGCCGCCGAGACGGGCAAAGATCGAGATCAGCGAAGCGCCGAAGCCCAACGCGACCAAGCTGTCGACAACCACGCGCTCAGTCGGCCCGTAGTGCAGGAATTGGGTCAGCACGAGATAGTAGAAGGCGACGCCAAACAGCGCGCCGCCGGCGACGAGCATGCCCGTCACTGAGCCGGCCTTGAACGCCATGCGCAGTCCGCCCGCGAGCGAATTGCGCGAAGCTTCCGCAGTGCGCACGTTGGCTTGCACCGACACGTTCATGCCGACAAAGCCGGCCGCGCCTGAGAGCACCGCGCCGATGATGAAGCCCACCGGGATTTGCCATTCGCGGAACAGCACCGCGAGAACGATCGCCGCGCCGGCGCCGACAATGGCGATGGTGCGATATTGACGGTTCAGGTACGCGCGCGCGCCTTCTTGGATGGCGGCGGCAATTTCCTTCATGCGATCGCTGCCAGCGCTCGCCTTGGTGATGGATTGGGTTTCGAGCCAGCCGTAGAGGGCAGCAATCAAGCCGCTCGCAACGACCAACCACAAGAGAGTGTCTAAGCTACTCATTGGGATGTCCTGGGCGCGTCAGTGCCAACTGGGCGCCGGGTTGGGGAATTTGGGTTGGCCGCCCCGCGACTGTCTGTCAGCGGCGACGCTTCCCCCGGTCAGGTGGCGCGCCTTCTGCCAAAAACTGTGGTTTTTGACAACAGAGCGCCGGGGCAGATCACCCCCGCTATTTTTGCGGGGGCGTCATGTTCCAGATCCAAGGCTCGAATAGGTCGATACCACCGTCAGCCCTGCTACCGCCTGCGCGCCCAGCGATTGAACCGCCGCCTGGCGATACACCTGAAGCGCGAGAGCTTCGTTCAACTTGTTGATGTCGTTGGGATCAGCGAGCTGATTGGCATGGCTGGCGCGCACCAGCGCGTCACGCAGAAACTGCGCCCGCTCCCGCGTGCGCCACAGGTCGACGTGCGGCGAAATCTGGATACGCAGCGAGACGAACAGGTAGTTCACGAGCTGTCCGTCCCGGACCACCGGCACCGCGATGTAGGGCGCATCCATCGACCGGGAGGCGTCGGCGTTCGCTTCTCCGCCCTTTTCCTTGGAAGCAGCCGCGCCGTGTTCTTCGGCGCGAGCGACCGCGAGGCCCGCCATCAGCGTCGACGCCAAGAGTGCCGCGGCCATGGCGCGTTTGATTGCGTGTCTCATCGCCCCGGAGATTCCGGCGATGGGGTTAAGAGGGTGTTACGACCCGAGTTTGTGGGTATAGCCCCGCGCGGCGCTTTTCAATTCGGCGCCGTGACGATCGGTGAGGACTAAGCCCTCGCCGGCTTCAACTGCGCCGATGCGCGTGACGCCGAAAGCCAATGTGGCTGCCGCCGCGGCGATCGCGTCTCGGTGCGCGGACGCTGCCGTGAAGAGGATCTCATAATCGTCGCCACCCGACAGCGGCGCCAAGGCGTCGTGGCCGCCGCGCGCGAGCCACCTGCGCGTATCGGATGACAGCGGCACATCGTCGGCCACGATACGCAGCCGAACCTGGGAAGCGGCCGCCAGCTTGGCGGCGTCCTGGATCAAACCGTCCGAGATATCCATTGAGGCTGCGGCGAAGTCCTGGATGATCCGGTTCATGACCCGCGGCTGCGGCACGCGATAACGCGCGATTGCGTGCGCAAATTCCGCGCGCAGCAGCCTCGTCGCGCTCGCTGCTTTCAACGCCTCAAGGCCAACCCAGCCGTCGCCAATCGTGCCGCTCACCCAGACATCATCGCCAACTTTCGCATCCGCCCGCGAAGGCACGCGTTGCGCAAGCGATGCGCCGAACGCGGTGATGGACACGACGAGCGGTCCAGACGTCGAGGTAGTGTCGCCGCCGAGTAATGGGATTTCGTACAATGTCAGGTCTTCAGCCAAACCGCGTGCAAACTCGGCGAGCTGGTGACTTGGCCGATCATTGGGCCATGCGAGCGTCAGCAGCGCGCCGGTGCAGATAGCGCCCTTGGCGGCAAGATCGGACAGATTCACGCGCAGCGCTTTCATGGCCACCGTGCCGATGGGATCGTCGGGGAAAAAGTGCACGCCTTCGACGATCGCGTCGGTCGTCACAATCACTTTGCCGCGCGCCTCAAGCACCGCGACGTCATCGATCAAACCGCGCGCCTCGGGGCTCGCTGCCAACGGCGCGAACAGCGTGCGGATGATGTCGAATTCGTCTGCGGACATACATCACATTTTGGGCCGACGGCGGCCCAATTTCTACGCTGCGGGCCGCAAATCCAACGCGCACGATTCCAGTGTCGCGTTGATGAAGCCGGGCTCCGGACCTTCGAAAAAGGAGTTGGCGATCTCGACATATTCGTTGAGCACCACGGCGGTCGGGATGTCTTGCCGCTGCTCCAACTCCACCGCGCCTGCGCGCAAGATCGCGCGCGCCACCGCGTCGAGCCGCTCCAAGCGCCAGTTCTTCAGGTGCCGCGCGATGGCGCGATCGATCGTGCGTTGGCGATTGACCGCATTCTCGACCAGCAATTTGAATAGGTCCATGTCGCCTTCGAGCTCGGTGTAGAGATTTTCCGTCTCGCGCGGCAGTTTGCCCGCGCGGAACTCCTCGACAACGTCGTCGATCGACGCCGAGGAGATTTCCATCTGGTAGAGCGCCTGCACGGCGGCCAGCCGCGCCGCGCGGCGCGCCATTTGTTCGTCCGCCTTCATCACGCCGTCTCGGCAAAGCGGCGCTTGAGCGCAATCATGGCAGCTGCGGCCTTCACGGATTCACCGCCCTTGTCGCCACGCTGAGGATCAGCGCGCTCTTCGGCTTGCGCCAACGTATTCACCGTAAGAATGCCGTAGCCAATCGACAGCCCCTCGCGGATCGATAAATCCATCAGTCCGCGCGCGCTCTCGCCGCACACATAGTCATAGTGACTGGTCTCGCCGCGCACGACGCAGCCGAGCGCGACGTAGCCTTCATAAGTGCCGGTGCGCGCAGCCGTCGCAATCGCGCCGGGAATTTCGAAAGCGCCCGGCACGGTGATCTTCTCCAGCTTGGCGCCCACGACGGCCGCAGCCGCCTCAGCGCCAGCCTCCATCATCGCAGTGACGTTTTGATAGTAAGGCGCGACGACAAGCAAAATGCGCGCGCCCGGCGCCTGCACCACCTCGGAGCGCTGGCCGACCTTCAAGACGTGAACTCGCGCCAGCCGTCAATGGAGAGGCCGTAGCCATCGAGTGCGATCAGCTTGAGAGGCGTGTTGGCCAGCACTGTCATGCGGCCAACGCCGAGTTCGCGAAGAATCTGCGAACCCAAGCCGATCACGCGCAAACCGTCGTCATCTTCCTGCTCGGCGGCGGGTTCGCCTTTGATCCGCCGGCTCAGCACATCGGGCAGCAGGTCGCGCAAGAGCACGACAATGCCTGCGCCTTCCTTTTCGATTGCCGCCACGGCTTGATCGATGCGGTCGGCGCGGGCGCCGTAGCCGCCCATCACGTCGGCGGCGAAATCCACGCGATGCACGCGCACCAAGGTCGGCTTGTCGGTGCTGATCTCACCCTTCACCAAGGCCGCGTGCTCAACGCCGTCGATCTTGTTACGGAACACGACCAACTTGAAGCCACTGCCGCCTTTCACCTCAAACGGCGCTTCGGCAACCTTCTCGACTAAACGCTCATGCACGCGCCGATATGCAATCAGTTCATCAATCGCGCCGATCTTCAGATTGTGGAATTGCGCGAACGCGACCAGCTCCGGCAACCGCGCCATAGTGCCGTCGTCGTTCATGATTTCGCAGATGACGGCAGACGGGTTGAGACCGGCCAGGCGCGAAATATCGACGCTTGCTTCGGTATGGCCCGCGCGCACCAGCGTGCCGCCGTCGCGCGCCGTAAGCGGAAACACGTGCCCCGGGGAAACGATATCGCGGCGATCCTTGGTGGGATCGATGGCGGTCGCAATGGTCAGCGCGCGGTCGTGCGCGGAGATGCCCGTAGATACGCCTTCACGCGCCTCAATCGATACCGTGAACGCTGTGCCCATGCGGGTTTGATTGCGCGGCGTCATCGGATCAAGACCCAGCGCCTCGGCGCGATCGGCCGTCAGCGTCAAGCAAATCAGCCCGCGCCCATACTTGGCCATGAAATTGACCTGCGCCGGCGTTGCGAATTGTGCGGGAATAACCAGATCGCCTTCGTTTTCGCGATCTTCTTCGTCGATGAGGATGAACATGCGCCCTTCGCGCGCTTCCTCGATGATCTCCGCCACCGGCGAGATCGCGCGCTTCAACTCGGCGACAGGAGAGAGTTTCGCGCTCATTGATTTCTCCGCGCCTCGACGAGACGCGCCGCATAGCGCGCCATCATGTCGGCTTCGAGGTTCACCTTATCGCCGGCCTTGAGCTTAGACAAAGTCGTCACTGCCCACGTGTGCGGGATGATGAGCACCCCGAAACCTTCCGCGTCCACCTCGTTCACCGTGAGCGATACGCCTTGGATGGCGATCGATCCCTTTGGCGCGATCAGGTGGTTGATCGCCGGCGGCGGCTTGATGCGAATGCGCCAGCCCTCGCCGTCCTTGGTCACCGAGAGCACTTCGCCCAGACCGTCGACGTGGCCCTGAACGATATGGCCGCCGAGTTCATCGCCGACGCGAAGCGAGCGCTCCAGATTCACCCGGTCGCCTTTGTTTAATTCACCGAGCGTGGTGAGCGCCAAGCTCTCCGGCGCCACTTCGACCACATAGCTCATACCGTTGGGTTTGGCGTTCGACTCCACCACTGTGAGGCAGCAGCCGTCGTGCATAATGCTCGCGCCGATTGCCACGGTGGCCGCGTCGTACGGGCACGAAACAGTCAGCCTCGTGAGGCCCTTCAGGCGCTCAACGGCGGTGACTTCGCCCATTGCCGTAACAATTCCAGTGAACATGCAAACGCGACCTTACGCCCGCTCATAGCTCTCCCATAGATCGGGGCCAAGTTCGCGTAGCGCAACACGCCGCCACGTTGGCGCAAGGGAGAGCTGCGCCAGCGCGAGGGCGCCAATCGCGGGCCTGCCCTCGGCGCCCAATAGGATCGGCGCGCGGAACCATTCGATGTGATCAACACACGCCGCGGTGATCAACGACGCCGCGAGCGCGCCTCCGCCTTCGGCGAGCACACGTGTGATGCCGAGCGCCGCCAACCGCTCCAATACTGCGCTCACCTCAACGCGCGCGCCGGGCAATTGTTCAACACGCGCGCCTGCGCCTTCCAGGATTGCCTGTTTCGCGGGACTCGTGCGCGCGCCGCCGAACACATAAAGCGGTGATTGATCGAGCTGCGCGAAGAGCTTGCCTTCAAACGGAATGTCGAAACGCGACGTCACCACGACACGCGCGGGCTGTTTTGCCGGCGGCGGCTGGCTCCGCGCCAACAATGACGGATCGTCGGCCCGCGCCGTGCCGGCGCCAATCATCACTGCATCGTGTGCAGCGCGCAGCCGCTGCACCTCCGCGCGCGCCAAATCGCCGGTGATCCAGCGACTTTCGCCCGACGCGGTCGCGATGCGCCCGTCAAGCGAAGTCGCGAGTTTCAGGGTGACGTGCGGGCGAGCCATTGCTCGCGGACTTTAGTCCGATTTCTTGCCGTCGCGCGCGGGTTTTCCCGCTTCCTCGATGAAATCGGCGAAGTCGGCGGTAGCTTTGAAGTCGCGGTACACCGACGCGTAGCGCACGTACGCCACCGGATCGACGCCTGCGAGCGCTTGCATGACCATTTCGCCGATCGTCTCGGACGGAATTTCGCTCTCGCCCTGACTTTCAAGCTTGCGCACGATGCCCGAGATCATGCGTTCGACCTTCTCCTCGTCGACGTTGCGCTTGCGCAGCGCGATGTCCAACGACTTGGCGAGCTTGTCGCGATCAAACGGCACCCGGCGGCCGGAGCGCTTCACCACTGTCAGCTCGCGCAATTGCACGCGCTCGAACGTCGTGAAGCGCTGCTCGCACTTGTCGCAATGGCGCCTCCGGCGAATGGCCGCGCCGTCCTCCGTTGGACGGCTGTCCTTCACCTGGGTGTCTTCGTTCTGACAAAACGGGCAGCGCATGGGGGTTCGCTTCGCTCACTGGCAATGGGCAGTCGGCAATGGGCAGTAGATAGCGAGTTGGAAGCGGCTTCGCCTCCTATTGCCTACTGCCGACTGCCCTCTGCCTTATTTCACGAATAAATCGGAAACCGCGCGGTCAGCTGCTCGACCTTCGCCGCAACCGCCGCCTCTACACCGGCGCTGTCGCCGTTCGAGCCGCTCAGCGCATCGAGCACTTCGCAAATCAAATCCGCCACTTGCCGGAATTCCGCCGGGCCGAAGCCGCGCGTGGTGCACGCGGGCGATCCGAGGCGCACGCCGGAGGTCACCATCGGCTTTTCGGGATCGAACGGAATGCCGTTTTTGTTGCACGTGATGAGCGCCCTTTCGAGGCCTTGCTCCGCAACCTTGCCCGTCACCCGCTTCGGACGCAGATCAACCAGCATTACGTGGCTATCGGTGCCGCCCGAAACCACGGCCAAACCGTTCTCAACCAATCGCCCCGCCAGCGCTTTCGCGTTCTCGACAGTGCGCTGAGCGTAGAGCTTGAACTCAGGTTCAAGCGCTTCCTTGAACGAGACCGCCTTCGCCGCGATCACGTGCATGAGCGGTCCGCCCTGCAAACCGGGGAAAACCGCTGAGTTGATCTTCTTGCCGATCTCTTCGTCGTTCGAGAGGATCATTCCGCCACGCGGACCGCGCAGCGTTTTGTGCGTTGTGGTCGTCACGACGTGCGCGTGCGGCAGCGGCGATGGATAAGCGCCGCCGGCGATCAAGCCTGCATAATGCGCCATATCCACCATGAAGTAGGCACCGACTTCGTCAGCGATTTCACGGAAGCGCTTGAAGTCGATCACGCGCGAATATGCAGACGCACCGGCCAAAATCAGTTTCGGCTTTTCGCGCCGCGCGATCTCGGCGACTTGGTCCATGTCGATCAGCTGATTGTCTTCGCGTACGCCGTAGGCGACGGGATGAAACCATTTGCCGGAAATGTTCACCGGCGAACCGTGCGTGAGGTGCCCACCGCAGGCGAGATCCATGCCGAGGAATTTGTCGCCAGGTTGCAGCAGCGCAAAGAACACCGCTTGGTTTGCGTTGGCGCCTGAATGCGGCTGCACGTTCGCAAATTTGCAGTCGAACAAACGCTTGGCCCGATCAATCGCCAAGCGCTCGACTTCGTCGACGTATTCGCAGCCGCCGTAGTAGCGCCGCCCCGGATAGCCCTCGGCATACTTATTGGTGAGCACCGATCCCTGCGCCTCAAGCACAGCGCGCGAGACGATGTTCTCCGACGCAATAAGTTCGATCTGCCGCCCCTGGCGCGTCAGCTCATCGGCGATGGCTTTGGCGATATCGGGATCAGCGCGATTCAAGCTCGCTTCGAAAAATCGGTCGCGCTCTCCGGCGCGTCCGGCCGCCTGGGTCATGCCGTCCTCTACAACTTCTAGTGACAGAATCTTTTAGATAATAAGTCTTCCGCCAGGGGTAATCAAAGCACCTCAAATCTTCGAACAGGATGGGATAACTGTAGTTTTCGGCCCTAGTCCGATAGTAATACTTGCGTCCAGTACCGACGCTTGGTTATGTCCGGCGATGAGGGCTTTGTAAAAAAACAAGAAAAGGCTGTGGAATGCGGGATGAAGACAATGCGCCCAGCGCCGGAAACGGCGACGCGCTCCGCATGACTACGCAGATCGTCGCTTCGTTTGCTGGTAACAATAAGCTCTCAACCGAAGAACTCGTCGATCTCATTCGTTCAGTACATCGCGCGGTCGCCTCGCTGAGCGATGGAACCGCTGAACGGGTGGCTGAGCGGCCCAAGCCGGCAGCCCCGGTCAACAAGTCGGTTCACAACGACTACATCATTTGCCTCGAGGACGGCAAAAAGCTGAAGATGCTGAAGCGCTACCTGCGCTCGAACTTCAACATGTCGCCGGACGATTACCGTAAGCGTTGGGGCCTGCCGCCCGACTACCCTATGGTTGCACCCGCTTACGCCGCGCGGCGCTCCGAATTCGCCAAGCGCATCGGCCTCGGGCGCGGCGTCCGCCGCAAAGGCTGACCGCCTAAACGATAATGCCTCCCTTGTTGTCGGGCGGCGCGCCACCATCGCCGAGCTTCTTGCGCAGCTTGTTGAGCGCTAACGCGCGCACGTCGGCGAGCGCTGCACTCGCGGGCGCTTGAATGACGACTTCGACGCCGCTGGCGACGTGAATAGCGGCGATGCGCTGTACGTCGCCCACGCGCGTGATTTCAAAGATGACTTCGCTGCCCGTATCCGGGTCCGCACTCACCCATGCGCCGCTGGGCACATGCCCCAGACGGCTTTGAGCGCCGCGACGAGTTGCTCCATCAGCGCGTCGTCGTGGAACGGCGAAGGCGTAATGCGAAGACGTTCAGTGCCCTTCGGCACCGTTGGGTAGTTGATCGGCTGCACGTAGATGCCGTGCTCGTAGAGCAGAATATCCGAAATCTTCTTGCAGCGCGCAGCATCGCCAACCAGCACCGGGACGATGTGGGTCGTCGATTCCGCCATCACCGGAATGCCCGCTTCGAACAGCATCGCCTTCAAGCGCTCCGCGCGATCCTGCAAACGGTCTCGCAGGTGCGGGCAGGATTTCACCATACGCACGCTTTCCAGCGCGGCCGCCGCAATCGACGGCGCAAGCGAGGTGGTGAAGATGAAGCCGGAAGCAACCGAACGAATGGCGTCAATCGCCGCCGCAGGTCCGGTCACGTAACCGCCCATCGTGCCGAAGGCCTTGGCGAGCGTGCCTTCGATGAAATCGACCCGATGCATGACGCCGTCGCGCTCGGCGACGCCGCCACCGGTCGGGCCGTAAAGGCCGACGCCGTGCACTTCGTCGAGATAGGTCATCGCGCCGTACGCTTGTGCGATATCGCACATGGCTTCGATCGGCGCGGTGTCGCCGTCCATCGAATAGACGCTCTCGAAAGCAATCAGCTTCGGCGCATCGGCCGGCGCTTCGTTAATCAGCGCTTCGAGATGCTGAATGTCGTTGTGACGGAAGATGCGCTTTTCACACCCAGCCCGCTTGATGCCTTCGATCATCGAGGCGTGGTTTTGCGCGTCCGAGAAAATCCACATGTTGGGAAAGAGCTTCGCCAGCGTGGACAGGGTGGCGTCGTTGGAGACGTAGCCCGAGGTAAACAGCAGCGCGCTTTCCTTGCCGTGCAGTAGCGCCAGCTCTTGCTCCAGGTCGACGTGGTAGCTCGTGGTCCCGGAAATGTTGCGGGTGCCGCCTGCGCCGGCGCCGACCTTGTCCAAGGCGGCGTGCGCGGCGTCGAGCACTTCGGGGCTCTGGCCCTGCCCCAGATAGTCGTTGGAGCACCAGACGACGATGTCACGCATATCGCCGTTATCCATACGCAGCGTCGCATTTGGAAAACGCCCGCGCTCGCGCATGATATCGGCGAACACGCGATAACGCCCTTCGTCGCGGATCGCGCCGACAGCGTCTTCAAACACCTGAAGGTCTTGGTCTCTCATGGCAGCAACTCATGTATAAGCATCTTTGACGCCAACGGCACCTGAGACGTGTCCGCGCAACACAAGAGTTTTTGCGAACTATTCTCATGAAGAACTACACTGCTCGCTTTCCCGCCGCGCGACCGCGCCGCCTTCGTCAAACTGATTGGGTGCGCCGCCTCACGCGCGAACACCGGCTCTCAGTCGACGATCTGATTTGGGCGATGGTCGTGCACGATGGCGAAGACGCGGAAATCCCCGTCGTCTCGATGCCCGGCGCTGTACGCCTTTCGGTCAAAGCTGCAGCAGCGGCGGCGCGCAAAGCGGCGAAGCTCGGCATCCCCGCAATCGCCGTTTTCCCGCACATCGACGCAGCCAAGAAAGACGCGACCGGCAAGGAAGCGCTCAACGGCAACGGTCTCGTCTGCAACGCGGTGCGGGCAATGAAGGATGCCGCGCCAGACGTTGGCATCATGGTCGACGTTGCGCTCGATCCCTTTACCGATCACGGCCACGACGGCCTTTTGCGCAACGGTCGCATCGTCAACGATGAGACGGTTAAGGTGTTGGTCGAGCAAGCGATCGTGCAAGTACGCGCCGGCGCTGACATCGTCGCACCTTCGGACATGATGGATGGCCGCGTCGGCGCCATTCGCGCTGGGCTCGACAAGGAAGGCTTCGCGGAGACGCTGATCATGTCGTACGCGGCGAAGTACGCATCAGCATTCTACGGCCCGTACCGAGAAGCTATCGGATCAGGAAAACTCGGCGGCGGCGCGGTTGAAAATCCCGGCGACAAGAAGACGTACCAGATGGATTTCGGCAACACCGATGAAGCCTTGCGTGAGGTCGCACTCGATGTTGCCGAAGGCGCCGACATGCTGCTGGTGAAGCCCGGCCTGCCGTACCTGGATATCGTGCAGCGCGTGAAGCAGACGTTCGGTCTGCCTACCTACGCGTTCCAGGTCTCTGGCGAGTATGCGATGATCATGGCTGCCAGCGGCAACGGCTGGCTCGATGAGACGCGCGCCATTCTTGAATCGCTGACATCGTTCAAACGCGCAGGCGCGGACGGCATCGTCACCTATTTCGCCCCGAAGGCCGCGGAGCTTCTTAGTTAGGCAGCCTGCGCTAGCGTTTCGATCGAGGCGCGGACCTGCGCGGCCACGGCTTCGCGCTCATCGCCCTGATTGAGCGCAAGAGCCGCGAGTTGGCTGATGCCATGGGCGCAAATCGTCAGCACCGACGTGCTCGCTTCAGAACGCAGATCGTGCGCCATGAGTTGACGCGCCAGCAGCGCACACACCGTCATCAGCGGTTTGTCGTTGGCGTTGACAGCGAAGTCTTGCACCAGCTTCAGCCCGGCTTGAACTTCCTTGGCGCCGCCTTCGCCTTTGGCCATCTGCACCAGCGCAGCCGTCAGCGTCGAGAAGGCTTGCGCGAGGCGCGCAGCTTCAGCAGCGGCGTCAGCTTTGCGGCGTTTCGACGGCGCGCCAGCGGTGACAATGCCCGCGCGGCGGCACGGCCCCACATAGCCAGCGGCGTCGATGAACGCGCGCGGTTGGGTCAGCACCTTGTTGATGGTCGCGGTCAACACCTTGCCGGAGATCGGCTTGCCGATGAGCGCGTTGCAGCCTGCATGACGGCATTCCTCCGCCATCGCACGCGAGAATGCCGACGACGTCACGAAGACCGCGCCCCGGCGGTTAGCCATCTTGTGATTGCGGCGGAAGGCGCGCGTCCACGTCGCGCCGTTCGCTTCCGGCATTTCGTAGGAAGTGATGATGATGTTGGCCGGATACACTTCGAGCAGGTCGAAACCCTCGTCGCCGCTGGCGACTTCCCAAACCTTCGCCGCGCCTGCATTGCGCAACAGATCGAGAAGGATCTTCCGTTCGAACCGGTTCGGTTCGATCAGACACACAGCCCAAGTCTTCGGGTTCATCCCGCGCTCCAGCCCACCGCCGAAGTGCGCACTGTCACACAGTTTTTTTAAAATAACCTTGCTGCGCCGACGTAACGATAACTACTGCGATAAGGATCGCTTAACCACGCATCAGCGCTTCGGACGTTCAAGACGCGCGATAAGGCTAGACGTGTCCCAGCGCTTACCACCCATCGCCTGCACGTCAGCATAATAGCTGTCGATCAATTCGGTGAGTTCAAGCTTCGCCCCGTTTCGCGACGCTTCTTCAAGAACCAATCCCAGATCCTTGCGCATCCAATCAACGGCAAAGCCGAAATCGAATTTTCCGTCGACCATCGTCTTCCAGCGATTTTCCATTTGCCAGCTTTGCGCGGCGCCCTTGGAAATCGCCGCGATCACCTTCTCCACGTCGAGATCGGCACGCTTGGCGAAATGCAGCCCCTCCGCCAAGCCCTGCACCACGCCGGCGATACAGATTTGGTTCACCATCTTCGCCAACTGACCAGAACCCGCCGGCCCGATCAGCGTGATGTTGGCGCCGTAGGCGCGCATGATCGGCTCGGCTTCCGCGAACACGCTGGGTTCACCGCCCGCCATCACCGTCAGCTTGCCGGAAACCGCGCCGGCTTGTCCGCCCGACACAGGGGCATCGAGGAAGCCCATGCCTACGGCTTCGGCCTTCTCGGCCAGTTCGCGGGCAATGCTCGCCGACGCCGTCGTGTGATCGACGAAGATCGCACCCTTGCGCATCTTTGTCGACGCAGCCTCAAACACTTCCCGCAAGTCGCGATCGTTGCCGACGCACGAGAACACGATGTCCGCGCCTTCGGCGGCGTTCGCCACCGACGTATAGGTGCGGCCTTTGTGTTTCTGCGCCCAGTCGCGCGCTTTATCTTCGCTGCGATTGTACACGGCGACCTCGTGACCGGCCGCGGCAAGATGGCCCGCCATCGGCGCGCCCATCACACCCAAACCAATGAACGCCGTTCTGGCCATTGCCTAACCCCTAAAATCTTCGATGCGCCCGTAGGCGCCACGGTAGAAGCTCAGCGCCGGGCCGGTCTTCACCCGCATCTCCAGTACTTCGCCGATAATGATCAGATGATCGCCAGCCTGGCGGCGCTCATGGGTGCGGCACCCGAAATGCGCGATCCCAGCCTTTAATATAGGTGCGCCAGCGAGCGTTTCAGATTCTTCGGCGCCAATGCTTTCAGTTTCCGCACGCGACATGCGCAACGCCAGCGCTTCGTCACCTGCGCCCAACACCGTCACGCCCCAAACATCTGCCGCCGAGAAAACCGGATAGCGTTCTGATTGATCGCCCAAGCACCACAACAACAGAGGCGGCTTCAGCGACACTGATGTGAGCGAATTGACGGTGATGCCGGAGAGGCGCCCGCCAGCGCCCGCAGCGCTGACAATCGTCACGCCTGTGGCAAACGCGCCCATCGCGCGCCGGAAGGACTGATCGTCGCTCAACTCCATGCTGAAACGTTACTCTCCACTCACTCGTTTTTAACCCTGTCTGGCGAATGTAACCCGCTTCCCGCGCAGAAGGGCACGGGTAACGGACCGAACATGGCCTCTGCGACCAATCAACGCCCCATCATCATCAAAAAGATAAAAAAGGGCGGCGGCGGCGGCCACCACGGCGGCGCGTGGAAGGTCGCCTACGCCGACTTCGTCACCGCGATGATGGCGTTCTTCCTGCTCATGTGGCTCATCAACACTACCAGCCCGGAACAGCGCCGGGGCATCGCCGAATTTTTCGCGCCAGCCAGCGTCAGCCGTGTTTCCTCTGGCGCGGGCGGCTTGCTCGAAGGCACCAGCTTCGATGAGAGCGGCGTGCGGCACGGCCATTCCGCGGCGGTCGCCTCGTCGTCCGAGCCGCAATACACGTCCAACTCCCAGTCGCAGGGCTCGGAAAAGAGTGACGCGCAAGGCCAGTCGCAACCCTCACCCGACGCGCTCGATCGCGCGCGCCAGATTCGTGAAGACGCCGAATTCTCCCGCGCAGAACTGGCCATTCGTCAGGCGATGCAGGACATGCCCGACATCGCTGAGCTCTCGCGCAACGTCGTATTCGAGCAAACGCCCGAAGGCCTGAAGATCCAAATCATCGACCAGGAAGGCCGCTCAATGTTCAGCCCGGGCGACGCGCAGCCGAATGATCGCGCGCGCCGTCTGATCACGACGATCGCCGGCGTCATCCAGCAACTGCCGAACCGCATTTCCATTTCCGGTCACACCGATGGCTCCGCGCCTGGCAGCCGTTTCGCGTCGAACTTCGAACTCTCGTCGGCGCGCGCCGACGCCGCGCGTCGCATCCTCATGTCCAGTGGACTGCCCGCCGACCGCATCTACGAAGTCGCCGGCCGCGCCGATTCCGAGCCGATGTTCCCGGACGACCCGACGCTTCCGGGCAACCGCCGCATCGCCATCACGCTGCTGCGTGAAGCGCCGCCGCTGCCCGCGGATCACGATCTCTAAGACCCAGTTCTCTCGTCGGCGCGGTCCGGCAATCTCCGCCAGCTCAAAGAACCTTGTCCCAGTTGACAACCTGCCCTTATCCACGTACCTTGCCATTACAAGGTAGCTTCATGGCTGACGAAGAAAGATTTGCCTCGGTCCGGAAAGGGCTGCTCGAATTCGCAATCCTCCGCATCATCTCGGGGGCCAGCGTTTACGTAGCCGACATCCTCACC
This sequence comes from Terricaulis sp., assembly GCA_047601265.1. Lineage (GTDB taxonomy): Bacteria > Pseudomonadota > Alphaproteobacteria > Caulobacterales > Aquidulcibacteraceae > Vitreimonas. The sequence goes on from JASGJR010000001.1 coordinate 637,165, forward strand.
CGGCTGGCCGCGACCCCGTTCGCGACCCAGGAAGGCACCCTCTACCCTCTCCTCTCCAAGCTGCGGCGGGAGGAGCTGCTCGACTACGACTGGGTCGAATCCGACCAGGGCCCGCCGCGCAAATACTACAAGCTGACAGACAAAGGGACGACGCGGTTGGACGACCTCGCCGCCTACTGGGCGCAGCTCAACACCACTCTCGAAAACTTGGGGCGCTGATCATGGAACGCGTCGTTACCATCAATCTCAACGGCAATCCGTACCAACTTGAAGAACCGGCTTATGACGCCGTGCGCACTTATCTGCAGCACGCCGAGGCCGCGCTCAGCGCCAACCCCGACAAGGCTGAAGTCGTGCGCGATCTTGAGCAGGCGATCGCCGACAAATGCGCCAGCTACCTCTCGCCGGCGAAGACGGTGATCTCTGCCGCCGAGATGACGAAGATCCTTGAAGAGATGGGTCCGGTCCAAGGCGATAACGCCGATGCCGGCGCGCAAGCCAACGCCAATGCCTCGGCCGGCGCGACGGGCGGTCATCGCCGCCTTTATCGTATCACCGAAGGCGCGCAGGTCGCCGGCGTGTGTGCGGGGATCGCCGCGTTCTTCGATATCGACGTCAACATCATCCGCCTGCTCTTCATCATCGCCACGATCTTCACATCGGGCGCGGTGCTGCTGGTCTACATCGCCATGATGTTTCTCATTCCCTCAGCGCAGACGAGCGAGCAGTGGGCGGCTGCGCACGGCGTCCCTTTTAACGCACAGGACGTGATCGACCGCGCCAAACGCGAATACACGAACTTCACTTCGAACGGCCCGCCGTGGCAGTGGTCGAAGTGGCAGCGCCGGCAATACAAACGCGAAATGCGCGCACGTTGGCGCTCGGCGCGGTGGGGCGGCTGGCAACCGTTCTACGGCAACGCCGCAGGCGCGCCGCCGCCCGCGCAAGGACCAGTGAGCTACAGCCTCGGCCTGGTCACCGGTTTGGTGGCGGTCATCCTCGGCTTCGTCCGCGCCATTCTCGGCATTCTCTTCCTGTGCTTCCTGTTCGCGCTGGTGACGACCGGACACATCGGCTGGTGGATGCTGCCTGCGCACGTCGCGCTGTGGCAGGCGGTCGTCGGCCTCATTCTGATCTACGTGCTAATTTCGATCCCGCTGCGCGCCTTGAGCTGGACCATCTATGGCGGCCCCTATCACGGATACCGCGGCGGTGAGGGCCTCGTCACACTCGCAGTGCTCGTTGTGGTCGCGCTCGTTGCCTACAACACCGTGCCGGAAGCACGCCAGATGATGGACAACATTCCTGATGCGCTTGCCCGCTTCGGAGACGCGCTGCGCACCACCTTCGACACAACGGTGCGCCCGCTGATCAACTGAGTTCGCAAAGCTCCATGAGCCTGAGGCGCGGATGGTCTGCCCACCGCGCCTCTTTTTTGCGTTCAGCGCTTCAACCCCACGGTCCGCGTGGACGCGGCGCGGATCCATCGTCGGACGGCGGCGGCGGCGGCGGCCACCACGGACCGCTCGGCGGCGTTTCGGGCAGCGCCGGCTCACTCACATGACCGCCGGCATACTTCACCAGCGCGTTGATACGATCCTGGATCGGCGGGTGCGTTGCAAACAAGCTGGCGAAGTCAGCATGCGGGTTCTCGATGAACATCTCCCGCACTTCCGACGGCGCGTGGATGTCGGCATTGCCGGAAATCTTCTGTAGCGCTGAGATCATGGCATCGGGATTCTTGGTGAGTTCGACCGAACCAGCGTCTGCGAGATATTCCCGCTGCCGCGACAGCGCGAACCGGATGACGATCGCAAGTCCGTACGAGATCGCGATCAGCGCAATCGCGACAATGATCGCCAACCCGCCTCCGCCTGAGTCTCGATCGCTGCCGCGTGAGCGCCGCGGCGGACCGCCATACCAAAGCCCGCGGGTGACGATTTCGCCAATGAAGGAGAAAATGCCGACGAAGATCACGGCGATCATCATCAGGCGGACATCAGCATTACGGATATGGGTCAGTTCGTGGCCGAGGACCGCTTCGATCTCGTCATCGTTCAGATGTTCTAGCAGGCCGCGCGTCACGGTGATCGAATAGCTGTTGGCGGCAATGCCCGTGGCAAAGGCGTTCATCGCGTCAGTGTCGATGATGCGCAGCGCAGGCATGGTGATGCCGCGAGAAATGCAGAGGTTTTCCAACAGATTGTACAGCTTCGGATTTTCGCTGCGCTCAAGGCGATGGGCGCCGGTCGCTGCGTCAATGATGCCCTGATAGGCGAAGTAAGCGATGAAGAACCAAACCAGCGCGCCAATGATCGCAAACGGCCACGCCTGCGCCAAAGCGTCAGCCGCCCAGATGAACGGGCCCATCTCGCCGGCGCCTTCGACTGTGTAGCCGGAGAGGCCAGCAAAGCCCAGGAACAGCCCGTAGGTGAGCATCAACAACAAGACTGGAAACCCGGCCATGAGCAGGACGGATTTCCAGTTGTTGTTCCAAATGTGAGTTTGCAGGCCGTAGGCGCCCACGAGCGTGTCGCCTTAGCTGAACTTCACCTGCGGCGCTTCGCTCATCGTCGCGCGGTCGGCATCGCCCAGATCGAAGAACGTGCGCGGTCCAAAACCAAACGCGCCGGCAAGCAGCACGGCAGGGAATTGCTCGCGGCCCGTATTGTACTCGCCCACGGCGTTGTTGAAGAAGCGGCGCGCAGCGGCGAGCTTGTTCTCGATGTCCGAGAGCTCGTCCTGTAGCTTAATGAAGTTCTGGTTGGCCTTGAGATCCGGATAGGCCTCGCTCAGCGCGATCAGGCGGCCCAAAGCGACACCCAGCGCGCCTTCGGCAGCGCCCATCGTCTTCGGATCGCCCGTCTTCTCCGCGGTCACTGCCGCGTTGCGCGCGTTGATGACCGCTTCGAGCGTGCCTTTCTCGTGCGCCGCGTAACCTTTCACGGTTTCGACGAGGTTCGGAATCAGATCGTGACGCTGACGCAGTTGCACGTCGATGTCGGCGAACGCCTGGTTGGCGTTTTGCCGAAGCGCGACGAGACGGTTGTAGATGCCGATCAGCATCACCACCAGAACGACGACGACAATAAGAAGGATCAACCCGATGCCCATCTCAGTTTCCTATCGGCGACCCCGCGTGGGTCCGTTAGCGCTTCTCATATAGGAAGACGCAAGCTTCGTCGCAGGCAAACTGCGCCACCTCGTGCGCGGGAGCTGTCAGGCGATGGTCAGCCGGGGAGCCAGGCACAATGGAGCGCTACCTTGTAACTCCCCTTCGTCTCCCTGCCTCGCCGGCTCGACTTAGCCGATGATGTCGCTGAAACGGCCGGAGCGGGAAAAGCCCTTGGGCGCAACTTTGCCCGCGCCGCCGCGCTTGCCGCGATAGTCCTTCCACTCTGGAACTGCACGGATACGACCCGCCGAGTCCTCCCAGGTGAGGCCTTCGTCTTTGCCGAACACCTTCACGTCAGCCAAACCACGATCGTGATAGCTTTGCAGCTTCACGCCCTTGCCGCGCGTCATCTCCGGCAGTTCGGTCAGCGGGAAGACCAGCAACTTCTTGCGTTCGCCGATCACCGCCACCTGGTCACCCTCGACCTTCGCTGCCTGCATCGCGCGGCCATTGAGGATCTGTTTGCCTGCGCGCTTAGTCGCCAGCATCTCGCTTTCGTTGACGATGAAACCGTAGCCTTCGTGGCTCGCGACGAAGCGCTTGGCGCCCTCCTCGTAAGCAAACAACGCCACCGCTTCGTCGATGTCCGCCATCTCGATCGACAGGCGGATCGGTTCGCCGTGTCCACGGCCGCCCGGCAGCTTGTGCGCGTCGAGCGTGAAGGCGCGGCCATCGGACGAAAACAAGATCAACTTGTCGGTTGTCTCGCAGCGCACGATGTGCTGGGCGCTGTCGCCTTCCTTGAACTGCAAGCTCGACAGATCGCCGTGTCCCTTCAGTGCGCGGATCCAGCCCTTCTCCGATAAGATCACGGTAACTGGCTCGCGTGTGACGAACGCCTCGATGTCGACATCCATCGACACTGCCGCCGCTTCGCCGAGTTCGGTGCGCCGCTTGCCCCACACCGTGCCGGGGCCGAACAGCTTGCGCGTTTCCTTCAGTTCGCCCGCAATTCGGCGCCATTGCTTGCGGGTATCTTCGAGCAGGCCTTGCAGGTCCTTCTGCTCTTCGCGCAACGCCGCGTCCTCACGGCGGATTTCCATTTCTTCGAGTTTGCGCAATTGGCGCAGCCGCGTGTTGAGGATGGCTTCCGCTTGCGTCTCGTTCAGCTTGAAGCGCTGAATGAGTTTTTCCTTTGGCTCGTCCTCGTTGCGAATGATGCGGATCACTTCGTCGAGGTTGAGATAGACGATCAGCAGGCCGGCCAACACATCCAAACGCCCTGCGATCTTTTCCAGCCGATGTGCCGTGCGGCGTTGCAGCACGTCGCGCCGGTGATCGAGGAACGCACGTAGCGCATCCCTCAAACTCATCACCCGCGGCGCGCCCTGCGCATCCAACACGTTCAAGTTCAGCGAAATACGGGTTTCCAACGCCGTCAGCTTGAACAAACTTTCCATCAGCACTGCAGGCTCGACCGTGCGCGCTTTCGGCTCCAGCACCAGGCGGATTTCCTCGGCACTCTCGTCGCGCACATCACCGAGCAACGGCGCCTTCTTGTTTTCGATCACCGCCGCCAGCGCTTCGACGAGCTTGGACTTCTGCACCAGGTGCGGAATCTCCGTGACGACGATGCGCCACATGCCCCGCCCCAAATCTTCGGTTTGCCAACGTGCCCGCACGCGGAAGCCGCCACGCCCGGTGTCGTAAGCTTCATGGATCGCTTCCGGCGATTCTACGACGACGCCGCCAGTCGGAAAGTCCGGACCAGGGATGACCTTCAACAAATCCGCTGTTGTCGCTTTGGTATTGTCGATCAGCAGCAGACAGCCATCGATCAACTCAGCCACGTTATGCGGCGGGATGTTGGTGGCCATGCCAACGGCGATGCCGGACGACCCGTTGGCCAACAAATTTGGAAACGCCGCCGGCAGCACCACCGGCTCATCCTTCGAGCCGTCATAGCTCGGACGGAAAGCGACGGCGTCTTCATCAATGCCTTCGAGCAGCGCCTCCGCGGCGCGCGTCATCCGGCTTTCGGTGTAGCGCATGGCGGCGGGGTTATCGCCGTCGATGTTGCCGAAATTTCCTTGGCCGTCGATCAACGGATAGCGCGAGTTGAAATCCTGCGCGAGCCGCACAAGCGCGTCGTAAATGGACTGGTCACCGTGCGGGTGATAGTCGCCCATCACATCGCCAACGACCTTCGCTGATTTCCGGAACGCGGCGTCCGGTCCGAGCTTCAGGCGGCTCATCGCGTAGAGCACGCGGCGATGCACCGGCTTTAAACCATCGCGCACATCGGGAAGCGCGCGCGATGTGATCGTCGACAGCGCATAGGCGAGATAGCGCTTCGCCAGCGCCTCCGCGATCGGCTCCTCTACGATGCGCCCGCCGTCTTCAGGCGAGCGTGTAATGTCGTCAGCCATTCTTGGCTCTCCGAAACGATCTCAGCGCCCTCTGCCGCGGTTAAATCAGAGTCGTCTTGCAAATCCCAAACGTTCGATCAGTCACCGGGCGTACAAAGACGCTCAGCAACAGCAAACGACTCCAAACCATCCCAAATTGCGTTCTCCTGCGCGGCGATCTTTGCGTCCAGCGCCTTCAAGGCTTCTCGTTTCTCGTCTGGAAGTGGCCACGGCAGGGACTCTTCGCGAACCTCGTAGTTTTCGAACAGGACAAGTTTGGCCTGCTTCAGAATGGCGACTGCCTCAACCGCGCCAATGGCGGTCAACCCTTCCACAAGTGCGTCGAATTGATCGCCCCCAGAATTGTAGAAATACTGCTCCAGAAAGCCGTTTGCCCACTCGCAAAGAAACCAGTTCACGGCAAAGCACTGACGTTCGGCGTCGGTCATTTCGCTGACCCTCATCGCATACAAACGGTCCCAAAACGCCTCGGCATCCATCAGAGTCGTCCCGCAAATCCCAAGCGTTCGATCAGGCGCCGGCGCGCTTCGGGCATGCCTTCGCCCTTATGTTCGAACACACGCCGCTCAAGAAAATATCCCGAAAGCGCAAACGCATGAGCCACGTCGCCCTCATTTAATTCCGCTTCCGGATCGGTGAGGAACGCCGGCAGTTTGAGCAGCACATCCGCATGCGGCGCGCCCGCTTCAGCGGTAGCCGCGCGACCAGTGCGCGGGCTGACCCACGTCAGATTCTCGGTCTCCCCTGTGACCGCGCACCGGGAAAGGTCGAGCCCGTAGCCAAGCGCCGAGAGCAAGCCCAGCTCGAAGCGCGTGTAGAGTGCCGGCCAGATGTCGTTCTCCGGCATCGCTTCAACCAGAACAATCAACGCATCGTAGAGTTGCGGATAGGCCTGCCGCTCCGGCGTCGCGCCGCGGATGAGCGCCACCGCTGACGACAATCCCGCGAGCGCAATCGGATCGTCCAGCAAGCGCGTGGCATGGGGCTCGACCAATTCTAACGGCTGGAAAAATCCAAGCTGCTCGGACAGCCGCGCTTTCCAACCCGCATGCACAAGGTTGCCGGATTGCAGCACCGGTTGCGACTTGCGCCCCGCGTGCACAACACCGCCGTAGCGCCCGTGCTCGCGCGCAAACACTTCGGCCACGAGCTTGCCTTCGCCGAAATGGCGCGCACCCAGCACAACGGCGTCGTCAATCCATTCCATGCATCAGGAATCGTAATCCAAACCCAGGCGCTGATACAGCGCTCGTTCCTCGGTCCAATTCTCGGCGACTTTAACGTGCAGGAACAGGTGGACACGCCGATCGAACGTCACTTCGAGTTCCTTGCGTGACAGCTCCCCAATCGTCTTGATGCTCGCGCCCTTGGCCCCGATGGCGATCTTCCGCTGACCTTCGCGCGCGACGTAGATGGTTTGGTCGATCTTCACCGAGCCGTCTTTGCGCTCTTCCCAAGAGTTGGTTTCGACATTGAGCTCGTAGGGAATTTCTTCGTGCAAGCGCAGGAACGCCTTCTCGCGCGTGATTTCAGCTGCCAGCACGCGCGACGGCGCGTCCATGGTTTGATCTTCTGGAAACAACCACGGACCTTCCGGTGCGCGTTCGGTCAGCGTTTTCGCCAGATCGTCCACGCCATCGGCACGCCTTGCCGAGATCATAAACACATCGGTGTAGAGGCCCGCTTCCACGAGCTTAGTGGTTAGCGCCAGCAATTCCGGACGCGCGACCGCGTCGACCTTGTTGAGCGCCAGGATGGATGGGATCTCCATCTGCTTCAGCTTGGCCGCAATCGCACCGGAATCTTCCACTGAACGCGCATCCGCTGCTTCGCGCGCGGTGCCAACATGCGCTGCTGCGTCGACGACGTGCACAACCGCGTCAGCGCCTTCGAGCGCGCTCCAAGCGGCGGCCACCATCGCCCGGTCCAAGCGCCGCTTCGGTGCGAACACCCCTGGCGTGTCGATCAGAACCAGTTGAACTTCGTCGTGCATGGCAATGCCGCGCACCAAAGCGCGCGTGGTTTGCACCTTCTGCGTGACCGCTGCGACTTTGGCCCCGACCAGTGTATTCACCAATGTCGACTTGCCCGCGTTGGGCGCGCCCAAAATGGCGACGACGGCGCAGCGTTGCTCAGCCATCGATGCCGTTTCCCTTCAAAAATGCAGCAGCCGCCGCGCGTTGTGCATCGCGCTTGGAGCCGCCATTACCGCGCGCGGGCGCAAAGCCATCCACCTTCGCTTCGATCACGAAGTGTGGCGCGTGCTCTGGTCCGGACCGCTCAATCTCGACGTAGGACAAGCCCTTCTTGCGCGCCGCCGCCCATTCCTGCAGCACCGTCTTGGCGTCGCGCGGGGCCGCACCGACGTGCTCAAATGCGTCGCCCCAAAACCGCATGACGAACGCACGCGCGCGTTCGAAGCCCGCCTCCAAATAGAGCGCCGCGATGACCGCTTCGCATGCATCAGCGAGAATTGCTTCCTTCGCGCGGCCGCCTTGCGACTCTTCGGATGGCGACAGAATCAAAGCTTCGCCCAAGTCGGCAGCTTTCGCGGCGCGCGCGCAGGCGTGGCGGTTCACCAAGGCGTTGAAGCGCTGCGCAAGGTCGCCCTCGTCGTCGCTTTGATGCTCCGCGAAGAGATGGGTCGACACGATCAGCGCCAGTACGCGATCGCCCAAGAACTCCAAGCGATCATAGGAGCGCTTGTTCTTCTTTCCGGCGTCCAAGGCGCTGCCGTGCGTCACCGCCTCGCGCAGCAGGCCACGGTCCTTGAAGGCGTGGCCCAGCCGCGCCTCAAGCGCCGCCAGCCGCGCTTCAATGCTGAGCGCGGGGCTCATGCAACGACTTTAAGAAGCGATTGCCGCGGAAACCTGAAAACAGCGTCCAGGGCTGCGCCAAGTTTGTCGAGTCATTGAACGAGACGACGACGAATTGCGCGGGACCGACCAGAAACTCCGATGGCACGAATCCGACAAATCTACGGCTATCGTCGGAATTGTCGCGATCGTCGCCCATCATGAAATAGTTGTTCGTCGGGATCACGTAAGCGCGCGTGTTGTCCAGTTCAGTCATACCCTTTTCGCAAGTCAGGTAGGACACGCCATTCGGCAACGTTTCGCGATAGAGTGTGGCGCTGCGGCTCGCCTCGTCAGGACACTCATTGGTAGGGCCGACCAGTTCGCGCTTCACCGGCACGCCATTGATATTCAAGACGCCGTTGATCATCTGGATGGTATCGCCGGGAAGACCAACCACGCGCTTGATGAAGTCACGGCTCGTGTCTGGGGGCGGACGGAAAACGACGATGTCGCCGCGTTGCGGCGGATGCGAGAACAAGCGGCCGTGCGGCAGCAAACTGTCGAGCGGAGTAAACGAGTAACGGCCGTAACCGTACGACCATTTCGTCACCACGATGTAGTCGCCGACCTGCAGCGTGGGCTGCATCGAACCCGACGGAATCCGGAATGGCTGCGCAATTGCAAAGCGCAGAACCATGGCAAGCGCCAGCGCATAAAGGATCGTGCGCACGTTCTCCCAGAACACGTCCATTGTTGGCGCGGAAGGCTCGCCCGTCGTCGACATCGTCATGCGTTTCTCGCTCGGCGGCCGCGCATCAAAGCTTTTTCGCTTCGTGCGATGCAGCCTAATTTCCTAAACTCATTGAAGGGGACGAGCTCTTTCAAACCCACACGGTCAGCTGCCCAATTTCGGCTCATTCCCGGCTAACTCCGCCGAAATGATGACGAAGCCGACAGCCAACGGGTAGTCGTCCGTAAGGCTTACATGGATGTGCGGAAAATAACCGGCCGGGGTCAACTCGGCCAAGCGGCGGGCGGCCCCGCCAGTTAGCGCCATAGTGGGCTGGCCACTAGGGAGATTGGCTACCCCCATGTCGCGCCAAAAAACCCCTCTTTTCAATCCCGTACCCAATGCCTTGGCGCACGCTTCCTTGGCCGCGAAGCGTTTGGCGTAGGTGGCGGCGCGCTGGTTCGGACGCCGCTCGGCACGTCTGCGTTCCAATTCGGTATAGATGCGCAGCGTGAAGCGGTCGCCAAAGCGCGCCAATGTATTCTCGATACGGCGGATATCGATGATGTCGTTGCCGATGCCCAGGATCATAGCGCCCGCGCCTCATCCATGCGGCGGCGCATTTCGGCGACGGTTGCCGCCAGGCCGGTGAATACGGCCTCGCCAATCAAGAAATGCCCGATGTTGAGTTCGACAATTTCGGGGATTGCGGCGATAGGGGCGACAGTCTCGTAGTCGATGCCGTGGCCGGCGTGTACTTCGAGGCCGAGTGCCGCGGCCTGCTTCGCGCCCGTCTTCAGCGCGTTGAGCTGCACGCCTGCGAGCGCCTCTCCCTCGCGTTCGAGATCGCAATACGCGCCGGTGTGCAACTCGACGACGGCCGCGCCACAACGGTGTGCCGTTTCGATCTGGTGCGGATCGGCGCCGATGAAGAGCGACACACGGCTGCCCGCATCGCGCAGCTTCTGCACGAACGGGGCGATCGTGTTGTGTCCGCCGACAACGTCCAGCCCGCCTTCAGTGGTCCGTTCCTCGCGCCGCTCCGGCACCAGGCACACAGCATGCGGGCGATGATGCAGCGCGACCTCCAGCATCTCCTGTGTGACCGCCATTTCCAGGTTCAATGACTTGGCGCGATGGCGCAGCATTTCGGATAGCCGCGCAATATCGTCATCGGAGATGTGCCGCCGATCTTCCCGCAAATGCGCGGTGATGCCGTCAGCGCCGGCGTCGAGCGCAAGTTCTGCGGCGCGCACAGGATCTGGATACGCGCTGCCTCGCGCGTTGCGGATCGTCGCCACGTGATCGATGTTCACGCCAAGACGCAGCTTGCTCACGCCGCCAAGCCCCGGCTCCCTGGCTTTACCGCGGGCAGCGCCGCAAGCTCAGGCGGCAACTTATCGGCGGCATAGGACGGCGCCTCGACCGCGGCCAGCGAAACCAGTTTCACGCCGATGTCGGCTTTGCCGTTGGAGCGATCGATAAGACAGGCCGCGCCCACGAGATCGCCCTGCCCCTTAATCGCGTCGAGACATTCGCGCGACGACAAACCGGTCGTCACCACATCCTCGACCATCAGCACGCGGTCGCTCGACTTGATCTCAAAGCCGCGGCGCAGCTGAAACTTCCCACTCTCGCGCTCAACGAACATGGCGCGCGCGCCAAGATGGCGCGCAGTTTCGTAGCCGGGAATGATCGCGCCGACCGCAGGCGAGACCACAACTTCAATCTTGCCGAATTGCGCGCGCGCTTTCTCCGCCAGCGCTTTGCAGAGACGCTCCGTTCGCGCCGGATCCTGGAAGACAATGTTCTTCTGGAAAAACACCGGCGAGTGCAGACCGGAGGACAGAATGAAATGCCCTTCCAGCAGCGCGCCCGCGGCGCGGAATTCGTTCAGCACTTCGTCTTGGGTCATAGGCTGCGCTCTAACAGATTCACCGCCGCTGTGAACGGCGCTTATCGCGAGTTCTCCGATGCAAAAGCGATCGCGGCGTTCAAGAGCCGGTTCGCCGCCTTGAGGATCGGTCCGCCGAGATAGTCTTCGGCAAGCGCGCTAATCTCGGCCTGGCCAACATAGAGGCCGTCGGAAACGATAAAGCTCAGCCGCGTTTGATCGCGCGGCGGCGGCCCCGGCCGCGGTTGCGCGGTGGGTTGCAGCTCGTTCAACACCTCGCGGCTGGCGTTCAGCAGATCCTCGCGCGCGTCGCGCAAGGCTTGTGGGTCCTGCTCGAGAATGATCATCTTTTCGGACGCGTTGATGTAGCGGACGCGCCCATCTGCATAAGCGGCCATGGTGTCCAAGCCGCGGTCGAGCGCCGCTTCCACGACAACGCCCAGCAGCACGCCTTTCGGCACGGTCCGGCCCTCGCGCTTCAATCGATTGAAGGCGAGTGCGCGCACACGGCTTTCGATGTTGCGGTCGTCAGCGATGGCGCGCACCGCGCGCTCGTTCAACGGCTGCGCAAAAACCGGCGCTGCTTCGCCCGTGTTCCATTGCCCGAATAGTTCCGGCGCATCGCAGAACATCAAATTGTAGATCTGGTTGACCGCGGCGTCCTTGTACGGCGTGTGCACCGGCATCAGCCACGCACCCGTTCGACGTCTTTGACGGCTTTGCTGGTGCGCATCGCCGCGACGATGTTGGTCAAGTGGCGAGCGTCAGCCACTTCGATGTCGAAAATCATGTCGAAAAAGTCCGTTGTCCGTTTTGCCAGGCGAAGGTTGAGAATATCGCCCTCATTGTCGGCAATGGTACGGCAAAGCTCGGCCAGAACGCCACGCTTGTTTTCGACCGTCGCAATGATGCGGCCCACAGCAAGCGTGCGTTGCAGCGCCGTCTTGGTCCAGCTGAGATCGACCCAATCCAGCCCGCTCTCTTCCATGCCGGCCAAACGATCGCAGTCGATCGTGTGAACCTCCACGCCCTTGCCTGGAATTTGCACGCCGACAATGCGGTCACCCGGTATCGGCGTGCAGCATTCGGCGAAATGCAGCGCCACGCCCGGCGTGAGGTCGCCGCCCTTCACATAGAGCTTGGCTTTCTCACGCTCCATCGGCCGGCGGCCGTCATCCTTGCGGACTTTCTCTTCGAGGCCCGGAAACGCGGCGACAACCACCGCCGTCGCCTTTAGCGAACCATCGCCGATCGCAACGAACAATTCTTCCTCGTCGCTCTTGCCAAGCCGGGCAGCGGCGTTGCCGAGCGCCACTTCGGTGATGTCGTGCCCATAGCGGTGCAACGCGTGCGCCAACAATTCACGGCCAAGTTTCTCGAACTCCTCGCGCCGGGCATGCCGCTCAAGCCGCCGTTGGGCTGACTTTGCGCGCCCGGTTTTCGCCAGCGCTTCGTAGCCCGGCACCGGCGCCGCACGCGCGCCTGTCACAATTTCCACCACGTCGCCGTTCTTCAGCGCGGTGCGCAGCGGTTGCTCTTCGCCATTGATCTTCACGCCGATGACGTGGTCGCCAATGCTCGAGTGGACGGCGTACGCAAAATCCAGCGGCGTCGCGCCTTGCGGCAAAGGGATCAGCGTACCCTTTGGCGTGAACGCGAACACATGGTCTTGGTACATCTCCAGTTTTGCGTGTTCGAGAAACTCGCGCGCGTCGCCACCGTGCTCGGCGATCTCCAACAGCGAACGCGTCGCCTCGCGCGCATCGACACCGCCGGCGGCAGCGGACTCTTCGTCGTAGCCGTAGGACTCGTTCTTGTAGCGCCAATGCGCGGCGACGCCATTCTCGGCGACTTGATCCATGTCCTCAGTGCGGATCTGAATTTCCACGCGCACATTGCCAGGTCCGATGACCACGGTGTGGATCGAACGATAACCGTTAGGCTTCGGATTGGAGATGTAGTCTTCCACCTGGTCGGGCACGCACCGCCACGCCTGGTGGATCAAGCCCAACGCGCGATAGCAATCATCGGTGCTCTTCACGATGACCCGGAACGCGTAAACGTCGGCGAGATCGGCGAACACGACACTCTTGCGCTGAAGCTTGCGCCAAATCGAATAGACCTGCTTTTCGCGGCCAAACACGCGCGCGTCGACGCCGGCGAATTCCAACACTTCCATGATCGTTTGAATGACATTGGAGACGTTGGCGCCCTTTTCCGCCCGCAATTGCTCAAGCCGCGCATTGATGGCGATTTCCGCTTCCGGAAACGCCTCGTGGAATGAAAGCGCCTCCAATTCCCGCGCCATCTTTTCCATGCCGATGCGCCGCGCCAGCGGCCCGTAGATTTCCAGCGTCTCCAACGCGATGCGCCGGCGCTTGGCGGCATTGGGCACATGCTTCAGCGTGCGCATGTTGTGCAGGCGGTCGGCGAGCTTCACCAACAACACGCGCACGTCGCGCGACATCGCCAAAATGAATTTCTGCAGGTTCTGCGCCTGCTTGCTTTCGTCCGACTGAATCTCAAGCTTTGAGAGCTTGGTCACGCCCTCGACGAGATCGGCGATTTCGACGCCGAACATCTTTTCGATTTCGACGCGGGTGGCGTCGGTGTCTTCGATCGTATCGTGGAGAAGCCCCGCAACGATGGTTGCGGCGTCCAGTTTGTATTCGGTGAGGATACCCGCGACCTCGATCGGGTGCGCGAAGTAAGGGTCGCCCGAATGCCGCTTCTGACTGCCGTGCTTCACCGTGGCGTACACGTAAGCGCGGTTGATCAGATGCTCATCGAGGGATGGGTCGTAAGCCCGCATGCGCTCGATGAGTTCGAACTGACGCAAATAGCGTGTGCGCGGCGCGGCGTCTCCCGCGCCAGCCGTAGTCGGACCAGCGGGGGTCTTGGCGGCGACTCCGTCACCGCCAGACATCGCGTTAGTACCGTTCTTCGCGTTGCGCTTCGGCTTCTTGCTGCAGCGCGCGCAGAACGTCTTCTTCGCTGTTCTGGACGGGCGCCGTCAGCGCTAGACGATCTTGTTCGTCTTCGGCGGCCGTCGCCGGCTGCACGTCTTGGTACTGCATGACGAAGCTGTCGCGCAGGTCGTCGGGCATGACGGCAGAATCGGCGATTTCGCGCAGCGCCACCACCGGATCTTTATCGCGGTCGCGGTCGACCAGCGGCTCGGCGCCCGAGGAAATATTCCGGGCGCGGTGCGCTGCCAGCAGCACCAGCGAGAACCGGTTTGGGACTTTATCTACGCAATCTTCGACGGTTACACGGGCCAAGCGCGTGTCCTTCCGGGCAAAATCAGGGTGGAACGGTCAACTAACTTAGCGGCCCCCGCCACATTTCGCAATGCGAAGAGCCACCGCACCTGCGAAGGGCCAGCCGGGCGCTAAAGCGGACCCACCCGCTCCACTTGCCCTAAAGGCAGCGCGGCGAGCAGGTCGGCGGCGGTTTGTCCGAGCGCCGGGTGCCACCAGGACGGCGCGATCTCAGCTAGCGGGGCCAGTACGAAAGCCCGCTCCGCCATTCGAGGGTGTGGCAATATGATGCCGCCAAATACGCCGCAAACCCCGTCCAGGGCGACGATGTCCAAGTCCAGGGTTCGGGCGGCGTAGAGTTCACGCCTCTCCCGGCCAAACCGCGTCTCAATCTTCCGCAAAACTTCATAGAGCGCTTGCGGAGGATGATCGCCGGCTTCAACCGCTACAACGGCGTTGTTGTAGTCGGGCTGATCGCTGGGCGGCCATGCCGGCGAACGCCACAGGCTCGACGCCGCTAGCGGTTCAAAGCCTACCCCGGCAAGCGCAATCACCGCGCACCGCAATGTGTCCTGCGGCGGCAGCGCTTCGAACGGCAGATTGGCGCCGAGCGCCACGTAGGCGGTGCTCATGGTGAAGCCGACAATTCCCTAGACCTCGCCGCGCTTTCAGCGTTGATGACCGGCTTTGCCTTATCATTCTGCCAACGAGAACGCGTGAGCAAAACGCCGCCGGAAGCTCCAAAAGATTGTCCGCTCTGCCCGCGGCTTGTCGCTTACAGGGCCGCCAATGCACGCGCGGAGCCAACTTGGTTTAACGGACCGGCGCCCTCATTCGGCGACGCCAATGCACGTTTGCTTGTGGTTGGCCTAGCGCCCGGACGCATGGGCGCAAACCGCACCGGACGTCCGTTCACCGGCGATTACGCGGGCGAATTGCTCTACGGCACGCTGAAGAAATTCGGTTTCGCCAAGGGCGAGTACAAAGCCGATCCGAACGACGGGCTGACGCTTACCGGCGCGATGATCACCAATGCCGTGCGGTGCGCACCACCGGAGAACAAGCCGACGCCGGAAGAAATCAAGACATGCCGGCCGTTTCTTTCGGCGCGCATGGCCGCACTGCCGAAAGTGAAGGTCATCCTGGCGCTCGGATCGATTGCACATGAAAGCGTGCTACGCGCGCACGGCATGAAACCGAGCGAAGCAAAGTTCGGACACGCCGCCGAAACTCAATTGCTTCAAGGCCCCACGCTTGTCTCCAGCTACCATTGTTCGCGCTACAACACGCAAACGCGCCGGCTGACGACGGAAATGTTCGAGGCGGTGATGGCGCGCGCTAAGGCGATTGCAGACGCAAACTAGGCGTCATGTCGACGACATTCGCGGGCAATTTGATGCCATAGCTGCGATAGACGGCGCCGATGCCTGGTTCGGTCACTTCGGCGGCGCGCCAGTCTTGTTGCGCCTCGCCAAGCTGGCCCAGCGCAAAGTGCGCCAAGCCGCGGCCGTAGCGATAATGACCGCGCTCCGGATCGCGCGACAATGCTGCGTCATAGTCGGCCAACGCGGCTTGGTAATTGCCGAGCTTCAAGTTCGCCAGCCCGCGGCTATCCAGCATTTCCGCTGAATTCGGCGCGAGTTGTAATGCGCGATTGCAGTCTGCGAGGGCGCTTGGAAGGTCTTCGGCGATAATGGTGCGCAACCAGCAGCGGTCGTTGTAGAGCGCGGCGTTGTTTGGGCTTGAAGCGATCGCGCCGTCCAGACGCGAGATCTGTGTGCGATAGCTGCTGGTCTGCGCCGACATAGTTCTATCGAAAAACGCCATCGCGCCACTACCGGCGTCAATATTGTCGGCGGCCACAAAGTCCACCACCGCTTGGCTGTAGGCGCCGCGTTTTTCATGCAGCAAACCACGCTGGATGTAGGCCTGCGCGCTCCGCCCATCGAGCGACAGCGCCTGGCTGAAGTCCGCCAGAGCACGCTCCTGCTCGTTGCGCTCCGCGCGCAACATGCCGCGATCGATCAGCGCCTCTACTCTTTGCTCGGGCGAGACATCGCGCGCCTCAACCACAAGCGTGCAGGCGGCCAGACGTGCGTCAGGCAGGCCCGCCTGGCACGCCTGCCAATGCATCGCCAAGCGCTGGGCGTCGGTGCTCGGCTCGCACGCCGCCAGCATCATCGCCAGCCCGATTGCGCAGGGCGTCCGGCGTATCATCCTTTGTCCCGCATCAGCCGCGCCTGTTGGCGCTTCCATTCACGGTCCTTGGTGGCTTCGCGTTTGTCGTGCGCCTTCTTGCCTCGGGCGAGCGCGATTTCGATTTTGGCGATGCCGCGATCGTTGAAATAGAGCTTGAGCGGCGCAATCGTGCGCCCTTCGCGTTCCACGGCCCCTTTCAGCTTCGCCAGTTCGCGCCCGCGCACCAACAATTTTCGCGGCCGCCGCGGCTCGTGATTGAACTGACCCGCCGGCGGATATTCAGGAATGGTCGCATTGATGAGCCAGAGCTCACCCTTTTCGCTGGACGCGTAGCTCTCGGCGATGTTGGCGCGCCCGGAACGTAGCGACTTCACCTCCGTGCCGACAAGTTGGATGCCAGCCTCCATCACGTCCTCGATCAAATAATCGAAGCGCGCGCGCCGGTTCTCTGCGACCAGCTTCCGGGGCTCGTCCTTCTTTTTCGCCACTTAAGCCAATCCCGCTTGCGTCATCGCCGCCGTCACCGCGGCGCGCGCGGTCTCGGAACACGGCAACATAGGGAGCCGGAGTTCGTCTTTGCACTTGCCCAGAAGCGAAGCGCCGTATTTCGCCCCGGCCGGCGACGGCTCCAAGAACATTGCCTTGTGCAGCGCGGCGAGCTTGGCGTCGATTTCGCGCGCGGCGGCGAACGCGCCTTGCAGGGTCAAATTTTGGAATTGCGCGCACAGCTTGGGCGCCACGTTCGCCGTCACCGAGATGCAGCCGGTGCCTCCAGCAGCATTGAATCCGAGCGCCGTACCATCTTCGCCCGAGAGCTGGATGAACTTATCGCCGCAGACATTGCGGTGGCGCGTAACGCGCGAAAGGTCCGCGGACGCATCCTTCACGCCAATCACGTTCGAGAGCTTTGCCAGCCGCCCCATCGTCTCAACGCTAATGTCGACTACCGTACGCGCCGGCACGTTGTAGACGATCATGGGAATATCGACCGCGTTGTTGATCGCGGTGTAGTGCGCGACCAGGCCGTCCTGGCTCGGACGGTTGTAGTATGGCGCCACCACCAAAGTGGCGTCAGCCCCGGCGGCTTTTGCGCCCTTTGCCAACTCAATGGCGTGCGCTGTGCTGTAGGAACCCGCGCCCGCGATCACCGGCACGCGCCCGCGCGCGACCTCAACGCAGAGCGTGACGACACGCAGATGCTCGGCGGCGCTCAGGGTGGGGCTTTCGCCCGTCGTGCCGCAGGCGACGAGCGCATGTGAACCTTCGTCAATCTGCCATTCGACAAAGCGCTGGAAGGTCTGTTCATCCAGGATTCCATCCCGGAATGGTGTAATCAGCGCGGGAATCGAACCCTTGATCATGGTGCTCATGTACCTGTGGCCCCCTAGGGCTTGGTCTTGGCGCGATTCCTGCCACACTGGTGGCGTAGGTTAAAGACGGCCCGCTACCCCAAGCGGGCCGTTGCGGTTCGGCAATGGCGGAGGGGTCGATGCACGTGTCACGGATCATCCGCGTCGCTCTCCTGGCGGCGTCGTCGGTGCTGCTGCTGAACGGCTCAAGCCTCGGCCAGCAAAACACGCCGCTGGGCCCCGATCCGATGTCGGCGCCCGCCGCCAACAATAATTCAGCCGCCCAACTTCAGTTCTCCCCCACCCCAGACGGCGAACGCGACCGTCTGCGCCAAGGCCTGGCGGCGGCCGATTCCGACGACTGGGCGACGCTGGCATCGCTGCGCGACAACGCGCGTGACCCGGTTGTGCGCAAGATTCTGGAATGGAAATGGGCGTCGGCAAGCGATGCTCCACTCTATTTCGACGACATCCGCATTGCACTGAATGACCTGCAAGGCTGGCCTGGACGCACGGCCATGCGTACGCGCGCGGAACAAGCGATCTTTGACTCCCGCCTTTCCGCGGCCGAGCGGGACGCGTTTCTTCGTCAAGACGGCGGCCCCCTGACGGGGGACGGCAAAATCGCGCTGGCGCTTGCGTTGCGCCAGGAAGGCAACACGCAGCAGGCCAACGAACTTGCCCGCACCGCCTTTCGGCAAAACCTGCTGACCGACACAGCCGAAGCGATGGGGACGTCGAACTTCAGTCTCACCAGCGAAGACTACGCCGATCGCGTCGACATGCTGCTGTGGCGCGGTCAACGCAGCGAAGCGCAACACT
Organism: Terricaulis sp.; assembly: GCA_047601265.1. Classification (GTDB taxonomy): domain Bacteria; phylum Pseudomonadota; class Alphaproteobacteria; order Caulobacterales; family Aquidulcibacteraceae; genus Vitreimonas. Next base: position 655,761 of record JASGJR010000001.1, read on the forward strand.
ATGCAAGCCATCTCGGTGTTTCCGACCGCGCGCTGATGAACGCACGCATCGCCTTGCAAACGCGTCAACGCCGGCACCTGCAGCAAGTGGTCGACGCCGTGCCGGGCTCGCGGGCCGACGATGCGGGCTTCATCTACGATCGCGCGCAGTACCGCCGCCGCACCAACAACCCTGAAGACGCCATGGCGCTCATCGCGCGCATCCATACCGCCGACGCTCCGGTGTATGCGCGCGACCTGATCTACAAGGAAAGCCGCCTTTACGTGCCGCGCGCGCTGCGCAACGGCAATCCGAGACTAGCCTACCAATTGGTCTCGGATGTCGGCTTGAGCTCGGGCGAGTTTTTTGCAGACAGCGAATTCGTCTCCGGCTGGCTGCAGCTGCGCTTCCTGCATCAGCCTTCAGAGGCAGCCGCGCACTTCGCCCGCATGAGCGACGGCGTCTCTGCACCAGTCAGCCGTTCGCGCGCGCTTTACTGGCGGGCCGAGGCATTGCGCGCGATGGGCAACACCGCTGATGCGGACGCGGCGCTCGCGCAGGCCGCGCAATATCCTTTCACCTATTACGGCCAACTCGCCGCGACCTATGGTGGGCGCAGCGCCGTCATGTCATTGCCGGACACGACCGTGCCCGGCGACGCGGCCCGCGCGCGTTTTCAAAATCGGGAGTTGGTGCGCGCGCTGCAGCTCATCGCACAAGTCGGCGCACAGCGAGATTTTGAAGCGATTGCCTTCTACCTCGACGACTCGCTCGACGACCCCATGGAGATCGAGCTGCTTTCGCAGATGGCGCGCGAGCAATCCTATCAACGCACCGCGCTGCGTAGCGCCAAGGCTGGCCTCTTCCGCAACGTGGTGGCCGTGAACGCTGCCTACCCGCTGATGCAGCTACCGCCCAGCGTGCAACAAAGCGGACGGCCAGAGCCGGCATTGGTGCTTTCGATCATCCGTCAGGAAAGCGAGTTTGACGCCGGCGCGTCCTCGGGCGCCAACGCGCATGGACTGATGCAGCTTATCCCGTCCACCGCGCGCGCCACCGCGCGCCAAGTCGGCATGACTTACGATCGCGGCTCGCTCAGCGATCCGCAATACAACGTCACGCTTGGGGCAACCTACCTCGCCAACCTGATCGACCAGTTCAATGGTTCGTACGTATTGGCTGCCGCGAGCTACAACGCGGGCGATTTCAATGCGCGCGATTGGATTGGCGATTGGGGCGACCCGCGTTCGTCAGGCGTGGATGTAGTGGACTGGATCGAACTCATCCCGTTCGGCGAGACGCGCAACTACGTGCAGCGCGTCATCGAGAATTTGCAGGTCTATCGTTATCGCCTCGCAGGTCAGCCAACGCCGATCACCATCCAGCAAGACCTGAAGCGCGGGCACTTCTAACGCGCAAGCCCCCGCGCAAACGTTGCTTCGTCCACGTTGCCGCCGCTGGCGATGATCGCCACCGTCAAACCACGTACATCCGCGCCGCCCTCCAGCAGCGCCGCCAACGACGCCGCGCCGGATGGTTCAAGCACCAGCTTCAAATTGCGGAACGCGAACTTCATCGCCCGCAGCACCGCGTCATCGTCGACGACCACCACCCGCTCGAACCGCGCCTTGGCGATGGGATAGATGATGTCGCCCATCTGCTCGGTCAGCAGGCCGTCGCAAATCGAGCGGATGCCCGGCGCGTTACGCTGAAGCTCGCCGCCAGCCATGGTGCGGGCGATGTCGTCATGACCAGCCGGTTCAACGGCAAAGATACGCGCACGCGGCAGCGCCAGCGCCACGCCTGTCGAAAGTCCGCCCCCGCTAGCGGGCACAAACACAATATCGGGCGAAATCTCCTCGCCGATCTCCAGGCCGGCCGTCCCCTGCCCCGCTATCACGAACGGATCGTCGAAGGGCCGCACCAATGCGAGCCCCCGTTCCTCTGCAATCCGCCCACCGATCGCTTCGCGGCTTTCGTTGACGCGATCATAGGTGACAACCTCCGCACCCAGCGCGCGCGTCGTTTCCAGTTTAATCCTCGGCGCGTCGGCTGGCATGACGATGACGGCGCCGATGCCGAAAAGCTTCGCTGCGGTGGCCACGGCAATGGCGTGGTTGCCGGAGGAGTATGCGATGACGCCGCGCTTACGCACCTCGTCAGGCAAGGCCGCAATCGCGTTGGTGGCGCCGCGCATCTTGAACGCGCCGCCGCGTTGCAGGCATTCAGCCTTGACGAAAACCTTCGCACCAGTGCGTTCGTCCAACGCGTCGTTGCGCACCAGGGGGGTGCGCACGGCAATGCCTTTGATGCGTGCTGCGGCAGCTTTCACGTCGTCGAGCGTCGGGGACATCATGAGCCTCTCGGTTTTGCGCGCCGCGTCGGTTCGGCGTTCAGCGGATCTTCCGGCCAGGGATGCTTCGGATAGCGGCCCCGCATTTCACTGCGGACCGCGGCATACGATCCGCGCCAGAAGCGTGGCAGATCTTTGGTGGTCTGCACCGGGCGATGCGCGGGCGAAAGCAAGCGCAGCGTCAGCGGTTGGCCCGCCACGAGCGGATGTTTGTCCACGCCGAACATCTCCTGCAAGCGCACGTCGAGCGCCGGCCCGCCTTCGGCGGTGTAGTCGATCTGCAGGGACGAACCCGCTGCCGTTTCAAACCGCGGCGGCGCTTCCTGATCCAGCGTGCGCCTGTGCTGATAATCGAGCGTTGCCAGCAACGCCTGCGCTACATCGACGTCTTTCAGGCGCGTCGCGCCCACAAGCGCCGGCGCGAGCCAGTCTTCCAGCGACGCGAGCAGCGCGTCATCGCTCCAATCCGCCCAGCTCTGCGCATCGCGTTGACGCATAAGCGCCACGCGCGCCCGCACTTGCTGCGCGGTATCATTCCAAGCCAGCCGCGTCAGGCCGTCCTCGCGCACCGCTTCCAGCAGCGCATCTTTCAGTTCATCACCGCTCAGCCGCTCCAATGGCGCTTCGGCGAGCACGACACGCCCGAGCCTCCTCACGCGCCGGCCGCGCACCGCGCCAGTGTCGCTATCGGCGAGGATCGACGCGTGCGTTTCGATCTGATCAGCGAACATCGCTTCGATCTCTTCCAGCGTAATCGGTGCGCCGAGCAGAATGCGGCTCTGGCCGGCGCTGCCGGCGACGTCCGCGATCACCAAGAACGGCTCACGCGCTAATGCTTCGCTGCGGTCCAATGATGCGGCGCGTCCGTTGACCATCACAAATCCACCGCCGCGCTGCTTGGCGACACGATCAGGAAATGCACGCGCAATCACCACGCCCGCGCGTTCAAGATCCATAGTCACACCCGCGGCGCCCGTCGATTTGGCAATCCATTCCGCCGTGCGCCGCGCCGCTATCGCGCGCTGCCCGCGTTCTTCGTCGAAGCGGTGCAGCCGATCGCGCAAATCGCTGGAGCGGCCGCCTAAACCCTGTTCGGTCAGCAACATGGCGATGCGCGCCGCCAGCAACGCATCACCGTCAGTCGCGGCGTCCACCACCATGTGCGCCAACCGCGGCGGCAACGGCAAGCGCGCAATCGCTGCGCCATGCGGTGTCAAACGTCCATCGGCATCAATGGCGCCAAGACGTGACAAGAGTGCAAGCGCTTCGCGCCATGCCGGCGCCGGCGGCGGATCAAGCCACGCGAGCGTCGCCGGATCGCTCACGCCCCAAGACGCAAGATCGAGCGCCAACGCCGACAAGTCTGCGTCCATGATCTCCGGACGATCAAACGCCGGCAGCGCCCGCGTTTCGCCTTCGCTCCACATGCGCCAGCACACGCCCGGCTCCAAGCGGCCAGCCCGGCCCGCGCGCTGGGTGATCGCGGCTTGGCTCGCACGCGCGGTTTCCAAGCGCGACAATCCGAGCGCTGGCTCAAATCGCGGCCGCCGCGCGAGCCCGCTATCGATCACCACGCGCACGCCCTCGATAGTCAGGCTGGTCTCAGCAATGGATGTCGCGAGCACAATCTTGCGGCGGCCCGCGGGCGACGGCGCGATAGCCGCATCCTGATCCGCTGGCGAAAGAGCCCCATAAAGCGGGCGCACATCGACGCTTGCATCCGTGATCTCTGCGCGCAGCCGTTCCGCGACGCGTTCGATCTCGCGCGCACCCGGCAGAAACACCAGTGCGCTTCCTCGCTCTGCCGCGAGCACGGCGCGCGTGGCACTTGCGATATCATCCTCGATCCGGGCGTTCGCCAGACGCGGTCGATATTTGAATTCAACCGGAAACAGCCGCCCTTCGCTCACCACCACCGGCGCATCAGCCAAGAGCGTCGCGATCCGCGACGCATCCAACGTCGCCGACATCACCACGATGCGCAGGTCTGGCCGCAGCGCTTCCTGCGCATCGCGCGCAAGCGCTAGTCCGAGATCGGCGTCCAGGCTGCGCTCATGGAATTCGTCGAACACAACTGCGCTGACACCGCGCAACTCCGGATCGTCGAGGATCATGCGGGTGAATACGCCCTCAGTGACGACCTCGACGCGCGTCGCCGCGCTCGCTTTGGAATCAAAGCGCACGCGATAGCCGATGGTGGCGCCAACAGCTTCGCGGCGCTCGCTCGCCATGCGCGCCGCCGCAGCGCGCGCAGCAATACGCCGCGGCGAAAGGACGACGATCTTGCCCGCCTGCGCCCACGAGGCGCCAAGCAATGCCGGCGGCACCCGCGTCGTTTTGCCGGCGCCGGTCGGCGCCACCAAAACGGCGGCGTTCCGCGCCTCTAGCGCCGCCAGCAATTCGGGCAGAACTTCATCAACCGGCAACATTCGGCCTGGGATTACCTTGCTCCATCGTCCATGTCTCGCCGCATTGGCGTGTCAAACGCCGGTCGGCTATAGGCTCGGGTATGTTGGGCGACGGGAGCGGAATATGCGGGCGCGGACCTCTGGAAGACTTCTGCTGCTGGCGGCGATCGCCCTCGCAATAAGTTCTTGCGCCACCGGCCGCACCGCCGACACCCGCCGCGGCATCACTGACGCGGCCTACACGCCCCTGCGTGACGTCAACATGATCCGTCCCGAGGTGCCGCTGCTGCTGCGCAATCTGCAATACCCGTACTCCACGGCGAACCTCACCAGCTGTGCGGCGGTGATGGATGAAATCCGGCAATTCGACTCCGTGCTCGGGCCCGAGAGCTACGCGGCCGGCCCCAACCGCAACATCTGGGACCGCAGCGGCGACTTCATGGAGCAACAAACCATCGAGGCCGCACAAAACACCGCGCAAGACATCATTCCGTTCCGCTCTTGGGTGCGCCGCTTGACCGGCGCCAGCGCCGCGGAGCGCGAAGCGCTACGTGCCGTCGCCAACGGACAACAGCGCCGCACCTTCCTGCGCGGTTATGGCGCCTCGCTAGGGTGCCCGAATGTCATTCCGCCGCCGCCACCGGTGACGACGGCGCCCACTCACTAAGCGGCAAAGCGCGCGCGCAGCGCGTCGAACGTGCCCGCCGCGATGGCGGCGCGAATGCGCTCCATTAGCGACTGGTAGTAGGCGACATTGTGCCAAGATAGCAGCGTCTGCCCCAACAGTTCGTTGGCTTTGAACAAGTGATGCAAGTACGCCTTCGCGTAGTCGCGGCTTGCCGGACAATCGCTACTCTCGTCGAGCGGAGCGGTGTCTTCCGCGAAACGCGCATTGGTGATGTTGATCGGCCCCGCGTCGCTCCACGCCTGGCCATGCCGGCCCGAGCGTGTGGGAATAACGCAGTCGAACATATCGACGCCGCGCGCGACGCTTTCGACGATATCGCGCGGCTTGCCGACGCCCATCAGATAGCGCGGACGCACAGCGGGCAGCAGCGGCGCTGTTACGTCCAGTGTGGCAAGCATTTCGGATTGGGCTTCACCGACGGCCAAACCGCCAATAGCGTACCCGTCATAGCCTTCACGCACCAAAGCGTTCGCCGACATCGCGCGTAGCTCCGGATCGACACCGCCCTGCACGATCGCAAACAAGTTCTGCGTGTCGCGCGCACCGAACGCCCGCTTGCAACGCGCGCCCCAATCGATCGACAGCTCCATGGCCTTCTGCACATCGGCGCGAGGCGCCGGCAACGCAGGACATTCATCGAGTTGCATGACGATGTCCGACCCGATCTGATCCGCTTGGATCTCGATCGCGCGCTCTGGCGTGAGGCGATGTTCGCTGCCGTCGACGTGGCTGCGGAAAGTGACGCCTTCCTTGTCGAGCTTGCGCAGCTGGGCCAGCGACATGACCTGATAGCCGCCGCTATCGGTGAGGATCGGCTTTTCCCAAAGCATGAATTTGTGCAAGCCGCCGAGGCGCGCCAGTCGCTCGCCACCCGGACGCAGCATCAAATGATAAGTGTTGCCCAGGATGATGTCGGCGCCGGTGGCTGCAACTTGATCCACGGTCAGCGCTTTGACCGATCCGGCTGTGGCGAGCGGCATGAACGCTGGCGTGCGGATATCGCCCCGCGTCGTCCGCAACACGCCTGCGCGCGCAGCGCCGTCGCGCGCATGCACCTCAAATGGAAACGCCGTCATCGCGGCCGCCATAGCAGTGAGGCGTCGCCATAGGAATAGAAGCGATACTTGTTTGCGATGGCGTGCGCATACACGGCGTGCATCCGCTCCAAACCCGCGAAGGCGGAGACCAACATGAACAAAGTCGACTTGGGCAGATGGAAATTGGTCCAGAGACCGTCAACGACACGGAGCCGATAACCGGGACTGATGAATATGTTGGTGTCCCCGGTTTCGGCGCGAACGCGGCCATTCTCGTCCGCCGCGGATTCCAACGAGCGCAGCGCCGTGGTGCCCACTGCAATTACGCGCCGGCCTTCCGCCTTCGCGCGATTGATGGCCTCGGCTGTCGCGCGCGGAATTTCACGCCATTCCGCATGCATCTTGTGTTCGTCAGTGTCATCGACCTTCACCGGCAGAAAGGTGCCCGCGCCCACGTGCAGCGTAACGCGCGCGCTCTCGACGCCCGCGGCTTCCAGCGCTGTCAGCAAGCTGGGTGTGAAATGCAAGCCTGCTGTGGGAGCGGCTATGGCGCCCTCTTTTTCCGCGTACACGGTCTGATAATCGTCGCGGTCTTGTTCGTCTTCGCCGCGTTTTGCGGCGATGTACGGCGGCAGCGGCATCGCGCCGATTTCGGCGATGGCGGCGTCCAGCACCGGACCGCTCATCTCAAACTTGAGCGTCACCACGCCCTCGTCGCCCTTGTCCGCAATGGTGGCGTCGAGTTCGTTCAGTAGGCAGACGCCATCGGCGCCAACGCCAAAGCGCAACCGGTCGCCTTGCTTCAGCCGCTTGCCGGGCTTGGCCAACGCAGTCCAAGTCGAAGCGTCAATCCGCCTCAGCAATGTCGCTTCAACCGCCACGCGCGCCTCATCGCGCTCGCGCACGCCTTTGAGACGGGCCGGGATCACCCGCGTGTCGTTGAAAACCAGGAGATCGCCGCGGCGAAACAACGACGGCGCTTCGCGGACGACCCGATCCTCAAGCGCGCCGTCATCGCGCAGCAACAGCAACCGCGCACTGTCGCGCGGCCGCGCCGGGCGCAGTGCGACCAATTCTTCGGGAAGTTCGAAATCAAACAGCTCAACGCGCATTCGCGTTCGCCTGTCGCTGCGGCTGCTTGCGCGCGCCTTCGCGTGCGCTAGCGTCCGCGCCATGAGGTTCGACGCGCCCGAGCCTTCCGAACACAGACGTACCGGTCATAATTGGTTCGATCTCTTTATCAGCATTTGCGCGCTCATTACCTCGGCGCTGTCCATGTACGTGGCTTACAACAATGACCAAAGCCTGGAACGCCTGGTGCACGCAAATTCGTGGCCGTTTCTCCAGCTGAGCAGCGGCAATTCGGGCGATGACGGCACGCCCCTCCTGGCGTTCCAGGTTAAGAACGCGGGCACGGGGCCAGCGCGCATCTACTCGTTCGAATACCTTGTCGACGGCAAACCAATTCCCAACGCCAACCCGGTTGTGAAAATCGCCGGCGCGTGCTGCCGCGACGCATATCAGACCTCGCTTGCGCAGGCCGATCCAAGCGCGCCATTTCGACGCGTTAGGTTCGATCATGACCGCACCGGTGGCGCCTGGCGTGCCGGCGGCGCACGATACCATCGTCACCCTGAACTGGCCGCGCACGGCGAAGAACACGGCGCTATGGACGGCCATAGATCAAGCTCGCCAAGACGGGCGCCTGGTTGCGCAGGCATGCTATTGCTCGGTCTTCGACGAGTGCTGGATCGCGCGCTCCGACGCGCTGCCTCAACCACTCCACGGCATGTGCCCAATGCCGGCCGCGCACGCCCAAACCGCGCCTGGATTGCACTAGCCGGTCACCATCCGCCCATTGCGCATTTCCTGCGCTTCCCAGCGCATGTTGGCGCGGGCGCGCGCGCCGATTTCGCTCTCGTAGAGATCGGTGCGGAACAGCCGCGTGGTCTTCAATTGGGCTTCGAGGAAAGCGCCACGGCCCGCGACAAATGCAGCGTCGGTGACGTGCGGATATTCCGCGCGGATGGCGGCAGCGTAGTCGCGATAGACCTCGTGAGGTGCGCCGAGAATGGCAATGTCCATGTCCAAGAAGAGCGCTGCGTCGCCCTCGGCCTCACCAGCGGCGTGGTTCTTGGTCATGTCGACGACGTGCGCGACGCGCGCCGCCAACTCAGGCCGAGCCGCAAGCGCGGTGCGCGCCCACTCGGCGCTCAGCGTCTCATTGTCCGTCCGGCCAGGCTGATACACCGCGTCGTGAAACCAGATCGCGTAGCCGACAAACGCCGGCTCGCGGATCATGGCCGCGCGCCGGTCCGCTTCCTCAAGCAACCACAGCAAGTGGCTCTGATCGTGATAGCGGCGCTGCGGCTCGCTCCACGCGCCGATGAGCGCCGCGCCCAGCGCATCCTGTTGACCTCCCGCGAGCGCACGCCAGCGCCGCAGGAGATCGTCGCTCACTCCGCCTTCGCGGAAACGATCTTGCCGGGATTGCGTGGCGGTTCGCCTTTCGGCAGCGCGTCGACCGCGTCCATACCGTCCGTCACCTCACCCCAGACCGTGTATTGCTTGTCCAGGAAAGTGGCGTCGTCGAAGCAAATGAAGAACTGGCTGTTGGCCGAGTTCGGATCGTTGGTGCGCGCCATCGAGCAAACGCCGCGCACGTGCGGCTCGGCCGAGAACTCTTGCTTCAGATTCGGCTTCGACGAACCGCCGGTGCCGTTGCGATTTCCGCCGTCGCCGCCCTGGGCCATGAAGCCCGGAATGACACGGTGAAACGGCACGCCGTTGTAGAAGCCTTCATTCGCCAACTCGCCGATGCGTTTGACGTGGTTCGGCGCAAGATCCGGCCGGAACTTGATCTTCACCGTGCCGGTGTCGAGTTCGAGCGTCAGTTGATGAAAGGAATTATCGACCACCAGTGTCTCTCTCTATCGTGTTGATTGGGCACGCGTGCGGGAATGTTCACGTCGCACACGCTGAAATCGGCGCCTTTGCGCGCACGCGTTTGATCGATGAGCTGGCGGAATTGCGGGCCATCGGTGCGCAGCACGTAAATTGGCGCGCGTTCGCTTTCCGGCAAGTCCGCGGCGACACGCACGGCCAGCATCTTGTCCGGATGTTCCGGCGGCTCACCCGGCGTGATCTGGCCGACCGCATCCTGACCCCAAACAACCCGCCCCCAAATCGTATAAAGGCGGTCGAGGTCTTGGTGCGGCGCAAGCGTCAGGAAGAATTGGCTGTTGGCCGAGTTCACCTGATCGACGCCGCTCTGGTCGCGGCCCATGCGCGCCATCGACGCGATGCCCGCGCAATGCATCGCGCTTGAGAGCACGCTGTTGTAGCGCGACAGCGCCATTTGCGCGTCTGGCTGTGTTTCGATCGGCAGCGTCTTGTAGAAGCCGATGCGCGAACTCGCTTGGTGCGCCGCCTCGACGAACGGCATGCTCGGACCGCGGCGGAACGTAAACTCTGCTTGCAGGTCGGGCAGGCTTGACGCGCCTTCGCCGGTGCCGAGCGGATCGCCCGTCTGCGCCATGAAACCCGGGATCACACGGTGAAACGTCAGCCCGTCATAGAAGCCCGCACGCGACAGCTGCTTGATCCGCGCCACATGGTTAGGCGCGATCTCCGGAAACATCTCGATGACGATGCGGCCGTGCACCGTGTCGATGTAGAGCGTGTTGTCCGGATCAAGCGGACGCCAGTTCGTCGCGTCCGGCACGTTTTGCTGTTGAGCAGACGCCACCATACTCGGCGCAGCCGCGCCAATCGTTCCGACGAGCGCCAGCGCCACCGCCGCCGCCCAAATTCCTCCCAGTCGCCGCATCACGAGACCCCAAGCTTAGCCTTTAGCCGTCGTTCTACGTCTGGAGGCACGAATGGCGCGACGCTTCCTTGCAGTCGCGCGATTTCCTTGACCAATCGCGAGGCGATGGCCTGATGGTGTGGATCAGCCATCAGAAACACCGTCTCAATGTCCGGGTTAAGCTTCTGATTCATACCAACCATTTGGAATTCGTACTCAAAGTCCGAGACGGCTCTCAAGCCCCGGACAATGACGGCAGCGCCCACGCTCTGTGCGAACTGGATCAACAATGTGTCGAAAGGACGGACGACGATCTCGGCGTCGGCAAAACCTTTCGTCTCCTGTTCGACCATGGCCACGCGTTCTTCCAGGGTGAACAGTGGGCCCTTGTCCTTGTTGATCGCCACACCGATCACCAGGCGGTCGACCAGCTTGCAGGCGCGCTTGATGATATCGAGGTGCCCGTTGGTGACGGGATCAAACGTGCCTGGATAAAGCCCGACCCGCGGCTTGCTCATTCCCCGCCCTCATCCGCGCCAGCATCGCCGCCTGCATCCTCCAGGCGCTCCGCGGCGACGACATGTTCGTCTTCGCCCACGTTGATGAGGATCACGCCTTGGGTCGCGCGTCCAGCGATACGAATGTCCTTCACGCCGGTGCGGATCAGCTGACCCTTGTCGGTGACCAGCAACAGCTCCTGTTCGTCGGTCACAGGGAACGAAGCCGTAATGCGCGCTTCAGGTTGAAGCTTGTGCGCGATCAGCCCTTTGCCGCCGCGCCCAGTGACCCGGTACTCGTAAGACGACGCGCGCTTTCCGAGACCGTTGGACGTCGCCGTCAGCACGAATTGTTCGTTCGCTTTGAGCTCCGAGAGACGTTCGAACGGCGTCGGCGCTTCCGAACCCGCGGCGTCCTCCGCGGGCTCCTCGCTGGCTTCGACTTCAATATCGTCGGCACCGCGATTCTTGGCGTCCCACTTGAAGAAGTCGCCGGCTTCCTTCGAAGTGACGTCGACGTGCTTCAACACGCCCATGCCGATCACTTCTTCGCCGTCCTTCAAGTCGATGCCGCGCACGCCAGTAGAGTCGCGGCCCTTGAATACGCGCACATCCGTGACGCGGAAGCGGATGCACATGCCGCCATTCGTGGTCAGCAAGACGTCATCGTCTGCAGAGCAAATCTGTACGTCGACGATGCCATCGCCCTCGTCCGGTTTCATGGCGATCTTGCCGCCGCGATTTACCTGCACGAAGTCGCTGAGCTTGTTGCGCCGAACGCTGCCCGAGCGCGTTGCAAACATCACGTCGAGCTTGTCCCAATCGTGCTCGTCCTCCGGCAGCGCCATCACCGACGTAATCTTTTCGTCCGGCGCCAGCGGCAACAGGTTTACCAACGCGCGGCCCTTGGTGCGCGGGTCTCCAGCAGGCAAGCGCCACACCTTCATCTTGTAGGCCATACCCTTCGAAGAGAAGAACAGGATCGGCGTGTGCGTTGACGCCGAGAACACGCGCGTGACGAAATCTTCGTCCTTGATCTGCATGCCGGCGCGGCCTTTGCCGCCACGGCGTTGCGTCCGATAGAGCGCGAGCGGCGTGCGCTTGATATAGCCCGAGTGCGTGATGGTCACCACCATCTCTTCGCGCGGGATCAAGGCTTCGTCGTCGATGTCGCCTTCTGATTCCGAGAATTGCGTGCGGCGCGGCACGCCGAAGGCTTGCTTCACATCCATGAGCTCGCCGCGGATGATCGCCATAATCCGCTCGCGCGACGCCAGGATAGAGAGCAATTCCTTGATCTCTTCGGCGATCTCGTTGGCCGCTTTGGCGATGTCGTCCCGGCCAAGGCCGGTGAGACGCGACAGCGTGAGCGCAAGAATGGCGCGCGCTTGTTCGTCTGAAAGACGCACCACTGCGCCATCGCTGACCACGGTGCGCGGGTCGGCAATGAGCTCGATCAACGGCATCATGTCGCCCGCTGGCCAATCGCGCGCGAGCATACGCTCACGCGCCGCGCTTGGATCCGGGCTTTCGCGGATGAGCCTGATCATCTCATCGATGTTGGCGACCGCAATCGCCAGACCGACGGTTTCGTGGCCGCGCTTGCGCGCCTTTGCCAACCGGAATTTGGTGCGCCGAGTAACAACCTGCTCGCGGAAGGAAATGAATATCTCGAGAATCTTCCGCAGCCCCATCTGTTCAGGCTTGCCCTGGTTCAGCGCCAGCATGTTGACGCCGAACGAGGTCTGCAGCGCCGAATAGCGATAGAGTTGGTTCAGCACCACATCGAGCACGGCGTCGCGCTTCAGCTCGATCACCAGCCGCACGCCCAGGCGGTTCGACTCGTCACGCACTTCAGCGATGCCTTCGATGCGCTTTTCGCGCACCTGCTCGCCGATGCGCTCGATCATCTCCGACTTGTTCACCTGATACGGGATCTCGGTGAACACCAGCGCTTCGCGGCCGCGGATCGTCTCCGTGTGGTGCTTGGCGCGGATCACGACGGAACCGCGTCCCGTGGTTAGCGCCAAACGCGATCCGGCGCGGCCAAGAATCTCTCCGCCTGTCGGAAAATCCGGACCCGGCACGATGTCGAGCAGTTCGAGATCGGTCGTATCCGGCTTGTCGATCAGCGCCACGGTTGCGTCGATCACTTCCGACAAATTGTGCGGCGGAATGTTCGTCGCCATGCCCACGGCGATGCCGCCGCCGCCGTTCACAAGAAGGTTCGGAAACCGGGCCGGCAACACTGAAGGCTCTTGCGTCGAACCATCGTAATTGTCTTGGAAGTCCACCGTGCCTTCGTCGATGTCATCTAACAGCGCGCGCGATGATTTTGCGAGCCGCGCCTCCGTGTAACGCATCGAAGCCGGCATATCGCCGTCGATCGAACCGAAATTCCCTTGCCCGTCGATGAGCGGCAGCCCCATCGAGAAGTCCTGCGCGAGCCGCACCAGCGTCAGATAAATCGCCTGGTCGCCGTGCGGGTGATAATTGCCCATGACGTCGCCGACGCTCTTGGCGCACTTGCGATAGGCTTTTTCGTGCGTGTTTCCGGCTTCATCCATCGCGTACAGGATGCGACGGTGTACCGGCTTCAGGCCGTCGCGCGCATCAGGCAGCGCGCGCGAGACGATGACGCTCATCGCATAATCGAGATACGAGCGGCGCAGCTCGTCCTCGATGGTGATGAGCGAGACACCTTTCGGGAGTGACGGTCCGCCGTTCTCGGCGGAATCGGACGTGTCTGACACGGGATCCGTGATCTATTCTAAAGTCGTTGCAGGAAAACGCCGCGAAGGCCAAAAACAGCCGTCGAATCTGGCGTCGAAACTAACATTGTGACGCCCCGGTCGCAAACCAAGGAGCGGCGTATGCGGACCCTGATTTCACTCGCTTTTGCAGCCCTCCTCTGCGCCTGCGCCAGCACTGAAGAACCGCCGAATTTGGCGGCGTCGATCGCGCCGCGCACGGCCTGGATCGTCGGCCCCGACGGCGGCAATGTCGGCCAAGCGACATTCACCGAAGCGCCAACGGGGGTGTTGATAAAACTGGAGTTTTCCGACCATGGCCTGCCAGGTGGGTGGCACGGCATGCATATCCACGACATCGGCGATTGCAGCGACTTCGCCGCCGGGTTCCATGCGTCGGGCGGTCATGTCGGCATGGGCCGCCACGTGCAGCATGGTCTCATGAACGTGCGCGGCCCCGAAGCCGGCGATCTACCCAACATCTTTGCAACGCCCGCGGGCGCCTTCAGCGCCGAGGTTTTCACCGATCGCGTGACTCTCGCGGCCATTAAAGTCGGCGACCGTCAGCCGCTGCTCGACGCCGATGGCTCGGCCCTCATCTTTCACGCCAATCCCGACGATCAGACGAGCCAGCCCATCGGCGGCGCTGGCGGGCGCATCGCCTGCGTTGCGCTGCGGCCCTTGCCCTAAGCCTCGGCCGCCGACGCGATCGGCGTGAAGCGCCGCTCAGCGATCGCCACCAGCAGCACGCCCGCGAGCGTGGCTGCGGCGCCGATCAGGATGCGCACGGTGATGTGGTCGCCGAGGATCAGCGGCGACAGCGAAAACGAGATCACCGGCGACAACAGCAAGTACGGCGTGGTGCGCGAGACCTCGTAACGCTGCACCAATCTGAACAGCAGCGCGCTCGCCACGATCGATGAGCCAATGCCGCCAAACGCGACGAGCACCCACACGTACCATGGCGATTGAAACGCTTGCGCGTAACGGCCGTTTTCAAACAACAGCGACCCCGTCAGCATTGTTGGCGCCGCCATCATCGCGGTCCACGCTTGCAGCACCCACGGGCTGTGCGAAGCGCCAAGTTTGCGCACGAGCACCGTGCCGAGGCCGTAGATCGCAGACGCAAACGCCACGATCGACAGCGGCACGAGTTCAGCAAACACCGTTGGATCGAAATTCATCGAAGCCGCACCGAGGAACGCCACCGCCACGCCAGTCCAGCGCAGCGCGCCTACACGTTCACCCAGCACCAATGCGGCAAACACCACCGACGCAGGCGCCCAGAGCTGCATCGCCACCACCATCGGCGCGAGTTGATGCGCGAGCGCCAAGCCGGAATATTGCACGCCGAAATGCAGCGGCCCGACGCAGAACAGCGTCAGCACCAGAAGCGGCCAGCGCTCGCGCGGCGGCCAGCGCAACCACGGGATCAATGCAACCAGCACAACAAAAAACCGCACCGCGACCGACAAAAGTGGCGGCAAATGCAACAGCACGATCTTTGCGGCGATGTTGTTGACGCCCCAGATCGCGGCCACGGCGACGATTTGCGCAAGATCAAGCGGCGCAAAGGCGCGCGGCGCGGGGCTCATGTCTCCGGCGTATCGGCGCGGGGCACGCCTGGCAAGCCGTTACGCAGCGGACGACAATTCGTCGTGGACTTGCGCGGCAATCTCGTACGATCGCACGCGGGCTAGGTGATCGTAGATGTGGCTGGCGATGATTAGCTCATCGGCGCCGGTGCGCTTGATGAACGCGTCCATCGCGGCTTTCACCGTCGCCGGCGCGCCCACCGCAGAACACGCGCGCACACCGGTAAGCTGCGCCTGCTCCGCCTCGGTCATTTTCGCTTCGAAGTCCGCGTCCGGCGGCTGCAGCGCCCGCGGCACGCCGCGCCGCAACGCTACAAAGGACTGCATCATCGATGTCGCCAGCACACGCGCATCTTCGTCGCTGTCCGCCGCGAAGACGTTGTACCCCAACATGACGTACGGCTTCTTTAGCTGCTCCGACGGCCGAAACGTCTGCCGATAGATCGCGATCGCATCCATCATCTGCGCCGGCGCAAAATGCGACGCGAATGCAAACGGCAATCCAAGCGCCGCCGCCAGCTGTCCGCCAAACAACGACGATCCCAATATCCACAGCGGCACATTGGTGTTTTCACCGGGCACTGCCCGCACCGCTTGCCGCGGCTCGGAGGGACCAAGCAGCGCCTGCAGTTCAAGCACGTCCTGCGGAAAGCGATCCTCGCCGCCAACCATCGTGCGCCGCAGCGCCATCGCGGTGCGCTGATCGGTGCCAGGCGCACGGCCAAGCCCGAGATCGATCCGCCCCGGATAAAGCGCCGCCAACGTGCCGAATTGTTCGGCGATCACGATCGGCGCGTGGTTCGGCAGCATGATGCCGCCGGCGCCAATGCGCATGGTCTTGGTCGCCGCCGCCGCATTCATGATCGCCAGCGACGTCGCCGAACTGGCGATGCCCGGCATGTTGTGATGCTCGGCCAGCCAGAAGCGATTGAACCCAAACCGCTCGCAAGCTTGCGCCAAATCGGCGCTGTTCTTCAGCGCCTGCGCAACCGTGCCGCCCTCGACAATCGGCGCCAGATCAAGAACGGAAAACGGGATCATCGCAACAATATGGGCGCACCTTCCGGCGCGCCCAATCGTTTCTTAGCGTGATGACGACCTCAGAACGGAATCTCGTCGTCCAAGTCTTGGCTGAAATTCTCGCTCGGGCCGCTCGACACGCGCTTCTTGCCGGCGCCGCCGCCGCTGAACGAGCCGCCGTCATCCTCAAACGAACGGCCGCCGCCATCGCTCTTTCCGCCAAGCATGGTGAGCTCGCCGCGGAAGCGCTGCAGCACCACTTCGGTCGTGTATTTCTCGACGCCGCCTTGTTCGTATTTGCGCGTCTGCAGCTGGCCTTCGATGTAAACCGTCGAGCCCTTCTTCAAATATTGCTCCGCCACTTTGGCGATGTTCTCATTGAAGATGACCACGCGGTGCCACTCGGTCTTTTCCTTTCGTTCGCCGGTCGCCTTGTCGCGCCAGCTTTCGGACGTAGCGATGGACAAATTCACCACCGGCTCACCCGAATTCAAACGGCGCACCTCCGGGTCTTTCCCGAGATTGCCGACCAAGATCACCTTATTCACGCTGCCAGCCATGACGGCCTCCGTTTCCTACGCTCACTCATCAAATCGACTGCGGAGTCCAAAAAACCCCTGGTCACGAACTCTCGTTCACCCCCCGATCCTGCCGCTTGGACGCGGCGGAACTATGTTCTCATTATGTTCTCACGAATCGGATGTGGCTGCAAGGTTAATGCGCGTTGCCCTGGCCAGGGAGCGCGAACGGCACATTTCCACAGGCCGCAGTCCGAACGGACTACGGCAAATGGCGTGAGAGCGCTTATCTAGGTTCTGTCCCCAGCAGGAAATTCCGATGCCCGCGCCCGCTCTCTTCGTTGGTCATGGTTCGCCGATGAACGCCATCGAAGACACGCCCTCCGCGCGCGGCTGGGCGGAGATCGCCACGCGTTTTCCTAAGCCGCGCGCCATTGTCATGGTCTCGGCCCACTGGGTGACCGATGGCGTACGCGTGATGTCGAACGCGCACCCGCGCACGATCCACGATTTCGGTCACGGCTTTCCGCAAGAATTGTTCGCCCAGCAATATCCGGCGCCGGGCGACCCCGCGCTCGCGCGCACCATCGTTGAAAAGCTCAGCGCGTTCTGCGCCGAGCCGGACGACACGTGGGGCCTCGATCACGGCGCGTGGAGTGTGCTGAAGCACATGTACCCCGACGCGGACATTCCCGTGGTGCAAGTCAGTCTCGATGGCCGCCGTCCGCCCGCGGCGCACTACGAGATTGGCCAAGCACTCGCTGCGCTGCGCGACGACAACGTGTTGGTGATCGGTTCGGGCAACATCGTCCACAATCTGCCGACGTTCTTCCGCCACCAGGGCCAACCAACGCCTTGGGACAACGAATTCGACAGCTTCATTCTCGACGCAGTCGCACGGCGCGACCACAATGCGGTGAAAGCCTACGCTTCACACAACCTGGCGCCCCGCGCTGCGCCGGACTGGGAGCATTTCACGCCGGTGCTGTACGCTTTGGCCGCACAACGCGATCGCGAAGACGCCGAGATCTTCAACCACTATTTCTTTCCCGGCATCGCCATGACGTCGATTGCCGTGGGTTTGGCGCACTAAGCGGCAAAATCCGTTGCGGCGTGCGCTGCGGCCGAACTCGTGGCGCGCAAACCTAGCTGTTCGCGCCAATACTTGAATGGATAGAGCATCAACCCAACGGGGTGATGTTGTGGAGATCCCTCGAACCCAAGCGGCGTCTGGCAACGGCCCGGATTGTGATACGTGCCAAACAGCACGTCGAAGAACGTGAACATGTTCGCGAGGTTCTTGCCATACACGGCGGGATCTTCAGCATGGTGCCAGCGGTGCACCTGCGGCGAGACAAGCACGCGATCGAACCAGCCGTGACTCCAGCCCAACGTACTGTGCACGTAGTTGTTGTGCAGCTGGCTGATGAACACGGCGGCCGCTGCGGCCTCTGGTGGAAAGCCAATCCAGCCGGCGAACAACGCCGCCGTCGTCACCATGAAAAAGCCTTCGAGCGCATGGACGCGGAACGTCGTCGTCCAGTTCATGTCCGTGTCCGAGTGATGCACCGCGTGGAAGCCCCACAGCCAGCGCGTGTGCATCCAACGATGGTTCCAGTAGTTCACCAGGTCGAACACGAGGAGCGCCGCAAGCACCGTCAACGGAAGTGGCACGCCGGCCCACATGTGCGCGGTGATCCACGGCGCGCCGGCGTGTTGCAGCAACGTTTGGATGACGCCGGTTAGCGCCCCGGCCATGCCGACGAACAAAAGATTGGTCATCCCCAACAGCAAATTGGAGCGCACGCTGCGGACCATGCCGAGCGTCCAACGGCACGACGCCGGCCCGCGCAACGCCCATGCGAGACCGACGAAAACGCAGGCGCTCAACAAAATCGGGGCGAGCGACGCCAGACGTTCGAAGTGCAGCGCCATGATCTCCCCGCAGCGCCTTGCGCGCGCAGGGAAGCTACTGCTTTAACGTCAATATTCCGCTGATAAGGCTGGTAACCGAATAGCTACCTGCGCCCGCGCGCATCCGTACTTAACCTCACGCCAACATCACAGATAAATGCGAACGATTTTAAGAAACACTCTTACGAGAGTACAACTCGTCGCAGGTTTTCTCCAGATACGGGAAAATATTACAAAGCTTACGCCGTGATCGGGATCGCTGATGCATGGCAGAAAATTTTGAATACCTTGCGCGACGGTCGCTGAGCACTCCCAACACGCCCTGCGCCCAAACAACCGCAAACAGGAGGCGATCCGTCCCAACGGGTCGCCTTCATGTTTTTGAGCCAATATGAACTGCCAGGCGCGATCCGTTCACATATTGTTCTGGACGTAAATTCCGAACCGCGCCACTACATGAAGGCGTCCTCCAAAAGACGCCCCAAAAGCTAGGTTCTATCAGGCTCAGAATGTCCGAAGGACTCACTCACATCCGCATTCGCGGCGCGCGCGAGCACAACCTCAAGAGCGTGAATATCGACATCCCGCGCAACGAGATGGTCGTGATCACCGGGCTCTCTGGCTCCGGCAAATCCTCGCTCGCGTTCGACACCATCTACGCAGAAGGCCAACGCCGCTACGTGGAGTCGCTTTCAGCTTACGCACGGCAGTTCTTGGAACTGATGCAAAAGCCCGACGTCGACTCGATCGAAGGGCTGTCGCCGGCGATTTCGATCGAACAAAAGACCACCTCCCGCAATCCACGCTCGACGGTCGGCACCGTCACCGAGATTTACGACTACATGCGCCTTCTATGGGCGCGTGTCGGCATTCCCTATTCGCCCGCCACCGGTCAGCCCATCGCCGCGATGCAAGTCAGCGAAATGGTCGACCGCGTCATGGCGCTGCCGGAAGGCACGCGTCTCTATTTGCTGGCGCCAGTCGTGCGGGACCGCAAAGGCGAATACCGCAAGGAAATGGCTGAGTACCTGAAGAAAGGCTATCAGCGCGCCAAGATCGACGGCGAGTTCTACGAACTCAGCGAACCGCCGACGCTCGACAAGAAATTCAAGCACGACATCGACATTGTCGTGGATCGCATCGCCGTGAAAAAGGGCATCGAAACTCGGCTTGCCGACTCGCTCGAGCAAGCGCTGAAGCTCGCCGAAGGCGTCGTCTATGCGGAGTTCGCCGACAAAGGTGAAACTGGCGGCGGCAAAGCCACGTTGAAGAACAAAGGCGCGCAAGCCGAGCGCTTGGTGTTTTCACAAAAATTTGCGTGTCCGGTCTCCGGCTTCACCATTCCGGAAATCGAGCCGCGCCTCTTCTCGTTCAACAATCCAGCCGGCGCCTGTCCCACCTGCGACGGCCTCGGCGTGCAACTCAAGTTCGACGCAGATCTCGTCGTCCCCGATCACGACAAGACGTTGAAGGACGGCGCCGTTGCGCCGTGGGCTAAGGGTCCTTCGCCGCTCTACGCCCAAACTCTCGAAGCGCTCGCTAAACATTTCAAAGCCAAGATCACTGCGCCGTGGAAAGAGCTGCCGAAGGAGTTGAAGCAAGCCATCCTTCAAGGCACCAAGGACCCGATCAAGTTCGTCTACGATGACGGCGTCCGCCGCTACGAAACCACCAAGAATTTCGAAGGCGTGCTGCCCAACCTTGAACGCCGCTGGAAGGAAACGGACTCCGCCTGGGTGCGCGAGGATCTGGAACGCTACCAATCCGAAGCGCCGTGCCCTGTCTGCGCCGGCAAGCGCCTGAAGCCTGAAGCGCTCGCTGTAAAAGTCGGCATGACCGACATCGCCACCGCGTCGAACATGTCGATCCGCAATGCGCGCGACTGGTTCGGTGCGATCAACGATCAGCTGTCGCCGAAGCACCAGGAAATCGCGGTTCGCATCTTGAAAGAGATCAACGACCGCTTGCGCTTTCTGGTCGATGTCGGCCTCGACTATCTGTCGCTTGGCCGCTCATCCGGCACACTGAGCGGCGGCGAGAGCCAGCGCATCCGCCTCGCATCGCAGATCGGCTCCGGCCTTACTGGCGTCTTGTACGTGCTCGACGAACCCAGCATCGGCCTGCACCAGCGCGACAATACCCGCCTCTTGGATACGCTGCGCCGCCTGCGCGATCTCGGCAATTCCGTGCTGGTCGTGGAGCACGATGAGGAAGCCATCCTCACCGCCGATCACGTCATCGACATGGGCCCCGCCGCCGGCATTCACGGCGGCACCGTCATCGCCGAAGGCGCGCCCGAGCAGATTCAGAAAAATCCGAAGAGCATCACTGGCCAGTATCTTTCGGGCGCGCGCGAGATCGCCATTCCGGAAAAGCGCCGCTGGGTGAACCCGAAGCGCACCATCACCATCAAAGGCGCGCGCGGCAACAATCTGCAAAACGTCGACGCGACCATCCCGCTCGGCACATTCGCCTGCGTCACCGGCGTGAGCGGCGGCGGCAAGTCCACGCTCATCATCGAGACGCTTTTCAAAGCCGTGTCGCGGCAATGGCACGGCGCCGGCGACGTGCCAGCCGAGCACGACGCCATTGTTGGCCTCGAGCACATCGACAAGATCATCGACATCGATCAATCGCCGATCGGGCGTACCCCGCGTTCGAACCCGGCCACCTATACCGGCGCCTTCACGCCCATCCGCGACTGGTTCGCCGGCCTGCCCGAGTCAAAAGCCCGCGGCTACGGCCCCGGCCGCTTCTCCTTCAACGTCAAAGGCGGGCGCTGCGAAGCCTGCCAGGGCGACGGCGTCATCAAGATCGAGATGCACTTCCTGCCGGACGTCTACGTCACCTGCGACACCTGCAAAGGCAAACGCTACAACCGCGAAACGTTGGAAGTGCTCTACAAGGGCAAATCGATCTCCGACGTGCTAGACATGACCGTCGAAGAAGGCGCCAATGTCTTCTCCGCCGTGCCGAGCATTCGCGACAAGCTTGAAACGTTGAAGCGCGTCGGCCTCGGCTACGTGCACATCGGACAGCAAGCGACGACGCTTTCCGGCGGCGAAGCCCAGCGTGTGAAGCTTTCCAAGGAACTCAGCAAGCGCGCCACCGGGCGAACGCTTTACATCCTCGATGAGCCCACCACCGGTTTGCACTTCGAAGACGTGAAAAAGTTGCTCGAAGTGCTGCACGAGCTCGTCGACAACGGCAACAGCGTGCTGGTGATCGAGCACAATCTCGACGTCATCAAAACCGCCGATTGGATTCTCGACCTCGGTCCCGAAGGCGGCGACGGCGGCGGCCGCATCGTTGCTGAAGGCACGCCCGAAGAGGTGGCGAAAGTCAAAGCCAGCTGGACCGGTCGTTATCTCGCCGACGCACTGAAACGCCAAGCCGACCGCAAAGGCGCCGCAAAGCCAAAACTCAAAGCAGCTGCGGCCGAGGCCCCCGCGCCAAAGACGACGCGGAAAAAGAAAAGTGCTGCGGGCTAAGGCGCTGCTTCGATCCTGCCGTCTTCAATCGCCGCCCGCACGGCGCGCGCATTGACACCAAAGCACGCGACGTAAAACACACACGCCAGCACCTGCGCCCAAATCATATAAATCACGGCCACAACAGCGATGGTCGGAGTTGATAGGGCATGGTTGAGCGCCGTGGCCAGGCTCTTGAAATCTTCGCCTCCAAGTGCGCGCAGGACGATTGGCTGGATCGCCGCGTCGATCGGTATGCGCAGAATGACCTGTGTCACCGCACTGATCACAAGATAGCCGACAACAACGAGCACGAATGCGCCCAACAGCGCCCAGCGCCGGCCGCGCGACACTTTGGGCGCACTGGCGAACGCAAAACGCTTGCGCGCGATTGAGGTCGCCGCCGCAGGCGCAAACACAGTCGCGCCCCAAAGCAACAGCGCGATCAACCCAAGCGGCGCCAGCGCGGCAACCAAAAGAACGAGGATGTGTGCTATACCGGTAATGGCGCCGCCGATCATGTTGAGCGCGACATAGAAACACACGACGCCCACGCAAAAGACCGCCGCCAGCGCCAACCACACCCAGTAGCCGAGCCAGACGCGCCAAGTGTCGGCGCCGAGGCCAAGTCCAAACAATCCGCCGCCGCTTTCGCCGCGCACCAGCCAACGCAAGCACGCCGCCTCGAATGCCGCAAACAGCACGAACGAGGCGACGTAGACCGGCGCAGCAAACAGCGCCACGCGCTGAAGCACTTGCGGCGGGGGCGGCATCGTCCCTGCGCTGTGCGCCGCCTGCAGCAGCGACAAATACCAGCGCAGAACCTCGCTCCAGCTCGACCACGTCGCGGCGATGAACGCGGCCACGATCACCAGATTTATCACGACTAGAGCGGCGCTGGCGCGCGTCAGTACGAATTTCTCATTGCGGCGCACAAATGCGTCGCGCGCGAGATCGGTGGGGGAGAGTTCGCTCATCGCCGCCTCACGCCGCTTGCGTGATCTTGCCTTCTTCCAGCGCGAGCGCCGCCGCGCGCGCGTTCACGCCGAAGAGCGCAATGCAGAAAGTGAACACCGCTGCGAAGATCACCAAGTAAAAAATGGCCATCGGCACGAGGAAATTCGGCGACAAGAACATGTGCATGACTGCATTCGGCGGAACCGGCGCGTCGCCAGTGCGCATCGCACTCATTTGCGAGAACATTGCGCCCATCATGCCGAGCCCCAAGATCATGCCAGCGATGAAGTACCCAACGATGAACATCAGGTAGAAGATCGCGAACGCGCCGAGCAGCGGCCAGAAGCGGCCGCGCGAGACCTTCCACGCGTCGAAAAAGGCAAAACGCTTTTCGGCAATCGACGTCGCCGCTGCAGGCGCAAACCTCACAGCTAGGAACACCAATCCAATGCAAAGCGCGAGGCCAAGCAGGAACGGCAAGAAGATCATCGCGCCGACAGCGCTCGCGCTCGCTTGACCATCGCTCTGGCCGCCCGCGCCGAGGCTGACCGCACTCACGCCGAACACCACCACCACAACGATGAGGAAGGCGACGTAGACAGCCATCAACAACAGAAACCAAAGCCAGTACGTGAAATACACGCGCCACGTATCGGCGCCCAAAGACAAACCGAACAAGCCGCCGGTCTCGCCGCGGATCATCCATTTCAGGCACGCCGCTTCCCATGCAGCGATCACCACGTACTGGACGAAGTAGAGCAGAAACATCAGTGGGAAGAGACCCATGACGCTCGCGGGCGGCATCATCGCGCTAGGGTCGGGCGTCGCGCCCGGCTCCATCGCGCCGGATTTCATCATGTTTGAGAACCAGGTGAAATAGTCGATGAGCGCGTTGCGGCTCAGGAAGATGAACACCGCCAGGATGACAATGTTGAGAACGACGGCGACCACCGTCGCTGGCAACAGCACCATCTTCTCGCGCTTCTTGAACGCAAAAAACGTTGCGTTCAAAGCCTGCTGTTCGGCCATCACGAAATCCCCCGTTTCTCGTTCCGCGAAGGATGACCCGAAGCGGCGGCCAGATCAACGCCGGGTCGCGCCTTCGGCGGCCTGCAATGGCGCGAGCAGCGCGGGATCAGCGGCGAGACGCTTCATCGCCTTGTCGAGTTTTTGTGACAAATGCGCCTTCAAAGGATCGAGAAAGCGCTTCTTGCCCCCCACATTGAAACCCGCCGCCCGCTTCAGTCGCAGCCGTCGCGACGTCCTTGGAATATCACGTGCTCGGGTCCGTCGCCCATCACAGCAATATGAAGATTGTCGCCCGCAGCGTCGATAAATACCCGACCGCCCTGCAGCGAACCGCCATCGCCTTGCGCGACGCTCCAGCATTGCGGCGCCTCGCCTTGGCGGCACATGCGCCAGCCTTCCGGGTCCTGCTCGAGCGCAAAATGTTCGGTGCGGCGGCCGCCAATGCCAAGGCTTGAGCGCGTACCGTTCAACGCGCCAGGATGACCAGGATCGGGCAGCCAGCGCATAATCACCGCACCTGCGTCGCGATTGATCCAGCAGCCGGCCACGCGTTCGGCCGGCGTGCGGGGGTCCGCATCCGTTGCGCAGCCAACGAGCACCAGGCAAGCGATCAAGGCTCTCATGCCGGCGTCAAATCCCCTGTACCCTCGAGTTCGATGGGCCCCGTCATCAGAACCCGGTCGTCGCCATCACGCCATTCAATCTCAAGTGAACCGCCATCGACCAGGACATTCACCACCCGGCCGGTGCGGCCCTGGCGGTGGGCGGCCACCACGGCGGCGCAGGCGCCGGTGCCGCACGCCTTCGTCAGTCCGGTCCCGCGCTCCCAGACGCGCAAGCGCATCTCGGCGGGCGACCGCACCTCGGCAAAGCCGACATTGACGCCCTGCGGAAAGAACGGGTCGTGCTCGATTTTCGGCCCTAGGTTTTCGATCGGCGTAGCGCGCACGTCATTGACGAAGAACACCACGTGCGGGTTGCCCATGTTGACGGCACCCGGATTGCTCAGCCCGCCGGCCTCATAGTCGAGCTTGTCGGTCGCCATCGCCCGCGCAATCGGAATTTCTTCCCACTTCAGCAGCGGCGAACCCATATCGACGGTGATGCGTTTGTCGCCGGCGCGTGTGGCGTAGAGCATGCCCGCGGGCGTCTCTATACGCCGTCCGGCGGCGCCGCCTTCCTCCATCAGCAACCAAGCAACACAGCGCGTGGCGTTGCCGCATGCATCGACCTCGCCGCCATCGGCATTCCAGATGCGCATGTAAGCGTCGCCGCGGATCGAGCGCTCCAGCGCGATGACCTGATCGCAGCCAACGCCGGTCTTGCGGTCGGCAATCGCCCGCGCCTGCTCGCGCGACAGCGGCACCGCACCGCGCGCACGCCCGTCCAGAATGACGAAGTCGTTGCCCGCGCCGTTCATTTTGAAATATCGCATCGGAGGACCAATGTAGGCGGTTTCGGTTAAGAGCGCACCCCGCGCGGGCGGCTCAACGCCCTCAAAACTGCGATGAAACGCCCTTTCACCCGGCTACGGCTTCTGCTCTTTTGCCCCGTCAGCCGCATTCCGGCGGGAGGGGATACTGTAAATGCGCGCACTCGTGATCGCCGCCTCTTGCGCACTCGTTTTGGCTTCAATCAGCACGTCGGCAGCTCAAACCTCCATGACCAATACCCACACTCCCGCCGCACAAGCGGGCTTCGCTCAAGACGCCGCCCATGACCCCTACCTCTGGATGGAGGAAATCGAGGGCGGTCGCGCACTGGCGTGGGCGCGCGAACAAAACGCCCGCTCGCTGCCGCGCCTCACCAACGACCCGCGCTTCGCCGGACTTGAACGCGACGCGCTCGCCATCGCCAACAGCAAGGACCGCTTGCCCTACGGCGCTGTGCGCGACGGCTTCTTGTACAATTTCTGGCAAGACGAAACGCATGTGCGCGGCATTTGGCGCCGCTCGCCGCTGGCCGACTACGTCCACGGCGAACCGGTGTGGGACACCGTCCTCGATTTCGACGCGCTTTCAGCCGCCGAACACGCCAACTGGGTCTTCAAAGGCGCCGACTGCCTCGATGGCACCACGCGTTGCCTAATCGCACTCTCCGACGGCGGCCGCGACAGCTCCACTTATCGCGAGTTCGACATCGCAACCCGCGCCTTCGTGCCCAACGGCTTCGTCGTGCCCGACGCCAAATCCAACGTCTCGTGGCGCGATCAAAACACGCTTCTGGTCGGCACCGATTGGGGCCCAGGCTCAATGACGGAGAGCGGGTATCCCTTCATCGTCAAAGCTTGGTCGCGCGGCACGCCGCTCACCAGCGCCGTCGAGGTCATCCGCGGCGCAGCTCATGACGTCTCGGTCGGCGCGGGTCTTTTAGAAGACATCGATGGCTCGATAATCCCGATCGCCGTGCAGGGCACGACCTTCTTCGAAAACAAAAGCTATCGCCTCGACGGCGCCACGCCGCAGCAAATCAATTTGCCGCCAAAATCTAGCATTGCCGGTCTCTTCAAGGGCCAACTTTTGTTCACGCTGCAGGAAGACTGGATGGACGCGAAATCCGGCGCGCTTTGCTCGTATCCGCTGAGTGAAACCGGCAGCCTGCATCCGCACGTCACCGTGATCTTCGCGCCCGGTCCGCGTGAATCCATCGAAGGCATCGACATCACCCACGACGCTGTCCTCGTGGCCGGCTACGAGAACGTGCGCGGCCGCCTGCTGCGCTTCGCCTTCGACGGCCACAGCTGGGCGCGCACCACCATCGCGCTTCCGGCCAATGGTTCGGTCGGCCTTGCCGGCGCCTCGCCGCGCGAGACCGTCGCCTTCGCCAATTTCGAAGACTTCCTGACGCCTTCGACGCTGTACGTGCTCGAAGATCACGCCAACACCGCGCGCGCCATTCGTTCGCTGCCGGCCCAGTTCGACGCTTCGCCTTACACAGTCGAACAATTTGAAGCGACCAGCCGCGACGGCACGCGCGTTCCGTACTTCGTCGTGCACGCCAAGAACATGCAGCTGAACGGTCAGAACCCGACCATGCTCTACGCTTATGGCGGCTTCCAATCGTCAATGACGCCCGGCTACTCGCCGAACGTCGGCAAGCTCTGGCTCGAGCATGGCGGCGTCTACGTGCTCGCTAACATCCGCGGCGGCGGCGAGTTCGGCCCCGCTTGGCACCAAGCCGGCCTGAAGACCCATCGCCAGGTGATCTACGACGATTTCTACGCCGTCGAACGCGATCTGGTGGATCGTCACATCACCAGCCCGCGCCGTCTTGGCATCGAGGGCGGCTCAAATGGCGGCCTGTTGATGGGCGTTATGCTGAACCAGCATCCGGAGATGATTCACGCGGCGGTCGTACAAGTGCCGCTTCTGGATATGTTGCGCTTCGATCAAATCGGCGCGGGCGCATCTTGGGTCGACGAATATGGCTCGCCGCAAGTGCCCGAAGAGCGCGCCTTCCTCGAAACCATCAGCCCGTATCAAAACCTGCGCGCGCGCCCGGACTTCCCGGAACCGTTCGTTGAGACGTCAACCAAGGACGACCGCGTCCATCCCGCGCACGCGCGCAAGTACGTCGCGCGCATGCTCGAGCTCCGCATGCCGGTGCTGTACTACGAGAACATGGAAGGCGGTCACGCCGCTGCCGCGAACCTCAACGAAGCCGCGCACCGCCGCGCGCTCGAGTACACGTACCTGATGCAGAAGCTGATGGATTGATCAGGGCCGCAGAAGCTTCAGCGCCGTGGCTGGCCCTTGTGGCCAGTCACGTGTCCGCGCACCATGCGCACGCGGATGTTCTCGCCGGTCGGCGCACGTGCGCTCCACTCTGCGTTCGTGCTTTCAGGAATAGGCGTGCAATAGCCGAACGGTCCCGCGAATGGCTGTTGTTGGTTCAAGCACAAACGATTGCCGCGCATGCGCCACGTGCCGCTGGTGTGCTGTCCGCGACGTCCGATCGATTGATACGCACCGCCTTGCTGCAGGTACACTTCGGCTTGCCGCCCATCGGGATAGGTGGACTGGATGGTATTGCCGAACGCCTGGCTGATATCGGGCGCGGCCGCCGCTTGACCACACACTGCAAGCGCCGCAAGCGTGGCGCAGGTAATCGCAAGAATTTTCATTCGTTCTGCAACGCCCCGCGCCGCGCGGGAGTTCCTTACGGTTCCAGCGTGTCGTAGCGATCGAGCGAAGGCCGATCAGCCAAACACAGCGCCAATTTCGGGCCGGCATTTTTGAAATGATCCGACCTCATATGCGCGTCGAGCGTCGCCTGATCCTGATAGAGCTCCATGACGATATAGGTCGTCGGCTCCTTGGCTGAACGCGCGAACTGATAAAGCTTCACGCCCGGCTCGTTGCTGCGCGTCGCCGTCACCAGCTCAAGCATCGCTGCTTCAAACGCGGCAGTCTGATCCGCCTTCACCTTCATCGTCGCTACGACACCAATCATCGCGTCCTCCAATTCTCGGCGCACTCTTACACACGCGCTCCGCCAATCAACAGGCGCCGCCACGGCGCCCGACAAACGGAAGGGCAAGGCGATGACGCACGCCTAGCCGCCCTCGTTCAGTTCGATGTCGCCGGCATCCTGCAGCGGCGGCGGCGGGCCTGCCACGGTCTTCTGCTCCGGCCCGAGCTCCTTTTCCCATTTCGCCACCACCGCCGTCGCCACCGAATTGCCGACAACGTTTGTGGCGCTGCGACCCATATCGAGGAAATGGTCGACACCGAGGATAAGCAACAGCCCTTCCTGCGGCAGTCCGAATTGCGTCAACGTCGCCGCAATCACCACCAGTGACGCGCGTGGCACGCCGGCCATGCCCTTCGACGTCACCATCAGCACCAGCAGCATCGAAAGTTGCTGCGCGATCGACAGCTCAGTGTGGAAAATCTGCGCAATGAAAATCACCGCGAACGTGCAGTACATCATCGAGCCATCGAGATTGAACGAGTAGCCGAGCGGCAGCACGAAGCCGGCAATCCGCTTGGACACGCCGAAGCGTTGCAGCGCCTCGAACGTCCGCGGATAAGCCGCTTCCGAACTCGCGGTAGAGAACGCGAGCACGGCGGGATCGCGCACCATGTTCATGAGCCGCAGAATGCGCGGGCCGACAATTGCGAAGCCGGCGAAGATCAACACCGTCCACAGGATGGCGAGCGCCAGATAGAAACTGCCGATGAATTTGCCGTAGGTGACAAGAATATCGAGCCCGTTCTCCGTCACCGTGGCCGCAACCGCCGCAAACACGGCCAGCGGCGCAAGGTTCATCACATACCCCGTCACCCGCAGCATCACGTGGGAAATGCGCTCTGCCAGATCGATGATCGGTTTGGCGACGTCGCCAAGCGACGCGGCCGCCACGCCAAAGAACACCGCGAACACCACGATTTGCAGCAATTGGTTCGTCGCCATCGCGTCGAAAATCGAGCTGGGCACCAGATGCGTGACGAAATCCTTGAGATTGAGCGCGGAGGCCTCCGGCGGCGTGCCGCTTGCAGGCGCCAAATCGATGCCGACACCCGGCTGCAGCCAATGCACCATGACGAGGCCCAACAGCAGCGAAAAGATCGACGCGGTGATGAACCACAGCAACGTGCGCACGCCGACGCGCCCTAAAGCGCCGGTGCCGCCCATGTGCGCAATGCCGACGACCAGTGTCGACAGCACCAGCGGCGCAATGATCATCTTGATCAGCCGCAGGAAGACGTCCGTCACCGTGCCGAAATAGCCGACGATCTCCTTCGTCTTGTCGGCCATCGCATCGGGCGGCAAATTTCCATACCACAGCGGGATCTGATTGTGCAGCGCATAGCCGACGGCGACGCCGAGCAAGAGCCCGACGAGAACGAACAGGGTCAAAAATCTCTGCATGCGATCCCGCTTAGCGGCTTGCCGCCTGCAGCAAAAGCGAAAACCGGAAGCCGCATCGGCTTGATTTTGGCGCCGTGCGCCCCGACAAGCGCGAGGCAAGGAAGAGGCACATGAACGTATTGCGCGCAGCCATTGGCATTTGCGGCTTGGCGCTGTTGGGACTGGTCATCTGGGCGTTTTTGAAAAAGCCCGACCTCGACGGCACGTTTCTCGATCAGCTCGCGGTGATGACGACACTGCCATGGGGCGTCGCCAGCCTCGTCGACCTCTATGTCGGCTTCTTGCTGTTCGCGACTTTGGTGTTTCTCACCGAACGTTCATGGGTCGTCGCCGCTTTGTGGGCGATCCCGGTTTTTATCGTTGGCAACATCTGGGCAGCGCTTTGGTTCGTCATTCGCCTGCCGCATTTGGCCAAGCAATTGTCGAAGCCGGATTGGCCTAACTCGTAAACAGCGGACGCAGGGCTTCCGCGAGCATCTTTGCTTCGTCGGCGCGCTGACCGCCCTCACGCCACGCCACGCCGATCGAGCGGCCGATTACACTTTCCGCGAACGGACGAATGCTGACATTTGCGCCCGCGGCCGCGCCGCCCTCAGCCGCGATCTTTGGCAACAAGGTCACGCCCATTCCAGCCGACACCATCTGCACCAACGTATGCAAACTGGTTGCGCCAACTTCCGCCGAGCGCCGTCCCGGCGAAAGATTGCACACCGAAAGCGCATGGTCGCGCAGGCAATGGCCGTCCTCCAGCAGCAGCACGTCTTCGCCTTTCAAATGCTCGGGCGAGAGATCATTGCGCTGTGTCAGCGGATGCCCGTGCGGAGCTAGGAAGAGGAATTCATCGTCGGCGATGGTCGCCGTGGCGATGCCCGGCGCCGAATAGGGAAGCGCGATGATTGCTGCATCCAACGTGCGCGCGCGGAGCGCATCAATGAGGCGCGACGTCAAATCCTCGCGCATCAGCAGCCGCGCTTGCGGAAATCGTTTCTTCAGCAGCGGCAATGCGCGCGGCAACAGAAACGGCGCGATCGTCGGGATCGCGCCCAATCGGAACGTGCCGGAGAATGGCTTGCCCGCCGCTTTCACGGCGCGGACCAATTCCTCGACTTCGCTGATCGCACGCGACGCCCGCTCCGCCGCCTCTTCGCCGGCGACCGTCAGCACAGCTCCGGTGCGCCCGCGCTCCACCAAGGTGGCGCCGAGCGATGTCTCCAACTCTTTAATCCCGGCAGACAAAGTAGGCTGCGTCACCCCCACAGCCTCGGCGGCTGCCACGAAGCTACCTTCCGCCCGCAGCGCGGTTAGAAATTGGAGCTGCCGCAGCGTCGGCATGGCGGAAGCGGGGATGCGGTCGTCCATAGGTCCGATCTATACGAAGACGGGACATATATCGATTTTGCCTAAGCCTAGATCAAGCCGCAGCGGCGTGCGCTGTCGTCGCGGACGCCTGCTCCAGCCGCTGCGGCACACGCAGCGTGAAGGTCGAGCCTACCCCGACTTCACTGCGGGCGACCACGTCGCCCCCGAGCGTGTGCGCCATGCGCTGGGCGATCGAAAGCCCCAGCCCCATTCCGCCTTTGGTCCGCGTCTTGGCGCCATCGGCTTGCGTAAACGGCTTGAACACGCGGGCCAGATCGTCAGCGGCGATGCCGCATCCGGTGTCGGAGATAGCGATCACCAACCACTCGCGATTGTCGATGTACTCGCGCTCAGCCGTCACCGCGATAAGCCCCTCGGAGGTGAACTTCACGGCATTCGACAGAAGCGCACCGACACACACGCCGAGCTTACTGCCGTCCGTGATCGCGCGTTCAGCATCGCCGTTGAGGCGCAACGAAATGCGGTTGCCCGCGGCCCGCGCGTCCTCCTGCACAATACCGATCGCGTCTTCGAGCATGCGGCGCACGTCGACGTCGGCTGCAACGATGCGCTCCGCGTCGGAGCCGATGCTCGACATGTTGAGGATCTGATCGATCAAGCCGAGCAGGTGCCGCGCGGAACTGGTGATGCGTTGGGCGTCGTCGGACTTGCGGCCCTCCGCTTCCATGTCCTCCGCAATGATTTCCGAATAGCCGATGACGGCGTTTAGCGGCGTGCGCAACTCGTGCGTCATAGTTTGAAGGAATTCAGACTTGGCGCGATTGGCCTCCTCTGCCTCGACTTGCTTGGCCTCCGCCTCCAGCTGGCGCTCCTTCGCTTGCTTGTTGGCCGCACGTAGACCGGTGACCATGCGTCCGTTGTAGAGCGCGGCGCGCACAACATAGGCGAGGAAACCCGCCACCCCGCATGCGGCCCCTACCGCGCCCCAGATTTGCGCGCTCGGGCTTGGGTGGAAGGGGAGGAACGGCATCACCAGCAAACAGATCGCCGCGGGCGCCGCCGTCACCAGCATGAAGCCGGGCGCCTGAAACAAGAACAACATGACGCTGACCAACGAGCTAGCTGCCATGAGAGCGCCAAGCACCCGGCCCGGACCGCCAGCCGCGCCAGCCAGGTACAGGGTCATGCCACAGAAGATGATCACGCTGAAGGCGCAGCCCCAGACGAACAAGCCGCCGGTCGTGCCGCGTTC
Source organism: Terricaulis sp. (assembly GCA_047601265.1). GTDB lineage: Bacteria > Pseudomonadota > Alphaproteobacteria > Caulobacterales > Aquidulcibacteraceae > Vitreimonas. Next base: position 688,230 of record JASGJR010000001.1, read on the forward strand.
ACGCATGCTGCGCGTATCCAGATAGGAATGTCCCAGCATCGCATCGAAACCGGTCGACAGCATCACCGCCAGGAACCAGCCGAAGCCTGCCGAGAAAGAATTCAGCACGAAAGACGCGCCAAGCGCGAACAGCGCGCCTATGGCAATCCGCCAACGAAGGCTGGACACATGCGCGCGCGCCGCCGCAAACATGGACGGATCTTGGAATTTGATCACAACCAACTCCGCAGCTCGCCTAAGACTAGGAATCGCGTGCTTGCGTTTGGATTAACCGGCGGAGGCCTCGCGCACTCGTGAAGCTAATGACGATTCATTTCATGTTCGCAATTGTAAGCGTATGAGCGATTTCGATGTCGCCATCGTCGGCGCGGGCGCAGTCGGGCTCGCCTGCGGCTACGCGCTCGCAAAGCAGGGCAAGAGCGTCGTCGTCCTGGAAAGCGCCGCGCGCATCGGGTCGGGAATTTCCGCGCGCAACTCGGAAGTCATTCATGCGGGCCTCCATTATCCAACCGGATCGCTGAAGGCCCAGCTCTGCGTTGCTGGTAGACGCGCGCTCTATCCGTTCCTGGAAGCTCACAACGTGGCCCACAAACGATGCGGGAAGTTCGTCGTCGCAACACAGGACAGCGAGGTCCCCGCGATCGAACGCCTGCAAACGCAAGGGGAGATCAATGGCGTTGAGGGCGCGCGCCGGATCGAAGGCGCGGAGGCAGAGCGGTTGGAGCCGGGGCTGCGTGCCGTCGCGGCGCTTGAGTCTATCACTAGCGGGATCATGGATGCGCATGGCTACATGGACGCGCTTGAAGGAGAGATCGAAGCGCATGGCGGCTCGGTCGTCGTCTCAACTCCATTTCTCGGCGCCGACGTCAGTAGCGAGGGCTTCGACATTCGCATCGGCGGCGAGGCCCCTGCCACGTTCAGCGCCCGGCAACTTGTGGTCGCCGCAGGTCTCGGCGCGCAGGCTTGCGCCCACGCTATCGATGCATTTCCGCGCCAACGCATTCCACAGCTTCACTTCGGCAAGGGCAATTACTTCGCCCTCACCGGCAAGGCGCCGTTCAGCCGCCTGATCTATCCGCCGCCCATCCCCGGCGCGCTCGGCACGCACTATCGCCAAGACCTTGGCGGCGTGGCCCGCTTCGGCCCGGACTTAGAATTTGTTGATCACGAAGACTACACGGTCGATCCCACACGCGCGGCGCGCTTCTACGAAACCGTGCGGCGGTTCTGGCCGGCTTTGCCCGATGGCGCGCTCACACCCGACTATGCCGGCATCAGGCCTAAGCTGCACGGCCCCGGCGAGCATCAGGGCGACTTCCTCATCGATAGCCCCGGCGCGCATGGTGTACAAAACCTTGTCTGCCTGTTCGGCATCGAAAGCCCCGGACTCACCTCATCACTGGCAATCGGCGAAGAGGTCGCGGCGCGCCTGAACGCAACGCAGTAACGTGAACCTGTCGGAAAGCATGCGCGTGTTAACTCTCACGTGAGGGTGAGAAGCTTCACGCGATGACGCGCACTGCAGACACTTCCAATGCGTCACGCCGCGCATGGCTGAGCGTCGGCGCACCGATCATCGGGCTGGTGGTCGCCGCCGCACTCGGCGCTGCGGCTGTATTCGTGAACTTCGCGCACCAGCAAAACCAAGCCTTCCGGCAAGATAGCCTGCGTCTGGTGGAAAATACGCTGAGCGAACGCGGCCGCGGCCTGGCCGACAATACGCTCGATTTCGCCAGCTGGAACGACGCCTACCAAAAGATTTCGGTGCACTGGGACGGCGCCTGGGTGCGCAGCAATTACTACTCAGCCGTTACTGATGGGTTCGTCGTGTTTCGGCTTGACGGCCGCATGCGTCACACTTGGTTCAAAGCGCCGCTGCGCGATGACGATCGCCGTTTGAGCATGGGACTGCTTCGCGCCGCGCAGTCAGTTCCGCGTCTCGATCAGCTTGATGCTGCGCCGACAACGGCGGGCACGGTGACGCGCGCAATCACCACCGTTGGCGGCGAGTTGGCTCTGATAGCGGTGGCGCCCATCGCACCAGAGGACAATCGCACGCGGCTCTCCCGGCGCGGACCGAATGTCGACTATCTCGCGAGCGTCAAGCTGCTGGACGACGATGATCTTGCCGCGCTGGGCAAAACGCTTGGCCTCGCGAATTTGCATTTCGACGCATCAGACGCGGCCGGCGAGGACCGCGTGCTGAGCGCGCCTGTGCGCGATCCGGGCGGCATGTTGCTTGGGGCGCTGCGGTGGCGCGATGAACGGCCGGGCGACAGAGCGCTGTCGGCGCAGTTGCCGCCAGTGGTGATTGGACTGTTGCTGGTGGGCGTGTTGGCGCTCTTGTTGGCCCGCTGGCTAGTGTTGCGGCACGTCGCGTCGATCGGTCTTGGCAAAGCCGCCGCAGAATCGAGCCGGCTCAAATCTGAATTCATCGCAACCATGACGCACGAGCTGCGGACGCCGCTCAACGCAATCATTGGCTATGCCGAACTTATTCAGGAAGAAGGTGAGGATAGGCCCGAGTACGCGTTCGCCGCCAACGACGCCGGCCGCATTCTCGTTGCATCGCGCCAGCTACGTCAGTTGGTTGACGACACGCTCGACCAGTCACGCATCGACGCGGGCCATCTGAAGCTCATGCTCGCACAGCTCTCGATCAACGATCTGTTGTCCGAGATTGCCGATGTGTTGCAGCCGCTGGCGCGCGCAAACGGCAACACATTGCGGATTGTCACCGAAAGCGCGGGCATGCATCTGGTGGGCGATCATCAGCGCGTGCGGCAATGCCTGCTCAATCTGGCCGGCAACGCCATCAAGTTCACCAAGGATGGCGCCGTTTCCGTGCATGCGCGCCGCGCCATGCGCCGGGGCCTGCCGTTCGTCACGTTCGATGTTTCCGATACCGGCATCGGCATCACCCGTGAGCAGGCCGAGCGGTTGTTTCAGCCGTTCGGACAAGCAGACATCAACACGCATCAAACCTATGGCGGCGTTGGCCTCGGTCTGGTCATCGCCCGCAAACTGGCGCGCGCCATGGGCGGCGACATCGAATTCGTCAGCGAACCGGGCAAGGGGTCGTGCTTCAGTCTGCACTTGCCTGTCGGTGACGAGGTCCGCGCTACGGCTTGAGCTGCGCCGTGAAATAGTCGCGCACCTCGGCATAAGCTTTCGCGGTGGGCGAACCAGGCGTGTTGTCATAGTGGCCGGTAAGCACGCTATGCCCCTCCCCTGGCAACACATTGGTCACAACTCGAACCTTGCCGTCGTTGAAGGCGCGATCAATCGCATCGAACTTGGCGCCGGTGCACAGCGGGTCGCCCGCAAAGCGGTACGCGCGCATCGAGCCCTTGCGGTCCAACGCAGCTCGCGACGCCGCGATCTCCGCTTCGCTCATGTGCAGTGCGCCCATGTCGCGCGCCGGCAGCGAAGGTTGCGACGCGACCGCGGCCCACACATTCTCCTCGGCGATCAGCGTCATCGCGAAATTGCCGGACAAGCACATGCCGACAACGCCGACACGCTCCGCATTCCGCGTTTGCGCTATGTGCTTACAGAGCGCGCGCATCCAATCGGCCACCGCGCTCGACCGATGCTTCGAGAACAATTGGAACTCACGGCGCATGCAGAGCATGCGCACGAGGTTTAGTGCCGAGGTTTTGCCGAGTGGGCCAAACCAGTGCGGCAGCCAAACCTCAAAACCGGCATCCACCAGCCGCTTGGCGAAGGCAATGGTGGTCTGACCGATCCCCGGCATCTCCTGCATGATGATGACCGGAGGTCCCGCGCCGATCGTGTAAACGTCGAAGGTGGTCGCGGTGTCCGCTACAGGGGCTGTGAACGCTGTCTTGGTGAACCCCTGCATCGCCGCCATGGCCGCCCTCCGTCCGTGTTGTTTGACCCGCCGCCGCTATCTGCTAGAAGCCCGCCCACGCGCCAACTTCAAAAGCGCGCTTTGACCGGCACACGGCCCATATGGGCTAGGAGGCTGGCGAGGCGCCCCGCCCGACGTGATCGTCCGGCGGGGTTAAAGTGCTTTGGCGTAAGGAGAACGCATGTTTGAGGCTCTGACAGACCGCCTTGGCGGCGTGTTCGACCGGCTTACCGGGCGCGGTGCGCTCTCGGAAGCTGACGTCGAAGCGGCGCTGCGCGAAGTGCGCGTGGCGCTGTTGGAGGCCGACGTCGCCTTGCCGGTGGTGAAGGATTTCATCGCCAAGGTGAAAGCCGACGCGGTCGGCGAAAACGTCATCAAGGCGGTGAAGCCTGGCCAGCAGGTCGTGAAGATCGTTCACGATGCGTTGGTGGAGACGCTCGGCGGCGATGCACTCCCTGAAGGCCTCCGCGTAAACGGCGAGCCGCCAAACGTGATCATGATGGCCGGCCTCCAAGGCTCGGGCAAAACCACAACTACCGCCAAACTCGCACGTAGGCTGAGCAAGACCGACAAACGCCGCGTGCTGATGGCGTCGCTCGACACGCGCCGTCCGGCCGCGATGGAACAGCTCTCGACGCTCGGCAAGTCGATTGAAGTCGATGTGCTGCGTATTGTGCCGGGCCAATCGCCCGCGGAAATTACCAAGCGCGCGCTGAGCGAGGCCCGTTCGCGCGGCCACGACGTTCTGATCCTCGACACCGCTGGCCGCACCTCGATCGACGAGGACATGATGAGCGAGGCGGCCGAGATCGCCCGCATCGCCAAGCCAGGCGAAATTCTCCTCGTTGCTGACAGCCTCACCGGCCAAGACGCGGTCGAAACCGCCAAGCGCTTCCACGAACGGCTGCCGCTGACCGGCCTGGTGCTGACCCGCACCGATGGCGACGGCCGCGGCGGTGCAGCGCTATCGATGCGCGCCGTTACCGGCCTGCCAATTAAATTCCTAGGCGCGGGCGAACGCACCGACGCGCTTGAGCCGTTCGACGCGCGCCGCGTCGCCGGCCGCATCCTCGGTCAAGGCGATATCGTCGGGCTCGTCGAGAAAGCCGCCGAGAACGTCGACCGCGCTGAAGCGGAGAAGATGGCCAAGAAATTGGCCAAGGGACGCTTCGACTTCGACGACATGGAAAAGCAACTCAGCCAACTGATCCAAATCGGCGGACTAAAGGGCGTCATGGGCATGCTGCCGGGCGTCCAGAAGATCAAAAGTCAAATCAACGACGCCTCGCTGGACGACAAACAGATATCCCGCTCGATCGCCATTATCCGCTCAATGACGCCGACCGAGCGTCAGAAGCCGGACTTGATCAACGGCCGCCGCCGGGCGCGTATCGCCAAAGGCGCCGGAGTGGACGTCGCCTCGGTCAATCGCCTGCTGAAAATGCATCGCGGCATGGCCGACATGGTTAAGGCCGTCGGCAAGGGCAAATCGCCATTTGGCGGCATGCCCGGCATGCCGGGGATGCCAGGCGGTATGGGCATGCCGAATGCCGAGGCTTTGAAGCAATTGGGGGCCGGAAAGCCCCTTCCAGGTCTGCCGCAAGGCGGGCTGCCGGGCGGCCTGCCCGGTTTACCGTCCGGCGGCCTTTCAGGCCTTCCCGGAAGCAACAAAAAAAGCTAAGAGTTCAAGGAGAAGTACAAGAATGTCCCTGAAAATCCGTCTCGCCCGTGGCGGCGCCAAGAAGCGTCCATTCTACTCAATCGTAGTGGCCGACAGCCGGAACCCGCGCGACGGGCGTTTCATCGAGAAGGTCGGAACTTACAATCCTATATTGAAGTCGGATGACCCAAACCGTGTCCTGCTGAAGCTGGACCGTATTCAGGACTGGATGAGCAAAGGCGCGTTGCCGACGGATCGTGTTGCCCGGTTCTTGGACCAGGCAGGCGTCAAGAAGCGCGAAGCCCGCAATAACCCGAACAAGGCCCAGCCGGGCAGGAAGATGCAGGAACGTGCAGCGTCGCGCGCCCCCGCTTCTGATGAGGCTGCGCCGGAGGCATAAGCACACGTGGCCGACAAGAAGTCTGCAGTTTCAAAGACCTCCACCGCCAAAGCGGCGCCCAAGCCGGCGCCTGCTAAGGCCGCCCCCGCGCCACGACGCGGTGAACAGGCGTCCGCCAAGAAGGAAGCCGCTAAGCCTGTGAAGGCTCCGGCGTCGAAGGTTGCGGCCAAAGCCGCCCCCGCTCCGGCGGCGGCCAAGGCTGCGCCGAAGGCGGCGGCGCCTGCGGCGAAGGCGGCAAAAGCGCCGCCGCCTAAGCCTGAGGTCAAAGCTGCGCCAAAGGCGAAAGCGGCCCCGCCTGTCGCGAAAGCGCCGGCCAAGGCTGCGCCGAAAGCCGAACCAAAAACGGTTGCGCCGGTGAAGGCCAAGGCCGAGGCGAAGGAAACCAAGCCGGACCTCAAGGCTGCGAAGGCCAAAGCAGTGGCGCCCGCGCCCAAGCTAGAAGCCGCCCCGGAACCAAAAACGGCAAAGGGTAAAAAGCCCGCAGTCGAACCGAAGGTCGCGCCCGCGAAGGAAGCTAAGGCCGCGTCGCCAAAAGCAGAGAAACCGGCGAAGGCTGAGAAGCCGGCCAAAGTCGAGCCGGTCAAAGCCGAAAAGCCGGCCAAGCCCGAGAAGCCGCCTAAGGCCGAGAAGCCACCGAAGCCGCCCAAGCCAGAGAAAGCGCCGAAGCCGCCGAAGCTTGCCCCGGTCGCCGCAGCGTTCGCCAAGCCGATGCCTGCGAAACCGTTGGCGGTTGCTGCGGGCCGTGCCCAACCCATTCTGCGCGGCGCGCCCGTCGTGCCGTTGCGCGCACCCCCGAAGCCGCTTGTGGCGCCCAAGCCGGTCGAGCAGCCGGAGGTGATCGGAGAATTGCAGCCTGTGCCGAACTTCAAACCCAAAGCAGGCGCGGCCAGCAAAGGCATGATCCTCGTCGGCGCCATTGCCGGCGCGTTTGGCGTCAAAGGCGAAGTGCGCTTGCGCGCGTTCACCGCCAAGCCGGATGGCGTGATCGCCTACGGCCCGCTATTCGACGAACACGGCAAGCCGCTTTTGTCGCCCAAGTCGTGGCGTTCGATCAAAGAAGGCGTCGCCGTCGTGGCGCCTGAAGTGAAAACCAAAGAGCAAGCTGACAAGCTGCGCGGCAAGAAACTGTACGTGCCGCGCGCCAACCTGCCGAAGACGGCCGAGGACGAATATTATGTCGTCGACCTGTTGGGCTCGCGCGCGGAAGCGCTCGACGGCACCGTGCTCGGCGAGATCACAGCGGTCTGGAATTTCGGCGCGGGCGACGTGCTCGAATATCATCCCCCGAACGGTGGCCCTAACGTGCGCATCACCTTCAGCAAGGAAGCTGTGCCGCACGTGGATCTCGCCAACAAGCGCGTTGTGCTTGACCCGCCGCCGCCGGAGCCCGAAGCGAAGTAACGCGCTTCAGGAGTTCGCGATGAAGTTTGTGGTGATGTCGTTGGCGAGCTTGGCGCTTGTTGCGTGCGCAACGGCGCAGGCGCCCGCGCCGCATGATGCGCCGCACCCAAGCGACCTTTGCGTGCTGTTGTCCGTCGCCAAGGACGGCGCCACCGACACGATCCTGGGACAAACCATGCAGGCGCGTCTGCGCGACATCCACACCACGGATTTGCCGCGCCCCGTCCAGCAATGCGGCGACGCCAGCTATCAAACCGATCCGAGCCAGCACGGTCTGACGTTTCTCGCGGCTGGCTTCAGCGGCGACCACCGTTACGCCGCGGTGAAACTGCAGAGCGTCGCAGGCCCGCTCGCGGGTGAAGGCTACACTTGCCTCTATGAAGCCGCTGACCAGAGCTGGACGCTTCGCGGCTGTCAGATGGACTGGATTTCGTAGGCGCGATGGCGTTCGCGGCTTCCGTCATCACGCTATTTCCCGAGGCGTTTCCGGCCACGCTTGGCATTTCGCTGATTGGCAAGGGTCTGCGCGATGGCTTGTGGTCGTTGGAAACCATTGACCTGCGCGGGTTCGGCGTTGGGCCGCACAAGAACGTGGACGACACACCCGCGGGCGGCGGCGCTGGCATGGTGATCCGCGCTGATGTCGCGGCCCAGGCTATTGACGCCACTACGCGAGATGGCCGGCCGCTGATTTATCTGTCGCCACGTGGAAAGCAGTTCGATCAGGCCATAGCGCGCGAATGGGCTGCGGGGCCCGGCGTGGTCCTTTTCTGCGGGCGTTTCGAAGGCCTCGACGAGCGCGTCATCGAAGCGCGCGGAATGCAGGAAATAGCGATTGGCGAAGCGGTGCTGGCCGGCGGCGAAGCGGCTGCATTGGTGCTGCTGGAAGCCTGCGTGCGGCTGATCCCAGGTATGCTCGGCAACGACGCTTCCATCATTGAAGAGAGCTTCACCGATGGTTTGCTGGAGCATCCCCAATACACGCGCCCGCGCGAATTCGAAGGGCGCGCCATCCCGGACGTGCTGACGTCAGGCGATCACGCCAAGGTCGACGCTTGGCGGCGCGCCGAGCGCGAGCGCATTACCAAGCAGCGCCGTGGCGACTAGCCGCCAGCGGCGACGTGATAGCCGTCGCCCGGGCGTACCCACAGCACGGTCGTTGTCATGTCGGGACGCGGCACGCCGCCGATCGTGGCATTGGCGTTCAGCGCGCCGTCAGCGGCCGGTGTGAAAGTCGTGCAGGTGTCGACGCCAATGAGCGAGGCTGCCTGTTGGCCGAACTGCGTGCGCATCGATTGCATCTGCTCATCGCTGGGCGCTTGCCCATCCACGGTGAACGTCATGTGATCGATATCCTGCTGCAGCAGCGGACCGCAGACGGCGCCGTCGCTGCGCACCTCCACCGCCGTCGACAGATTCATAATCACAAGCGGGCTCGGGTAGATCGCAGCCTCGCCGACATTGGTGATCTTGCCCTGGGGGTCGAACGTGAAGCTTTCGAGGGCCTCGCACGTCTTCGCCTGAACGTTCGGCGCGTAACATTGGAGTTCGCCATGACGCGCCGGCGCCAGCACATCGGCTTGCTGCGCGTTTGCGGTCGAGGCGGCGGCCATGACGATGGCGGCGAACACAACGACCAACCGGAATGTGTGCATGGGCGAAAATCCTCGTGACCAGGACCGCATTATGCATGTCTCGCGCGGCGGCAGCCAATCGCCCAAAGACGGCCCGATTTTAGGGCGACATCGCCACCATCACGTGAGGACCCCATGCGTTCGCTGCTCCCCGCTTTGGCCCTGGCGCTTGTCGTTTCCGGCCAAGCGCTGGCCCAGGACGACCCGTCCCCGGCACTTCAAATCGCCCATGCCTCCCATACCTTGGCCGCCATCTGGCGTCCGATCACGGCCACGACCCAATCCGCTTTGACCGCCGCGTGCGCGGGCGCCTCAGACGATCTGAGCGCGCTCGATGCAGCGATGCCGCAGGACCTCAACAACCGCACCCTGGCCGCGGTCCACGTCGCCCACGGCCTGGTTTTCGTACCGACTAGCGAAAACCCCGCGGACACCTTCGTTTTTGCCGACACCAGCATGTCCTGGCTGGCAAGTGGGGTCGCGGTCATCAAATCCGCCAATGAGGACACCGGCGAAGTGACGATCGAGGACGCTGCCGGCACTTCGGTTCAGCTGTTGCTCGGCCACGTAGCGGGTCAGGTCCTGATGCGGTTGACCACCCCGTCCGGCCAAAATCTGACCTTCGCGGGCTGCGCCTCGACCCTGGAACCGCCAGGGAATAGCCCCGGCTAACCCCTCGACAGAGGCGGCGGCTTCGCTTATACGCCCCGCTTTCCTGTTTCCTTATGGAAGCGCCGGGGTCAGGCCCCGCGCGCTCCGGTGCGTTTATGAACCTGATCGACACGCTCGAGAAAGAAGAACTGGCCCGCGTCACCGCCGGCAAGACCATCCCGTCTTTCGATCCGGGCGACACGCTGCGCGTCAACGTGAAGATCAAGGAAGGCGACCGCGAACGCGTTCAAGCCTACGAGGGCATTTGCATCGCCCGTTCCGGCGCTGGCCTTTCCTCCAACTTCACCGTGCGCAAAATCAGCTTCGGCGAAGGTGTGGAGCGCGTGTTCCCGCTGTTCTCGCCGACCGTGGACTCGATCGAAGTTGTGCGCCGCGGCGCGGTCCGCCGTGCAAAGCTGTACTATCTCCGCGATCGCCGCGGTAAGTCGGCACGCATCGCCGAACGCTCCGGCGGCGCGCGCGAAGAGGATTTTGTTGGCGAAGAAGTGGCGAGCACGGAAGCCGCCGAATAAGCGACACTCCTCTGTGAGTTTGGAAAAGCGCGCCCTCACCGGCGCGCTTTTTTGTTTAGAACGGGCACGCGCACCGAGAACCCGCGCCAATAGCGGCAGTTGACGCCCGCCCGCTGCGCTTCCAGATGCAAGTATCCCATGAACGCGCCGCAACCGAAACCGCGCGCGGATGTCGAGATCCTGACCCTCGGCTGCCGCCTCAACGCTTACGAGAGCGAAGCCATGCGTGCGCTCGCCGGCGAGGCGGCACTCAAGAACGCGGTGATCGTCAACACCTGCGCGGTCACCAATGAGGCCGTTCGCCAAGCGCGGCAAACCATCCGCCGGGCGCGGCGCGAGCGGCCGGACGCAGAGATCATCGTCACCGGTTGCGCTGCGCAGATCGATCCGTCGAGCTTTGCAGCGATGCCGGAGGTCAGCCGCGTTCTCGGCAACGCAGAGAAGATGCGCGCCGGTGCGTTCACGGCACATGGCGAGCGCGTCGCGGTCGCGGACATCATGAGCGTCCGCGAGATCGCGTCACATCTCATCGACGGCTTCAGCGAACGCACGCGCGCCTATGTGCAAGTGCAGAATGGCTGCGACCACCGCTGCACATTTTGCATCATCCCGTACGGACGCGGAAACTCGCGCTCGGCGCCGGCTGGCGACGTGGTGGCGCAAATCGAACGTCTGGCCGCAAACGGCGTGCCGGAGGTAGTGCTGACCGGCGTTGATCTTACCTCGTGGGGCGGAGACCTGCCGGGACAACCAACGCTCGGCAATCTCGTGGCGCGCATTTTGAAACACGTCCCTGCGCTGAAGATGCTGCGGCTCTCATCCATTGATGCGATCGAACTCGATCCGCAGCTGTTCGAACTGGTGACTCAGGAGGCGCGGGTTGCGCCTTATCTTCATCTCTCGTTGCAGCATGGCGACGACCTGATCCTCAAGCGGATGAAGCGGCGGCACTCGCGCGCACAAGCAATTGAGTTGTGTGCACGGCTAAAAGCGGCGCGCCAAGAGATCACCCTGGGCGCCGACCTGATCGCTGGTTTCCCAACAGAAAGCGATGAAGCGTTCGACAATTTGCTCTCACTCGTTGACGCGTGTGGACTCGCTTTTGTCCACGCGTTTCCCTTCAGCGCGCGCGATGGCACGCCAGCGGCCCGGATGCCGCAAGTGGACCGCGGGATTGTAAAGTCCCGCGCAGCGCGTTTGCGTGAGCATGCTGCCGCCGCGCTGTCGCGCCATTTGGATGCTTGGGTCGGACGTGCGGCTGACGTGATCGTCGAACGCAGCGGCGTCGGGCGGCTGCCGGATTTTACGCCCGTCCGCTATGAGCCGCCGGCGTCGGGCAAATACCCTCCGCCGCCAACTAACGACAGCTCGTATATTCACCTTCGTTTCACAGCGCATGACGGCGCGCATTTGATCGGCGAGCCGGCATGATCTGGGGTCTGTTCGACAAGAAGAAAAAGGAAGCGGAGCAAGCCGTCGAGCGCAAAGGCTTGTTCGATGGTCTGCGCAAATCGTCCTCCAAATTGGCTGAAGGCTTCGCCTCCATCTTCACCAAGGAGAAGCTCGATGACGCAGCGCTGCAAGAATTGGAGGACGCGCTGATCGCCTCGGACATGGGCGCGCCCGCCGCCCATCGCATCGCTCAAGCGCTCGCCGATCAACGCTTCAGTAAAGAGAACGGCGAAACCGAAGCGCGCGAGGCGCTGGCGGCGGAAGTGGCCAAAGTTCTGAAACCGCGCGAAGCCCATCTTGATCTGCACAACGGACCGAAGCCGCGCATCGTCTTGGTGATCGGTGTGAACGGCTCGGGCAAAACCACCACCATCGGCAAGCTCGCCCGCAACCTGCAGGAAGCCGGCGCAAAGACCGTCATCGGCGCAGCGGATACGTTCCGCGCTGCGGCGATCGAGCAATTGAAAGTGTGGGCAGATCGCTCGGGCGCGGAATTCGTGGCCTCAGCTCAGGGCGCGGACGCCTCCGGCGTCGCCTTCGAGACCGTTAAGCGGGCCCAAGAAACCGGTGCCGACGTGGCGTTGATCGACACGGCTGGGCGTTTGCAAAACAAATCGGAACTGATGGCGGAGCTCGCCAAGATCGTGCGGGTGGTGCGCAAGCTGGACGAAGATGCGCCACACGAAACGCTGTTGGTTTTGGATGCGACCGTGGGCCAGAACGCGCTCAGCCAAGTCGAGAGCTTCCGCGCTGTCACCGACATCACCGGCTTGGTCATGACCAAGCTCGACGGCACCGCGAAGGGCGGCGTGCTGGTGGCGTTGGCGCAGCGCCACGCTATCCCCATTCATTTTGTCGGCGTCGGCGAAAAGGCAGAGGATCTGCAAACCTTCGATGCCGAAGACTTCGCCCGCGCGCTCGTAGGCTTGACGTAACTAGGGCGCGTAAGCGGTCAGCAGACCGTTGAAAGTCGTGATGATGAACGTTGCCGCGGCAAAGGCGGCGGCGATGTCGATCGCAACGTGGCGCTGTTTCTTCGGTTGTTCGGACATGGAAAACTCCCACCTGCGAAGTGGGAAGCCCGCCCCGTGTGTGCGAACGACATCCGCTCACATCGGATGTGACGCGATTTCACTAGCCGTACGTAGATAGCTGGCCCGCGCTCATTGCGCTGCGATCGGCCTCACCGGCAGCGGCACATTGCACACGTTCACGTGGCCCACGGGATCGACGAAGAAGCCCTCGCGGCGAAAGCGGCGTGACTCGATGACGGCGCGAAACGTAGCGCTGTCGGTGCGCAATGCCTCGAGATTAGCGCGCTGACTTGCAGGCAGATCAGCAGCCAAGCGGATCGAACGGATCGGCGTGCGCTGGCTGGCCTGCTCATAAAATCCGAGCGCACCCGTACCGCGCGGCAGCGCTGACAGCAGCTCCATCCCCTGCACGACCCGGCCCACCATGGCTAGATTTTTGTCGAGATGCCGCGGCGCCTGGCCGATGACGACATAAAGCTCGCCGCCATTGCCGGTGTTGGGCGGATTGTCCCGGCCGACGCCGATGGCGCCGTAGCAATGCAGCATCCAGGTGTTTCCGCGCCCATCGCGGCCGGCCCAGAAGCCGTTGGTGAAACCTGTTTGGGCGGCGTAGCTGTCGGGATCGGGCAAGCGCGTGAATGGCAGATCGCCTGTCGTGCGGAAATACTCAGGTGCGGCAATTTCGGCGACAGCATCGCCCATGGCGTGCGGCGGCGCCTCTTCAGGGCGGCCCCACTGCGTGACGTAATTGTCCTGCACACGCGTGATGGCCGCGCCTTCCCAGTAATTCGCGTGCGCTAGCGCGCGGACGTTTGCGGCGTGCTGCGCGGAAAAGTCAGGCGACAGCTGGATGATCACCCGGCCGGCGGGAAGGTCCATGTACAGCGTGTTGTTAGGATCGAGCGGCGCCCAATCCGACGCCGGCGATTGAGCCAGAATGTCTGCAAGCGACGGTGTCTGGGCGCTTGAGGGCGCGGCGGGGGCGGGGTTTGTGTCCGCACTGCTCGCGCATGCCGCCAGAAACAAACCCGCCGCCAGAATTGCTGCGCGCATGACGCCCTCCCCGCCCCTCGTCGAAACTGCGCTTTGATTTGGCCCAGCTTTCCCGCGCAGTGCAAGCGCTGGTCGGCCAGCGGTGATTCACGTACATGCGGAGGTAATGACCGATCCCACCGCTCCAACAAAACCCGCCGTCCCCTCGTCGGGCGCGATGCAGCTCCTGATCGATCTTGGGCCGATCGCGGTGTTCATGATCGCTTTCAACGTGCTTGAGCGTTTCCCGGCCCTCAAAGAAAACGCCGTCTACTACGCCACCGGCCTGTTCATCGCCGCGACCCTCGCGGCTGTCGCCTATTGCCAATTCGTGCGCGGTAAGGTGCCGCCAGTGCTGATTATCACGGCCATCATTGTGCTGGCCTTTGGCGGGCTCACGATCGCCCTGCACAATGAGACGTTCATCAAGCTGAAGCCCACGGTGCTTTGGGGATTTTACGGCGCCGCCATTCTCGGCTCGCTCGCGATCGGGCAAAACATTTGGCGCCTGCTCATGCAACACGCGCTGACGCTGCCCGATCCGGTCTGGAATACGCTCGCGCTACGCTGGGGACTTTTCTTCGTGGCGATGGCGGCAATGAACGAGTTTTTGCGCCTCACGCAATCGACGGAAACTTGGGTCAGCCTGCACACGATCGCGTTCTTCGCATGCTTCTTCGTCTTCGCTGCGCTCAACATGCCGCTGATCATCAAGCACCTGCCTGATGACGATTCAGCGACAACGGCGCCGCCTGCCGCCTAAAAGCGCCGCATTCGGACGGATTTTCGCCTCGCTGGGGTAGCAACCTAACGCAAATGATTGATCGCGCCGGTTCGGGCGTTAAGGTTCGCCGCGTTTTTGGGGCGGGCTCAATGGCTCGAGGGAATTCGGAGCAGCTGGAGGCGGAGCCGTTCAGGCTCGCGCACTCGCCAAGCCATTTGCTGCATCGGGCCGAGCAGCTTGCCGCGGATCGCTTCACACAACTGGTTGGCGGCGACGGCGTTACGCTCCGTCAATTCGCCGTGCTGGCCGCAATCGCAGAGAACCCAGGTCTTAGTCAAAGCGATCTGGTGCGCGCTACCGGCATCGACCGCTCGACGCTCGCCGACATGATGAACCGCATGGAAAAGCGCGGCTGGGTGGTGCGCACGGCGTCGGTGTCGGACGCGCGCGCGCTTTCTGTGCGGCTCGCTGGCGCTGGCTCCATGATCCTCGCGGCGGCCACCAAATACGCACACGCCGCGGACGCCGCCATTCTCGACGCCCTGCCGCGCCCCAAGATGCGCTCCTTCATCAATACGCTGACCAAACTGGTGAAGGGCATCGACGAAGCCGCCGCCAAGGCCGAGCGACAGAGAAAGCGCGACGCCAAGCGTGCTGCGCGCGCCAAGCACAAGGTCCGCAAGAGTCACAACAAACGCGAACGCGCGCAGCAGAGCGGCTAGCTAGCCGGCACGAAGCGCTGGGTATATTTCGCGCTGCAGGTCCGCCTCAGTCAGCGGCCCGCGATGCACTGCGACGATGTCACCCTGAGCGTTCACCACGAATGTCTCGGGCACGCCGGCAATTCCGAGTTGCAGCGCGAACTGGCCGTCTCGATCGATACCAACGGCGCTGTAGGGATTGCCGTGGCCCTCTAAAAAGACCTGCGTATCATTCGGATTGTCCTTGTACGCGATGCCGACAATGTCGACACCGTCTGCCCGCAACGCCATCAGTTGCGGGTTCTCGGCGATGCACGGCGTACACCATGAGGCAAACACGTTGATGAGATGCGGTTTGCCCGCAGTCGCCGTACTGGTGACAGGCGCGCCGCCGCCAAGCTGCACAAGCTCATAGTGCGGCGCGGCCCTGCCCATCTGCCCCGTCGTGATGGTTTGATGCGCGCCGGGCTTCAGCAGCAACGCCACTGAGACCACCACAACCAGCGCCAGCAACGCCAGCGGCGCGAAAGCCAGTATCCGGTTCACGGCTTCGCGTCCGGTTTATCGAGCTTGCGCGCTTCGCGCGACCAGTGGACGAAACGCACAACCACAACCACCGCCAAACCGATGAGGCCGGCAAGCGTCACCGCATATGCCGCTTCAACATAGGACCAGCCGCCGTGGATCATGCCGACGCTCCTCGCAGCCGCGCGCTCTCAACGCGCCGCCGCAGGATCGCTGCGCGCATATTCATCAGTCCAAGCGTGAGACCAAGCGCCAGAAAAGCGCCACTCATCGTGAAGAGCGGGCCTAACATGGATTTATCTACGGCAGAGCCGCCTGGCCGGAAGATGCTCGCGGGTTGATGCAGCGTGCTCCACCAAACCACCGAGAAATGTACGATCGGCAAGTTGATGAGACCGACCATACAGAGGATCGCCGCCAAACGCGCGTTGCGTTCTTCATCTTCAACTGCGCCGCGCAACGCCATGTAGCCAAGATAGATGATGAAGAGCACCAGCATCGAGGTGAGGCGCCCATCCCACTCCCACCACGTGCCCCACGTTGGCGCGCCCCACAGCGAACCGGTGATGAGACAGAGCGCGGTGAAGGTCGCGCCGATAGGGGCAGCGGCGCGCGCAGCGACATCGGCCAGCGCGTGGCGCCAAACAAAGCTGACCAGGCTCGCCACGCCCATGAACATGTAGATGGCAAGCCCCCACCACGCGGCAGGCACGTGCACGTACATGATCCGCACGGTTTCGCCCTGCTGGTAGTCGGCGGGCGAACTCACCAGCGCCCACGGCAAACCCACCGCGAACAACACGACGGTCAGCACTGCGCAGATTGGCAGCGCCCAGGCCGAGAAGCGCATGAACTGCGCGGGATTGGCAAAAGTCGAAAGCATCAGGGTGTCAGCTATCAGGCATCAGGGGCGAGCTACCAGGGGACATTCTGACCACCTCATTCCGTTTGCAGCCGCAAAGCCGCCGCAGCGCCAATCGCGCCGAGCACCACGTAGGCCAAGGCGCAGCCGGTCAGCAGCATGAACGCCGCGCCAAACCCGGCGCCAGCAACTGCGGAGCCGAAGATAATAGGCGGCGCAAAAAACGGCATGACAATGAGCGCGATCAATACGCCGCCGCGTTTTACGCTGGCGGTAAGCGCCGCGCCCACCAGCCCGGCCCCTATGAAAGCGGCCATGCCGAGCGCGACGCTGACAATAACCGCAGGCACAAGCGCCGGAGAAGCCTGCAACGCAATGGCAACTGGCGCCGCGGCGAGCGCAATCGGCAGACCGATCGCGCACCAAAGCGCTGCACCCTTCGCCAATACGATCAACTCAAGCGGCGCTGGCGAGAGCAGCATCTGGTCGAGCGAGCCATCCTCAAGATCGGCTTGAAACAAGCGCTCGATCGTTGCCAGGACGGCGAGCGCCGCCGCTACCCACAAGAGAGGCGGGCCGGCCGCCGCAAGCGGATCGCGCTCCGGCCCCATCGCCAGCGGCACGAGCACTGCTGCGCCCAGAAAAAAGCCCAGCGGCGCCATCACGCCACCGCCTGCGCTCCACATCAACGCGAAGTCGCGGCGGAACGTGGCAGCGAACGCGGTCACGCGCCGACCATGATAGTTTGCACAGGCGTTGCCCCCAGCGGTTCATGTACAGCCGCGAGCACAAGGCCACCCACTGCGCAGTGCGCAGCGACGAGGTCGGCAATGATGTTGCGCCCGGCGCTGTCGAGACCCGCAGCAGGTTCATCCAACAGCCAGATTGGTCGCGGCGCCATCAGCAGACGTGTCAGCGACACGCGTCGCTGTTGCCCCTGACTGAGCACGCGCGCAGGCAGATCAAGCAACGCCGCTACGCCAAGCTTCGCGGCTGCTTCATCGAGCGGGCCGTCACCCTCAAGCAACCCTGCCCAATAGCGCATGTGCGCGCGGGCGGAGACGCCGCCTTTCAATCCATTCAAATGGCCAACGTAGTGCAAGGCGAGCGACGGCTCATCGGCGTTCTCGAAAGCTATGCTACCGCCGTGCGGACGCAGAAAACCTGCGATAGCGCGCAACAGGCTTGTCTTGCCCGCCCCGTTCGCGCCACGGATTTCGACGAATTCCCCCGCCCTGGCCGCAAAATTCAGGTTCTCAAACAAGATCCGCGCACCGCGCCTGATCGCCAGCCCATCAGCGCGGATGCCAACCTTTTGTCCTTCAGCCATCGAAACGTCCGCGCCCGTTCATAATGCCGCCTCGGTTCTAGAAAGGGTTGCTTCAATCGCCAAGGCGCGCCTTGGTGTTCTGCTACGGGAGGCAGTGCATGCGGGGTTATCTGGCTGGATTCGCCTTGGCGGTCCTCTTGGTTGGGTGCGGGCAAGCGTCCACGAACCCAGGGTCGCCCGCCGTGAACGTCCCGATGCCGGAAGCTGTCACGGGCGGCGAAGCCAGCCGCGCGGCGGACGCGCCGGCGCCGCCGCAAGCACAAGACGCCGTGAGCGAAGAACGGCCCGCAAGCCCGCAATCGCCTGGGCCTCAGCCGGTCATGTACCTGGCTTATTCGTATCAGATGGCCCTGGAGATTCCCGCAGACCGTCTGACAGGCGTCATGGATGCGCACATGCGCGCGTGCCTCAGCGCGGGACCACGGATTTGCCAGCTGATCGGCTCGAACCAGAACGGCGACCCAGGCAGCAGCATGAGCGGCACAGTCAATCTGCGCGCCGAGCCGAACTGGTTGCGCACCTTCATGGGCGGCATTGGCGCTCAAGCCACCGCCGCCGGCGGCCGCGTCACATCGCAAGCCACATCCACCGAAGATCTGACACGCAGCATCGTCGACACCGAAGCGCACATGCGCGCACAAACTGCGCTGCGCGATCGTTTGCAAGAAATGCTGCGCAGCCGCCCTGGAAAGTTGTCCGACCTCTTGGATGTCGAGCGCGAGCTGGCGCGCGTCCAGGGCGACATGGACGCGACGCAGTCCGAACTCGCCGTGATGCGCACGCGCGTGGCGATGTCGGAGCTCACCATCAGCTACAGCTCGTCAGCGAAAGCCGTAGGCACGGATACGTTTGAGCCTTTGAGCCATGCGTTCTCCGGTTTCCTCGGCGTCGTCGTTTGGGGCTTTGCGGCAATCATCACGCTGATTGCCGCACTGCTCCCATTTGCGATTGTGATCGTGCCAATCGTTTGGGCGATCTTGCGATGGCGGCGCGGACGCAGCAGTGCAAAAACCGCTGCCGAAACAGGTGCTGAGCACAACAGCGAGACTGAACCGAGCTAGTTGCGTTTGGTTCGCAACTAAACTCCAGCATCGTTAATTGCGCCTTTGCAAATCGGCGCTACATAAGCGGTGCCGCGCGCCGGTTTGATTCCGGATTGGGGCGCTCCCCAACGCGTCTGCATCTTTCTGTTCAACAGACTTAGGATGCACGCTCATGTCATCTTTGAACTCGTTCAATTCCCGCCGCACGCTCAGTGTCGGCGGCAAGTCCTACACGTACTATGACCTCAACGCCGCCGCGCAAAACGGGCTCGGCGACATTTCCAAACTCCCCGCTTCTCTCAAGGTGCTGCTGGAAAACCTGTTGCGCACCGAAGACGGCGTCGCAGTGAAGAAGGCTGACATCCTGGCCATGACTTCATGGCTGGTGAACCGCGGCAAGAACGAAGTCGAAATCGCCTTCAGTCCAGCGCGCGTGCTGATGCAGGACTTCACCGGCGTGCCGGCCGTCGTCGATCTCGCGGCGATGCGCGACGCCGCTGCGAAGCTCGGCGCCGATCCTGAACGCATCAATCCGTTGGTGCCCGTTGACCTGGTAATCGACCACTCAGTGATGGTGGACAATTTCGCGCACGCGAACTCGTTCGCGAAGAACGTCGCGCTCGAATACGAACGCAACGGCGAACGCTACAAATTCCTGCGCTGGGGCCAACAAGCGTTCAAGAATTTCCGCGTTGTGCCGCCCGGCACCGGCATCTGTCACCAGGTGAACCTCGAATATCTCGGCCAAACCGTGTGGACCCGCCAAGAAGGCGAGGACACCGTCGCCTATCCTGACAGCGTGGTCGGCACAGATAGCCACACCACCATGATCAACGGCATTGGCGTGCTGGGTTGGGGCGTCGGCGGTATCGAAGCTGAAGCGGCGATGCTCGGCCAGCCGATTTCCATGCTGATCCCCGAGGTCATCGGCTTCCGGCTCACGGGCAAGCTCCAGGAAGGCGCGACCGCGACCGACCTCGTCCTCACCGTTACGCAAATGCTGCGCAAGAAGGGCGTTGTCGGCAAGTTTGTCGAGTTCTTCGGCCCCGGCCTCGATGGCATGAGCGTCGAGGATCGCGCCACGATCGCCAACATGGCGCCGGAATACGGCGCCACCTGCGGCTTCTTCCCGGTTGATGCAAAAACGGTCGACTATCTGCGCGCCACTGGCCGCAACGCCGACCGCGTCGCGCTCGTTGAGGCGTATTGGAAAACGCAAGGCTTGTGGCGCAGCGAGACCGAGCCGGAATTCACCGACACGCTCGAACTTTCGCTGAGTGACGTGCGCCCTTCGCTCGCTGGCCCGAAGCGTCCGCAAGACCGCGTTGTGCTTGGTGGCTTGGCAGACGGTTTCACCAAGTCGATGGAAACCGAGTTCCGCAAGAGCGCGGAATTGAAGAAGCGCGTGCCGGTCGATGGTGCGGGCCACGACGTTGGCCATGGCGACGTCGTCATCGCCGCGATCACCTCGTGCACCAACACGTCCAACCCATCGGTCATGCTTGCCGCAGGTCTGGTCGCGCGCAACGCGCGTGCGCGTGGCTTGAAGGTGAAGCCGTGGGTGAAGACCTCGCTCGCCCCGGGCAGCCAGGTCGTCACCGATTATCTGGCCAAGGCTGGATTGAACGACGACCTCGACGCAATGGGCTTCAATCTCGTCGGCTATGGCTGCACGACATGCATTGGCAACTCAGGGCCGCTGCCGCCAGCGATTTCGGCGGCGGTCACTGAAGGCGATCTGGTGGTCGCCTCGGTGCTCTCCGGCAATCGCAACTTCGAAGGCCGTGTGAACCAAGACGTACGCGCCAACTATCTTGCCTCACCGCCGCTTGTGGTGGCGTACGCGCTCGCAGGCTCGGTCTACGTCAATCTTGAAAACGATCCGCTTGGCACGGGCAGTGACGGCAAGCCCGTCTATCTGCGCGACATTTGGCCGAGCAACGCCGAAATCGAAGCAACGGTGCGTCAAGCCGTGACACCGGAGATGTTCGCCACCCGCTACGCCGACGTCTTCCAAGGCGACAGCAGATGGCGCGGCATCCAGATCACCGAAGGCCGCACCTACAAATGGGACATGGGTTCCACCTACGTGCAAAACCCGCCCTACTTCGACGGCATGACCATGGAGCCGAAGCCGATCACCGACGTGAAGAACGCACCGGTGCTCGCGCTGTTCGGCGACAGCATCACCACCGACCACATCAGTCCCGCAGGATCGATCAAGAAGGTCTCACCGGCCGGTGAATATCTCAGCCAGCATCAAGTGCCGCAAAGCGAGTTCAACTCGTACGGCGCGCGGCGCGGCAACGACCAAGTGATGACGCGCGGCACCTTCGCCAACATCCGCATCAAGAACCAAATGGTGAAAGGCCCCGACGGCGCTGTGGTGGAAGGCGGCTATACGATCCACCATCCATCAGAAGAACGCATGTTCATCTATGACGCGGCGATGCGCTATCAGGCCGAAGGCAAGGACCTCGTGATCTTCGCCGGCAAGGAATACGGCACCGGCTCCTCACGCGATTGGGCCGCCAAGGGCACCCGCCTCCTCGGCGTTCGCGCGGTGATTGCAGAGAGCTTCGAGCGCATCCACCGCTCGAACCTCATCGGCATGGGCGTGCTGCCGCTCCAGTTTGTCGATGGCCAAAGCTGGACGAGCCTGGGTCTGACCGGCGAGGAAGCCATTTCCATCGCTGGCGTGGCGGAACTGAAACCGCGCCAAAAAGTCACCGTCGGCATTACCCGGGCGAACGGCAAAACCGAGGAAATCGAGGTTCAGTGCCGCATCGATACCGAAAACGAGGTCGAATACTTCCGAAACGGCGGCATTCTCCATTATGTGCTGCGTGGCTTGGCGAAATCCGCGTGATCAACATCACGTCCGTCACGCCGGTTTGATTCGAACCGCGCAGGGCGGACGGCCATGTTGACCCCATGAAGGCCGGCATTATCGCCGCCGTTTTGCTTGGCTTGGCGGCGCTCGTCAGTGATGCGTCCGCTCAGGCTGGCGGCGGCAACGGCCCGCCCGTTGTGGTGGAGCTGTACACGAGCCAGGGGTGCCAGCAGTGCCCCCGGGCGAACCGGCTGCTCGGGATGATGTCGCATCGTCCGAACGTACTGGCGCTGACCTTTCCGGTGGGCATCTGGGATTATCTGGGCTGGCGCGACACGCTGGCGCGCCCAGAGTATGCCGCGCGGCAGCTGGCCTTTTCCGAACGCATGCGTGTGCGTGGAAGGTTCACACCGCAACTGGTGTTCAACGGCGTGAACCAAGTCAGTGCCGGTGACTGGGACACCGCACAGAGCATCCTCGACGACGTCGTCGCCGGCGGCCGCCAACAAGGCGCGCCTGACGTCTCCATGGTGAGACTTCGAAACAATCGCGTGCGCGTGACCATCGGCCCTGGCGCGACAAGCGGCGCACCCGCTGACATTTGGCTCATCGCCTACGATCCCGGCCCGGTGACAGTGGTCATCACCGGCGGCGTCAACGTGAACCGCTCGATCCAGCACTACAATCTGGTGCGCACGCTTGAGCGCGTGGATCAGTGGGACGGCTCAGGCAAATGGTTCGAGCGCCAGCACTGTGATCCCGAATGCGCCGTGCTCGTGCAGGCCCCGAACGGCGGCCCCATTCTCGGCGCTGCATTCACCTACCGGCCACAGCGCTATTAGCCCGGCGGCGTCGCCGTCATGGGTGCAGCCGCGGGCGGCGCTTGCGGCGGACGTGGTGGCGAGATGCTCGGCACGAGCGTGGTGAGCGGCGGCGCCAACGATTGCATATCCAAATCCGAAAGCGCGTAAGCCCACCCGGCGACCTTGTTGTTGATGGCCAACGCGGCACTTTCCTGCTCGGGATGCAAAGCGTGCGCGACCAGCTTCATCCAGGTCTTGCCGCCGCTCGGAATCAATTCCGCGTTGACGACGACACCTTCAGCGGTCGTGATCTGCAAATGGCCCGTCGCGGCGCCTTGAATGGCCGGCGCTTCCTGAACGTCCACCGGCGTCAGTTGCGTGATCTTTTCTGCAATCGCGTCGACACTGATCTGCGTCGCCAACGCCGGCGATGTGAGCCGCCAAGGCTGGGTGGCGTCAGCACGCGCCAGAATGAACGGGCGGCTGCCCGGCGGCGAGATGAGGACGCTTAGAAGACTTTCCGCCGGAAGGTCCAACGGCTTCAGATTGAGCCAAGCGGCCACATTGCGCAGCGGCGGTAAGCGCGCCGCTTGCGAGGACGAGGCGGCCCATGTCTGATCCTGATCAGGACGGCGCACATAGACGACGCCCTGCCCGGCTGTGGGCACAGTCCCGATGATCAGATTCACCAGCAGCGCGCCTGTGCCGCTTTCAACGCGCAACAGCACGCCGTGGCCGCCGTGTTGCGGATCGCCAACGCCCAAGCGGTCGAACTTCTCAGGATCGGTCGTCATCCGTCGCGTGTAGTGAAGCTGTTCGAGCGCTTGCGTGAGTTGGTCCAGGCGCGCGCGCTCGACGGGAAAATTGCCGCGATCGATCATCGCCCAGCCGCGCTGGGTCTTCTCGATGCGATAGCTCGCATCCTCGCTGGTCACGATGATGCGCTGCGCGTTGCCGATAGTGTCAGAAAGTCCCGGCACGACCGGGCCAGTGGCGACGTCAGGGCGAGACGCTCGCGTGTCGATGCCAACGGTCACCGCGGCAATGGCGATCAACCCCAAAGCAATCAGCGAAAGCGTAAGCGCCAGGCCCTTGCGGCGTTCGGCGAGCTGAGTAGTCATCGCCGCGCTCCCTGGGCGCGCCGCTGCCGGCGCCAGAACAAGATCAAACCAGCGAGCGCGATGATGAGCGGCGCCAGCCACACATTGATGAAGACAACCAAGGTCTGCAGCCGCGTGATGTCACCGCGCAGATCGCGCGCCAAGTGACGCAATTCACTCCGCACTTCGACAACGTGCTTTCGGAAGCGCTCGATCGCGGCGCTCTCCTGCGGCGTCAGCTCGGCGCCCAGATTGCCAGAGAAATAGCCTGAGCCGTGTCCGTGCGCCTGCAACTGCTGCAGCTGCGTTTCGGTGTCCTGCAGGTCTGCCTGTAATTCGTCCTGACGGCGCTGAATCTGCCCCTGCGCGTCGGCCTCCATATGGTCGATAACTTCCATTTTGCGCACCGACGGCGCGCGTGAGCGCAACGACACCAACGCGTTGGAGCCGCCCAACACGTCAATGGCGTTCAGCGCAAACGACGCATTGTCGGCTGCCGCCGTGCCGTCTTGCGGATTGATGTAGAAGTCATCGGCCAAGAAGTCTGTGTCAGCCACGAGCACGATCTGCGCAGGCGCGGCCGACCGCGTGAGACGCTGCACGCCTACCGGCGCCACCGGCGCATCAGGCGGCGGCCCGTTCGGAAACGCGCTGACGAGGTTGCCCGACAAACGCACCGCAATCGTCTCAACCCGCCCAATCGGTGGGAACGCACGCAGGACGTCATAGGGCGACGGCCGCGCCAACGCCTGGTCGGCCGGCATGTGCATCGTGCGTTCGCCAGTCTTGGCCAACACCTCTGCGGTCACGCCCGGACGCTCGCTAACATTGAACGCGCCTGAAAGGCCGAAATTGATGCCACGACGCAACGCCGCCGTCATGAGATCTGTTTGACTGAGTTGCGTGCGCGGCACCGAGAAGAAGAGCGGCTGCGGCAACTGCACCGTCTGCCCGGTCGCGGGGTCTTGCGCGTTCACCGGTAGCGCACCGTTCAAATCAAGCACGACATCCGGCGACAGGCTCACGCCCCACGCTTGCAGCAGCGGCTCCAATGTCGACGACGTTGGCGCAGGCGCTTGCATGAGCTGCGACTGCTGTTGGGCGGCCTGCTGCGCCAACATTGACGCCGGATCGAGTGCGATGAAGGCGCGGCCCTTTCGTAGAATGAATTGATCGATTGCATAGCTTTGCGCCGCGGTCAGCACCGGCGGATGAATGATCGCCAGCACGTCCGTGTCGGCTGGAATTGCGGTGAAGTTCGGATCGAGCTTAGTAACATCGAGTAACGCACCCATCTCCGTAGCGAACGTCGATCCACCCGGCTGCGCTTGCTGCATGTCGCCGGAAGGCGGGTTAAGCGGCAACGACGTGATCAACGCGACCTTGGTCCGATCTGGATGCTCCAGTTCGAAGATCAGCCGCGTCACTTCGTATTCGAGGAACGGTTCGCGCTGCGGATCGAAGTACGGAATGGTCCGTTTGTCGTCGATCGCGTTGGCGCCGGTCAGGCCGAAATAGATCGGATCGGCGCCTTGGTACGGGCGCACCGGCTGAATCCCCGCCTCTTCAGCTTCGTCTTCCTGGTCGGTGAACGGCTTGACGTTCACTTCCGTGAAGTGCACGCGCCCGTGCGAGCGCGCCGCATAGGTCTCCAGCATTTCACGGACGCGCGCCGCGTAGGTCTGCAGTTCCGGCACGCGCGTGGCCGCATCGCGCGAGTAATAGAACTTGAACTCCACCGGCTCGCTCAAGTGATCGAGTGTGTTCTGCGTGCCGTCGCTGATGGAATAGAGACGGTTCTCGGTGAGATCGAGACGCCAGCCGCGAAACCACACGCCGGCAACGACGTTGGCGCCGACGAACATCACCAAGAAAGCCAGCGCCGCGATAAAAGCGAACCTGCGTCCAGTCATGGCCTAGCCTCCCCGCCGTGCGTCGACCGTGACGGCGGTGAAGCCGAGGCAAAGCGCGATTAGGGACAGGAAGTAAAAGACCGAGCGAAACTCGATAACGCCGCGCTGTGCCGCCTCGAAGTGCGCCAAGATTGAGAAGCGGGAGATGGCTTCCGCAATCGAACCGCCGACAAAGCCAGCGAAGAAGTCCGACACCAAGGGCAGCCCAAGCGCGGTGAGCAAGAACGACACCAGCACCGAAAGCACGAAGGCGATGACTTGCGCTGGCGTCAGCGCCGACATCGCCGATCCAATCGCGATATAGGCGCCCGCCATCAGCAGACTTGCGAGATAGGCGGTGAAGATGGCGGCGTTGTCGGGCGCGCCGAGGAAGTTCACAGTGATCCAGAGCGGCGTCGTCAGCAAAAGCGCCACCGCCGCCACCGTCCACGCCGCCAGAAACTTGCCCAGCACCAGCGACCAGGTCGGCGCCGGCAATGTCAGCAGCAATTCTAGCGCGCCGGTACGCGTTTCCTCAGCCCACAACCGCATGGCGATGGCCGGCAAGAACACCATGAACAGCCAAGGATGAAATGCGAAGAAGGCTGACAGATCGGCGCGGCGTGATTCAAAGAAACCGCCAACCTGGAAGGTGAAGAGCCCGATCGCGAATAGGAACACGGCAACAAACACATAAGCCGTTGGCGTGGTGGCGTAGGAAAGCAGTTCGCGCCGATAGATCGCCACGGTGCTCGCCAAGCCGGGTCGCTTGTTGTTTCTCAAACGCGTTCCTCCCCGCGCGTCAGCACCTCGAAGGCGGTTTCGAGACTGCCGTGCTTCTCGCGCAGTTCGGCTGGCGTATTGTCTGCGACGATGCGGCCCTGATCGATGACGATCGCGCGCGTGCACACCGCGTCGACCTCTTCGAGACTGTGGGTCGAAATGATCAGCCCGCGGTCTTCGCCAAGCTTGCGGATCAGGTCGCGTACGGCGTGGCGTTGGTTCGGATCGAGACCGTCGGTCGGCTCATCGAGGATCAACAGCATTGGGTCATGCAGCAGCGCCGCCGCCAGTCCGACACGTCGCCGATATCCCTTCGAGAGCGTCTCGATTGGCCGGTCGATAGTGTCGCCCAAACGCGCATCCTGGGCGGCGCGGCGGACGGCGTGGCGCGCTGCCTCCTTTGCCATGCCGCGGGTCTCTGCGATGAAGCGCAAGAAGCTCCACGGCGTCATCTCGCCGTACAGCGGCGCACCTTCTGGTAGGTAGCCCACACGCTCCTGGGCGCGCCGACGGTCTTGCGCGACATCGATGTTGAAGATTTTGGCGACGCCTTCATCGGGCTCGAGATAGCCCGCTATCATTCGCATCGTCGTTGTTTTGCCCGCTCCGTTCGGACCGAGAAAACCGACGATCTCGCCGACGTCGAGCGAAAAGCCAATGCCATCGACGGCGGTGCGCCGGCCAAACGATTTGCGTAAGCCGTCGACCTGCAGGAGCATGTGGAAATGTCGTCCTCGGAAAAGTAGGCGCCGCTCTTTAAGGTGCTTTCGGCGAAAATACCACCGCTTCTTATCCACAGAAGCGACCTCGAAACGGCGAATCAGATGCGGCGATTCCGCGCCCCGTTTCTGAATGCTTAAGAAGCGCCGCAGCTGCGTGGTCAGCGCGCGCGGCGGCATGTGCGACGAAGTTTTCCACAGGCTCGAAAGCGCGCCGCAACTGTCACACGCGCTCCGAAAACGCTTATTTCTCGCGGAAAAACGCAGGCATGAAAAAGCCCGCGACTGGCGCGGGCGAAACGTAGAAAAATCAAGTGCACCAACCGAAGCGAGGAACCCAGGGGGGCTGGGGGGGCTGATGGATACCTGAGAACCTGCAGTTCTCCGGCTGGTGCAAGCATAGGTTCGCGCCCCAATGCGGCGGAGGCAAGCGCAAAGTGCGGCCAAACGGCGACCTGGGAGATTTGTAATCTCGACCAAGATCGGCTTTCGTGTTTTCCCACAGGCAGGAGCGAACGCAACCTTGTTCTTCGACCGCGGTGAATTTGATCGCTTACTGCGTTTTTATGGTCGCATGGTCGCTGCTGGCGAGTGGTGCGACTACGCCTTCGACGCCCTCCCCGATCGCGCGTTGTTCACAGTGTACCGGCGCGCGCACGAACCGCCGCTCTATCAAATCGAGAAACGTCCCGCCGACGCACGCAAACAAGGCGCCTACAGTGTGCGCACGGTAGATGGCACGGTCCTACGCCGTGGACACGATCTCGCGCGCGTGCTGCAAGTGCTTGAACCACGTCGCATGCGCCTGGTGACGGACTAACCAGAAAGGCGTCCGCAAAGAAAAACGCCCCGGCTTTCACCGGGGCGTTTCGTTTCTTGGACTCTGCGAAGCTTAGCGGCGGCCGCCGAGAATGCGCAAGATGAAGAAGAACAGGTTCATGAAGGTGATGTACAGCGATAGCGCGCCGTACGTAGTCTGAACCGCGAGCTGGCGCGCATCGCCCGCCAGCTGATAATAGGACCACTTCAGCATTTGCGTCTTGAACGCCGTCAAACCGGCGAACACCAGCACGCCCACGCCTGAGATAACGAAATCGAGTGCGGGGCTTTGCAGGAACATATTCACGACCATGGCGATCAGCAGGCCGATCACTCCCATGAACAGGAACGTGCCGAAGCCCGAGAGATCGCGCTTGGTGGTGTAGCCCCACAAGGAGAGCGCGCCGAACGCGGCGGCTGAGATCAAGAACGCCTTGATCACCGTGATGAAACCGCCGCCGTAACCGGCCGCGTAAACAGCCGAGATGAAGGCGAGGCTCAGGCCCATCGTCGCCACGTAGCTCCAATAGATAATGTTGATCGAAGCTGGCGATGGATTGCGCATGGCAAAGCTGGAAATCAGGATGATCGCCACCGGCGCGAAAATACTCACGTAAGCCATCGGGCCGGTGAAGAAGAATTGCAGCAGCGCAGGTGTGGTCGCGACAGCAAAGGCCACAGCTGCCGAAACGACAAGCCCTAGGCCCATCTTGTTGTACACGCCCAGCATGAACGCCCGCAGGCCGGCGTCGACGGACATATCGGTCTGAGCCGGTATGCTGCGCGCCTGAGGATTGTAGTCGCTCATAAATGCTCCCTTGCCATCCGGTAATAGACAGCGTCCCCGATATATGGCCATCCCACCCATACTGAGCAAGGAAAAGCGAGTGTTCATCGCGGTTGCGCATCAAGGTCACACGTCAATAAATTAGGCGAGAAAGTGGCGGCGACCGAAACCGGTTCCCGTCCCGAGCGTTGGGTGCTCGAAGCTGCGAGAGTCCGCCGTAAAGGGGTTAGCGCTCGAATCGCGCTACGCACGGCGCGGAGGAAAAGCCAGGGGTGGCTGACGAAGATGAACCGACGGGACCGGAGAAGCCTCCGCCCGTTCCGCCTGCGGAGGGCGAGCCGACGGACGCGCGTCCGGTGGAAGAAACATGTGCGTCTCGCGAGCAGCCTGATGAGGCGCACCTCGAAACACTGGCTACGCCCGCTGAACAGACTGCAGCGGCGGACGAACCAGACGATGCGGATCAGTGGGCGCTGGATGCCGAGCCGGCACAGCCGGCAGAGATAGAACCAACAACGCTCCAAGAACCCTCAACGCCCGAACCCGCGGCGCCCGATGTGCTGGACGACGCGCCGCATGATGCTGGGATCGCGGAGACAACTTCCGAAGAGATCTTCGAGACTGAACACGAAGCTCCGCCTGAGGCTCCGCGAGAGCCGGAAGCTCCGCAAGCACCCGAGGCTTCTCTAGAGCAACCACCAGCGCCCGAAGCTCCGCCGGAGCTGGAAGCCGAAGAAGACCTCCCAATAGCGGCCCGCGAGGAAGCGCCCCCGGCGATCGAAGCTGCAGCCGCCGCACCGGCGATCCAGTCGGAGGCCGAACCCGAGATTGTCCTCGATACGCCGGCAGAAACCGAGGCGACGCCTGTGGCGCTATCGCCAGAGCCCGCGCAGCCAGCGTTCTTCCAACCCGCCGGCGATCCCGAGGAGCTGCCGCCCGAGCCTGATCGGTCGTTTGCGGCGCAGCTCACCGCAATGTGGGCCGGCCTCAAAGCGCGCTTCGGCCCACGGCTTAGTTCGATCAGCAGCGGCGCGCGTGCGCTCGGCGGCGAAGTCGCCAACCGCGCCAAAAACATGAAGCACCCGCGCTCAGTGCGCGAAGCTGCGGTGTGGACGGGCTGGATCGCCGTGGGCTTCGTCGTGGCGCTAATCGGACTCTTCGTGTTCGTCACGTGGGACATGCCGTCCACAGACGATTTGTGGGAAGCGAAGAACGGCCAGTCGATCACCTTCCTCGACCGCAACGGCCACGTGATTTTGCGCGAAGGCGCGCAGAACGCGCCACCGGTCGATCTTGCTTCACTGCCGCCCTACGTGCCGCAAGCCTTTGTCGCGATCGAAGACCGGCGTTTCTATCAGCACTTCGGCGTCGATTTCGGCGGCATGATGCGCGCAGGCGCGGAGAACCTGCGCGCCGGCCACGTCGTGCAGGGCGGCTCAACCATCACGCAGCAACTGGCGAAGAACCTCTTCCTTACCAACGAACGCTCCTGGCGCCGCAAGGTCCAGGAAGTGGCGATGGCAATTTGGCTCGAAACCAAGTTCACCAAGGAAGAAATTCTCGCGCTCTATCTGAGCCGTGTTTACTTCGGCGCAGGCGCCTACGGCATCGAAGCCGCTTCGGAGCGCTATTTCGACCGCCCCGCGCGCGAACTCACACTACTGCAAGCTTCGATGCTGGCGGGCCTCGTCAAAGCGCCATCGCGGATGAACCCCGCAAGCCAGGACATCACCCGCGCCAAGGAGCGGGCCGCGACCGTCCTCGTCGAGATGGTCAACATGGGCTATATCTCCGACGCCGAACGGCGCGCGGCGTTGCAGGAAGATCTCGTCATCAGCCGCCGCAATCCGGCGGGCGTGCTCAGCTACTTCCGCGACTGGATCGACCCTGTGCTCAGCAGCGTGATCGGCACGCAGCGCGATGACTTCATCGTTGAGACGACTTTCGACATCGCCGCGCAACGCGCCGGCAACGACGCGGTCAATTCCGTGCTCAATGACCAGGGCCAGGCGAAGAAAGTAAGCCAAGCCGGCCTGCTCGCCATGGACGACACCGGCGGTGTGCGCGCCATGATCGGCGGGCGCGACTACGAGCAATCGCAGTTCAACCGCACCACGCAAGCCCATCGTCAGCCAGGTTCATCGTTCAAGTTCTTCATCTACCTCACGGCAATGGAGCACGGCCTCACGCCGTGGAGCGTGCGCCAGGACGAACCCATCGTCATTCACATTCCCGGACAGCCCGATTGGGCGCCCGGCAATTATGAGCATGAATTTCATGGCCCCGTGACGCTCACCGAAGCGCTCGCGGATTCGTACAACATGGTGGCGATCCGTCTGACGCAGGAATTGGGCGGCGAAAACGTCATTTCCACCGCGCAGCGCCTCGGCATCCGCTCGCCCCTGCACAACTACCATTCGCTCGGCCTCGGCGCTCAAGAGGTGACGTTGATGGAAATGGTACAGGCGTACGGGACCATGGCCGCGGGCGGCTACAACGTCGAACCGCACGGCATCGTGCGCATCCGCCGCGCCGGCAGCGACGAAGTGATGTGGGGCTGGCGCCCACAACGTCACGCGCAGCTGATCGAGGATCGCCCGCGCCGCTTGATGGACTTCATGATGAGCCGCGTCGTGCAAGCCGGCACAGGCACCCACGCTCGCATCCCCGGCCGCGACATCGCTGGCAAAACCGGCACCGGCAACGATTATCGCGACGCGTGGTTCATTGGCTTTACGCCTGGCATGGTCGCGGGTGTGTGGGCCGGCAATGACAATTTTACCGTCACCAACAAGATGGTGGGTGGCTCCGTGCCCGCCGACATCTGGCATCAGTTCATGCTGGTGGCGTTGCGCAACGAACCAGCGCGGCCGTTGGACATGCCGGAGCCCGACGACATGGTCGACATGAGCGTCGCCGATCCGCAGGCGCAATCCGTCAGCGCTGTCGGCGCGCCCATCGGCACGGTCATCAGCTCCGGCCCGCCGCCCTCGGCCGGCCCGCAGCAAGATGACAAAGATCACTCTCTGGACGTGGGGCCGGAAGGCTAAGGCGTGCTACAAGCCCCGTATTGGGGGCGTTAATGTATCGCGCGATGATTGCCACAGTCTTTTCTTGCTGCATGCTTGCCACGTCGGCGATAGCGCAAACCGCCCCTGCGTCGCCCTCGCAGCTCCCGCCGGCGTCCACCCAGCAGCCTGCGAGCGCACCCACCGCGGCGGCGTTCACTGCGGGTCCTGAGCTTTGGAGCCCTCGCCTGTCGCCCAATGGTAAGCTTGTCGCCGCCGTTCAACAGACTGCCACCACCGACAACCTGATTATCGTTGACTGGCGTACACGCCAAGCAACCGCCATTGAGTCCGCGCGTCACGATCAACTCATGTCGATCAACTGGGTGCGATGGAAAGGCGACGACCGCATTGTCTTTTCACTCAGCGAGAAAATTATCGATCCGGTCACGCTGCAACCCGCGCCAGGCACCACGCGCATACTTTCCGTAGGCGTGAATGGTGGCCGAGCAGTGCAGATGTTTGCCGGCGAAGAATATCGCTTCGCGGTCGCGGCTGTGCCGGTCAACCTGATCGACCTGCTGCCGAATGATCCCACCCACGTGCTGCTCGGCACGTGGGGGCAGCGTGGTTTCACGCTATACCGCGCCGACATCAACACCGGCCGCGTTCAAGCTGTAGAAGACGCCGAATTCAGCACCAACGACTTCATCGTCGACATCAATGGAAGTCCAATTATCCGCCAAGATGTTCTGCCCCACGGGTCAGGTATTCGTATTTATCGGCGCGCGTCGGGCGATCATAATTGGACCCTCGCGTATGAGGTGCGCCGCTCTGGCCAGGTCGGCCAAAACCGCGACTTCTTTCCCATCACAGCCGGTCCACAACCGAGCACCGTCTACGTCGCGGCGCGGGCGACGGGACAGGAATATCAAGCGATCTATCTCTACAACACTGCAACCGGCGAGCTCGGCCAGCCGATTTTTCAAGCACCCGACGCAGACGCGCAGATCGCCTGGATCGACACGCAGACCCGTCAGTTCTTGATCGGCTGCGCTGACCGACAACGGCAAGACTGCCACGCGGCAGATCCGCAGATGCAACACCATTTCGATAGTCTGAACGCATATTTTCACGGCGAAGCCGACATCTCGCTCGTCGGCACCTCTGGTTCGCTCTGGATGCTATACGCCGATGGTCCAACCTTACCACCGACCTACTATGTCTACGACACGGAGAGCGCGCAGATCAGTCTCTTGGGCTCCGCGTATCCGCACATCTCGCGCCAATCGCTCTCACCAACCAATATTGTGCAATACACCGGACACGATGGCACCCGCCTTTGGGGATACCTGACGGGACAAACGGAAGGCGGACCGCATCCATTGGTGGTGTTTCCCCATGGTGGACCCGAAGCGCGAGACGAATTTGGCTACGATTTCTTCGCACAATTCCTCGCTTCGCGTGGGTACCTCGTGTTTCAACCTAACTTCCGAGGCTCGGAAGGATCAGGGCGCGCATTCGCTAGTGCCGGTCATCATCAATGGGGCCGCGCCATGCAGGACGACATCACCGATGGCGTACGTCGCTTGGTCCATGCCGGCATCGCGGACGCACACAAGGTCTGCATCGTCGGCGGCTCCTACGGTGGTTACGCGGTGCTTGCGGGTTTGTCTCTCACTCCGGACGTGTATGCGTGCGGTGTGTCGATCTCCGGCGTCTCCGATCTGCCGCAAATGTTGCAATGGGAGCGCAGCACGAACGATCAACGCACAGGGCTGTACGAGTATTTCGTGAGTTTGATCGGCGACCCCTCGACGGCGCGAGACGAACTGGAAGCGGTGTCGCCAGCGCGCCAAGTCGCCCACATCACAGCGCCCCTTTTGCTCATCCACGGAACAGCAGATGATATTGTTCCTGTGGAGCAGTCGCAGATCATGAATAGGGCCATGACTGCGGCTGGCAAATCTGTTCAATACGATGAGATAAAGGACGAGGGACACATTTGGGCAGAGTGGTCGAGCCGTGACCTCACGCACATGCTAAGTGAGGTTGATGCCTTCTTGGCTCAACACATCGGCCCAACTGCACCGCCGCAAACTGCGCCGCACTAGACCTTCACGCACGAGGACTACATGCACACCTGGAACAGCAAGCAGGCTTTCGGTTGGGTTTCCGTCACGCTGCACTGGGTCGCCGCGCTGGGCGTGCTGGCGATGATCTACACGGGTCTGCAAGGCGGGTGGGCCGAGGACGCGGGCAACCGCGACCTGCACCGCGCCTATATGGGGCTGCATGTGTCCATCGGCGGCACGCTGCTGATCTTCGCGCTGGCGCGCGTGTTTGCGCACTACGCGCAGACGCAACCGAATCTGCCCTCAGGTGAGGCAAAAACGCTGCAGGGCGTAGCCCGCATCACGCACCACCTCTTGCTGCTGGCGATCGTGATCCAATTCATCTCCGGCCCGCTTCTGGTGTGGTCGGGCGTGCATCCGATCAACATCTTCAACATCATCGCCCTGCCCAGTCCCTTTGCTGAGCGCAATCGCGACGCTCACGAGATCGCTGACACGTTGCACCTGATTGGACGCTGGACGCTGATCGTCATAATTCCGGTGCACGTTGCAGCCGCGCTCAAGCACGAGTTCGTCGACCGCGACGGCGTCTTGATGCAAATGCTTGCGCCAGGCCGGCCACTCCTCAAACCCTAACGGGAAATGCCGATCGCGTGCAGCGCACATCCATGCTCGTGCAGCCATTGCCGCCCGCGTTCGAATTCCGGCATGCAGCGCGCAACATGCGCCCAGAAGCGGCGGGAATGGTTCATCTCGCGCAGATGGGCGACCTCGTGCGCGGCGAGATAGTCGAGCACGTACGGCGGCGCGAGAACCAGCCGCCAGGAGAACGACAGCACGCCATCGACTGAGCACGACCCCCAGCGTGAGCGCAGCTCTTTGACCTGCAACCGCGCCGGCCGCACGCCCAAGGTTACGGCGTGATGCGCGACGCGATCGACTAGGTCGTCGCGTGCTTGGTCTTTGTAGAA
This sequence comes from Terricaulis sp., assembly GCA_047601265.1. GTDB lineage: Bacteria > Pseudomonadota > Alphaproteobacteria > Caulobacterales > Aquidulcibacteraceae > Vitreimonas. The sequence goes on from JASGJR010000001.1 coordinate 722,876, forward strand.
GCGCAGCAAACGCGACTCGAACAACGCGACGTCCGGCGCCGGCACGATCAGTTGCGGGAAGAGACCAGCCTCGGTGCGCGGCGCGCCGCGACCCTTCTCATGCGCCAAAAGATGCGTCACGCCACGCAGCGGCGCCTCAGAACCTGGCCGCAGCGTCACGCTCTTTGGCAGACGCGAGAGTTCATGTGCGATCCAGCCCGCGCGTTCTTCCGCAAAACGCACGGCGTGCTGCAACTGACGCTTCGATGGCGCGGTCGCGATAGCTTGGCGGCGCGTCGGATCGATACGCACCGACACATGCCGCGCGCGCGGATTGACGATCAGCCGCACGGGCACGCGGCCGCCGTCGATCGTTTCGATCTCGGTCTGAATTGGCTCGCTCTTCTGCGAATCGGCGCGCATTTGAAGAGTTTTCACGCCAAACGTTAACGCCTCAAGACAATCGTCCAGCAGACGATGCACGGCGCGCACGCTATTGGTTTTCAGCGACGAGTTTCAACTGCGGACGCGCACGCGAAGCTGGCGATTGGAACGCGCGCATGAATGCGCGCATGCGCGGATAGATTTCGTTGTGGAAGCGCCGTCCGCTGAACACGCCGTAGTGGCCGACACCCGGCTGGATATAGTCGCGGCGCATGGCTTCCGGGATGTTTCCACACAGTTCGTGCGCGGCCTGCGTCTGACCAATGCCGGAAATATCGTCGTTCTCGCCTTCAACCGTAAGCAGCGCCGTGCTGGTGATGGCGCCCGGATCAACGCGCACGCCGCGATGGGTGAACGTGCCCTTCGCGAGCGAATATTCCTGGAAAACCTCGCGCAGCGTGTCGATGTAGAATTCTTCGCTGAGATCCATCACCGACAAATACTCGTCGTAGAACGCGCGATGTTTTTGTGCGCTGTCGCCGTCGCCGGCGACGAGATTCTGAAACTGCTGATAGTGCGCATCGACATGGCGCGAGAGGTTCATGCCCATGAAGCTCGCGAGCTGCAAAAAGCCCGGATAAACGCGCCGGAACGCGCCTGGATATGGCGCGGGCACGGTGTGGATCATGTTCTCTTCGAACCAGTCGATCGCGCGGTCTTCCGCGAGCTTGTTTGGCACCGTCGGCGATTTGCGCGCATCAATCGGCGATCCCATGAACGTCATCGTCGCCGGCGTGCAGGGATCGTTGTTCGCCGCCATCAGCGAAATCGCCGCGAGCACCGGTGGTCCTGGCTGACACACAGCAACCACATGCGTCTCCGGGCCAAGCTCGCGCACCATTTCCATCACGTAGTCGATGTAGTCGTGGTAGCCGAAACGTCCGGCCAACAAAGGCACCATGCGCGCGTCGGCCCAATCGGTGATGTAGACTTCATAGTCAGGCAGAAACGCTTCCACCGTGCTCCGCAACAGCGTCGCGTAGTGGCCAGACATCGGCGCAACCAGCAGCACCGCCGGATCGGTGCGATCACCACGCGCACTGCGCAGCGCGCCTTCGTCGCGCTGGAAGTGCACGAGATTGCACCATGGCTTCGACCACACTGTCTTCGGCGTGACCGCGACCTCGACCGCGTTCACATTGGTGGTCGGCAGATTCCAGCTTGGCTTGCGATAGCGGCGCGTGACGCTCTCGAAGAGGTCTGACGCGGCCGCTGCCGTGCGCGCGATGTCCGTATTGGCCACCGGGTTCATCGGCGAACGCAGCAAATTGGATTGCATCATCGCGGCCAAGCGCCAGGGCGCGACCGAGAGATGACTGAGTTCATACAGTGTATAGAGCATCTAAGCCCCTCTCGTGCTGCGGCGCAGCAAGGCGTCGGAGTGTGCGGCAGCGCTGATTTCCAACAAGCTAAGGCATCCCAGTAAGCGAGTTCGTTGCACTGCAAAACCTCTGAGGCCCGGTTCCGGCGCCAGTCTTTGCGGTATGTAATTATTGCTACGCTCTCACGCAACGGCAACTCAGCCGGTAGCTCCGCACCGCCTAACCGCGGCGCTCCAGCCCCGCGGCGATGCATTGGGCGATGTCGGCCGGTGTGGCGTGGACCGAGCTAATAATGGCGCGCGTGCGCCAATGGCGGTCCATCACATAAAGCAACGACGAATGATCAACGTTGTAGGCGTCGGCGGGCGCTCCCTCGATCGGGCGCGCTTGATGAAACGCTTTGAACGCCGCCGCCGCTGCATCAACTTGCGCTTGCGACCCGGTGAGCCCAACCAGGCCAGCTGGGAAACCGCCGCTGTGCACGTATTGCTTCAGCACCGTCGGCGTATCTCGCGCCGGATCAACCGTGATCAGGATCGGTTGAATGTCGTAGCCGCCTGGCTCCTGCAGAGCGCGGGCTAGCGAGTACATCGTCGTCGGGCACGCGTCGGGACAATGCGTGAAACCGAAATAAACGACCGATGGTTGGTCCTTGAAATCGGACTCCGTCACCCGCGCGCCGTTCGTGTCCACGAGCGAAATCGGTCCGCCCATGCTTTCCGAACCCTGCAACACGCAATCGGTCGAGACCTGCCGCTGACCGTTTTTTTGTCCCACCAACACAAGCGCGAGCACCGCCGCCAGCGCTGCTGCGGCGACTGCGGGCACCACTGCGCCGGTCAGATTGCGACGCGGCTTCTCCGCAGGGCTCATCATGCCAAAACGCTAGGTGCGCGCGGCGTAAACCGGCAACGTGGCGCGAAAGCGCAGGCGCGCATTGCCGCAGGCACGGTTGGCGAGAATCGCCCCGCCTATGACAAACTCGCAATCGCATGAGGCCGACACCGCTTCACTTGGCGCTTTGCACCGCGGCCGCGCTCGTCGCCATGGCCGCGACGACACTGTTGTGGGGCCAGCAACAGCACGACCTCGTCTGCTCCGAACAACGCTTCGAGGGCGCGCGGTTTCTCGTCTGTCCATACGATACACTCCGTTATGAATTGCGTTTGGCCGATCGCGACGCCAGCGGTGACACGCTGCGCAGCTTCCGCGCACTGGCTGTGTTTCTGGGAAACGACGCTAGGCGAGTGCGCTTTGCCATGAACGCCGGCATGTTCAATCTGCGCGGCGCGCCAATCGGACTTTACGTCGAAAACGGCACAGAGCTTCACCGGCTCAATCGCGCCAATGGTCCAGGCAACTTCCATCTGAAACCGAACGGCGTGTTCTGGCAGGCGGCGGATGGCAGCGTGCACGTCACTGAGACTGATGCGTACGCCGCGCTCGGCGCCCAGCCCGTGTACGCCACGCAATCCGGGCCAATGCTGGTGATCCACGGCGCACTGCATCCGCGTTTTTCCGCCGACGGTGACTCTCACTATATTCGCAACGGCGTCGGCGTGCGCGACGCCCACACAGCGTTCTTCGTGATCAGCCGTGACGAAGTTTCTTTCGGCCGCTTCGGACGTTTCTTCCGCGACAGCCTCCATTGCAGCGATGCGCTCTTTCTCGATGGCCACGTATCCGGACTATGGGCCCCGCAACTCAACCGCCAGGACCACGGATTTCCGCTCGGTCCGATGGTCGTCGTGCTCAATCGCCCGCAAAGACCTTGAGCCGCACACGCATGCGCGCCATGACGTGATCCGCAAATGACGCCGACCGATCCGACATTTTGGACCACCACCAGCCGCGTGCGCGTCAGGACGCTCATTCTGCTGCGCTGGCTGGCGGTGCTTGGACAGATCGTGGCGGTGCTGTTTGTCCGCTTCGGGCTCAATCTCGAGTTTCCGTTCGATTGGGCGCTCGCGACGATCGCGGTTTCGATCGCATTCAACATCGCCCTGGTGGCTTCTCGCCGCTCGCAAGAATTGGCGCGCGAATGGGAGGCGGCGGCGCAGCTGGGCTACGACGTCATCCAGCTGACCGTGCTGTTGGCGCTGACCGGCGGGTTGCAGAACCCCTTCCTGTTTCTTTTCGTAGCACCCGTCGCTGTCTCGGCGACCATTCTGCGCCCGGCGTTGACAGCCATGCTCGCGGCGCTGACCTTCGCGTGTGTGGGCGTGCTTTCGGTCTATCGTCTGCGCCTACCGTGGCCTGAAGGCATGCATTTCGAACTGCCGCCGCTCTATCAGTTCGGCGTCGCCGCCGCGATCTTCGTCGGTCTCGCGTTTACCAGCGTATACGCTTGGCGGGTGGCGGCGGAAGAAGAGCGGCTCAACATCGCCCTCGCGGCCGTGCAGCAGGTGCTCTCGCGCGAGCAGACCTTGTCGGCGCTGGGTGGCCTTGCGGCGGCCGCCGCGCATGAACTTGGCACGCCGCTCGCCACCATCCATCTCGTCGCCAAGGAAATGCTGCGCGGACTGCCTGCTGACGATCCGCGTGGCGAAGATCTCAATCTGCTGGTCACTCAAAGCGAACGTTGCCGAGCCATTCTCGGTCAGCTCTCCACCAACCGCGAGCGCATCGATGAAATCGTTTCACGGGCGCCGATGCGCTCTCTGATCGACGAGGCGATCCAGCCGCATGAAGGACTGGGCCCCGAAATCGTCGTCAACACCGAGGGGGACGGCCCACTCACTGTGCGGCGCATGCCTGAGATCGTGCATTCGCTCGGCGGCATCGTCGAAAATGCGGTTGGCTTTGCCGCCTCACGCGTTGAGGTCACCGCGACATGGACCGCCGACACCGTCGAGATCGCTATTCGCGACGATGGCCCCGGATTCGCGCCAGGCGTGATTAACCGCCTCGGTGAACCCTATTTGACCGAACGCGATGAAGAAGGTGCAGCCGGAGGCCTTGGTTTGGGCTTTTTCATCTCTAAAACGCTGCTCGAACGAACCGGCGCGAAACTAGAAATGCGCAATCGCAGACCGCCCCTGCAAGGCGCGATTGTGATTGTACGTTGGCCCCGCAGCGCCATAGAGGCGACCAAGCTATGATCTCGACTGAAAATGCTTACATGGATTCCGCTGGAGTTTCGCGCATGAGCACGACCGCTCTCCCGGAAGGGGACAAGACGCTTCTGATCCTCGACGACGACCTCGCGTTCCGTACGCGCTTGGCGCGCGCGCTTGAACTGCGTGGCTTCGAAGTGACGTCGCTCGGCACCGTGTCGGAAGCGAGCGAAATCGCCAGCAAGACGCCGCCAGCCTACGCGGTGTTGGACCTGCGCCTTGAAGACGGTTCCGGCCTCTCGGTGGTCGAAGCGCTCAGCAAGCACCGCCCAGACTGCAAAGTGGTGATGCTCACCGGATATGGCGCCATTGCCACCGCGGTCGCCGCCGTCAAAGCCGGCGCGCTCGATTATCTCGCCAAGCCCGCCGATCCCGAGGACATCGTCAAAGCGCTGCTCGCCGCCCCGGATGATCGCCCAGAGCCGCCGGAAAATCCGATGTCGGCGGACCGTATTCGCTGGGAACATATTCAGCGTGTCTACGAATTGTGCGGGCACAACGTCAGCGAAACTGCGCGGCGCCTGAACATGCACCGCCGCACGCTGCAGCGCATTCTGGCGAAGCGCGCACCGCGCTAGCGGACACGAATGCGCTCAAGCGGCGCCGCCATCAGCCCAAGCACAATTGTGATCGCTATGGCCAGCGGCCAGATTGCGTAAGGGCTCCAATGCAACGGCCGCCCCAGCGCCGCTGCTGCCGTATAGCCAAGCCCCTGCCACAAATAGATCGAGTAGCCGGCGCTCATGAACAGCTTGAGCATCGGCAGGTTCGCGAGCTTGTCCACGCGCACGCTGCCGAGCGCACGCAGCGCGATGAGCCAGAACATCATCCACGCACAGCAAAACAAGAAGAACATCGCGTTCGGCGGAAACTTGTTCATCTGCATGTCGAGCGTGACACGACCCGGCAGCGCCACGTTTGCGGCGGCAAGCCCCGCGATCGCCAGCACAAACACCAGCGCGTATTCCCAAGTCTTGTAGCGCCCCGGCTGTGCTGCGATCAGCACGCCAAAGACGGCCCATAAGCCGTACGAAATGGCTTCCTGCACCATCTCGTTTTGCGGAAACGTGATCTGATGCGCACCAAGCACGATCACAAATCCGATCAGCGCCAACGTCCAGGGCCGGAGCCACGACGGCGCGCGGCGCGGCGCGATAAGCGGCATCAACGCCGTCACCAGCAAAAATGGCGGCACGAACCACAGGTGCCAACTCAGCATATACATGGTGTGGCCACCGCCACGCGTCAGCGGATTGATCCACGCCCACACAGCGGCCCACAGCGTCTGCACGCCGAGCCCATCTTGCTGATAGCGCACAGCCAAAACGATAGCAGCGCAAACCAACGCGTAGGCAAAGTAGGGAACTAAAATCCGCACCGCGCGCCGCCACAGAAATTTCGGATAGGGCGTGCCTCTGCCCTTGGCTATTTCGCCTAGATAGAACGCCGCGCCAGTGATGATGAACACTGGCGGCATCTCGAACAGCAGCCACGAGCCCGGCCCCGGCGGGATGACGCTCAGCCAAAAGGTCCCGTGAATGATGATGACGATATAGGCCATCAGCGCGCCCCGTGCGGCGTCAAGGCCGATGTCGCGCGCGGGCGGCTGGGCGGCGGCGGGTGCAGCTTCCGTCATCCGCTCCGGCTAGGTGATTTGTGTTACTAGCGTCTGACCGATTGAGAACCGTTGACGGCGCCGAATGACCCGCTAGAGCTAGCCCCATGAACCGCGCCGCCCCTTCGCAGAGCTATTATCGCTCGCTCTTTTAGCGAGCGGCGCACTTTGCTACGCCGCCCTCAGAGGCTGGTGTTTGCGCTTCAAAAGCTCCAGCCTCGTTCACTTGGAGCCATCGTTTCGTGACCGACGTCCAATCCGACTTCCTGCGCACGATCATTTCGCGCGGACAGTTTCACCAGTGCACCGACCTTCCCGGTTTGGACGAAGCCGCGGCGGCGGGCGTCACCGGCTATATCGGCTTCGACATGACAGCGCCTTCGCTGCACGTCGGCAACCTCACCCAGATCATGTACCTGCGCCGGCTGCAGCAGGCGGGCGGCAAACCCATCGTGCTTCTCGGCGGCGGCACCACGCGCGTAGGCGACCCCTCTGGCAAAGAGGAAATGCGGCAGCTGCTGAGCGAAGAGCAGATCCTCAAGAACACCAATTCGATCCGCGATACGTTCACGAAGTTTCTGAACTTCGGCGGCGGCAAAAGCGACGCGATCTTGGTCGACAACGCCGAGTGGCTCCTGAAACTCAACTACCTCGACTTCTTGCGCACCGTCGGCCGCCACATGTCGGTCAACCGCATGCTGACGATGGATAGCGTCAAGATGCGGCTCGAACGCGAGCAACCGATGAGCTTCATCGAGTTCAATTACATGATCCTGCAAGCCTACGATTTCGTGGAGCTAAAGCGGCGCTACAATTGCGCGCTGCAAATGGGCGGCAGCGATCAGTGGGGCAACATCGTTAACGGTGTCGAACTCGGTCGCCGCATGGAAAGCTTCGAACTGTTCGGACTAACACAGCCGCTCATCACCACCGCGAGCGGCGCAAAAATGGGCAAGACCGCGCAAGGCGCGGTTTGGCTCAACGCCGATATGCTGTCGCCCTACGATTACTGGCAATACTGGCGCAATACCGAGGACGCCGACGTCGGCAAGTTTTTGAAAATCTTCACCGATCTGCCGCTCGGTGAAATCGCGCGACTGGAAAAACTCCAGGGCGCGGAAATCAACGACGCAAAGAAGGTGCTCGCCACCGAAGCCACCGCGCTGCTGCATGGCCGCGACGAAGCGCTGAAGGCCGAAGGCGTGGCGAAAGCCACGTTCGAGCAAGGCGTGACCTCAGCCGACCTGCCGTCCTTCTCGATAAGCGCCGCTGAATTCGCGCAAGGCCTGCGTGTGGCAAACGCGCTGGTGCTGACAAAGCTCGTGGATTCCAACGGCGCCGGCAAACGCGCCATCAAGGACAAGTCGGCGCGGGTCAACGACAACGTCGTTTCGGATGAAACGGCCACATTGAGCACTGCCGACATTGTCGGCGGCGTGATCAAGCTGTCGTTCGGGCGGAAAAATCATGCACTCTTGCGCGTGGACTAATGCGTCACGACGCTCGCGGGCGCCGTCGTTGCCAAAGCGTCGGATGCGTCGCCGTGCTGTTCGCTGCCGGCATCGGCGGTCGGCGGTGAAGGCGGCGACGTCGCCCCCGGCGGATGCACCGGTTCAAAGATGCGGCGCAGAATGCCCGGCGTCAGCGCTGACACCGGATTGACCATCACACTCGGCGTCGCCGCGTGGCCATTGACCGAATACGTCATGCCGAACACTCCCTCGCCGTGGCGCGACACGAACAGGTTGCCGACCAGCGGCAGATTCCCAAGCATCGAGTTGAGCCCCGGCGATGGCGCCACGACACCGTCAACGTCCAGATTGTCCGCGCGAATGTCGTAAGTGCCCGTGCCGGTGAGGCCCAGCGAAGGTCCGCCCATCACGCCGTGCGTGAAGCTGACCCGATCGTTGGCGTAAACCAGTTGCGCTTCGAGATGATTGAAGCCGATGCCGTCGCCGTTCAGCATTTCCGCGAGACCGGTCAGCGATCCAACCGACGACAGCATCTGCGCCATCACCGGCAGTTTCACCACCTGGAAGTCCCGCAAGCTCACGTTGAATCGCGCGGTACTCGGCGGTCCCGGACGCCACTCGCCCTGCGCCGTGGCGGTGCCGCCGACAATATTCGGCGTGCCAGTCAGCGCGGCCACGGCGAAGCCGCCATCATCGGACTGGAACGCGATGCGTCCGGCCGGATCCGCCGGACGCGGACCAAGCGCCAGTGAGAAATTTTTGCCGCTCGGCGCCTGCCCAGACGCGGTCAGCGTCGTCAGCGCATTGTGGACTAGCGAGACATAGACGTTGGCGTTACTCAGCGCGACGCCGCCACGGAGCTTCAAATTGTCGACAATGACAGTCGCACGCATCGGCGCCACGGCAGGCGGGTTTACGCCGCCAGCCGCATTCGCTTGCACTTCGCGCGCGGCGTCACTTGCGCTCATGAACGGCGCGCCGTCGAACATTGCGCCGCGCACGGCGACGTCGAGCCCGCCGTCGCCAGCGCGAAGCGCCGTGAGGCGTGCATTGGTGCTGCCGTCGATCACCAGCCGCGGCAGATTGAGTTCCACAATCTCTCCCGCATGATCAACGCGCACCATGCCTTGCTGCAGGCTCATGCCTGCGCTGCGGCCCTCGATATTGCTGAAAGCCAATGTGCCATCCGGACGCCGCGAAATCGCAAGCCGCGCGGTCGCTGCCTGACCTCCACGTTTGGTCCAATAATTCCAGGGCGTCGTCACCGTGGCGTGAGTCAGATCGAGATCAAGATTGGCCTGATCGACATCGAAGCCCCGCCCGGCGCCGCTGATCGTCAGATTGACGCGGCCATCGGCGTAGTTGGCGATGGTGTAGCCGAGCCGCACCAGATCGCTGGCCTCGAAGTCACCGGAGAACCGATACTCTGACGAGTCATGCGGCGCGCCCGTCAGATGCTCGGTCCAGGCGATGCTGACGTTCGAGCCGCCAGCACGAACTGGCCCACTCACAACAAGCGAATGCAAATCGCCGTGCACCTGCAGCTGCCCGTTCGAGACCGCCATCTGCCGCGTCGTCATGTTGCCGGCGAAATCCTGCAACGCACCATCGATGCGCACGCGCCAGTCTTCGAACTTCACCGGTGTCCCGACGATGGGCCGCTGCAATTGCAGGCTCACTGAGGCGTGCCCTTGCGTCGAAGCCGCATCGATCGGCAACCGGTCGTGCAGCGAGAGCGGATGCTGCATCAAGATTTCCATCGCGTTGCGCGTATCGCCTTCGGCATGCGCAGAGATGGTCAGGAACTCGCCGTGCGGATGGAAGCGCGGCACCAAAATGCGGCCATTGGTGAGCGCAAGATTGTTCAGACGCGCATCCGGCACCGTCATCTCGAAGCCGTTGCCGTGAAGAATGCCGGAGCCGCGTGCATTTACAATCGGCGACATGGTGTCGACAAAAGCGAACTCGCCGTTGGCCACATCGAAGCGCACGTCGATTGCGTCTTGGCGCAGCCCGTCCGTAAGCGAATCTTCCGGCCGAATGTCGATGTGCGCACGGCCATTGGTGACCGCGCCTGCGCGCAATGCGTGCGCCACGTATTCGCGCGCGCTGCCGCCCAAATTCATCGGCCAGAACGCCATCACTTGCTGCACCGTGACCGTGCCGCCAACCATGCCGTCCAGCGCAAAGCCCGGATAGAGCCGATGCTCAGGTCCAGCCTCGCCCCAATAGTAGCGGCCCGTCGCATCGACGACGCCATCGCCCGCCTTCGCGTGAATGGTGGTGAAATTGATTGCGCGGTCGGCGGAGACAATCGTGCCGACGACATGCACGTCTGCGAGCGAAACCGGCGATGAGAAAGTACCTGGCACATCGAGATTGAGCGCGGGCAACGCGATGTCGAACGCGGCGGGCTCGTTCGGCGCGGCTCGAAGAATGCGCGAGAAGTCGCGAACACGAACCAAGCCGCGCACACGCGTGCGTTCACCGGCCAGATTGAGCTGGTCGATGATCAGCTGGTCCGTCTTGATATCGTAGTGGCCGTGCAGGCGTCCGCCGGCCAGATTGAAGGCGCCGGTCGTGGTCGTGGCATTCCCGCGCCCAAGCGTGACGTCGCCCTCGAAGCGATCAACGCCGGTGCGGCGATTGAGCCCCAAGGTGATGCTCGACGTAAGCGGCGCATCCAAAGTGCCGAAGGAGCCGAGTGCGGCTTGCGAGAACAACGCGCGCGGACGCACGTCGCGCGCGCCGAATACGATCAGCGCGGACTGGAAGCGGGTGTCGGTGTTGATCGCCAGCGACGCCGGCGCCGCACCCTGCGCGCCCTCCAAACGCGCGTTCGCGTTCAAGGTCAGCGTATCGCGGTGACGCGAGAGCTCGATGCTTGCGGCGTTGGCGAGCCACTTGCCGCCGCCTGCTTCGTCGACGATCGCCAACGTCGCGTTGTGCAGTCCGACCGACCGCAAAGCGCCGCCAGCGCCCACCGGCTTGAACGTCGCCTCTAAGCCATCGAGCGCGCGGTTGACGCTCTGCTGCAGCGTCTCGTTGAGGTTGGCGGGCGGGATGATGATGTCTGGCGGCGCCTCGGGCGGACCAAACGCGATCCACATCGCGCCGTCGCGCTTCTTAGTCAGCGAAACTTGGCCGCCGACGAAGTCAGCGCCCTTCACGCGCACATGACCGATGAGGAGCGGCAACACGCCAAGTTCGATGCGCGCTTCGTCAGCGGTCGAGATAACGCCACCTCGGCCGTCTTCGACCTTCACGCCGACCGCACGCAATTCCAGCGCGGCATGTGGCGACCACGCCAGCTCGACCCGATCGATGCCCACCGGACGCCCGCTGCGCGCCCGGCTTAGTTCGGTTTGGATCTGCTCTTTCAGAAAGCTGAGTTCGACTGGGCCCTGGCTCAAACGCCACCACGCGATCCCCAGCCCGATCACCAGGGCGGCGATCAGGGCCATGAGGATTTCAGCAGCAATGAGCGACGAGCGGCGAATCATCCGCTTGCCTCCGCCGCCCCGCGCGCTTTTCTAGCCTGCGCACGCGCGCTCACGCAAAGGCTCGCCCCAGCGCGGCCACGTGGCGCGCTGGACCAAAAGCTCGCATGGCCCAAGGCCCGGAGACCTAAAGTGGCGAAAAACCTCAAACCCGGAGACCCAGCACCCCCTTTTGATTTACCAACTGCCGGGGGCGGGCAAGTCAGTTTGGCTGACCATAAAGGCAAGCGCGTCGTCCTTTACTTTTACCCAAAGGACGACACGCCGGGATGTACCACGGAAGCCCTAAACTTCACTGAAAAGGCGAAGCAGTTCGCAACTGCGAAGACCACGGTGATCGGGGTCTCGCGCGACACTGTCGCCAAGCACGAGAAGTTCGCAGCAAAACACGGCCTCAATGTGATCCTGGCTGCGGATGTCGATGGGGCCTGCTGCGAGGCGTATGGGGTTTGGGGGGAGAAGACCCTCTACGGACGCACCTACATGGGCATCGAACGCGCCACCTTCCTGATCGACGGCAAGGGCCGGATTACGCACATCTGGCGAAAGGTGAAGGTGCCAGGACATGTGGAAGACGTACTGAAAATGGTTAAAGCGGAGACCGCGAAATAGGCTGGATTTACTAGCCCACCACCAGATTTGGCTCAGTTTTCGCAGCCCGCCGTTAAAGAAACTGAAATTCCAGTAAACGACGGCCTCGTGCTGTTGCAATTCGGGATGGTTTCAGGTTCTAGTCAGATTTGGCGGGGGCCAACTGGAATTAGTATTCATTTGGTTAGCGTGGGCGGTGGCGGACCATGAGCCAGTTTGGGTCGCGAGCTCGGGCATTCTTCGACAGAATGTTTCCGGAGCGGCAGATTTATCATCGTAGCGGCGGCACGGTCCGTTACGTTTCTCTTTCACCTGGCAAACAGGCGCTATTGGCGCTTGGCGCAGTAGGCTTGGCCGGTTGGTGCGTCTATGCGACCACGAACACGGTGCTTCAGGGCAGCCAAGCCAACGCCAGCAATCAGGAAGTCGCGCGCGAGCGTGCCAAGTGGGAGCGTTGGCTGAACGAAAGCCGCGCCCAGGCCGCGGCCTCGCAAGCGCTTCTGCAGGAGCGCACCCGGCAGTTCGACCGCGCCACTGCGGACTTCGAAAGCCGCCACGAAATCCTCCGCTCGTTGCTGGAATACGCCGGCGGTTCGAGCATGCAGCTCGCCGCTAACCATCCGATCGAGCGCGACGGCGCCCGCATCATTATGGCGGCCTCGATTGATGAAGCGGAGCCGCGCCAGTCGCGCGCCATGGCCAGCGAGCCGTACCAAGTCACTCAAGTTGGTTTCCGCGCCCGCGCCGAGCGCCTGGAGTCGGACCAACAGCAAACGCTTTCCGAACTTGAGGACCAGGTCGAACAGCACAGCGAACAAGTTCGCGGCGTGCTCTCGCTCACCGGCATCTCGATGACGACGCTCACCGGCCCGGATTCGGAAACTGAAGCCGCCGGCGGTCCGCTGGTACCGCAAGACTTTGTCGCGTACCTGCGCGATGCGGGCCTCAACCCCGCCTTCGCCAAGCGCGTCACCCAAGTCGCTGCACGCATCTCTGAATCGCGCCGCCTCAACGACATGGCGGCCTCGACGCCGCTCAACGCCCCGCTCGCGGTCGACTATCGCGAAACCTCGGGCTTCGGTCAGCGCGTCGATCCGTTCACCGGCCGCATTTCAACGCACTCCGGCCTCGACATGGCCGCCTTCGAACGCGCCCCCGTCGTGGCCACCTCGCCTGGCGTTGTCGTGTTCGCCGGCACACGCAACGGCTACGGCAATTGCGTGGAAATTGATCACGGTCACGGGTTCAAAACGCGTTACGCGCACCTACGTGACATCCAAGTGCAGCCCGGTGAGCGTGTGGCTATCGGTCAGCGCATTGGTTCCATGGGCTCAACGGGGCGCAGCACTGCAACTCACCTTCACTATGAGGTGTGGTTCCGTGGTAGAGCGGTGGACCCCGTAAACTTTCTGAGGGCAGGACGGCATGTTCACGAACAAGGGTAGACCAACGGACTCCAACATGCCTGCGCTTCCAGAACCAGTTCCACAACGCAGACAATCCCCGAGCCGTTCGGGCATCGTCTCCATCATCGCCAACGGCGTGAAAATCACCGGCACGATAGATGCCGACGGCGCTGAGCTGCAAGTCGATGGCGAGATCGACGGCAACGTGCGCGGCGGTTCGATGACTGTCGGCGACACCGGCATGGTCAAAGGCGACATTATTTCCGAGAGCGTCACGGTTCATGGCCGCGTCGAAGGCTCGGTGCGCGCGCGCAAGGTCATGCTCGCCCGCAACGCGCACGTTCTCGGCGACATCGTCCACCAATCTCTTTCGGTCGAAATGGGCGCGGTGTTCGAAGGCCAATGCCGCTACCTGCAAGACCCGCTCTCGCAGACCGGCCCCGGCGCGCCAGCGCAGCCGCAAATCGTCTCCAACGAGCGCAGCAGCAGCTATGGCGGCTCGGTGTTTGGCGATCCCGACAACATGGTCTCGGGCGTGATCGTCACCGGCACGAACGGCTGAGCGATCCGCAAGTTCTCAGTTCAAAAGGCCCGGCTCACGCCGGGCCTTTTTCGTTACAGCCAAAGCAGGACGACAAGCACAACAATCGCGCCGCCGAACATCAGCGCGGCAGCGACTTTCGCCATGGGTTGATCGAGCCAATAACGCGGGCCCACGCGTGTCCTCCCTCCACCAATCCCCTCACCCAGCGCGATTCTGTTCGATCCACTTTTCGAACGCTTCGGAGAACGGAGTTAGCGGACCGCCTGTTCCCGCGTGCGTCACGCGCAATTGCAGTCACTGCGCAGGCGGTGAGACGTTCGGCGCGCGCGTGTAGGTGATGTGCAGATGCTCGACCCAACGGCCGTTTTCGAGAAATTCAGCCACCGCCACGAAACGATCCGGACCATCCGGCGTCCAGGTCGCGCGCAACGTGGTGACATTGCCATCGTCGCCTATAAAGTCAGCTTGCGGAAAGCTCAGCCCGTGCTCCGCCGCGTCGGCGAAGCCACGCTCGACGCCGTCTTGCGCATAGTACGTGACCGCGATGCGATGTGGCTGCGGATCGTATCTGTAAATCGCTTCGCCCGCATAAGGCAGAGGCCCGCCGTGCACGACATGGGTGTCGCGTATGTATGCCCCACCCAACATCGGCGCGAGACAACGCTCGTCCGTCACCGTGGCCGAGCCGGCAAACACGCCGTGCCAACACCCTTTGAAGAACTCCAGTGGTGCAAGCGGATTGGCGGTCCCGGCACTCGCACTGAGACCGAGGGCCGATAGCACCGCAGCGATAATAATTGCGCGCATCAATGCCAGGCCCCCAGGATCAGGCCGATCAAGGTGAACTGAACGGCGCGGTAGCCGCCATTTATCAAAAGCAGAGACAGCGTCTTGCGCTCGAACAAATACGTGCTGCCGAAAGAGGTCGCGACCCAACAAGCGCCGGCGCAAAGCCCGTAAAGCGAGCCCGTCATCGCGTCGACATTGGGACCGAGGAAAATCGCAAACGTGGCGCTGGTGATCAGCGCAAGCACAAATGAACCACCAAAGATGATGAGCGGATTGCCGGCGCGCACCTGCTCTTCAGTGAGACCCGCCGCCTTCATCCAGGGCTTTGAAAATAGCGCGCTGTACCAAACACCACCAAGCACAAACGAGCTCAGCGCCGCGGCAACCACCGCCAGCCAATTCACAGCCATGCGTTTCCCCCTTATGCGCTGGCGCACGCAGCCAGTTGTAGTTGCTCCATGTAACTGCGCAGCTGCGCCACGCTGCGGTCGAAATAACCGACGTCCCGGAACGTGCGCGCCTGCATGACGCCACCCTCCATGGTTGTCAGAATGAATTCCGCAAGCGCGTTGCGATCCACATGCGCCGGCAGACGAGCGCCTGCCGCATCCAGACACACGCGCACCGCGCCAATCCATGCGCTGAAATTCGCCGCCAGCAGATCACGCACCTGCGGATCGGGTTCATGCAGTTCGAGCGCTAGCGATCCGATGGGGCAGCCGTACGTGTGATCGGTCTCGACGATGCCCGTCCGGTAGTAAGCGAGCAGTGCAAATATCCTCTCGATCGGATCTTCGATCGCACCCCACGCCGGTTCGAGCAGCATCTCGCCGATGCCGTCGCGGTACGCCTCAAGCACGCCAATCAACACGTCCTGCTTGGACGGAAACACGTGATAGAGGCTGCCGGAATTGAGTTGGGTGCGGCTCAACAAGTCCGCGATCGAGGTCGAATTATAGCCCTTAAGCCAAAATAGCTCCATGGCCGCCTGAACGATCTTGTCGCGGGCTGACGCGGTGACCATGCGAGTTGTTTGAACGATCAATCAACCCGCGTCAAGCCCGAACTCTGCCCCCGGCGAAGGTCTCGAGATAGTTATCTTAGTCTTGGCTGGGGACGATCGCGCCATAGTCAGCGCGCGCGATCGTCCGCGTCGTCACCGGCTCGTGGCCCATATCGATGAGCGCCGCCGTGTGTCGCTTCGACAAACCGCCAGCCACGTAGAATACCGCAGCGCGCCAACCGTGATCAGTGTCGACACGATACGCATAAGCCGTCGTTTCCGGCGCTTGCGTCCACAATCCGCGCAACGGCGTGAAGCCGCTCAGTTTCAAATCGAGCAGCCGCAGCCCAGCTGCGCTGCAGAGCTCTTGCACCACCTGCAAGGCTGGATCGGCTTGCACCGACGGCCGCGCATTCTGCCGTTCGCAGCTCCGCTGCTGAAGCAAGCGGTTCAACGCGGAAATCCGGTTCAGATTTGCGTTGTACTCGGCGTCGGCGACAACCTTCAGTTTGCGCAAACTCTTCAGCCAAATTTTCTGCCGCTCGAACAGCGGCTCTTTAGCCTCAACCTCAGCGAAGCACCGATCCAAATCGCGGATTGCAGCGGTTGCGGATTTGTAGCCCGCATCCTTTGCCACCTGCGCCGCGATTTTCGGCGCGCTCGTTTGCAGCCGCACGAACTGATTGAACAAATCCAAGTGCGGATCGGCGAGCATGCTCTTAAGCCCGAACGCACAGCACCGCAGCGCAATCTCGTCGCCGCCGCGCGTCACGAAATAATAGCCGTGCCCGCCGCGCTTCACCTGCGTGAGATAGTCGTTCACGTAGAAGCACCAGGTCGCTTCCTGCGCATACTCGCCAGGCAGAAACTGCGCCTGCTTCTCAAGAATGTCAGCAAAGCGCATTGCGGCGTTTACGGCGGCTTCCGGGTTGGCGTCGTCCATCGCGCTTTGCGCAATGACTATCTCGTCGGCCAGCATGCCTTGATAGGTGTCCAGCGGAGAGGCGCCGTGACGATGCACGCGCTGGTGCTCGATCAGCCAACCGCCAACCTCATAGGCTGGAAGTGCAGCCGCCGCCGGCTGTGTCGCTGTCCCTGTGCCCCCGTCCACGCTTCGCCCTTATTCGATGTCGGACACTGCCGCGTCCGCCGCTCCACTCACCCGCGCCGCCAGCGATGCTGCCATGAACTGGTCGAGATCGCCATCCAGCACGCCCTGAGTGTCAGACGTTTCCACCCCGGTCCGCAAGTCTTTGACCATCTGATACGGCTGCAAGACGTACGACCTGATCTGCCTTCCCCAACCGATCTCGGTCTTGGAGTCTTCCATCTTCTGCGCTTCGGCTTCGCGTTTCTGGAGTTCTGCCTCGTACAAACGCGCCCGCAGCATGTCCCACGCCGAGGCGCGGTTCTTGTGCTGGCTGCGCTCGGATTGGCAGGCGACAACAATGCCGGTCGGGATGTGCGTGAGGCGCACGGCGGAGTCAGTTTTGTTGACGTGCTGACCACCCGCGCCGGAGGACCGATACGTATCGGTGCGCACATCCTTTTCGTTAATCTCGATCTCGATGGTGTCGTCGATCTTCGGATAGACCCAAGCGCTCGCAAACGACGTGTGGCGGCGCGCGTTGGAATCGTAAGGCGAAATCCGCACCAGACGATGCACGCCCGCCTCGGTCTTCAGCCAGCCGTAGGCATTTTCGCCCTTTATCAGCAGCGTCGCCGATTTGATGCCGGCAGTGTCGCCGTCTTGATGCTCCAGCTCTTCGACCTGGTAGCCATGCGCATTGGCCCAGCGCGCATACATGCGCAGCAGCATCGAGGCCCAATCCTGGCTCTCCGTGCCACCGGCGCCGGAATTGATTTCGATATAAGCGTCGTTACCGTCGGCCTCGCCGGCCAGCAACGCTTCCAGCTCTGCCTTCGCCGCGCGCGCCTGCGTAGCTTTCAGCGTGTTGTGCGCGTCGTCGACCAGCGACGCGTCGCCCTCGGCTTCCGCCATCTCCGCGAGTTCGAGCGAGTCATTGAGATCGCGTTCGATCGAGAGGATCGCGTTCACGCCCGCGTCGAGCTTGTTGCGCTCGCGCATGAGCTTTTGCGCTTTCTCGGAGTCGTTCCAAAAGTCGGGGCGCTCGGAGAGCGCGTTCAGCTCATCAAGACGGACCTGAGCGCGATCCCAGTCAAAGACGCCTCCGGAGCAGCGCCACCGAAGCGGCGATTTGCTCAGACAGGTCAACGATATCGGCGCGCATGTGAGAGACGAGATTCTAGGGCTGAGAGACGAGGATTCGACTTATCGGATAGGGATTTAAGGCGCGTGTTTCAAAACACAAGCGCACCTATCCCTAGCCCCAGTCTCTCGCCGCTAATAGAGCCCACCGAGATCCTGCTCGTTCTGCTGCTGCGGTTGTTGCTGCGCCTGCTGGCGGGTGTTGTCGCCATTGGCGGGATAGGCCGCATTCAATCCGTTCAGGACGCGCGGGTCGATCGGATCGGTGCCGCCGAATACAAACGGCGAGGCGCTCACCGACGACGTAGGCTCCGTGCCCTGCTTGAACGCCTCGAGGATCGTGGTTTGCGAGGTCGCACTCGCCAGCAGACCCGTCATGTAGTCGATGCGTACCAACCTCACGCCGGAGGGAATCCGAAACGGCGTCGGCGGCACGTCCTTGAGCGCTTCACGCATGAAGCCTGCAAAGATCGGCGCAGCGACATTTGCGCCGGTTTCGCCCTGGCCCATGTTGCGTGGACGATCGAAGCCGGTCCATACGCCCACCACGAGATCGGGCGAGAAGCCGACGAACCAAGCGTCTTTGTAATCGCTCGTTGTCCCCGTCTTGCCAGCAAGCGGGATGCCCAGCGAGCCAACAGCGGACGCCGCCGTACCACGCTGCACAACGCCCTGCGCCATCGACACGATTTGATACGCCGTGATCGGATCGAGCACTTGCTGACGATTATCCGGCAACATCGGCGCGCCTTGTCCAGTCCACGCGGCATCGCAATCGGGGCACTGACGCTGATCGCGCCGGAAGATGGAGTGACCGGTACGGTCTTGGATCCGGTCGATCATGATCGGCGTGATCCGGTGACCGCCATTGACGAACATGCCGTAGGCGGCGGTCATGCGCACGAGCGTGGTTTCACCCGCGCCCAGCGCCAGCGAAAACACCGGGATCGTGTTGTCGCCGTAAACACCAAGCCGCTGTCCGTATTGCAGCACTTTCTCCGGCCCCAGTTGGTAGGCCACGCGCGCGGTCATGGCGTTGCGTGACAATTCCAAACCGCGGCGCAGCGTCGTCGGACCGAGCCAGTCGTGCTCATAGTTTTCCGGCGACCATTGGCTGCCATCGCCCGCTTCAATCGACAACGGACCGTCGTCCACCAACGTCGCCGGCGTCAGGCCGGAATCCAGCGCCGCCGCGTACACGATCGGCTTGAACGACGAACCCGGCTGCCGCTGCGCTTGCGTGGCGCGATTCAAACCGCCGACATCATTGAACGAGTAGCTGCCGATCATCGCCAGCACGCGGCCGGTGTGCGGATCCATCGCCACCAGCGCGCCCTGCAGCTCAGGAATTTGCTTCAGCGCGTAAGAGCCGTTGGCGAGCCGTTCGACATAGATGATCGCACCGGCGCGCAACGCGCGTGCGGAGTTCTGACCGCGCGACCATTGCGCCGCCCATTGCGTGTCGTCCGGCGAAAGCCGGCCGCTGGCGCCAGCTTCGTCGGTCACCGTCGTGGCGCCGCCGGATACGCGCGTCACCATCGCCCGGCGCCAATCGGACAGCACCGGCACCGCTGTCGCGTGCACGAGTTGAGCCGGTACGTTGCTATTAGGATCGCCCGAACCGATCGGCCCACGCCAAGCATGGCGGCGGTCATACGCTTCAAGACCGGTGCGCAGCGCACGCGCCGCGATCAACTGATAGCTGGTGTTCAGCGTCGAGCGGATTGAGAGACCGCCATCATAGAGCGCTTGCTCGCCGTATTGCGCCTGCACCTGGCGGCGGATCTCTTCAACGTATTGCGACGCCGCGAGGTACTGATCACCGGCCAAACGGTCATGCGTGACGATCGGCTCGTGCTCGGCGGCGGTCGCTTGCGCCTGCGTGACGAACCCGCGTTCCACCATGTTGTGCAGCACATAACTGCGCCGCGCCAAAGCGCGCTGTAAACCACGCGGCGTGCGCGGATCGTAATTGCCTGGCCCTTTCGGCAACACGGCGAGGAACGTCGACTCGCCGAGCGTCAGTTCATTCAGCGGCTTGTCGAAATAGTTGAGCGCCGCAGCGGCCACGCCATAGGCGTGATTGCCGAGATAAATCTGGTTCAAATAGAGTTCGAGGATGCGGTCCTTGTCGAGCACCTTCTCGACGCGTTGCGCCAACACGCCTTCGCGCACTTTGCGGTAGACGCCCGCAAGCCCGTGCGCCTCGCGCCCCGTCAGCATGTTGCCTGCGACCTGCTGCGTAATCGTCGAAGCGCCCTCGAGCCGCTTGCCGCGCAACACGTTCAGTACGTTGGTGAGCATGGCCCGCGCCAAGCCCTGATAATCAATACCCGAGTGTTCGAAGAAATGCTGGTCTTCCGCGGAGATGAACGCGTTTTTGACGTTGTCGGGAATTTGCGCGATCGGCACGAACACGCGCTGCTCGCGTGCGAACTCAGCGACAAGCGCGCCATCGCCGGCGTGCACGCGGCTCGTCACCGGCGGCACATAATGCTCAAGCTCTTCGAGGCTCGGCAGACCTTGCAGCGCCGCAAACAGGAATCCGACAACAGCCAGCACGAGAACGGCCGAACCGATGCCAACGCCAATCAGAACTTTTCGCAGCATAGCGCCCCACTTCCGCGCGCTTGGTTGTCAGGATGCGCCCGGCCTCGCGTCGTAATGCGGCGCGATTAAGGCCAGGACTGGCATCGTGCACACCGGCGTTGAATAGCCCAAGATTTGCGCAGATTTTAGGGCCGTTTGACGCGGCTCAGGCGCGCGGCATCACAAAATAGTCGTCCACAGCCTTGGCCATCGCAGTCGCGATCGCCTGGCGCTGGCGCGGGTCCGACAAACGATGCTCATCGGCGGCGTTGCTCAGGAACCCGGTCTCCACCAGCACAGCCGGCACGTCCGGCGCAAGCAGAACGAAGAAACCAGCGTTACGCGGCGACTGCGACAGCAGCGGCGAAACCTGCGCGAGATTGGGGATGACCTTTTCCGCAAACTGCGTCGAACGGTTGGTGGTTTCGCGTTGGGTGAGGTCGAGCAAAATATCGCTTATCACACTGCGGCGCGGCGCGTTGCCTAGGTCGAGGTCCCAATTCTGGGCCGAGGCGATGTTCTGGGCGCGCGTGGCGCCGTGATCGGAGAGCGTATAGACGGTCGCGCCGGTAGCGGCGTGGTTCGGGCTCGAGTCCGCGTGAATTGAGATGAAAAGATCGGCGTTTTGCTGACGTGCAAAGCGGACCCGATCCTCCAACGGGATGAAAGTGTCGGCGTCGCGGGTCATTGCCACCCGATATTGGCCGCTCTGCTCAAGAGCGTCTCGCAGCTGCAAACCGGCATCCAGCACGACATCCTTTTCGCGGATGCCGGTCACGCCAATTGCGCCGGGGTCGTGTGCACCGTGGCCGGGATCGAGGACGATGGTCCGGCGCCGCCAGGCATTGCCCTGCACCCGCAGCGGCGCGGGCGGCGGGTTTGCGGCAGCAACCTGCATGCCGGCGAGGTCAAAACTGATTTCCTGCCCAAACTCCTGGCGCACGACGCGGGCCGGCGCGTCGAGATCCAACACCAGGCGGCAGGCTCCATCAGGACGGGGCGCATAGCGGTATTTCCGCACCACACCCGCGCCCGGGCCCTCTCCTGAGATGCGGCCGCGGGGCAACATCCAGTTGGCGTTGGCAACATCCACGACAAAGCGGTCGGGGGACGCGAGGAAGAAGGCGTTTGGCACCGCTGGCCGGTCCAGCGCCATGGTCAGACGCACTGTTGCACCGGCGCTCTCAAGGCTTACCCGGCGCACAGCCGCGGGTGCAGCCGCCCAGGCGTTGCCGCCCACAGCCAGACCGCCCACGGCGGTGGCGCCGAAAAGCGCGAATGATCGACGAGATACGTTCATCAGCCCGGCAAATTTAACCCACCTCGTTTGCTATCCGGTTGAAAAGGAAGGTGAACGCGACGCTAACTGCATAATTGAAAGCAGTGGTATTTGGATACCTCCTCTCCGGAAATCCTAAATTCTCCACCAGTTCCGTGACCTGGCGCACAGGTGCGGCGGCTTTCTTTTAGAAACCAAATCGTGCAATGGTCTGCCCATCGCCGCGCGCGCCTGTAGGGGGTCCGACCCCGAAGAGCGACCGGCGCGCTCCCGCTCAAGGGGATTGGTCATTGTCCCGCGGCGCGCTCTCAAAGCGGCCGATCCCGGACCCCACATCCTCAGCCGGAGCGTAAGCGCAGTCTGCAGAGGCCGCGCCGCCTGGAGCCACTTATGACTGCTTCCACCAACGTCCTGAATGCCGGCAGCCCAACGGGCTCCGTGCGCGCGGCGTCGGTCAGCGGTCCTCTTTTCAAATCACGCCGCCTCGCCGCCGCTCGTCACTCAGAGCAGGCCCGTGCGCGCGGCGTTCACGGAGCCCTCAATGGCCAAGAAAATGCTGATCGACGCCGCCCACCCGGAGGAAACCCGGGTCGCGGTGCTCGACGGAAACCGCGTTGAAGATTTCGACTTCGAAACAGCCAGCCGGAAGCAACTCAGAGGCAATATCTATCTCGCCAAGGTGACGCGCGTCGAGCCGTCGCTGCAGGCGGCCTTCGTCGAGTATGGCGGCAACCGCCACGGCTTCCTCGCGTTCACCGAAATCCACCCCGACTATTACGCGATCCCGCACGCGGACCAAGAATCCATCAAGGAAGAACTGGAGGCCGCCGATCGCGCCGCCGCCGAAAGCGGCGAAGAAGAGGACGAGGACGCCGCCGATGAGCGCCGCCGTCGCATCCTCACCCGCCGGTATAAAATCCAGGAAGTTATTCGCCGCCGCCAGATCATGCTGGTGCAAGTGGTGAAGGAAGAACGCGGCAACAAAGGCGCGGCGCTCACCACCTATCTCTCGCTCGCTGGCCGCTATTGCGTGCTGATGCCCAACACAGCGCGCGGTGGCGGCATTTCGCGCAAGATCACCCAAGCGACCGACCGCAAGCGCCTCAAGAAGATCGCCGTCGACCTCGAAGTGCCGCAGGGCCAAGGTCTGATCATCCGCACGGCAGGCGCCAAGCGCACCAAGACGGAAATCAAGCGCGACTACGAATATCTCTCGCGCGCCTGGGACACGATTCGCGATCAGACCATGAAGTCGGTCGCGCCGGCGCTCATCTACGAAGAAAGCTCGTTGGTGAAGCGCGCGATCCGCGACCTCTACGACAAAGACGTCGACGAGGTGCATGTCGACGGCGAAGCGGCCTACAAGGAAGCCAAAGACTTCGTCCGCATGCTCATGCCAAGCCACGCCAAACGCGTGCATCTGTGGCGTGACGCGACGCCGATCTTCGCCAAAAACGGCGTCGAACGGCAGCTAGATTCGATCTACTCACCCATCGTCACGCTCAAATCCGGCGGCTATATCGTCATCAACCAGGCCGAAGCGCTCGTCGCCATCGACGTCAATTCCGGCCGCGCCACGCGCGAACGCAACATCGAACAGACCGCGCTCAAAACCAACTTGGAAGCGGCTGACGAAGCCGCGCGCCAAATGCGTTTGCGCGACCTCGCCGGCCTGATCGTGATCGACTTCATCGACCACGAAGAGTCCAAGAACGACCGCGCCGTCGAAAAGCGCATGAAGGACAATCTCCGCTTCGATCGCGCCCGCGTGCAGATGGGCAAGATCAGCGGCTTCGGTTTGCTGGAACTGTCGCGCCAACGCCGCCGCACCGGCGTGCTCGAAGGCACCAGCCACGTCTGCGAACACTGCCAAGGCGCAGGCCGCGTGCGTTCGGTGGAATCCGCCGCACTCGCCCTCTTCCGCGCGCTCGACGAAACCGCGGCGCGCCAGAAGGGCCACCTCATCGAAGCCCGCGCTTCGACCGATGTCGCGCTCTATCTACTCAACGAGAAACGCGAAGCGCTGGCCAGCCTCGAGCACGCACGCAACGTGCGTGTGCGCGTGTCGGCTGCTTCAGGCCTCAACAATTCAGACTTCGAACTCAACGCCGCGGCCGAGTTGGCCGAGGACGAGATGCATCACGAAGAAGCCCCGCGCGCGCCAATACGCCAAGAAGCGCCGGAGCCTGAGGTCGAAGACGACGTTGCTGAAGAGGTCGAAGACGAAGCCGACGCCGAAAGCGGCGAAGGCGAAGCTGAAGCGCGCGGCGAATCCGGTGATGGCGATGGACGCCGCCGCCGCCGTCGCGGTCGCCGCGGTGGCCGCCGCCGCCGCGAAGATGGCGAGACCAGCGAAGCGCCTGCGCGCGAGCGTGAGGAAGCGCCCCAACCCGCAGTCGCCGCCAACAACGAAGAGCGCGGCCGCCGCCGCCGCCGCCGCGGTCGTGGCCGCGGTCGCCGCGTTTACGAAGTCGATGGCGGCGAGTGGCTCGATTTCGTCGCTGCCGACCTGAAGCACCTCACGCCCCGTCCCGAGCGGCCGGAACGGCCCGAGCGGCAGTCGCGCCCGGCTGCGGTTGCACCTACCGAGCAACCCGACGAAGCGCCCTCCGCGGAGGTGATCCCTCATCCGCAGGCGGAAGCGCCCGTCATGGTTGCGGCCCCCGTCGCCGTTGAAGCGCCGCACGAGGCAGAGCTAGCGATCGAGGCCGCCGAAACCGCAGAACCGGCGCAAGCGTACGAACCTGATCAGGAGCGCCGCGACAAATTCCTGTCACGGTTCTCACGCTGGGCGAAGAAAAGCGGCTAATCGCTACGCGGTGCAGATGGCCTTGTTTGCGCCGCAAACCGGCGATTGAACCGCAACGGGGAACGGGCATGATCGCTTTTGAGGAGCAGGCATGAGCAAGCCTCTTCATCTCGTAGCCCGTTGTGCGTTTGCGACCTTCGCGTGCGCTATCGCTTCGTTCATCGCGCCGTCGAGCGCATCGGCGCAGGCGATCATTCGCGACGTCGAGATCGAAAACACGCTGAAGGTCTACGACACCCCGGTCTTACGCGCCGCGGGCATCGATCCTGACAGCGTACAATTTCACGTCGTTCAGGATTCCTCGATCAACGCGTTCGTCTCTAACGGCCGCAACATTTTCGTCCACACAGGCCTGATCCTCGCGGCGAAGAACCCGAACGAGATCATCGGCGTCATGGCCCACGAAACCGGCCACTTGCTCGACGAGCACCAATTGCGCGCGGGTGAGAACATTGATGTCGCCATGCGCCCAATGCTATTGTCGATCGGTCTCGGCGTGTTGGCGATGATGGCGGGTCAGCCGGCGGCAGGCGCTGCGTTGATCGCTGGCTCACAGCAATTCGCAATGGGCGATTTCGTCCGCTTTACCCAAGCGCAAGAATCTTCCGCCGACCAAGCCGGCGCGACATTGCTCGAGCAGAGCGGCCAATCAGGCCGAGGCCTGATCGAATTCTTCAACCGCGAACTGCGCCCCTATGAGTTCATGACGCGCCGCCTGCCGGCGTGGATGATGACGCACCCCTACAGCTCCGATCGCGTTGAATCGCTGCGCCGGCGCGTCGAAGGCGCAGCGCACTACGATGCGCAGGATACTGACGACAACTGGCGGCGCTTCAAATTCATGCAAGCCAAGCTGGTGGGCTTCATCCAAACGCAAAACCAAACGCTGGCGAAATATCCACTGAGCGACACGTCCGAGTTTGGCCGCTACGCGCGCGCCATTGCATATTATCGCGTGTCCGATTTCCCGCCGGCGGAGGCAGAGCTCAACAGTCTGCTGCAGGAAGAACCCAACAATCCGTATTTCCTGGAGCTAATGGGACAGATTCTGTTCGAGTCCAATCGCGCGCCGGCGTCGGTGCCGTTCTATCGGCGCTCGCTCGCGCAAAACACGCACAGCGCGCTCTTCCAAATCAACCTGGCGCGCGCGCTCGATGGCGCCAACGCGCCCGGCTCTTCGGAAGAATCCATCGGTCTGCTGCGCCAAGCCACGGCGGAAGAACCGGACAACGCCTTCGCCTGGCGCGAAATGGCCGACGTCTATTCCAATCGCCACCAGGAAGGCTTGGCCGAATGGGCTTGGGCAGAACAGAGTTTCGCGGTGCTCGATTGCGGCACGGCTTACGACTTCGCTCAGCGCTCAATCCGCACTATGGGACACGACGGCGCCGTCGCCCAGCCGATCGCGGCGCGCCGCGCGCAAGACATCGTCGACATCTGCGGCGAGGTGCTGCGCCCACACGACGGTATGACCGTCACACCGACAGGCGGCAGCAGCCGCACCGGCCGCCGCAGCGGCTAGCGGGAGTTTCAGCGTGAAGCGTTTTCTTCTCAGCATTGCCGCACTGCTCCTGGCGGTGACGCCCTTCGCTTCAGCGCAAAGCTTCAACGCCCAGCAGCAAGCCGAAATCCGCGCCATGGTGCGAGAGTACCTGGTCAACAATCCACAAGTGCTGCGCGAAGCCTTGGACGCGTTGCAGGCACGCGTAAGCGCCCAGCGGCGCGTGAAAGCCGAGACCGATCCGCGCGACTTCTCCATCGGCCCGCGTAACGCGCCGATCACCATGGTGGAGTTCTTCGACTATCGCTGCCCGTATTGCCAAGCCGCGCTCCCGTCGATGGTCGACCTAGTGCGCACGCGCCATGACATCCGCTTCGTGTTCAAGGAAATGCCGCTCTCGATCCACGGTCAGCCCGCGCTTGAAGCCACGCAAGCATCGGTCGCTGCCATGCCGCAGGGCCGCTATTGGCAATTCCATCAAGCACTGATGGAGCACCGCGGCGATCTGAGTTCCGCCGACATCGACACTCTCGCGCGCCAGTCCGGCATCGACGTCGCCCGCATGCGCCGCGCCATGAACGACCCTGCGATCATCAAGCTGATCAACGACAATATGAGCCTGGCGACAGATCTCGGCGCTGAAGGCACCCCGGCGTTCTTGATCAACGGCAAGCTGGTGCCCGGCTTCGACCCACCCACCATCAGCCAGCGTCTGCGCGAAGCCGCCGACGAAGCGCGGCTTAATCCGCGAAGCTAGATCAGTCCGCTCAACGGTGAACTCGGGTCAGCATACTTCTTCTTCGGCATGCGGCCGGCGAGATAGCTTTCGTGCCCCGCGATCACCGCGTGCTTCATAGCCCGCGCCATGCGGACGGGATCTTTGGCCTCGGCGATCGCCGTGTTCATCAACACGCCGTCGACGCCCAATTCCATCGCCACAGCCGCATCGCTCGCCGTGCCGACGCCCGCGTCGACGATCACCGGCACCCGCGCCTG
The DNA here is from genome assembly GCA_047601265.1 of Terricaulis sp. GTDB lineage: Bacteria > Pseudomonadota > Alphaproteobacteria > Caulobacterales > Aquidulcibacteraceae > Vitreimonas. The sequence goes on from JASGJR010000001.1 coordinate 750,061, forward strand.
CTCGACAATCAAACGGATGCCCACCGGGTTCTGCACCCCAAGCCCCGAGCCAATCAGCGAACCCAGCGGCATAATGGCGACACAACCCGCATCCTCCAGCTTGCGCGCATACACCGGATCATCGCTGCAATAGACCATCACCTGGAAACCCTCTGCGACCAGCACTTTCGCGGCGCGCAGCGTTTCTTCCATGTCGGGATAAAGCGTCTTCTGGTCGGCCAGCACTTCAAGCTTCACCAGCTTCCAGTCGCCAGCCTCGCGCGCGAGCCGCAACGTACGTAGCGCATCGTCGGCGGTGAAACAGCCTGCCGTGTTCGGCAAGAAGGTCACCTTCTTCGGGTCGATGTGATCGGTGAGGCGTTCCTTGGTAGGATCGCTCAAATTCACCCGCCGCACCGCGACCGTAACAATGTCCGCGCCACTCGCCTCAAGCGCCGCAGCGTTCTCGGCATACGTCTTGTACTTGCCTGTGCCGATAATGAGACGCGAGGCGTAGCTCTTGTCGGCGATGGTTAGAGTGTCTTCCATTCAAGCGCCTCCGAGTGCGCGTACGCGGCGCCCGCATTCGTTGACACCTGCCTCTACGCCCAGTTGCGCATAAAGCGCGCCAGCTTCACGCCAGTCCGCAAGTGCGTTTTCAGTCTGTGCGAGATCAGCATGCGCAAGCGCTGCCAAGCGCGTGGCGTTGGCGAGGTCGAGCAGCGCGTCTGGCTGAGCGCGATAGATCAAGCGCGCTTCTTGGGCCTGAGCGAGCGCCTCGGCCGCGTTGTCGCTACGCGTTATATCCGACAAGTGTCTCAGCACGTAGGCTAGGTGCGCCTGATCGCCAGAAGAGCGCGCCATCGCGGCCGCTTCGGCATAGGCCGATCGCGCGCGGGCAAAGTCGTTTGCAACGACCGCGTCCTTTGCCGATTGGATAAGAGCGGAAAGTTGGTCAGCCATCACCCGCCCCCAACGAACTGGACTATTTCCAACTGGTCGCCCTCCGCGAGAGCAGTTTGCGACCACAGGCTCTTCGGCGCGATTTCGCGGTTGCGTTCTACCGCGACGCGGCGCCCATCGATCCCCAACAGGGCGAGAAGCTCCGCGAGCGTCGCGGAATCGGGCGCCTCGCGCGTTTCTCCATTGACCGTCAGACGCATAGGCCTTCCTATCCGCCCGACTTAAGCCCCCGGCTATGGGGGTGCAATGGGAGACGGGCGACATCGGCTGCCCGTCCAGTCGCGCTGTAGAGGTCCTTTGGGGACGATGCCTGACGGAAAACCGATCTACGTGCTGAACGGCCCCAACCTCAATCTGTTGGGAACGCGCGAACCGCACATCTACGGTCACGCCACTTTGTCCGACATCGAGAAGCTCTGCGCCGAGCGCGCGCAGCAGCTTGGCCGCGGCATTGTGTTCCGTCAGTCAAACGTAGAAGGCGAGCTCGTTGGTTGGCTGCAAGAAGCCCGCGACAAAGCCGCAGCGGTTGTTCTAAACGCAGCCGCTTACACCCATACCTCGGTCGCGCTGCACGATGCGATCAAGGCCATCGGGATCCCTGTGATCGAAACCCACCTCTCCAACCCCGCGGCGCGCGAGGACTTTCGTCACGTTTCATTAGTGGGCCAAGCCGCAAAGGGCGTTATCGCCGGGTTTGGCGCGAGGTCTTATTTGCTAGCCATCGAGGCGGCTGCCTTGTTGGCGAATGAAGGTCAGAACGCGTGAGCAGAAAACCGCAATCCAAAAACAACAAGAGGCCGCAAGCTGCCGCGAAGCCTCAGGCTCTCGCCAAGCCGCAAGTGACGCCCAAACCGCAAGGCCTCGATGCCGGATTGGTGCGCGAACTTGCAAAAGTGTTGGACGATACCGGGCTGACCGAGATCGAAGTTGAGTACGGCGAACTGCGCCTGCGTCTTGCGCGCACGGTGTCGCTTGCCGCACTGCCGCCGACGCAAACTCACGTCGTGCATTCCGCGCCCGCGCCGGCCGCGCTGCCCGCGCCCACGCCGGCTGCGCCAGCGCCGGCCGCGCCGCCTGCCGCCGCCGATATGTCCAAGCATCCGGGCGCTGTGCCTTCGCCTATGGTGGGCACCGCCTATCTCTCACCCGAACCCGGCGCCGCTGCTTTCGTGAAGGTCGGCGACACCGTGAACGCAGGCCAGACCTTGCTTGTTGTTGAAGCCATGAAAACTTTCAACCCGATCCCGGCGCCGCGCGCCGGCAAAATCACCGCCATCATCGTCGGCGACGCACAGCCGGTCGAGTTCGGCGAACCGCTGATGATCATCGAGTAAAAGATGTTCGAGAAAGTTCTCATCGCCAACCGCGGCGAGATCGCGCTTCGCATTCACCGTGCGTGCAAAGAGATGGGCATCGCCACGGTTGCGGTGCACTCCACTGCCGACAGCGAAGCAATGCACGTCCGCCTGGCCGACGAAAGCGTCTGCATCGGCCCGCCCCCCGCGGCAAAATCTTATCTGCACATCCCGTCGATCATCGCCGCCGCCGAGATCACCGGCGCGCAAGCGATCCATCCCGGCTACGGATTTTTGTCGGAGAACGCCAAGTTCGCCGAGATCGTCACCCAGCACGGCATGACCTTTATCGGTCCAACCGCCGAGCACATACGGCTGATGGGCGACAAGATCGCCGCCAAACAAGCCGCGATCGACACCGGCATGCCGGTCGTGCCCGGCTCTGAGGGCGGCCTCGCGACGGAGGCGGACGCCAAAGCCGTCGCCAAGAAGATTGGCTATCCCGTGCTGATCAAGGCCGCCGCCGGTGGTGGCGGCCGCGGCATGAAAGTGGCCCGCACCGAGGAAGATCTAGGCGAAGCCTTCTCCACCGCGCGCGCCGAAGCCAAAGCCGCATTCGGCAACGATGAAGTCTACATGGAGAAATACCTGACGCACCCGCGTCACATCGAGATCCAGGTAGTCGCCGACAGCCACGGCAACGTCATTCACTTGGGCGAGCGCGATTGCTCGCTGCAGCGCCGCCACCAGAAGATTCTGGAAGAGGCGCCCTCGCCGGCCCTCAACGCCGAAGACCGCAATCGCATCGGCACGATCACTGCCGACGCGATCCGCAAGCTCGGCTATCTCGGTGTAGGCACCGTCGAGTATCTCTATGAAGACGGGGAGTTTTACTTCATCGAAATGAACACGCGTCTGCAAGTCGAACACCCTGTCACCGAAATGGTCACCGGCATCGATCTTGTACGCGAGCAGATACGCATCGCCGACGGCGCCGAACTTTCGGTGAAGCAGGAAAACGTCAAGTTCAACGGCCATGCCATCGAGTGCCGCGTCAACGCCGAAAACCCACGTACTTTCCGTCCATCACCCGGCACCATTACCGGCTATCACCCGCCAGGCGGCCTGGGCGTAAGGCTCGATAGCGCCATCTACGCAGGCTACGCCATCCCGCCGAACTACGACTCACTCATCGGCAAGATGATCGTGCATGGCCGCGACCGCGGTGAATGTCTGATGCGCCTGCGCCGCGCGCTCGACGAGATGGTCATCACCGGCATCGAGACCACGATCCCGCTCTTCCGCGAACTGATGAGCGAGCCTGACATCATCAACGGCGACTACTCGATCCACTGGCTCGAACATCACCTCAAGGCGCTTGAGGACGCCGAGAAGCGTTAACGGCGCCGCCCTTGCAGTATGTGCTCCAGGACACTGCAATCGGGACGTATCATGATAAATCGGCACATCGCCGCCCGCTGGATGGCTATCGTGGTCCTCGCGTTTGGCCTTTGCGCCTGCGCGACGGCGCATCGTCCCGATCCGGAACCCATCGCCGACAATGTCACGCCCGACGCTGAAACGTTGGCGCCGGAGTTTCATAACGCCGCCGTCGGCCACGACGCGCTGCGCGGTTCGCTGCCCACCGATTAACGGCTTGCGCCCTTCGCGCGCGCAGCCGACATAAGAACCATGACCGGACAGGTTGCTGTCGATTTCGGGGACATCGCGCTGCGCCTCACCGCAGCTGTCCTCGTTGGCGGCGTCATTGGTTTCGACCGTGAGTGGCGCGGCAAAGCGGTCGGCGTCCGCACCCTTGGCCTCGTGGCGCTTGGCGCGGCCCTACTCGCAATCTCCACCGTTCACTACGCGCCCTTCGCGGTCGATACCGCCGCGCAAAGCCGCGTCATGCAGGGCGTCATCCAAGGCGTGATGACCGGCATTGGCTTCATCGGCGCCGGCGCTGTTCTCAAAGGTCCGGGCCAACAGGCACACGGCCTGACCACCGCCGCTACCGTCTGGGTCACCGCCGCCCTCGGCATCGCCTGCGCGCTGGCCACATGGTCGATTGTGTGGATCGGCGTTGCGCTGACCATTCTGGTGCTGGTCGTGCTGCGCCCGATCGACGATTGGTTCGACAAAAAGCGCAACGCCGCAAAGAGCCGAGATCTCTCTGAATCAAAGCTCAGCTGAGCGCGCGCAGATGACGATCGCTGCGCGTTGAGGCACACTCGCCGCCGTGAAACCGTTCACGCCAGAGGATCTGATCGATTGCTACCGCCGCGGCGTGTTTCCGATGGCGGAGAGCCGCGACGATGAGGGCTTCTTCATCGTCGATCCGGAATGGCGCTGCATCTTTCCCTTCGACGGCTTTCACGTGCCCAGGCGGCTCGCGCGCACATTGCGCCACGGCTCCTTCACCTTCACCGTTGACCGCGACTTCGCCGCGGTGATCGACGGTTGCGCGGCGCCCGGAAAGGAGCGCGAAGACACCTGGATCAACCCCGACATTCACGCGCTCTATCTGCAAATGCACCGGCGCGGCCTCGCGCATAGCGTCGAAACGCGTCGTAACGGCGAACTTGTCGGCGGACTTTACGGGGTGTCGCTCGGCGGCGCTTTCTTTGGCGAAAGCATGTTCTCGCGCGCCACGGATGCCAGCAAAGCCGCCCTCGTCCATCTCGTCGCCCGGCTGAAATTCGGCGGCTACAAACTCTTGGACGCGCAGTTCACCACACCGCATCTCGAACAATTCGGCGCTCAAACGCTACCGCGCCGCATCTTCCACGCGCTCTTAGGCGCCGCCCTCGAAGCACAAGCCGACTTCAAAGCGCTGCCCGAAATCACGCCCGGCGCCGATCTGCTCCGCATTTTGAACGCGAGCTGCTAGCTCTGCCCCATCGCTTCAAATCCGGAGGCGCACAGTGCTGACGGATGCCTATGCGTGGGTGATGCGCTCTAGCCCGCCCATGTATGGCTGCAGCACCTTCGGCACGGCGATCGAACCGTCGGCTTGCTGATAGTTTTCCATCACCGCAACCAAAGTACGTCCCACCGCCAGGCCAGAACCGTTCAGCGTATGCACAAACTCGGTCTTGCCATCCTTGTTGCGGAAACGCGCGTTCATGCGCCGCGCTTGGAACGCCCCGCAATTCGAGCACGAGCTGATCTCGCGATATTTGCCCTGGCTCGGCAGCCATACTTCGATGTCGTAGGTTTTCTGCGCCGAGAAACCCATGTCGCCGGCGCACAGCAACATCGTACGAAACGGCAATTCGAGCCGCTTCAGCACTTCTTCGGCGCACGCCGTCATGCGTTCGTGCTCTTCCTCCGAATGTTCCGGCGCGACGATCGACACCAATTCCACTTTGCGGAATTGGTGCATGCGGATCATGCCGCGCGTGTCGCGCCCTGCCGCGCCCGCCTCGGCGCGAAAACACGGCGTGTCCGCGGTCATGCGCATCGGCAACGCTGTCTGTTCGAGGATTTGTTCGCGCACCAGATTGGTGAGGGCGACTTCCGCCGTCGGAATGAGCCAGAAATCTTCGCGCGTCGGCGCGTCATTCAACAGTTCGTGCAGCACTTCGGTCGGCTTGGCCTTGCCCGCGCGCTTTTCAAATTCTTCGTCGAACCGCTCTAGCGCCTGGTTCAGCAATTCCTGCCGGCTTACTGTGCGCGCAGCCGTAAACTGATCGTCCACGAATTTCGGCAGCTGCCCGGTGCCGAACATCACATGGTCTTTCACCAACAGCGGTGGATTGACCTCGGTGTATTCGTTCACGCCTGTGTGCAGATCTAGCATGAACGCGGCCAGCGCGCGTTCCATGCGCGCAAGCGGCCCTTTCAGCGCCACAAAGCGCGTGCCCGACATTCGTGCCGCCGCTTCGAAATCCATCATGCCGAGCGCTTCGCCCAATGTGACATGATCGGCGCTCAGCTCGATGTTCGGCGGATCACGGCGGTCGCCTTTGTACCAGCGCCGCACTTCGATATTGGCGTTCTCGTCTTCGCCGTCTGGCACCGCCGGCAGCGGCAGATTCGGCAACGACGCCAACAAATCGTCGCGCACCCTCTGCCACTTCGCCTCGTCAATACCGGTGTCCTCGATGCGCTGCTTCAGCGCCGCCACCTGAACGATGAGCCGCTCGGCTTCAGCTTCGTTCTTCTGCGCCTTGGCCGCGCCGATGGCCTTCGACGCCGCGTTGCGTTGCGCCTCGGCTTCTTGCTTGGCGGTGGAGGCGGCGCGCAGCTTCGTATCGGCATCCAGGATCGTTTGCGACTGCGCGGGCAGGCCCTTGCGCGCCCAGGCGGCGTCAAACACGGCGGGATTGTCGCGGAGCGCTCGAATATCGTGCATGAGCGCGGGTTAGCACGGTCCGCCTGCAACCGTCATCGGCCAAGTTTGCAGAGGCGCCTAGGCGGGCGCGGCGCCCTCACCGGCGGATTTCTTCTTGTCACCGCGTTCCAGGAACCAAACGATCAGGATCGAGATTTCGAAAATCCCATAAAGCGGGATCATCATGATGCCCATCGAAAGCGGGTCCGGCGGGGCCGTGAGCGCCGCAAACGCAGCGATGAGCACCACCGCGTAGCGGCGCGTCTTACCCAGGAACGCCGCTGTGATGATGCCCACCCGCGACAGCAAGGAGAACACCACCGGCATCTGGAAGAACAATCCGAACGCCAAGATCAACGTCGTCTCCAACGCGATGTATTCGTCCACCTTCGGCAGATAATCGACGTGGATGGTGGCGCCGTTTCCCGTCGGTATCGACACTTGCTGGCTCAGCGCGAACTCCAGCGCGTACGGCATCGCGACGTAATAAACGAACACGGCGCCCAGAGCGAACATGATCGGCGCAGCGACAAGGAACGGCAGCGCAGCGGCGCGTTCGCGCTTGTACAAACCCGGCGCGATGAATGCGTAGACTTGATACGCCGTCATCGGGAACGAGACGATCAGAGCCGCAAACAGCGTCAGCTTCATTTGCGTCATGAAGAAACCGAACGCGTCGGTGTTGATCATATGGATGTCGTTGCCCTTGCCGGCTTCGCGCATGGCGGCGACGAACGGATTTGTCAGCAGCAGGAAGATTTCCTGCTTGAAGAAGAAGCACGCTACAAAGCCAATAACGACGCCGATAATCGTCCACATCAGGCGATTGCGCAGTTCGACGAGATGTTCGAGGAGCGGCGCGCGCGAAGCCTCGATCTCGTCCTCGTCGGTCATTTTGTTCATGGCGCGCTCTGCGGCGCCGGCGCGTCTGATTGGGACTCTACGGCTTCCACAGCAGGCGCTTCATCCGCTGGCGGATTGTCCACCGTCGGCGCTATCATCGGCAAGGCAGGCGGCGGCGGACTAATTCCAGCGTACGATTCCAACGTTCCGAGGGGCTTTGCCACTTCCGGCACAACGCTGCTGACGCTGGTCGTACGGCGCAGCGAATCCACTTCCTTCTTCAACTCGTCGAGTTCCGCCTGCCGCGCCAGTTCATCGAAACCGGTGCGGAATTCCTGCGCCATGCCGCGCAGCTTCGCGGTCCACATGCCGAGCTTGCGCAACAGCAGCGGGAAATCCTTAGGCCCCACCACCAAAAGGGCGATGATGCCCAAAATGACAATGTGGTCGATGCTTAGCCCGGGCATCATGGCGTTGGCTCAGCCCGATGCGTTCAGTTCTGAACGCGGTCTTGGGTCTGCGACGTGCCTTGCGCGGACTGATCGGCAACCTGTTTCGGCGGCTCTTGCGGCGTGGCCGGCGGCTGTTGCGGGTCGCTCATGCCTTGGCGGAAGCCGCGAATGCCTTTGCCGAGGTCTTCCATCAGGCTCGAGAGTTTGCCCGGACGCATGAACAACAGCGCGGCCAGCACGACCACGATGATAAGGGTCCAAGTCGGATGCATTCCAAAACTCCTTGCGCGCTTGGCGCATATGGGGGCTCAGCCGGTAAAGGACGCCGATTTATTCGTCTTGATCCAGATGATCCACGAAAAAGCTTGCAGAGTCCTCATCTGGCCCCAGTGGTTCTTCGTCACTGGTCAGTTCGGCGTCGGGCCGCGGCACGTTCAGCGCCGCTGCGGCGCGGGCGTCCAACAGGCCGAGACCCTTGAGGTCTTCCTTGCCGGGCAGAGCGTCAAGAGACGCCAGCCCGAAATGGCTCAGAAACACGTCAGTCGTACCGAAGGTGAGCGGTCGACCCGGCGTGCGGCGGCGACCGCGAGGCTTGATCCAGCTGAGTTCCAGAAGCAGCTCCATGGAACCGCGCGAGAGCGTCACGCCACGGATTTCCTCGATCTCGGCGCGCGTAACTGGTTGATGGTACGCAATTACCGCCAATGTCTCCATCGCCGCTTTGGGCAGTTTTTTGGGGGCGTCCTTCGTCTCAGCAAACAGGCTCGCCAGGTCCGGCGCCGACTGGAAGCGCCACCCACCGCCAGCCTCGACCAATTCCACGCCCCGGCCCGCATAGTCCTTTTTGAGCTTCATCAGCACCGCCGCCACATCGACGTCGGGCCCCAATTTCTCGCCCAGCGCTTTGGCCGTCAGCGGTTCCCCACCTGCAAACAGCAACGCCTCCGCCGCGCGAATGGCGTCAGCCGACGGCTGTGCTTTAGCGGGGCGCTCGCCCTCGCCAAAGGCGTCCTCGATCCGGCGCAATGCGTCGGCGAGCGGCGGTGAGCCTTCAGGCTGATCCATGAGTTTCTTCTTGTACCGGACGTGCGCGTACGAACAAAGGCGCGAACGCCTCCGACTGGCGAAGGTCCATCTTGCCCTCGCGCGTGAGTTCCAACGCCGCCCCGAACGTGGACGCCAAATAGCTCTCCCGGGGCGGCGCGTCGTCTCCGGCCTCCGCCGGCGGCGCGACCGTATCGATAGCGCTCCATTCCTTGAGCACGGTCAGCGCCTGCTCCAATTTCCTACGCGCCGTCTCCAACGGGTAGGCGCGGCGCACGAACGTGCGATACGAGCGCTTGCGCACACTCTTCACTCGCTCGGCGCAGTAGGCATTGAGTAGGTCGTACAATTCTGCGCGCCACACCGTCTTCGATGTCAGCACGGTCGTTTGGGGCTGGCCGTTCAAAAACACGTCGCGCCCCAGTTGGGCCATATCGCCGAGCCGCTTCGCCGCGGCGCGCGCAATTTCGAGCCGCATGAGCTTGAGGCGCAGCGCATCCGCAAGCTGCATTGGATCGGGTTCGTCCTCGGCAATCTGCGGCTTGGGTATGAGCAGGCGCGACTTTAACAGCGTCAGCCACGCGGCCATCACCAAATAGTCGCCCGCCAATTCCATGTTGTGCGAGTGCGCTTCGTTGATGAACGCAAGATACTGGTCGGCGATCTCGCCGATCGAGACTTTGGCGATGTCAATTTTCTTGGCGCGCGCCAATTCGAGCAAAAGGCCCAGCGGCCCCTCGAACGCATCCAGCGCAATCAGCAGCGCTTCGCTTTCGTCCGCTTCTTCAGCAGCGAAAAGGTCCAACGCGATCGTATCTTCCGCACCATCGCTCATGCGTCACGCCGCGTCCGCGACCTGCATCAATTGTTTGAACCGCGCCCATCCGGCATCGACATCGAACGCCTCCGCGGGCCGCTTGGCGAACGCTTCCACCGCCCGCGCGCGCACCAGCGACAGGCCATCGAGTTCATTGCAGCCATCGACCGTGTCCTGCATTTCCGAGAGCACGCCAGAGCATTGCAGCACCACGTCGACTCCGGCTTCCAGCGCCGCCATCGCGCGTTGGGTGAGGCCGCCGTTCAGTGCGTACTGCAGAGCCTTCATATCCAGATCGTCACTTATCAAAAGGCCTTGGAAACCCAACCGGCCACGAATGATCTCCGCGATCACTTTAGTCGAACACGTGGCGGGGCGATCAGGGTCCCAGGCTTGATATACGATATGGGCCGTCATCGCCGCTTCCGCCCACGCCAGCGACGCGAACGGCGCGATGTCTTTTTCCAGTTCCTGAGCGGAGGCTGTCACGCGTGGAAGCGCCAAATGGCTGTCCGCCTCGGCGCGGCCATGCCCCGGCATGTGTTTGATGCAGCCAGCGACGCCACCGGCATGCAGCCCTTGCAGCGCTGCAGCGCCAAGCGTCGAAATGGTTTTTGCGTCCATCCCGAAGGCGCGGTCCCCGATGATGGGGTCGGCGCCGCTCACCGGCGTATCGAGCACGGGCGTGAAATCGCCTTCGACGCCGATGCTTTTCAATTCATGCGCCATGAGCCGATGCCCAAGCCGCGCCGCTTCGACGCCAGCTTCGGCATCGCGCATATACAATTCGCCGTAGCGCGCCGCGGCTGGCCACACCGGCCACTCCGGCGCTTTCAAACGCGCCACGCGGCCGCCTTCCTGATCGATGTAGACAATCGCGTCGTGGCCAGCTGCTTCGCGCATCTCAGCGCACAGCGCGCGGACCTGGTCGCGGCTGACGCAGGCTTCACGAAACAGGATGAAACTCCACGGCTTCGCATCGCGAAAGAAATCGCGCATCGCAGCGTCGAGCTTGGGTTGGCGAATACCGAGAGAACAAGAAGCGGTCATGTCGGCGCGGTTCTAGCGCGCGACCGGGATGCAGTCCTGCCCCATTTGCCGAATGCGGTCGCAGAACAGCGATGCATTGGCCCGATCGGCGAAATATCCAGCGCGAACGCGGAAATAGACCCCGCGTTGACCGAGGTCGGCGCGCTCCACGTCAAGCTGAGCGTGCGCAAACAAGCCGGGCGCTCGCGAGGAAAGCCGCTGCCAAGCCGGCTGCACCGCGTCTTGCGACTGCAGCGCCGCGACCTGCGCCACGAAGCGTCCATCGGCGGCAAACGCCGGCGCGCCGGTTAGCGATACTGGCGGCGCTGGCACAGCGACGGGTGGCGCAGCGCGCGCGGAAGGCGGCGTCACAGCAACTGCAGCGGCTGGCGGCGCGCTGGCCTGCCGTGTGCCGGGCGGCGTCTGGTCGAGAGAATTGAAGAATGCGTTTTGTTCGGCATCGTCGGGCGTCTGCGCATTCGACGGCGGCGCCACCTTGTAGGGTTGCGACGGGGCGGGAATGTGCGGCACTTCTGGCCCGCCACTGAAAAGCTGCCAAAGCAGGCCGCCAAAGGCGACAGCGATGACAATCATGATGAGGTAGAGCATGCCGCCCGTACGCGTGCGTTGCTCGCGCAGATATGGATCGTATGCTTCCTTGGCCACAGCCGTGCTCCTCGCGGAATCGCGGGAAAAATCTACCGTTTGGTAATGTCGCAAGCAGCCGCCGTTTAGTTGTGCGCAGAGGCTGCCACGCCCCATGCCTACCCCGGACAGCCTTCCAGATCGTTACCGATCCAGATTGAACAGCCGCCGATGCTCTTCGATGCAGTAATCGTCAGTCATGCCGGCGATGTAATCGCAGACGCGGCGCGCCGTTTTCTGGCCGCCGGGACCGTCGCTGCCGTTCTGCCAGGCCGGCGGCAAAAGCTCCGGTTCAACGAGCAGGACTTCGAACAGCTGCTTGATGGTCCGCTTGGCGTGGCTGCGCGAGCGGTTGACCTTCCAATGCCGATACATGCGCTGCATCAGAAAGCGGCGCAGCACCGCCTCATCCTCACGCCACGCGTCGGAAAATCCCACCAACGGGGCGCCCGCGGCGCGGACATCCTCGGCGCTTTGGGGCTTGTGCACGGCAAGCCGGCGCGCAGTCTCCGCGCAGAGGTCGTCGACCCATTCGCCGATCAGCCGCCGGACCGCTTCGCCGACAACACGGCCTTCTGCCACGTCGGGATAGTCGCGCCGCACAGCGTCAACCACACGCGCCACCATCGGCGCGCCGTCGCACAGTTCACTGAGCGAGAACAGTCCCGCGCGCACACCGTCATCGATGTCATGGTTGTTGTAGGCAATATCGTCCGCGTGCGCGGCGACCTGCGCTTCGAGACCCGGCCAGCTGTCGAGTTCAAGGTCGTGCTGCGCGTTGTATTCCTGAATGGCGACCGGCAAGTCTTCGAGTGTTACGCCGAAACGGATCAGCGGTCCGTTGTGCTTCACCACGCCTTCGAGCGTTTCCCAGGTGAGATTCAGCCCGTCGAAGGCGGGATAGCGGTGCTCCAGCTTGGTCAGCACGCGCAGCGTCTGCGCGTTGTGATCGAAGCCCTGGTAGTTCTTCATGCACGCATCGAGCACGTCCTCGCCGGTGTGGCCGAACGGCGGGTGACCGAGATCGTGCGCCAAACCCAGCGCTTCGGCGAGGTCGTCGTCGAGGCCCAAACGGCGCGCGACCGCGCGAGCGATCTGGGCGACCTCCAGAGAGTGTGTGAGCCGGGTGCGGTAGTGATCACCCTCGTGGGCGACAAACACCTGTGTTTTACCCTTGAGCCGCCGGAAGGCGCTGGCGTGGACAATCCGGTCCCGATCGCGTTCGAACGGCCCGCGGGAGCGGCTTTCGGGTTCCAGGTGCAAGCGGCCACGCGATCGGGCCGGATCGGTGGCATAGGGAGCCCGAGGCGGCCTTGGCGGCGGTCCGGTGGGCTTGGCGGCCTTGGCGCGGTTGGCCGCGCTGCCGGTTTCCTGCCCGTCCGCCATGTAAGGCCTTCTCCTAAACTCAGGGATTGGACCATATATGGAGGGCCGACCCTTGAGAAACCGCTGAACGGGCTTCGTTAACGCATGGCGAATGTCGCACTTACCGCAGCTGCTGCCGACCGGATTAAGGCCGTTGTGGCTGCCGAGCCCGCCGGGGCGGGCCTGCGCGTCGCCGTGGAAGGCGGCGGCTGCTCCGGCTTCCATTACGATATCGGCGTGGCGGCCAACGCCAACGCCGACGATCTGGTGATCGAGCGCGACGGCGCCCGGCTCTTCGTCGACCCGGTTTCGCTGCCCTACCTGCTGGGCTCCGAAGTCGATTGGGTCGATGAGCTGATCGGCGCGTCCTTCAAAGTCAGAAACCCGAACGCCAAGTCCGCCTGCGGCTGCGGCGTCAGCTTCTCGGTCTGACATGGGCCTGTTCGGCTCGGAGCCTTCCAAGACGGACAAAGGCGTCGCCGCTTTCAGGAAACGGCGCTGGAAGAACGCCTGGCGGCTGCTCGAAGACGCCGCCGACGACGGCGAGAACCCGCGGCGCGAATACTATCTTGGTCTGCTGTACTGGCGCGGCCTCGGCGTGCCCCGCGACACCCACATCGCAGTGATGCATTTCTCACGTGCCGCTGAACTCGACCACGCCGGCGCCATGACCGCTTACGGCATGGCCCTGCGCGCAGGCGTTGGCGCGCCCAAAGATCCGGAAACGGCTCGCAACCTATTTCGTCTTTCTGCAGCAGCGGGCGATCCCGACGCAATGACGCAACTCGCCAGCATGAGTGATCGCCGCGATGCGCAGCATTGGCTGGTGCGCGCCGCTGAGCTGGGCAACGCTACGGCAATGCTCAATCTCGCCGATCTGCTGATGGAGGACGAACCCGTCGAAGCGCTCGCGTGGCTCTATGCAAGCGTAACGCTCACGGGCAATGATAATTGCCGGAAGCGCGCGCGCGAACTCGCGCGTGAGATGACGGCCGCGGAAATCGACGCGGCGCAAAAGGCGGGCCGCATGTACGCGAAGGATGCGCGCGCGAAAGCGCGGCAATGAATGTCACCGAAGCGCTGAAGGCGCGGGTTTCCGCGCGCGCCTACAAGGACACGCATGTCCCCGAAGCATTGGTGCGCGAAATTCTTGACGCTGCGCGCTGGGCGCCCTCCGGCGGTAACCTGCAGCCAGCGCGGGTGATCGCCGTCGCAGGCGCGGAACGCCAAGCGGTGATCGATCTTACGCGCGCGCATCCGCCCAACATCGGCGAGCGCTTCATCTATCCCGCCGATCTTTGGGAGCCCTTCCGTTCGCGGCGTTTCAAGGTCGGCGAGGATATGTACGCGCTGCTGGGCGTGCCGCGCGAAGACAAGCCGGGCCGGCTCAAACAATTTGCGTACAATTACGAATTTTTCGGCGCGCCTGTTGGCCTCTTCTTCATCATCGACGAACGCATGGGCTACGGCCAATGGGCGCACATGGGCATGCTCATGCAGTCCATCGCTCTCGCGGCTGTCGAACGCGGCCTCGCAACTTGCATGCAGGAAGCATGGGCCATCATCCGCCAACCTTTGCATGCGCACTTCAAACTGGCGGCTTCGGAAATGGTCTATTGCGGCATGGCGCTAGGTTATGCCGCTGACGCCCCGGTCAACACGTTGCGCAGCGACCGGGCGCCGGTGGACGAATTCGCGGAATTCAAAGGCTTCTAGGCGCGCACTTGGAATTTTTGTCAGGATCGCCACAGCCTGACACAAGGTAGCGCGCGCACTCCCTCCGCGCTGGCGCTTGCAGCCAGCGAATTTACGGGGAGCTTTGAAATGCGTGCTTCAGTAATCGTTTGCGCGGCAGCCTTGATGCTGACGCTCGGCGGCTGCCACAAGCTTGAGAAGATGATGGGCGGCGGCCATGCGTCCACAACAACATCGACGGCCACGTCGACCGCCACCACCGCGCCCGCACCTGCCACAACATCGACGGCGACTACGACATCCACCGCCGCAACGACGACGACCGCGACCACCGCGCCGTCGCCATCAACCTCGACCACCAAGCCGGCGACCGCTGCGCATCCGTAAGGGGAGGAAGTCAACGCCGTCGCGACTCCAGCGCGGCGGCGTTCGCCTCATTCAGTCGCGCGAACGCGCGTTGCCGAGGATGCCGTCCTCCGCAAAGTCGACGATGGCGAACACCACTCCCATCACAACCAGCCACAAGATCGGCCCGAGCATGATCGGCACACTGGTGTGCGCGTTGGCGGCATATGCACGCCACGCAAAAGCGGCCCCAGCAAGCGCCGCTAACGGATAGCCGGCGCACAAAACCTGCGCCACGCGCAACGCCGCCATGGACCGCCAGTGCGCGCGTTCCTCCTCGGTGAACAGGCGAACGCCCATGCCGAGGCACGCCGTCGACACCACTAGGTGGAACAATGTGAACATGGCGAGAATTACCAGCATGGCGCTTTTCTATCATGAGCGCCGCCTGGAGACAGCCCATGACCGCCCGCAAGGTTGGAGATCACGTCGAGGTCGATCAGGAGGAAGCGCGCGCGGGTCAGACCGGAACCGGCGTCCGCATGATGCTGATGGTTTCGACCGTATTGGTGCTTATCGGCTTCGCCTTCGTGGCGCTTTTCCACCCGCATTGATTGGTTGGCCGGTGCGGGCTAAGCGTCCCGCATGGCCCTGAAAATCGCCGCCTGGAATGTGAACTCGATCCTTGCGCGCCTACCAACGGCGCTGAAGGTTTTCGAGGAAGTTGGCGCCGATATTTGGTGCCTGCAGGAGATCAAATGCGAGGACCCGCGCTTCCCGCGCTTTGAGATTGAAGCGATGGGCTACAACGTCGAGACGTTTGGCCAGAAGAGCTACAACGGCGTCGCCATCCTTTCGAAGCATTGCATCGAAGAAACCGTTCGCGGCATTCCTGGACTTGAGCACGAGCACTCTCGCTACATCGAGTGCGTGATCGCAGCGCCGGACGGCCCTGTACGGGTTGCTTCAATCTATGCGCCAAACGGCAATCCGATCGGCACGGACAAGTATCAGTTCAAGCTGCAATTCATGGCCGCGCTGCAAACGCATTTGCGAAACCTGCTGCGGCTGGAAGAACGCTTCGCCATCGCGGGTGACTACAACGTCATTCCGCGCGAGGTGGATTGTCACGATCCGCGGGTGTGGGTGAACGACGCGCTATTTCAGCCGGAGACGCGCGCAGCGTACCGGGCCCTGCAAAACTTGGGTCTACGCGACGCCTACATGCAGGCGGACGCTGGCGCACACAAATATACCTTCTGGGACTACCAAGCCGGCGCTTGGCAGAAGGATCACGGCATCCGCATCGATCATCTGCTGCTATCGCCACGCGCCGCCGATCAACTGCACGGCGTGGAAATCTTCAAGAAAGCGCGCGGCATGGAAAAGGCGAGCGACCACGTACCGATCGTCGCCACGTTCGAGGGCTAGCGCGCTTCATCAAACCGTCGCCAATCGCGCGTAGATCGCGGTTTTCCGCGCGGGGAACGGCGCTCGAGACCGATGGGACTTATGATGGCTCGCTATCAGGCGCGTATGCTCGATTCGGATTCAGGCGGAGAAGGCGCCTATCGCTTCGAACACCGTGACGACCTCATGAAGCGGCCGGCCGACGAAGTCGTGGCCGCTTTCTTCGAATACGCGGAGCGAGAAGTCTTCGCCCGCGATCACGTCGAATACGAACTGAACGGCGTTCTGAAAGGCAAAGACGCAAACACCGTCGTGGCTATCGGCACGCTGCACATGCACGATCACCCGAACGACCAGCAGCCGTTCACTGTGTTCATTTCGAAAGTCTAGTTCCGCGCGCCCGGCTCATCGTCGTTGTCCGGCTCGTCATCCTCGACGGCTGGGATTGCGTAGCCGCCGGAAAGCCAGCGGTTGAGATCGACGTCGGCGCAGCGCTTCGAGCAGAACGGCTTGTAGTTCGGGTCCTGCGGCTTGCCGCAGATGACGCATTTGGAAATGCTCACAGCGCCCTCACGTCGATTCGATCGCGCGGCCACGTGGGGGCCCCGAGCGACTGGGGGGTGATCGCCCAGATGGCGCCGATGCGGTTGTTGAGGGCATTGCGCCAATCGAGGGGCGCGGCGCCGAGCCAGGCACTGACCTCCGGCGACACGCTGCAAACGAGGCGACGTCCGCTTACTGCCCGCGCTTCGCGTTCAATTGCCCGGAGCGCCATCAAGGCCACGGTTTCGACCGTCAGCCGGCCATCGCCTTCGCGCAATTGTTCGTGGAGCGGACGCCGCAACTGCGAACGCGCCAAATCGAACACGCCAAAGCGCGACAGCGCGCCGAACTGCACACTCCAGGGGTCTTCCGCAAACGCCTGATGCACTGCCTCTTCCAAATGCTTGCGGTCGGATTTGGCCCGCATCGACACAAAATCAATGGCGATCAGACCGCCAAGATTGCGCAGCCGTATTTGCCGAGCCGCTTCGTGCGCCGCCGCAATGTTGAGATCGAGCGCGAACCGCTCCGGATCGCTCGCGCCATGGCGGCCCCCCGCATCCACATCAATGGCGACCAGCGCCGCGGTCGGTTCGATTGTCAGCGCGCCGCCGCCCGGAATTGGCGTGCTACGCGCCAGCGCGTTTTCGATTGCGGC
Organism: Terricaulis sp.; assembly: GCA_047601265.1. Classification (GTDB taxonomy): domain Bacteria; phylum Pseudomonadota; class Alphaproteobacteria; order Caulobacterales; family Aquidulcibacteraceae; genus Vitreimonas. Next base: position 767,480 of record JASGJR010000001.1, read on the forward strand.
GTCGATCTTCTCCCGCGTCTCGCTGTCAGCGGGCTTGGCGTGCGACAATTCTTCGTCGCACGTGTGGCGGCCCATCAGATGCGGCGCCTCACGGTCGCGATCAGTGGCTTCGAGTTGCAGCACCGGGCTTTTATCGCGCGCCGCCTCGCGCGTGACGCTTACAACGACGCCAGCACCCTGCGTTAACGCGACGCGCTCGTTCTTGCCGAGACGCACGCAGCCGTCTTCGCCAAGCGGTAAAAACCCCATCTCGTCACGCAAGCCGAGATCGACGTAGATGCCGCGTCGCTGACGATCGATCTCACGCACACGCGCGCAATAAAGTTCGCCCCAGCGGGCGCGTCGGCCGGTGTCGCTCTCGCGGGCGACGCGCAGCGCGATCGGCCGGCCATCGCGCACCAGGACCTCGCGCGTCTCGCCGATTGCGGCGTCGATCCAAGTTTCCAACGGCGCGCTCATCGCACGCTTTCGAGCAGGTTAGCCGTTTCGAACAGCGGCAAGCCGACAATATTGGAGTAGGAGCCGACGATACCGGTGACAAAGCGCTCGGCGCGGCCCTGTATGCCATAGGCGCCTGCTTTGCCCTGCCACTCGCCGCAGGCGAGATAGCCGTCGATCTCGTGTTTCGACAGAACCTTGAAGGACACGCGCGTTTCCACGATGCGCGTGCGCATAGCGCCGTTTGCCTTTACTGCGATGCCAGTCAGCACCCGGTGATTGCGCCCCGACATCAATTCCAGAAACTTGCGCGCTTCTGCGGCATCCGCGGCTTTTCCCAAAAGCCTGCGCCCCACTGCAACCACCGTATCGGCCGCCAGCACGATGGCGTTGGGGTCAGGCACGGCCTCCGCTTTGGACTGCGCCAAGCGCAGCGCAAGCGCGCGCGGCGTCTCCTTGCGCAATGGCGTTTCGTCGATGTCCGTAGCGACCACCGCATCCGGCGTGATGCCGATCTGCGCCAGCAAAGCGAGCCGGCGCGGGCTCGCGCTCGCCAGCACAAGGCGACGCATCATGAGCGATCCGGGAAGCCCAAGCGCTTGGCGATGATCTTGTCGACCGCGCGTTTGCCCAACAAATTCGGCATGGTCACATCCATGAACTCATTGCGCAGGATGCGGTAGCGCGGTTTCGGCTTCGGATCGCTGAGGCACTTCCAAATCAGCGCGCCGACCTCTTCAGGCGGCAAGCCCTTGCGGCCTTGTGTGAGCATGTAGTCCGAGACCTTCGACATCATCGGACCGTACGGCGTGTTGGAATACCGGTTGAGATCTTCACCCTCGGCTTTGTCCCAGATCGGCGTGGCAATGGCGCCGGGACCAATGACGATCACGTCGATGCCAAACAACATGAGTTCGCGCCGCAGCGATTCCGAATAGCCTTCGAGCGCAAATTTCGAAGCGGAATATGGTCCGACAAATGGCGACGCGTTCTGACCGCCAACGGACGAGATCATGACGATGCGGCCAGGCGCGCCAGTTCGATCCGGGTCGGCGCCTAGCAACGGCGCGAACGCCAGCGTCACCCGATGCACGCCGAAGAGGTTGATCTCGAATTGCCGCTTCAGCTCCTCTGTGTCGACGTGCAGCAACGGCCCAGCCACAGCGATGCCCGCGTTGTTGACGAGGCCGAAAAGCTTTCGCTTGCCGAGTGCGGCGGCAACTTGCGCGGCGCCCGCTTTCACCGCCGCCTCGTCGGCGACGTCGAACAACACCGGCGTTACCGCGTCGGCGAATTCTTTGGTGAGGCTATCAGCGTCCGCTTGCTTGCGAACGCTCGCAAAGACGTGGCAACCCTCTTTGACCGCGCGCGCTACGGCTGCGCGGCCAATCCCAGTCGACGCGCCAGTGACGACGACAGCACGATCCAATGAGCCCGCCATAATGCGCCCCGCTGCTTATTTGAATCTGTACGTGACCCGGCCTTTGGTCAGGTCGTAGGGCGACATTTCCACGAGCACTTTATCGCCCGCGAGAACACGAATGCGGTTCTTCCGCATCTTGCCGGCGGTATGGGCGATGATCTGGTGACCGTTTTCGAGCTCCACCCGGAAGGTGGCGTTCGGCAGCAGTTCGATGACCGTTCCGGCAAATTCCAACAATTCTTCTTTCGGCATTCTCTCTCCAGGGACTCGACCGCGGGGCCTTATAGGCGTCGAAATCTAGCCCGTCGACGGGCGGACAAAGCGTTCTGCGATCCGCCGATCCAGACCGTCCCGGACCGCCCGGTACTCCATGAGCATCTGTTCGCGCGACCCTTCCACGAGGGAGGGGTCGAAGGTTGGCCAATACTCTGCTTCCGCCGCCAAAGTGGGAATGAGGTCCAAAACGCGGTGATGAGCCTCTGGACTCAACGAAATGGCGAGTTCGAAGGGCGGAACCTCATTTTCACCGAACCAATCAAAGCCCTTTGGACGCCATTTGCCGATATCGCCGCCGACCTCGTCCATAACGGCGGACGCCATGTAATTCACCTCATCCCCAGGCCGCACCCCCGCGCTATCGACTTGAATGAGCGGACCGAAGCGCAGCCGGAGCAATTCCGCGGCCATCGGCGAGCGAATGGAATTGTGGGTGCACACGAAGAGCACCGAAGCCGGCAAGGCGGCGTACCCCAACATTGGAGGTCAGCCCCTGACGTGCAACGCGCAAACAAGCGTAAAAAGGCGGCGGGCAGTTTCGTTGTCGACAACGAAATGCGCATCGAGCGCCTTCTTGAGAATCTCCGCCGCTTCATTGTGCAGGCCACGCCGCCCCATATCGATAGCCTCGATCTGGCTAGGCGGTGCGTCGCGGATGGCGGCGTAGTAGCTTTCGCAGATGAGCGCGTAGTCCTTCATCAACTTGCGCAAGGGCGAGAGCGACATGTGGTGCTGACACACCCGCGCGCGCGCCTCGTCGAGCACATTGAACGCGAGACGGCCTTCGGCGATGCCGAGCGTGAGCAGGTATGGGCCACGGTCGGCGCCGACGACCTCGAAGGCGTTCGCCTCCTTCAAATCGAACAGCGCGATGCGGCGCTCCTGCTCGGCGTTAGCGGAGCCTGGCGCAACCGAACTCTCGTCCAGCGTCACGTCGAGGAGGCGATTGCGCTGACCCACCGCTCAAGCTTTTTCGTGATCAGGGCGGCGCGGCGTGGGCCACGCCGGGCCGACATCCATCAGCAACGCGTCAAGGCATTCGACCTGAAGCGCAATCTCGCCACCTCCGGCCAGCAGCACCTTCAAGGTCCCTCCCGGCGGTTCGGCATCCGGAAGAAAAGAGATCGACAAAATCGCAGCCACCGCGTCCGGAGACTCGTGACGCACGTTGCGGCTTTTGACGCCGAGCACGCTGTCAAAGGAAAGGGCCGCACGAATGCGCTCGTAGGGGCCCTTTTCGCCCGCGTCTTCCCAACGAAAGCGATTGATGAAAGCCGCAAACCTTCGCGCCCTCTTATCGAACGTGATGTCGCGGACGCGCAGCAGCGCGTCTTGCGCGGCCGCGGCGATGATATCCAGGTCCGCCGCGTCCTCTGCTAGAAGCTTCAGCCCCTCGCTCATCGCTGTCCGGTCATTCCTCTTTCTGGCGCGCGATCTGCGCGCCGCACGCGGCGAGTTTTGCTTCAAGTTTCTCGAAGCCGCGATCCAGATGGTAAACCCGGTTCACGATGGTTTCGCCCTCGGCTGCGAGGCCTGCGACCACGAGGCTGACCGAGGCGCGCAGGTCCGTCGCCATCACCGGCGCACCGATCAGCTTAGGAACCCCGGTCACCACTGCTTCGTTGCCGTGCACCGCGATTTGCGCGCCGAGACGCGCAAGTTCCGGCGCGTGCATGAAGCGGTTCTCGAAAATGGTTTCCCGAATGCGCGAGTCGCCGTCCGCCATTGTCATGAGCGCCATCGCCTGCGCCTGCACGTCGGTCGGAAAATCGGGGTACGGCGCAGTTTCGAAATCGACAGGCGCAATCCGGCCCTTGGCGCGGCGGATGCGCAGACCGGGACCGACCGCTTCCACGGTCGCGCCCGCCGACCGGAGGAACTTCAAAACGGCGCCGAGGTGCTCGAAGCGCGCGCCTTGCAGCAACACATCGCCGCCAGCGGCCGCCGCGGCGATGGCGTAGGTGCCCGCCTCGATACGGTCCGCCACCACTGGATGTTTCGTACCACGCAGCGATGCGACACCCTGGATGCGGATCTCGCTTTCGCCCGCGCCTTCGATACGCGCGCCCATGGCGTTCAGGCATTCCGCCAGGTCGATGATCTCGGGTTCGCGCGCGGCATTGCGCAACACGGTGTCGCCTTTGGCGAGCACCGCGGCGAGCATGGTGTGCTCGGTCGCGCCCACGGACACGAACGGAAACTCGATCTCGGCGCCCCTGAGGCCACGCAGCGCCGCCGCCTTCACATAGCCTTGCTCAATGACGATATCGGCGCCCATCGCTTCGAACGCCTTCAAGTGCAAGTCGACCGGACGCGCCCCGATCGCGCATCCGCCGGGCAGCGACACCGTTGCGTGACCTGCGCGCGCCAAGAGCGGCCCCAGCACGTTGAATGACGCGCGCATTTTCCGCACTTGATCGTACGGGGCGATAGTCGATGCGACCTCCGCGGCGTGCATGCGCAGCGTCCGCGTTTCTTTGATCCAGGTGATCTCCACGCCAAGCGTTTTCAGCAGCTCCGCCATGAAGCGGGTGTCTGCAAGATCGGGCATGTTTTCGAGCATCAGCGGCTCAGCCGAGAGCAACGCGGCCGCCTGCAGCTTCAGCGCCGAGTTCTTGGCGCCGTAAATCGGTATGGTTCCTTGAAGCGGCGCGCCGCCCGTAATGGCGATACGATCCATGTATCTCTTTCGCGAATCCCGCGCCCCGCGTTCGCGGTTATGGGGGGCGCCCGCGGCGTAAGCAAGGCGGGCAAAGACAGCGACGGGCTACTTTTCAGGCTTGGATGGCTTGTCTGACGATTTGGACGCCTTCCGCCTGGCGATATTGCGCTTCAAAGCCTCCGCCAAGCGCTTTTCTCGCGAATCTGGTGGGACTTTCGCTGCCATCTCGTCATCGACCCTTGATTGAGGCTGAGCTACAGTCGCGGCGGGGTAGTTCATATGACGGTTGAGGCCGCGCCAACGCAGCAATTCACCTGCAACGGCAAGTTCTTTGACGTTTTGGGCCTCGCGTTCAAGAACATCTTTCTCACCATCCTCACACTCTCGCTTTACCGCTTTTGGGCGCGAAGCTCGATGCGCCGCCGCGTGTGGTCGCGCATTTGGATCATGGGCGATCCGCTCGAATATACAGGCACGCCATGGGAGCTGTTTCGCGGCTTCCTGATTGGTCTGCCGTGCTTCTTTTTCCCAGCGGTGTTTGTCTATTACATCGCGCCGCTGATGTTCGAACCGCCGACTGCGGCGCTCCTCGGGTTCTGCTTTTACCTCATAGGCGTCCCGCTCGTGAATGCGGCGCGGTTCTGGATGCGGCGGTATCAGCTTTCGCGCACGCGCTGGCGCGGCATTCGCCTGGCGCTTGTCGGTTCGGGCTGGGGATTTGCGGTCGCATCTTCGGGCTGGACTGTGCTCGAGACGCTTTCGCTCGGCTGGTACGGTCCTGTCGCCCGCATGAACCGCGCAAAGCTGATGTGGGAGCAAACCCGGTTTGGAGATCAGCCCTTCGTTTTCGTCGATGACGGGGAGCCGCTGGCGAAAGGGATGTGGTGGCCGTTCGCGCTTGGCTGGTTCGGCCTACCGCTTTCGTGGATATGCGCAATTATCGTCGTGTTTATCGCTTCGATAAGCGCCGCCGCCCTGCACGTTACCGCGCCACAGCTCACGGCATTGGGACCGACAATCCTCGGCGGCATGGCGTTTGTTGTAATCCTGCTGCTGATGGGGTTTTTCCTTCTGCTGTTCTGGGCGCCCTACGATGCAGCGGCGATGAACCGCGTCGCGTCCTTGCTGGAAATTGATGGCGCGCGCTTCAGGCTGCGCGCCAAGACTTTCTCGCTCTGGCTCATCACGCTCGCAGGCTGGCTGCTCATCATTCCATCGTTCGGCTTGTTGGCGCCCGTCGCCGGCTTTCTGCGCGTGCGCTACGTGTTTTCACGCCTTGAAATCGTCAACCCGCCCGAGTTTGCACGGATCGGTCAAAGCGTCGTCGACGGTCCGAAAGCGGGCGAAAGCCTTGCCGATGCCTTCGATCTCGACATGGGCTTGGGGATCATCTGATGCAGGCCAGTTACACAGATGGTCACGCGGCGGTGACGTACGAGGCTTCGGTCGAGCTTACTGCCGAAGGCGTGCTGATCGTGGTCCGCGGCGAAACGCATTTGTGGCCGTTCGCCGAGCTTCGACGCGCCGATGATAGCAACGGCCCTATCATCCTGAAGCGCAAGCCAGACACAGGCCAACGCTTAACGATTCAGCGTGAAGACCGCTCCGCGGTGCGCCGCGCCGCGCCGCAATTGTTCACCGGCCAAGCGCGCGAGATGGAAGGCGCGGGCGTCATCGCCGGGCTTGCTGCTGCAGCCTTCGCGCTGGCGACGCTGTTTCTGGTGGGCGTGCCGTTGGAAGCCAAGCCAATCGCGCAAGTGATGCCGCCGAAATGGCGCGCGCAGATCACTTCCATCGCCTGGGCGCAAGTTCAGCAATTCACCGACTCTTGCGACGACGCGGATGAAGCTAACCGGTTACTGAACAAAGTTGCCGGCCGGTTGATGGATGCGGGGCGTGTGCCGCAGCGAAACCAGGTTTGGGTGACCATCGTGCACGCGCCCATCCCCAATGCGGTCACCATGCCCGACAACCAGATTCTGATCACAGATCAGCTGATCGCCATGGCTGACGACCCCGACGAAGTCGCCGGCGTCCTTTCGCATGAAATCGGGCATGTTGAACTCAACCATGTGATGACCAATGTCGTGCGGCGCATTGGCGTCGGCGTGTTTTTCGACGTCGTGTTCGGGGGCGGCGGCCTCGGCCAATTGGTTGCTGTGTCGTCAGTGCAAATCTCGGCTCTGTCATTCAGCCGCGAGGATGAATTCGCGGCCGACAAGCAGGGGCTCGGCTATCTGGAAGCGGCGGGCATCGATCCATCCGGCCTCGCGCGGCTCTTCGATCGCTTCGCCAACACCTACGAAAAGAACACGCCACACGGCGGCATCGGCTCCTTGTTTGCGACCCATCCGCCTACGGCCGAACGCATCGCTGCCCTCAATCGCGCTCATCCGCGCGCGGGGCACACCTCAGCTCTGACCCCTGCCGAATGGCGGATCGTGCAGCGCGCGTGCGGGGGAACGACGGCGCGGCCGCAGCCGGCGCAGCCCCCGGCTCAGCCGCAACGGACTCCGCCGCCGCAGAGCAGCCCTCCACAAGAGAGCGCCAACAAACCCTGATTTACCGCGCAGGGGCCATCTTCCCAGGCTCGGCAACGCACGCTAGAAGCCCCGCTTCCTGGTTCGCCGCGGTAGCTCAGTGGTAGAGCGCACCCTTGGTAAGGGTGAGGTCGAGAGTTCAATCCTCTCCCGTGGCACCAGTCTCACATGCGCGCGTCGATCTCTGGCAGGTTGAGCGCCGTCTCCACACGCGCAATCCATTTCACGACTGACGGGTAGTCCGAGAGCTTGAACCCGCCCATTGCGGCTTTGCGCGTGTAGGCGACAAGCGCCACATCCGCCAGGCTGACCGCATCCCCCACGAGGAACGGCGTCTCCTTGAGCTGCAGCTCCATCCGCGCCAGCGCGTCGTTGCCGCGGGTAAGCAGCTTGGGATCGAGTTCCGCCTCTGGCGTCTTGAGATAGTGCAGCCGGGCAATGCGAACCGCCACATACGGTTCGTGGCTGTATTGCTCCCAGAACATCCATTCGAACATCTTGGCGCGCTGATAGGCATCGGCCGGGATCAACCCCGATCCTTCCGCCAGATGTGTGACCATCGCGTTCGATTGGGCGAGCGTGCGTCCGTCGGACAAAACCGCCAAAGGCACTTGGCCCGCGGGATTGAGTTGCAAAAATTCCGGCGTGCGCGTCGAACCGTCAAAAGCGTCAGTCTCAATCCATTTCACGGGAATGCCGAGATAGTCGGCGACGAATTTGGGCTTCAAACAATTGCCGCTGACATAGGCGCCATAAATCGTGATCGCCCCGGCCATCGCTATCGCTCCAAGAAAACCGTCCGCAATGCCGCGAACAATTGCTGCGTCGTATAGGGCTTGCGCAACAGCAATGCACCCTCATGCGCAACTTCATGCTCGGAATAGCCAGTACTGAGGATTGCGCGCACATGCGGAAGGCGTTTTCGCACCTCCGCAGCGAGTTCTGCGCCATTCATGCCGCGCGGCATCACCATATCCGTCAACAGAAGATCAAACTGCACGCCACCCTCTACGAGTTCGAGCGCGTGGATGGCGTCGTTGGCCGTTACAGGCTCGAACCCTTCGTCGCTCAACTGCAACGCCAACGCGTCACGCACCATCTGATCGTCATCCACCAGAAGGATACGAATCTTGCCCTCGAGCTTCGGCGCGACGGCCCTTTCTGTATCTTCTGAAGGCGCACCGGTTGCGGGAAGCACCAGGGTCATCGTTGTCCCAACTCCCAGTTCGCTCTCGATCTCCAAATCCCCGCCCGACTGCCTAGCAAACCCGAACACCATGCTGAGGCCAAGGCCGGTGCCTTTGCCTGGGCCTTTAGTGCTGAAGAACGGTTCAACGGCGCGCTGTTTGACGTCGTCGCTCATGCCGCTGCCATTGTCCGACACAGCGACGCGCACATAGTCGCCGGAGCGCAACGGGCCGGATGACGCGATCAACCGCGCTTGTGTGACGGACACCGCGAGTTTGCCGCTGCTGCTCATCGCGTCGCGCGCGTTGATGCAAAGATTCAGGAGCGCCGAGGCAAGCTGTGCCTCATCGACGTAAGCGAAGACCGCCTCGTCCGGAATTTTGATTTGAATATCTATCGCCGCGCCCAACGCCGGGCGCACGAGCACCATGGTTTCGTCGACGAGCCTGCGCACATCTACTTTGGTCGGTTGCAGCGTCTGTTTACGCGCAAACGCCAGCAAATGCCGCGTCAAATCGGCGCCGCGCGCGGACGCCCGGTCGATAAGATCAACAGCCATCTCCAAGCGCGGATTGCCGGAAACGCCCTTCTTCAGCACCTCGACCGAGGAAAAAATCGCCGCGAGCATATTGTTGAAATCGTGCGCGATGCCGCCTGTGAGTTGACCGATAGTTTCCAGCTTTTGACTCTGCCGCAATTGATCTTCGGTGCGGCGCACCGAGGTGATGTCGCGCGTCGTAATGACTGCGCCCTCAACCACGCCCTCGACGTTCGTCAGTGAGCGCGTCGAGATGGCCAGCACGACCTCTTCATCGGTGTGGCGCATGCCATATACGCGGATCTCGAAGTTGGTCTTGTAATCACCACGCAACGCCCGCGCGACGGGCCAATCTTCAGGCGCAAGTTCATGTCCGTCCTTGTCGCAGATTCTCATCTGATCGGGACGCCGCCAATCGTCGAGCTCTTCGCCAGGGCGCGGCTCCTCGCCACGAAAGCGGCGCAGCTCGCGATTGCCCCAGACTTCTTTCCCGTCGCGATCAACCACCAGCACGGACTCGCCCATGCTATCGAGGACCGCTGCGAACAACGCTGCGCGGCGTTCGGCGGTGCGCAACATAATGCGGCCTCACGTGCTTCCGGTTGGCCGCCAATTTAAGCCTGAGCGCGCTTCAATCAACTCACTCCGCAAGTGAGTTTCGTCACCCGACGCCGAGCTTCTTTTGCAGGTCCGTCGAGGATGTCGTGTAGAGGAATACCAGCCGCTCGCCGGGACGCGCAATCTTGAACGCGGCTTGCGCCATGAGCGCGCCCTCATGGAACCCGCACAGAATGAGCTTCAGTTTGCCCGGATAGGTGTTGATGTCGCCAATCGCGAAAATTCCGGGTTCCGAGGTTTCGAATTTCTGCGTGTCGACGGGGATCAGGTTCTCGGTAAGGTTCAAGCCGAAATCGGCGATCGGCCCCAACTTCATGGTTAGGCCGTAGAACGCCAACAACTCGTCGCATGGAATTTCGTATCGGCCCTGCGCTTTGGTTTCGCAAACGACGGCGCTCAGTTGGTCGCCGGCGCCGGTCAGCGCTTTAAGATCGGCGATTTCGAGCCGCACCTTATGCTCCGCGACCAGCGCACGCATTTTCGCCACCGAGTGCGGCGCCGCGCGGAAATCGTCGCGCCGATGAATGAGCGTCGTCGATTTGGCGAGAGGCTGCAGGTTCAGCACCCAGTCGAGCGCACTATCGCCACCACCGGCGACAACAATATCCCGATCCCGGAAGCGCTCCATTTGGCGCACTGCATAGTGCACGCTTTTGCCTTCGAACCCCTCAATGCCATCGATCTTCGGCTTGCGCGGCACGAATGAGCCGCCGCCGGCTGCGATGACCAAAATCGGCGCGGTGATCGTCGTGCCGAGCTCGGTTTTGAGCCGGAATCGCTTATCCGGCAGCCGCTCCAGCGACTCCGCCAATTGCGCGAGGTGAAACGTCGGACTGAACGGTGCGATCTGCTGCAGCAGGGCGCCAGTGAGCCCTTGCCCCGTCACCAGAGGCAAGCCGGGAATGTCGTAAATCGGTTTTTCTGGATAAAGCTCGGCGCATTGCCCACCAGGGCGGTCGAGCACGTCAACGATGTGCGCCTTGAGGTCGAGCAGGCCGAGTTCGAACACCGCAAACAAGCCGACCGGCCCGGCGCCGAGGATGATCACGTCGGTTTCGTGCGCTGTTCCGGCTGGTGCGGAGGCCACAGGATGATGCATCAACGACTCCCTGCGCGTGAGGCGCGATTGGCGTCAATCTAGTCTCCCGCACACCGCGCCGCACCATTGAAAAGCCGATGCTTTCGCCTTGACGCCCGTTTCGGAAGCCAGAAAGAACGAAGCCACTGCCGCGGCCCGGCCTCATTGCCGCCTGCATACGCGGCAAGGGTTGGGCTGATGAACAGATTCTTCGCACTTATCGCAGCGTCCCTGTGCAGCGTGGCGATGTCGCCGCTCCCGGCAGCGCACGCGGACACGTCAAGCTGGACGGGCGTACAGCGTGTCGTGGTGTTCGGCGACCTGCACGGCGAAGCCGACAAGTTCGAGGCCATGCTGCATGACGCTGGCCTGGTGGACGCGAGCGGCAACTGGTCGGGCGGACAGACGCACTTTGTGCAGCTGGGCGATGTGCCTGATCGCGGACCGAATAGCCGCGCCATCCTCGATCATCTGATGCGGCTGGAGCCGCAGGCCCGCGCCGCCGGTGGGTATGTGCACGCGCTGATCGGCAACCACGAGGCGATGAATTTCCTCGGTGATCTTCGCTACACCAGCGCGGGCGAGTTCGCTTCGTACGCCGACCGCGACTCTGCTCATCGGCGTGAGCAATACTACCAACGCACCATCACCTACCTGCGCGCGCATCCAACGCCGGGTGCCGCGCCGCAGGTGTTTGACGATGCGTACCGCCGCCAATGGGAGGCAAACCACCCGCTCGGCTATGTAGAGTTGCGCAACGCCTGGTCACCAAGCGGCGTCTACGGGCGTTGGATCGCGCAACACGACGCTGTCATCCGTATCAACGATATGGTCTTCATGCACGGCGGCATCGGTCCGACATATCCGCCCGCGGATCGAGCCGCACTAAATGGCGCAGTTCAAAGCGCGTTGCGCGGACACCCGGTGTCTGGCGACTTGAGCGACATTTTGGAAAACGAGAATGGCCCACTTTGGTATCGTGGCTTGGCGGTAAACGCTGAGGCGAGCGAGCGAGCCAACGTCGACGCGCTGCTGCAGCGCTTCGGCGCTTCGCACATTGTGCTCGGCCACACCAAGCGCGCCCCGCTGGTGCTGCCACGTTTCGGCGGCAAGGTGATCCTAACGGACATCGCAGTCGGCGCCGGCGCAACCGATCCTCACGCGTTCCTGATCGTCGAAGGCGGCGCCTACACCGCCGTCTATCGCGGCCAGCGCGTTTCCCTGGGAGATATGAGCGACGCCACGCGTTGCGCCTATCTTGGACAGACTGCAGCGATCGACCAGGGTCAAGGTCCGGTCGCCAATCTGGCGACTCATTGCGACGTGGTCGCAGGCGCAATTAGCGTCGCGCAGTAGGTTCAGCCGCCGCGACAATGCTCCGTCAGATTGCGCTGCACGGCCGCAGGGTCGTCCAGTATGTCAAAGAAATCCTGCAAATAGGCATGCGCTGATTGACGGCGGCCCGGCTGTAACGCCTGCTCGTTGTCAACGACAGAGAACAACTCCGCTTTGTGCTGACGGAATTCGGTGATCACGTTAGCGAGGTCGTCGTTATAGCGGCAATACCCTCGGTAGAAACGCGTACGTACATTGTTAACGCGAAGACCTTCAGGCGGCACGGCGTACGGTGCATTTACCAAGCCTGAATAATCGAAGTCGTAAGGCACCGGAATGGCGTTGGCCGTTGCGTTCGCGGTAGCCCCCACCAGCTTGCTGTTGTGGCAGCATTGTTCGCCGGGATGCCCTGCGACCATGTCCCAATCAAGATTGCTGATCATGTATTCAAACAAAGCAAAACGCGACGCGGCTGCACCATCTAGCTGACTTGCATTCAGAGCATTTGAAAGCGCATCCATCGCGTGCAGATGATTGCGGTGGGCGACATCGTCGATGTCTTCGATCAAGTAACCCCAATTGGTCGTGTCGCCGCGATGACGATCGGTATCGTGGAAGGTCACCTGTACCGGGCGCACCCGATAGCTCACGGGCGTGATGACGTTGTAGAGGCGATAGGCAAGATATTCGAGCACCACGAGTTGCTGGAAGCTGTCACCTTGCTTGCACGGATCGACGAGCTTCAGCTTGTCTTGCCCTTCAAACAGCGTGCCGTGGGTTACGTGGTCGTCGAAGTCGATGCGCAGCGGCGGAAAGTTGCAAATGCCGGCGATGCGGCGCGTAACGCCCCGCGCGTTCAACTGAATGGGAAACTCGTGCGGCGCGCCCCCGTTGAGCGTAACCGTGCCGGGAAACGGATCCGTGCTCCGCGGCGCGCGCTGGATCAACGTCGACAGCGGCGCCGACACCGTGATGCGAACCGGCGTGCTGTCTGAGAAAAGCTGCGTTTGCGCCAACGCCGGCTCCGCCAGCGCCAACCCGAGCAGCGCGGCTACCGCCACCAAACGTTTCATGACCGTCCCCGTCCAAGCCCTCGCCGCCGACTATGCCTTGGAACGCGGAGCGGGGAAGCCCCTTCGCTCATTTTCGCGCCCGCAGCATCGCGGCCGTGCGCGGATGATCGCCGCAGGATGACGGATTGCGCTTGACCTTGTCGGCACATGGCAAAATGACTGCGCCCTAGAAGACCGGAGGGATCGGATGCGCAGAGCTTGGCTGATAGGCGTGGTTGCGGCATTGGCCGCGTGCGCGAGTACCTCGGCGCACATCGACACCCGCGCAGTTCCCGCATTCGCCAATCCGTCGCTCTCACAGGAAGCCTTGAAGGCGCACGTGAGCGTGCTCGCCTCTGACGAATACGAAGGCCGTGCGCCAAGCAGCCACGGAGAAGAACTTTCGATCAACTACATCAGGACTGCCTTCCAAGCGGTTGGGCTACAACCAGGCGCCAAAGATGCGAGCGGCCAGTCAAGCTTCTTCCAGGACGTACCATTGACATCGGCTCTGGTCGACAACTCGCCTTCGCTCACCGTTGCTGGCCGCGATGGCGCGCAAGCGTACACGTGGGGCAACCAGTTCGTCGGCTGGACCAAGCGCGTGCAGGAGAACGTGTCCGTCTCCGACGCACCGCTCGTGTTCGTCGGTTACGGCATTGTCGCCCCTGAGCATCACTGGAACGACTACGCCGGCGTGGACATGCACGGAAAGATCGCCGTCATTCTCATCAACGATCCAGATTTCGAGACTGGCGACGATCGTGGTTTTGGCGGCAAGGCCATGACCTATTACGGGCGCTGGACCTACAAATACGAAGAGGCGGCGCACCAAGGTGCGGCGGGCGCCATCATCATCCACGAAACCGGACCGGCTGCTTATCCGTGGTCAGTCGTGCAGTCCTCGAACACCAACACGCGTTTCGACGTGGTGCACGACGATCACGGCATGAGCCGTGTGCCGGTGGAAGGTTGGGTGACGACCGATGTCGGACACACGCTCTTTCAACGCGCGGGCTTGAACTTCGATCAGCAAAAGGCGCGCGCGCAGACGCAGGGATTCACGCCGGTGGTGATGGGCGCCTTGCGTGGCTCGGTGTCGTTGCACACCCAGCTGCATCAGAGCATGTCGCACAATGTCGTCAGCGTGCTGCCCGGCTCCGCGCACCCGGATCAGGCCGTCATTTACACGGCGCACTGGGATCACCTCGGTCACTGCAACCCTGTCAACGGCGACGGCATCTGCAACGGCGCGCTCGACAACGCGACGGGCGTCTCCGGTTTGATCGAACTGGCCCGACACTATGCCGAGGCCGGACGGGCGCAGCGCTCGGTCGTGTTCATCGCGGTGACCGCGGAAGAGCAAGGCCTGCTCGGATCGCAATACTATTCCGAGCACCCGACGTTCGCGCCGGGCAACATCGTCGCCAACATCAATATGGACGGCCTCAACAATTACGGCCGCACCCATGATCTGACGATCGTCAGCTACGGCAAATCCGAAATGGACGACCTCGCCGCCGCTGCGCTGCAAGCACAAGGGCGCCGCGTGCGCCCCGATCCATTCCCGGAGCGCGGCAGCTTCTTCCGTTCGGATCAGTTCAACTTCGCCCGCATCGGCGTACCGGTGCTCTACGTTTCTTCGGGCATCGACATGCTCAACGGCAGCGAAGCGGCCGGCGCCGCGGCGGTGAACGACTACATCGCGCACCGCTACCACTCCCCACAGGACGAATACTCGCCCAGTTGGGACATGAGCGGCGGAAGCGAAGACCTGACCGCCCTTTACAATGTGGGCCGCGGCTTGGCAGACGGTTCTGCGTGGCCGGCTTGGCGGCCAAACGCGGAATTCCGCGCCGCGCGCGAAGCCACGCATCCGAGCGGTCACTAAGGAGCACGTGATGACGACGCAATCCGCAACCCTGGCGCCGCTCGCCAAGTCCTCGATCTTCGCGAGCGCCGGCATTGTGTTGATCGGCTCGCTGCTGCTGGCGGCGTCGAGCTGGGTCGAGGCGCCGATGTGGCCAGTGCCCATGACGGCGCAAACCTACGCTGTGCTGGTGATCGGCGCGGTTTGCGGTTTCCGCCTCGCCGCTGCGACGGTCGGCGCTTACTTGCTTGAAGGCAGCGCCGGTCTGCCAGTGTTCTCAGGCGGCGCCGCTGGTCCGCAGCATCTGATCGGACCGACGGGGGGTTATCTGTTCGGCTTCCTGATCGGCGCAGCCGCGATCGGCTGGCTGATCGAACGCGGATGGAACCGCAGTTTCACCGGATTGCTTGGCGCGATGACAATCGGACACGCCCTTATTTTCGTGGCCGGCGTTAGCTACCTCGCCGCCTTCACCGGCGTCGCCGGCGCGCTCTCCGCGGGACTTTATCCCTTCATCCTCGGCTCGATCGTCAAGACACTCGCGGCAGCGGCGACCGTGAAAGCGGTTCAAGGTCTGGCGCCGCGCGCCTGATATGCGCCCGCTTCGGCTGCGTCCGCATCATTTCCTTTGCATGCTGACTTATGCCGGCAAGGGCTACACGCCGCGCTTCGTACGGGGCTACGACCGTGTCGTGATGGACATGAAGCGCGGACGCTTCGTCGAGTTGGTCGTTGGCCCCGACGACATTTGCGCCGGCCTTTCCGGATCGCGCAAACGCGCGCACTGCTATTCCAAGGACGTTCAAACGCGCGATGCGCAAACGCTACAGGATTTTCGAAGCAAACGCCTCACGCTCACGCCGTCTGCTCCCATAACCGCGGCGCGTTTGCGGAGGCTGCGCAAAGCCTACACGAAAGGCACAGTGCGCAGCGCCTGCACCGGATGCAGTTGGAAACGGCTTTGCGACAGCCTCGTCGTACAAGATTTTGCAGGCTGCAAATTGACCGGCGCCCAGCGCTAATCGGTGGCGTAGCCGTCCATGAAGGCTTTCACGGCGTTTTCGATATTGGCTTCGATTTCCGCATCCGTTGGCGGTTTGCCAATGTTCCAGAGCCGGTAGCGGTAAATCCCCGCTAAACACAGATCAAAAAAGTGTTGCGCGGCGACTTGCGGGTCGGTGCGGCGAATAAGGCCTGCATCCATCACCGCTTCAAAGCGATCGCGCAGCTTGCGCTTCCCGGTGTTCACACCGGCTTGGTAGTACGCCTCTCCGATCTCGGGAAAACGCGCGGCTTCGGCTGTGACAAGTCGATGCATGGCGATCACGTCGTCGGAAATCATCAGGCGCAGAATGGAAATCCCAAACCGCTTGAGCGAAGCGCGGAAGTCGCCGCTCTGCAGGTCGAGCGCTGCCAAAACATCGGCGTTCCGCTCCGAAAACCGCTGAATCACCGCCGCGAACAACTCTTCCTTAGAAGGGAAGTAGTTATAGAGCGTGGCCTTCGAGCCCCCGACGCGGGCGGCAATCGTCGACATCGAAGTCGCCGAATAGCCTTCCGCCAAGAAGACCCGGAGAGCGATCTCGATAATTCCTTCCCGTCGCACCTCCCGGCGCGGCGTCTGAGGAACCATCTGTTCGGCCTGGGCATCTCGCCGTGGGGCGGTCGCCGGCTTCAACTCTGAATGGGGGGCGGTTTTGCTTGACAATGCCGTATCCGTCTCTAATATGACCGTACTGTACAGTCATTTTTCCGGGACGTCGAGACAAATCATGAAGTGGTTCGCATCGCCCGCGAAGGGCGCGGCAGGGGCCGTGCTCGGCCTAACCGCGCTTCTGAGTACCGCTGCGTGCGTTCCAACCGTCGCCGATCACGCGCAGATGGTTCAGGCCACCAGCCTGCAAACGCAGCAAACGTTCGCCGCTCCCGAGGGCAAATGGCCAAGTGACCGCTGGTGGGAGGCCTACAACGACCCCCAACTCTCGGCGTTGATCGAAGAAGGCTTGGCTAAGTCGCCGACGCTGGAAATGGCTTCTGCGCGCGTTCGCGCTGCGCAAGCCCAAGCACAAGTCGCCGGCGCCGCCACCCTGCCCTCCGTCACGGGCAACGGCGCCGCAGGCTACACGCGCCAAAGCTTGAACGAGGGTTTCCCGGACACGTTCAAACCGCTGCTTCCGCACGGCTGGAACGATGAAGGCGCGGCCAACGTACAACTCCAGTATCAACTCGACTTTTTCGGCCGCAATCGTTCCGCGCTCGCTGCAGCAACGTCGGAAGCAAACGCCGCCGCCGCCGATCAAGCCGCGGCGCGTCTGCAAATCTCATCGGGCATCGCCATCGCCTACGCAGATCTGCGCCGTCTCATCGCTGATCGCGCTGCGCTGCGCAGCGTCGTCGAACTCCGGGCCAACAGCGCGCGCCTCGTCCGTCAGCGCTTTGAAGCGGGTCTCGAAAACCAAGGGCAAGCCGCGCAAGCGGATTCAGAAGCGGCAGGCGCGCGCGCCGATCTCGCCGCAATCGAAGGTCAGATCTCGCGGGCCCGCAACGAACTGGCCGCCTTGATGGGGGAAGGTCCAGATCGTGGGCTCACCATCGCCGACCCGACTTCTCCGCAACTTGCGCCGTTGGCGCTGCCGCCGACGCTCGCCGCCGATCTCATCGGCCGCCGTCCTGATATCGTTGCCGCGCGTGCGCGGGCGGAGGCAGCTTCGCAACGCATCAACGTCGCGCGCGCGGACTTCTATCCCAACATCAATTTGAGTGCGCTCGTCGGCGTGCAGTCGTTGGGCCTAAACCTGCTCACGCAGGGTGACTCGCGCTATGGCACGGTCGGACCAGCGATCAGCTTGCCGATTTTCGAAGGCGGACGCCTCGAAGGCCAATATCGCGGCGCGCACGCCGAGTATGACGAAGCGGTCGCCACCTACAATCAGACGCTGATCAACGCCCTGCGTGATGTCGCCAATGCGCTTGCGGATCGCCGCGCGCTGGATGCGCAAATTACCGATGCCCGCGCTGCGCTGACTTCAGCCGAGCAATCCTATTCAGTCGCGCGTCAACGCTATGACGTGGGGCTGTCCACCTACATCGATGTGCTTACCGTTGAGAACAGCCTGGTGGCGCAACGCCGCAACGTTGCGGATCTGGAGGCGCAAGCCTTCTCCGTAGACGTTGAATTGGCGCGCGCACTCGGCGGCGGCTTCGGCGGCACAGCGGCCTGAACGAGAACGACTGAGGAGAGCCACACGTGGCCGACGACGTAAGAGCACGCACAGCCGACGCGCCCGCAAGCGAGGCGCCAAGGTTTCAAATGCCGAAGCTGAGGTCATCCATGCAGGTGACACGGCAGCGTTTGCTGCTGATCATTGCAGGCGCGGTGGTCGTGCTTGCCGTCATCATTGGCGGCTATTGGACGTTCGTTGGTTCGCACTATGAAGCTACTGACGACGCCTACGTCGGCGCTTCTTCCGCGCAAATCAGTGCGCAGGTGTCCGGCCTCGTCTCCGAAGTCCCCGTATCTGAAACCATGACCGTCCATCGCGGCGATGTGCTGGTGAAGATCGACCCTTCGGATGCGCAGATCGCGCTTGAACAGGCGCAGGCGAACTATCAACGCACCCTGCTTCGCGTGCGCCAGTATTATTCTCAAAGCTCGTCGGCCGCGGCTGATGTGTCAGCGCGCCAGGCTGACGTGGCGCGCGCACAAGCCGACTATTCTCGCCGCGCGCGCCTTGCTTCGACCGGCGCGGTTTCAG
This sequence comes from Terricaulis sp., assembly GCA_047601265.1. Classification (GTDB taxonomy): domain Bacteria; phylum Pseudomonadota; class Alphaproteobacteria; order Caulobacterales; family Aquidulcibacteraceae; genus Vitreimonas. The sequence goes on from JASGJR010000001.1 coordinate 786,253, forward strand.
GCGAAGAACTCAGCACCGCACGCGCCGCTCTTTCCGCTGCCCAAGCGAACCTCACCGCCGCGCGTGCCGCATACGCCACGCAGCGCACACTGATTTCCGGCGGCAGCGCTGAGCAAAACCCGGAAGCGCTCGCTGCCAAAGCACAAATGGACGCCGCGCAACTGGCGCTGACGCGCACGACTATTGTCGCCCCGATTGATGGCGTCGTGACCAATAATCGCGCCCAAGTTGGCCAACGCGTCGAGCCAGGCGGCACGCTCATGAGCATCGCGCCGCTGGCGCAAGCCTACGTCGACGCGAACTTCAAGGAATCGCAGCTGCGCCGCATGCACATCGGCCAAAGCGTCGAACTGACATCCGACCTCTATGGCAGCAGCGTGAAATTCCACGGACGCATCGCCGGCCTTGGCGGCGGCACAGGGTCGTCGCAAGCGGTGATCCCGGCGCAAAACGCCACCGGCAACTGGATCAAAGTTGTGCAGCGCGTGCCTGTGCGCATCCACCTGGATCCGGCAGAACTCGCCCAGCATCCGTTGCGCGTGGGGCTTTCGATGCAAGCCACCGTCGACGTCTCCGCGCACTAACAAAGAAACGACGGCCCCATGGCCACTGACGTAACCGCAGATGCGACTCCGGCGCCCGTGCCGGAGGAGCTTCCCATCCCCATGATGATCCTCGCCGGTTTCGTGCTGGCGATGGCAAACTTCATGGCGGTGCTCGACACCAGCATCGCCAACGTCGCACTGCCGCACATCGCAGGAAGTCTAGCCGCCTCGCCCAAGGAAGGGACCTCGGTCATCACGTTCTTCGCCGTGGCCGAGGCGATCACCATCCCGCTGACGGGCTGGTTGTCACAACGGTTCGGCACCGTGCGCGTGTTCTTATTTTCAATGGCCGCCTTCGGCATCACCTCGGCGCTGTGCGGCTTTGCACCGACGCTGCCGATGTTGATCGTCTTCCGCGTGCTGCAGGGTTTGTCGGCCGGCCCGATGATGCCGCTCTCGCAAGCGCTGATGAATCAGATCGTGCCGCGCCGTCACTACCCCATGGCAATGGGGTTGTGGACCATGACGGTGATCATTGCGCCGATCATCGGCCCCATGCTCGGCGGCGGCATCGCCGACTCCATCGGCTGGGAGTGGGCGTTCTTCATCAACGTTCCCGTCGCTGTGTTTGCCGTGTTCTTCGGGTTGCGGCTGCTCTCCCCGTTCGAAACCAAGACCGTGAAGAAGCCGATCGACTTCATGGGCCTCGCGCTCCTTATCACCTGGGTCAGCGCCCTGCAGATGATGCTGGATTTCGGCGATCAGTACGACTGGTTCTCGTCGCCGATGATCCTGTCCCTGCTCGCTGTCGCCATTATCGGCTTTGTCGTCTTTATCGTCTGGGAGCTGACGGAAGAGCACCCCATCGTCGATTTGCGCATCTTCGCCAATCGCGGCTTCGCTACCGCGACCACAGTGGTCTCGCTCACGTTCGGGATTTTCTTCTCTTCGACGATCCTCATACCGCTCTGGCTTCAAACTAATCTCGGATATACAGCCACGGCCGCCGGCAACCTCACCGCGTTCAACGGCGTGCTTGGCCTAGTTGTGTCGCCATTCGTGGCGCGGCTCATGACGCGTGTCGATCCGCGAGCGCTTGCGACCGTGGGTTTGGTCGGCTTGGCCTCAGTGTTCGGCTCGCGCATGTTCTTCACTGGCGACATGTCGTTTGCGCAGATGGTGCCCGTTCAGCTCGCACAAGGCGCGTTCATGCCGCTCTTCTTTATTCCACTGATGACAGTGGCGCTGAGCGGCATTCCCATCAAGGACATCGCCAATGCCTCCGGTCTCCTCACCTTTGCGCGCATTCTCGCGGGCGCCGTCGCGGGCTCGCTTGTGACGACAGCGTGGACAAACGAAGCCGTGCACATGCGCGGGGAGATCGTCAGCGGCATGCAAAATGGCGCTCAAACGCTCGGCACGATGCAGTCCCTGGGCATGAGCGCCGTGCAAGCCGCCGCGCGGCTTGACGGAATCGTGCAGGGCCAGGCGGTGATGTTGGCGACAAACAGGATGTTCGCGATAGTGGCGCCGGCGATCCTGCTCTCGATCGTTGTGGTCTGGCTATCGCCGAAAGTGAAGCCGGGCTCCACGCCCGGCCGCCCCGGCGGTCACTGATTAGAAACGCGTAATCAGCGCTAACGAGACTTGGTCGGCGCCGTAGTCGGCCGACGCGTCATTGCTGTCGTTGTCCCGGTGACGATACTGCAGCCGCAGATCGCAGTTGCATGGCAACGCGTCCTGCCACGTGAGGCTCGCCTGCGGCGAGATGTAGGTGTCTTTGCGAACGCTGTCGGCAAAATTGCGCTCGCGCACCTGGGCGCCGACCGATGCCAAAAAATGGTCGCTGAGTTGGTAGTTGTAATTGATGTCAGCGCCGTACTCGGCATATTTGCCCGGCGACAAGTCGTCAAAAATGAAGAAGTCGAACACCGCCCCGTCGACGTCGCTCCAGCGCACAAACGGCTCTATCGTGATCAAGTCGCGGTCAGAGAACAAATTCGGGCGCGCATATCCGGCGGTCAGTTCGAAGTATTTACCCTGCTCCGTCACGGGGCTGAAGAACGATGAGGTGTCGTGGTCGTAGTCGCGATAGCCCGCGCGAATCCGGCCCCAATACGACGCGCCACCGCCACGCCCTTCGACGCCTAAACTCAGATTGCCCTCGTTGTAGTAGTGATCGCCGCCAAGCCACGACGTGGCCACGCCCACTGCCGGCAACGCCGCGAGGTGTGGCCCGAGATACAAGATTGGTCCAGTTTGCGCGCCGATATATTCGTAGTTCAAGTCCGAAGCGTCGGGCGTCTCTTCAACATCCACGTTGAGAATGCTGCGCCACCGCGCGCCCACAAACTCGCTTTCGTTGGCGACCATCACTTTCGCGTAGTACGTGGTCGCCTCGTCGCTATCGAAGAAGAAGGCATCCGATACATTGTGCGGATCGGAATCCCAGCGAACGCCAGCTTCTAGACGCGCAGTCGTGTAACCCGGCTCGATCTGGCGCCGCACGCGCTCGTAACCGCTGCGCGCCTCGGCGTTGTTCGGATCATTGATGAGAATGCGTTCGTATGTTGCGAGCGCCAACCGCGGCTTGCCCGCCGCCTCGGCCGCATGCGCGTAGCGCAGATTGAGATCAACATCCTGGGGGTTATCGAGAATGCGTTGGGCGAGATCGCCTAGGTCATCAGATTGTTGCGCATAGGCAACGCCCGTAGCGACGGCGGTCACACTCGCTGCAAGCAGCAACGCCTGGCACAGCTTGCCGAATTTCCCGGGTGCAGCCATGTGATCCCCCTGAACGCCTGAAAAGGCGATTGCTTCAGTAAAAGGCTTCGACACACGAATTCAAGCACGGAAGGCGCAACAGCGGTAACGCGAGTTCCCGATTGTCACGCAACGTATTCCAGGAATAGGCTCAAATTCTGTGTTCGCGAAGGGGTTGAACATGCTGCGGTCAGTTCTCGCGTTTGGCGCGCTCTGCGCAAGCGTGGCGCTTGCGACATCGACCGCTGGCGCGCTCGACAATGACGGCCACATCGGCGCCGCGGTTGCGGTGCGCAACCAGGTGACCGGCTCGCAAAACGGGCAAGACCGCCCGCTTTCTGTCGGCAGCGCTGTGTACACGAACGAGCGTATCAGCACTGGCGCCAACAGCGTCGCGCAACTCATGTTTACCGATCAAACGACGCTGAGCGTCGCGCCGCGCTCGCAAGTGACGCTCGATCGCTACGTGTTCGATCCCAATCGCGGCGCGGGCGATGTGGCGGTGTCGCTTTCGGGCGGCGCCATGCGCTTCATCACCGGCTCGCAAGATCCGCACAATTATCAGGTGCGCACGCCGGTCGCGACCATTGGCGTACGCGGCACCATCGTCGATCTGTTGATGGTCGACGGTCACATGTTCGGCATTCTCGACGAAGGGCGTGTAATCTTCACCCTGCCGAACGGCGAGACGATTGAACTCAACACACCAGGCACGGCGCTTGAGTTCTTCGGCAACCGCAAGGTGTCTTCGCCTTTCACTTGGCGCGGCAGCTATGAGAGTTCGCTTGGCGCCGCGACTTTTCCTCTGTTCGGCAATCCGTTCGGCGACTTCGCGGGACTTGAAGGCGCCTACGACGCTGACGATCCGACCAACCGGACGGATGATCTGAACGCGCCGTCTTCGCGCGGCCAATAGGCTCGGCGCCGGGGGGAGAGGATTTTGGCGCAAGCAAGTGCAGAGAAACGCGCGCCACGCTTTTACTGGCTGGCGGTCGCTTTTTTCACGCTCGTTGTTGCGGGCATCTTCTACGCGCGCCCTCCGATCCTCTCGTCGCTGCGCGCGCTCGCATTCGACGCCTATCAGCACATCTCGCCTGCGCTACCCATGCCAACTTCGCCGATCCGTGTCGTGCAGATCGACGAAAGCTCATTGGCGCGCATTGGGCAGTGGCCGTGGCCGCGTTCGACGATGGCGCAACTCACGCAGAAGCTCGCGGACGCGGGCGCCGCCGCCATCGTGTTCGACGTTCTGTTTCCCGAACCAGATCGGACGTCTCCGGAGCAGATCATCGCCACCGTGCCCGCGGACCGCCGTGACGCGCTTCGCCGTGCACTCGGCAATAGCGCCAGTCACGATGCACAGTTCGCCGATGTCATCGGCCATACGCCAAGTGTGCTCGCCGCAAGCTTGCACGATCAGCGCACCGCTGACGTATTTCCGATGCGCGCCGGGCTGGCGACCGCTGGCGACGACCCCAAGCAATTCCTGCGCGCCCTGCCCGGCGTGACCAGCAACCTGCCCATTCTGACGGATGCGGCTCATGGCATTGGCTTCGTCAACTGGATACCCGACAGCGATCAGATTGTGCGCCGCGTACCGCTTCTATTGCGTCAAGACGATCAGATCGCACCAGCGCTTTCATTGGAGGCGCTGCGGCTCGCGGTCGGCGCGTCGACCTACGTCGTACGTGCGTCCAACGCGAGTGGGACCAACGCGTTCGGCGCGCACACAGGGATTAGCGACATCAAGATTGGCCCGCTCGTCGTACCGACGGACGCCGAGGGCGAGATGTGGCTGCATTTCCGTCCATGGGACGTGAAGGAAGACATTCCTGCGTGGCAAGTACTCGCAGGCGGCGCATCGCCCGATGCGTTTCGCGGCACGATCGTACTGATTGGCTCGAGTGCGCCCGGCCTCATGGATTTGCGCGCTACACCGCTCGACTCCAGCATTCCCGGGGTCGAGATCCATCGCCAAGCCCTCGAACAAATTGTTGGGCAACGCTTCCTCACGCGCCCGGACTTTGCGCGCGGCGTTGAGTTCTTGACGGCGCTGTTTGCGATTGCGGTGTTGGCAATCGCTGCGCCGCGCCTCGGCCCATTCGGCAACGCCGCCGTTGGCTTCGTTCTTGTCGCCGCGGTTTGGGGCTTAGGGCTGCTGTTGTTTGTTCGCGGCGGCTACTTGTTCGACCCGATCTTCCCAACGCTCGCGGCGGTGACGTTTGGCGCCAGCGCTACAACTTACTTTTACCAACACACCGAGCATCAACGCGCCGGCATCCGGCGCGCCTTCAGCCAATACGTCTCGCCGACCATTGTGCGTGAACTTACCGCTCACCCAGAGCGGCTGACGCTTGGCGGCGAGGTTCGCACGCTCACAGTGTTGATGTGCGACATCCGCAATTTTTCCAGCATCTCTGAACGGCTGAACGCTCAAGAGCTGACGTCTTTCATCAACAGCTTTCTGACGCCGCTCACGGACATCATCATCGAGAACGGCGGCACCATCGATAAGTACATGGGCGACGCCATCATGGCGTTCTGGAACGCGCCCATCGATCAAGCCGATCATGCGGCGCGGGCACGCAAGGCGTGTTCGGAAATCATTGCCCGCATGAAGGAACTCAACGCCGGCTGGCGCCGTGAAGCGGAAGCTGCTGGCCGCGCGTTTGAAGATGTCCGCATCGGCATCGGCGTTAACACTGGCGAGTGCTGCGTCGGCAATTTGGGATCAGAGCGGCGCTTCGACTATTCTGCCATCGGCGACGCGGTGAACATCGCATCGCGCTTGGAGGGGCTAACCAAGGTGTACGGCCTGCCGCTGCTCATCAGCGAAGAGACCGCGGGCCAGGCCGGCGGCGCCGATCTCGTCGAAATCGACTTGGTCCGGCTTAAGGGCCGCGAAGGCGCGACGCGCGTTTACACCTTCGACGCCGGCAACGTTGCTCCCGGCCACGGCCGCTTCCTTGAAACATATCGCGCCGGCCGCTTTGACGAGAGCGCCACTTTGCTGGAAACGCTTAAGCATGATGCAAGCGCGCCCCTGCAACCGGTTTACGCTGCCTACGCGGAGCGCCTGACGCAAATGCGCGCTGCTCCACCCACCGACTGGGACGGGGTGTTCGACCCGCAAACCAAATAGGTAAAAAGCTGGCGGAGACGGAGGGATTCGAACCCTCGATACCCTGTTCGAGTATAACGCCTTAGCAAGGCGCCGCCTTCAGCCACTCGGCCACGTCTCCAGCGGCCCTCCGCTTACATTGCCCGGGGCGCGCACCGCAAGCGCAGATCGAAACCGGGCCGCGCCGGGGCGCACATAGTTAACAGGCATAAGCTTTGCGCGAAGGCCCCTGACGACTTTAGTCCCAAGGGCGAATTCTTGATGTCACAAGCGGCTTTACAGTGGCGCGGCGCCGATCTGGAGCAATCGGCGCAGGACGACGCATCGGCGTTAACCTTGGAAGCACGGCGCTTGGCCGAACTAGCCGGGGAATTCTCGCTCTTTGGGCTGCGGCTGGACCAGTTGCGGTTTGACGACGAACCGGCCGATGCGGGCACGTCCGCTGAAACTGATTACCGCTTGGTCAATTTGACCGAGCCGGCGCCGGCGAATGACGCCGCGCGGGCGTTTCCTGAACTGCCCCGCCGCGGCCTCCACGTCGACCCGCGCTTGCCACGGCAATTGGTGCAGGCGCTGGATTGGGTCGCGGTGGTGCTCACGGCCGAAGTCGCCGCGCGTTGGGGCACGGGCGCTGGGTTGGCGGATCTAAACATCGCCGCGGCGGCGGCGTTCCTGCTCTCCGCAGGCTGCCTCAAGGCGGGCATGTGGCTGACGGAAAGCTATCGCGACACACCGGCGACGGCGCGCGCTGAACGCGGGCTGGGCGGCTTAACATTGGGCGCAATGCTCGGGCTGATCGTCGCCAACGCCATGGCGCCGGATGTCCGCGCTGCGGGGGCGCTCTCGGCGACGCTGCCAATGGCGGCGATGCTGATGGCGGGCATTCATGCCGCGTTCGCGGTGTGGACGCGCGCAGCGCACGCCAAGGGGGTGTTTGCTGAGACGGTGCTGCTGATCGGCGCCACCGACGCGGCGGCGCGGCTTGCCGAACGCGCGGCAAAGACTGGCGACGCGCGCATCGTCGCCATCGTCGACGATCGCCTCACGCGCGCGCCGCGCACGATTGGCGGCGTGGTGGTCAGCGGCGATCTGGACGCAGCGCTGCGTTGGGACGGTCTTCCGCATATCGACCGCCTCGTGATCACGGTGACGCAGAAAGCGGAGACGCGCGTCCACGACATCATCGAACGCTTGCGCGCGGCGCCGAACCGCGTCGATCTGCTGATGGATTTTCAGATGCAAACGGTGCGTGGCCGCGGTTTTGACCGCTTGGGCGGCGCAGCCGTAGCGCGCATCTCCGGCCGTCCGCACAATGGCGGCCGCGCGCTGATTAAACGCGCGCAGGATCTCATCATTGGCGGCGCGCTGACAGTGTTCTTGGCTCCGGCCATCGCGCTGATCGCCATGGCGATCAAGCTTGAAAGCCGCGGCCCGGTGTTTACGCGCCTCAGCCGGCACGGTTTCAACAACCGCATCATCGGTGTCGCGCACTTCCGCACCACACGCATGGAAGACCAGGCCCTCACCCGCGTCGGCGCCTTTCTTCGCGATAGCGGCCTGGAAGAATTGCCGATGCTGCTGAACGTCATGTGTGGCGACATGAGCCTCGTCGGACCGCGGCCGCACGCTGTCGGCATGATGGCAGACGAACGCGAATTCTCGCACATCATCGCCGAGTATGCGCACCGCCATCGGGTAAAACCTGGCGTCACCGGCTGGGCGCAGATCAACGGCGCTGTTGGCCCCATGGACACGCCGTCGGCTGTGCGCAAGCGCGTGCGTTTCGATTTGGAGTACGTTTCGCGCGCGTCGCTGTGGTTCGACCTGCAGATCCTGTTGCGCGCGGCGCCCTCCATGCTGAACGCCCGCAAAAGCGCGCGCTAAGCAAGAGTTCCCGGAGCTTCAAAAAAATGTGGTGCGACACTGTTGCCGCCGCTGCCGAGCGCCGCAGCCGCGACGGCTGGACATCAGCGAGCTGAACGCGTGTAACAAGGTTCGCCAGCCACGAAATCGAGCACTTGACCACCACCGCGCCACCGCCCGCAAGACGCCCCACGCCGCACGACGTTGAGCATCTCGGCCAGCGCATCGAGCTGCTGCCTGCAGTGTTCCGTAGGTATATCCGCTCTCGCGAAATCGGCCTGACCATATTCGCCGCACTCATCGGCGTTGCCGCTGCCGCATGCGTTGCGCTCATGAACTTTCTCGCGACAGTCGCACACCGCTACTTGTTCGGCGTTCAGGTCGGCGATCGGCTGAGCGGGCTCACGCATCTCATCGAGCCTTGGGCCCTGACTTGGCCATTGATCGGCGGCGGTGTTCTGGTGGCGATGGCGTGGTTTTGGACCCGCATCGGGCGCGGCGATGTCGTCGACCCCATTGAAGCCAACGCGCTGCACGGCGGACACATGTCGTTTCGCGATTCGGTGCTGCTCTCCCTGCAGACGCTGGTGTCGAATGGATTTGGCGCGTCGGTTGGCCTTGAAGCCGGGTACACGCAAATTAGTTCGGCGATCGGCTCGATTGCGGGACGGTGGCTGAATCTCCGCCGCGAAGATATGCGCATCATTGTCGGCTGTGGCGCAGCCGGCGGCATCGCAGCGGCGTTCAACGGTCCGTTCACGGGCGCCTTCTACGCGTTCGAACTTGTGCTGGCGCAGTACGCAATCGGCAATGTCGCGCCGGTCATCGCCGCATCGATTGCCGGCGCACTCTCGATCCGCGCGTTCGGCGGCGCGCCGTTTGCGCTGTTCATCCAGCTCAATCGCCCAGTAACCGCCATCGACATCGGCTGGTTTGCGCTGCTCGGCATCGCGTGCGCGGGTATCGGCATTGTCTGGATGCGTATGCTGCCCCTCACGGAGCGCCTTTTGCTGGCGACGCGACTACCCCGTCTGTACAGACCTTTGATCGGCGGGGCTGCGATCGGTTTGATCGGCGCGATCAACGCGCAAACGCTCTCCGGCGGCCACGGTGCGCTAGAAAACAGCCTGTTTGGACAGATGACCTTGATGGCCGCCGCCATCCTTGCGGTCATGAAGATGGTTGCCTCCGCTGTGTCGATCGGTTCGGGCTTTCGCGGCGGTCTTTTCTTTTCATCGCTGTTGACGGGCGCGTTGATCGGCCGGGCGTTGGCGCTCACACTCTCGGCCATTGCCCCACAAACTGGCCCTGATCCAGCTGCCTTCGCTTTGGTAGGCATGGGCGCGCTCGCGGCGGCCGTGATCGGCGCGCCGCTTACGATGTCGTTCCTCGTGCTGGAGACGACGTCCGACTACACGCTGACGGCGGCGGTGCTGGCCGCATCTGTCGCAGCCAATCTGATCGTGCGCGAAACCTTTGGCTTCTCGTTCTCGACCTGGCGTTTCCATCTTCGCGGCGAAACCATACGCAGCGCCAAAGATGTCGGCTGGGCGCGCGCGCTCACAGTTGGAAGGCTTATGCGCACCAACCCCGCGACAGCGCATCGCGACACAACGATCGGTCACTTCCAGCTGAAATATCCACTGGGTTCTCGCAACCGCGTCGCGCTGACCGACGAAGGCGGACGATATTGCGGGATCGTTGAAGTCGCGGCCGCCCACGCCGAAGGGCTCGACGACAACGCGTTGGTGAGCACGCTGGCAAGAGAGACCAATGTAGCGCTGTTGCCGACCATGTCCGCGAAGGACGCGATGCGCATGTTCGACATCACCGAGAGCGACACGCTCGCGGTGATTGAAAACAAGGAAGGCGGAAAGCTGGTCGGCACCTTGAAAGAAACCTATCTCGCCCGTCGCTACGCCGAGGAGTTGGAAAAGGCGTCGAGCCTCTAGCTCTCACAGTCGTGAACGCGCTCGCGGGCGTGTGATTTCCCCTTCACCACGCTGCACTTCACGCTCCGCTTGGGATAACTGGAGGGTTGCATGGCCACCGCCATTGCCAAACGCAGCAAATTTGCGCCTTCGGCCGAGCCGAACGTCATTCCATTCATCGATGTTCCATTGGTGCTGCTGATCATCTTCATGGTCACGGCGCCAAAACCGACCACTGATCTACAGGTCGACATGCCGCCGCCCGGTCCGCCCATCGCGCAGCAAATCAAGCCAACCGTGGTCGACGTGCATCGTGGCGCCGCAGGCGCCGAGTACTCGATCGGCGGCGAACCGCTGACGCTAGACCAATTGGGCGACGCCGCGCTCGCGGCCATGATGGCGGCAGACCGGCGTGTGACAACGGCGGACGCCCACTATAACGGACGCATCTACGTCCGTGCCGATCTCGACGTGGGCTATCAGGGCGTCGTCAGCGCCGTGGACGCGCTTGCGCAGGCGCGCTTCCGCAAAGTCTCGATCGCCCGGCAAGACGCAGACGCACCGGCCTAACGCCGGCGCGATCAGCCTAGTGCTTAACAACTTTCAACCACTCGCGCGCTTGACGCTGCGCGGCCGCGATTTCGTCCTTCGACATCATGTCGCTGAGCTCGCGGCGGCATTCCTTCGCCGCTTCCGAACCGCGCGATGCGGCTAGGTTGAACCACATGTGCGCTTGCACCAGGTTCACTTCTTGGCCGGTCGAATAGATCAAACCGAGTTTGTACAAATCTTCGCACTGTGCCGCACTGCGCACGGCATTGTGCGCTTCAGCAATTTCGGCATCCGTGAACGCCATTTTGGCCGCTCCCTTGGTCCATTTGGGAACGCCCGGTGTTTGCCGTGTTCGTTCCACCCCACTGACGTGCATTTCTCGCGCCGTCAGGGTGGATCAGTAACGTGCATAACTTGCGATAAGCTTAAGTGGCGTTGGCTTTGATTGCCTTTACGCGGCATTGTACAAGAATTCGTGGTTACTTTTTGTTTGCATCAGCTGCCGCACTGACGGATGCGGCCGTCTGACCGAACAATTGCCTGGCGGTTCGTGCGAGTTCTTCTGGCGTTTGCTCCGTCAATGCTTTCGACGAAATCGCCTGCCCCTGGTCGATAGCGCGTTTCACGGCCGGGCGCGCCTTCATGCGCTCGTGCCAAGCCTTCATGCCCGGAAACTTGTCGAGGTCCTCTCCGTAGCCGGCGTAGTTCCGCGTCCAAGGCCAGATTGCTATGTCGGCAATCGAGAACTCGTTCGCGACGTAATCTCTCCCGGTAAGCCGCCGATCGAGCACGCCGTACAACCGATTGAGCTCGTTCAGATAACGTTTCTGCCCGTACTCAAGCTGCTTGGGGTCATCGACCAAACGCGGAGCGTAGTTGCGGAAGTGACCGGCTTGTCCGGCCATGGGCCCCAAGCCGGCCATCTGCCAAAACAGCCACTCATCAACTTCGACGCGTTTGCGTTCGTCAGACGGATAGAACTTGCCGCTCTTGCGACCGAGATACTGAAGGATCGCGCCCGACTCGAAAACTGAAATAGGCTCACCGCCAGGACCATCGTGATCGACGATCGCCGGCATGCGATTGTTCGGACTGATCTTCAGAAAGTCCGGCTTGAACTGATCACCGGCGCCGATATTCACCGGCTTGATCTCGTAAGGCAGGCCCATCTCTTCGAGCGCGATCGAAATCTTGTAGCCATTTGGCGTCGGCCAAAAATAGACGTCGATGGGCTTCATGAGCGCACTCCCTTTTGTCTGAACGAACTTGGGCGCTCGCGCCGCAATTCACCAGTCGGAAGACGGCAAACTCAGACATTAGTCTTGCTTCACGCACAGGTGAGGATGCGTGAAAATCGATCGATTTTCGGCGGTTTGGCGGGAAATCGCGCGTAATTGCCGCGGAACCCTAGCCACGTTCCGTCATTCATTCAGGCGCGGTTCAGTCACGCGCCGACAAAGTCTGCCGCACAGAGGGATCATTCTTTGAACGACGTCGTTCAAGGGTGCAGGAAGGAGACCTCACTATGAAACGCCTTACCATGATGGCGTTGGCTGCAGCGACCGCTTTGACGCCGCTTGCAATGCCGACCACCGCTTCTGCTCAAGATTGGCGACATCGCGACCGCTACGATGACCACCGCCGTGGTGACGATGATCGCTATCGCGATCGCGACCATGACGGTCGTAACGATCGTTGGGATCGCCACGACAACCGCCGGGATGCCCGCTGGGATCGCTCACGGCACAACGGCTACACTTACAACGGCCGCTGGTATTATGGCGCGCCGCCGGCTGCGTATTACGGCCGCTACGAGCCGGGTTATCGCGAATGGCGCCGTGGCGACCGCCTGCCAGCTTATTATCGCAACTCGTACCGCGATGTTGACTGGCGCTACTATCGCCTCCGCGAACCGCCGCGCGGCTACCACTGGGTCCGTGACGATCGCGGCGAATACCTTCTCGTCGGCATCGCCACTGGCGTGATCTTGGGTACGATCCTGAGCAATAACTACTAACCCTCCCCCCGCTTAGCTCGTACCTAGCTGGCCGCCCCGGAGTCCCCCGCCTCCGGGGCGGTTTGCTGTGCGCTTTAATCTCTCAGCAACCACGAACGCCTGATCTTTGCGCAGTCGCAACGCGGGAGAGTCGTGATGCTGCTGTTGATTTGGATGTCGGTGTTGGCGCAAGCGTTCTTCCCGGGCGGCCATTCGCTCGCAGTGCTGCAGGCGCAGGCCTACGAGGCACACCTGCGCGCAGAGCTGGATATGCCTGCGCCGGTGAGCGCGGCGGTAGGCGCAGCGAGCCACGTAGTGCACTATCAGATGCCGAAGCTGGCGGCGGCGTTCTAGGCGCGCTGCACATAAACCCAGGCTTTCAGTCCGGAGGCGAGTTGCGCTTCTACGCGCTCGTAGTCGTCGACTTCGTACGCATCCGCGGAAGCGAGCTCCGCCGCGGTAATCTCGAACACCATGCCATCGACGCGGTGCGCCGGATTTGACCTGCGCTTCACAATCGGATGAAAACGCTGACCGCTGGTGGCGAGCACGTCCCGATCAGTGATCTCCATCATTTCTTGCGCGAAGCCGACCAACGCGTCGGGCGCGCCGCAAAGCAAGCGGCCGAACGTGGCTTGCTGAACCTCGGGCAGCTGCAGCGTGCCGTACGAGAAGAGGCGCCCGGCGCCTTCAGACACCGAGCTTCTTCTTGAGGATGTCGTTGACCACCGCAGGGTTGGCCTTGCCGCCAGTGGCCTTCATGGTATGGCCAACCCACCAGCCGAAGGCTTTCGGATTTTTCTGCACATCGGCGACCTTATCGGCGTTGGCGGCCATCAGATCGTCGATGGCTTTTTCGATAGCGCCGGTGTCCGTGACTTGCTTCAGACCTTCGCGCTCGACGATGGCGCCCGGCGCGTCGCCGGTTTCCAGCATTTTGGCGAAGACATCCTTGGCGATCTTGCCGTTGATCGTGCCGTCTTTCATCAGATCCAGGAGCGCGCCGAGTTGATCAGCCTTCACCGGCGAGTTTGAGAGTTCGCGCCCCTTCTTGTTGAGCGCGGCGGCGAGTTCTTGCGTGACCCAATTGGCGGCAAGCTTCGGGTCGCGTCCTTTGGCGACGGTCTCGAAATAAGTCGACGTTTCACTATCGGCGGAGATCACGCGCGCGTCGTAGGGCGTCAGGCCGTAGTCGGCGACGAAGCGCTTCTTTTTCGCGTCAGGCAATTCCGGCAGCGCGGCCTTGATCTGATCGATCCAGCTTTGCTCGATGACCAGCGGCAGCAGGTCCGGATCAGGGAAATAGCGATAATCGTGCGCGTCTTCTTTCGAGCGCATGGTCCGCGTTTCACCAGTGTCGGCGTCGAACAGGCGCGTCTCTTGGTCGATCGTGCCGCCGTCTTCGAGAATGTCGATTTGACGGCGCGACTCATACTCGATCGCTTGCTGCATGAAGCGCGTCGAGTTGACGTTCTTGATCTCGCAGCGCGTGCCCCATTCTTTGGTATTGGCGCGGCGCACCGACACATTCACGTCGGCGCGCATGGAGCCTTCCTCCATATTGCCGTCGCAGGTGCCGAGCGCCCGCACAATCGCACGTAGCTTGTTGAAGTAGGCGGCGGCCTCCTTGCCGGAGCGCATGTCGGGACGCGACACGATCTCCATCAGCGCCACGCCGGCGCGATTGAGATCGACGTAGGTTTCACTCGGACTGAGATCGTGGATCGACTTGCCAGCGTCTTGCTCGAGATGCAGGCGCTCGATGCGCACCTTGATGGTGTCATCGCCGTCGGTCTCGACCTCGATCTCGCCTTCGCCGACGATCGGGTCTTTGAATTGGCTGATTTGATAGCCTTGCGGCAAATCCGGATAGAAATAGTTCTTCCGGTCGAAACGGCTTTTGTTGTTGATCACGGCGTTCAGACCGAGGCCGGTGCGGACCGCTTGCTCGACGCAGTACTTATTGATGACCGGCAACATGCCGGGCATCGCCGCATCCACCAACGAAACGTGCGAGTTCGGCGCGCCGCCATACGCCGCGCTCGCCCCTGAAAACAACTTCGCGTTCGATGTCACCTGTGCGTGCACCTCAAGGCCAATGATGATTTCCCATTGGCCCTTGCCGCCAGTGACGAGCTGGTCGGGACGGGCGGAGCGGACGTCGAGTTCAGTCATGCGCGGGACTTAGGAGTGGCCTCTGGGTCTTGTCCAGGGGCGGCCCTGCTGCACCGGGTCGGAAGGCCAGTCACTGCGCAAATTTTTGGCCTAGCGGGCACTAACGCCGTCAGCCAAGCAACGCTCGCCCCCTTTCAAGCTGTGCCGGAAAAGGACGAATTGCTCGGCCACGGAGCCTCCGCGAGCCCGCCTTTCGCGCACAACGGGAGTCGCGCCCACGCCAGCACGAGATTCCCCGCCCGGTCACGGCGCGCGGTTTGCGAGTACCGCTGCCGGATATGGATGCATTGAAGCGATGATGGGAGAGGAAACCTTCCACCCCGACACGCGCGCGCTGCTCACCTACGGGCGTGCGCTGGCGGGATCGGCTGCGCCGCCGAAGAAAGGCGGCGCCGACCAGGTGCTCGAGCGCCTGTTCGTCATCGAACGCACCCATGACGGACGCATGCCTTTGCGCACATTCGGCGCCGAGTTGGTCGACCTCTTTGGCCGTGACTATCGCGATAACGACTTCTCGAGTTTCTTCCTCGCACCCGATCTCGGTTTGATGCGCGCCCTCATAGACGCGTGCGCTGCGGCCGGCGAACCAGGCATTGCGCGCATTAGCGCTGAAACGCGCGGCGGACGCGTGCTCGGCGCTGAGATCCTACTGACACCGCTCAAGGTCGATGCAAACGTGAACAACCGTTACCTAGGTCTGTTTCAAAGCCTGGGCGGCGAGGCATTCATGGATGACGCAGAAATCTACCGCCTGCGCATTGGTTCAATTCACCCTCCGACCGCTAAGGCGCCGGCGCCGATGCGTTTGGTTGTAGTGAACGACTAAACCGCCTCGCCAGCGCTCTATCGAAGGCGACGACAACCAATCCCGCAAGCAAGAACCCCGCGCCCTGCGCAAGAATGTTGAGCGCGAGTTGCGGCAAGGGCGTCGTGCTCGGATCAAGAAAGAAGTACGCGTACCAACCGTCGAACGCGCCGCGAATGAGCGCGTACATACAATACGCCAGCGGCCAAAGCGCAAACACAACAGCGTTCCTCCATCGGAGCGCGCCGTGCGGACGCGCACACCAGTAGACCGCGAACATCAACGGCGACACGGTGTGGACCACAAAATCTGCCACCCATTGCGCGCCTTCCGGATGCCAGCGCGCCGCCAATAAGGCGTGATAAATGATGCCAACCATGGCGATGTTGGTCAGCGCGAGACCTTCCATCATCGGCGTGTTGAAGCGCGAGCCGCTGCGACCCAGAGCATTTGGCATCCAGACCGTTACGACGAGGCCATTGGTGAGGATGGTGAAATAGCCAAAGTAGCGCCACGTCACAGCGAGCGGCGTTGTTTCAGGCGGCATCCATTGAAACTGCAGCCAGTATTGCAGCAGCAACGCGGCGATCGTCAGTGCTGCGCCGGCGATGGCAATCACGCGTGTTGGCGGCATCCAGGTCTCCGGCGCCATCCTTCACACGACAGTCGCGGAAATCAAAATCAGGGGTCGCGCTTGGGGAGCGTGGCCCGGATTTGCGCTTCCATTTCCCCGTAGGGGTATGGTTTGGCGAGAAAGGCGCGAACTCCAGGGCAGGCGCTACGCGCTGAGTTGAGCACGGCTGCGATACCGGATGTGAGCAGCATGGGCGGCGCGTTTTCAAGGTGCGATACCCAGTGTGCGAGCGCGACGCCATCCAGCACCGGCATGTTGATATCGGAAAAAATCAAATCCACCTTCACGCCGGCTTCGATGACGGCCTGCGCTTCTGACCCGTTTGCTGCTTCCAGCACGATGAATCCCGCGTCGCGCAGATGTTCGCTCACACTCATGCGGAGCAGCGTTTCATCTTCAACGAGTAGGATTGTGGGGCCAGGCTCGGCTTGCGTTTCCACGTAGCGCTCTTCAGCCGGACACATCTTTATTCCCCACCGGTCTTATGACCAATTTGTTGAATGTCCGAGCCGCGCGAAGATTCCCTCGCCCTGTGAAGTCCGCATGATAGCCGCATTGCGCCTCATGACGGTAATATTCGGAACCGCCCCCGCGCGGCGCCCGTTGACACCAGCAGCCCGACATACCGTTGGAAAGGAGACCTATGCCGAAGCCTGCGTCACGCAAGAAGCAACGGAAGATTCTGCTGGCAGAGTCTGACGTGATCGTTCGACTTGGACTTGCGCAGCACTTGCGGGCATGCGCTCACGTCGTGCTTGAAGCCTCGAATGCGCAAGAGGCCAAGGCCATCCTTCAAGCTGGCCAGATATGCGAGGTTCTCATTTGCGATCCGCAACTCGAGGGCGCCGAAAGCGGCTTCGGCATTGCCCAATGGGTGCGACGTCACCGCAACAAAACTCGCGTTGTGCTCGCAGCAACGTTGCACGCGAAGACGCTTGCCGTGGTGGAGCTCTGCGGCAGCACACCCAATGAGGCCCCGCAAGACGCCGCCGCACTGGGTGACAAAATCCGCTTGATGCTCGCAGAGCGGGCGCGGCGTGCGCGACCACGCGCCTCCTCGGCCATCGCCCAAGCGCGCCGCAAACAAGTCCAGCCCTAGACGGCCACGCGTTCGTGGTCCTCGGCGATCGGCGCCTCGACCGGCGCCAGCGCCCGCTTACCACGCAGCACATCGGCAAGCTTTTCAGCGATCATGATCGTCGGCGCGTTGGTATTGCCGCCGACCAAGGTCGGCATGACCGAAGCGTCAATCACCCGCAGCTTGTCGACGCCGCGCACGCGGAGATCGCCATCTAGCGGCGCCTTAGCATCGGCGCCCATACGCACCGTGCCCACCGGATGGTAGATTGTCTCCGCCACCCGCCGGATCCAAGCGTCAATTTCCGCATCGGTGCGCACATGGTCGCCGGGACGCATTTCAAGCCCGCGGAAATCGTTCATCGCTTGTTGGCCGATAATGTCACGAACCATTCGGACGCTGTCGCGCAAAGTGGCGCGATCGACTTCGCTGCTGAGATAGTTCGGATCGATCAGCGGGTTGGCAAATGGGTCCTTCGACGCCAACGTGATCGTGCCCTTGCTCTCTGGGCGCAACTGACACGCATGGATGGTGAAGCCATCGCGATCCGCCGGTTCGCGTGCGTGGTTGATCATCACCGCATTGATGAAGTGCAACTGGATGTCCGGCCGATCGAGTTCGCGGCGGGTTTTGAGGAAGCCGCCCGCTTGCAGGTGGTTGCTGCGCCCTGGGCCTTGCCGGTTGAGCATCCAATCCAAGCCAACAAGCGTGCGCTTGAAACCCTTGGTCAGCGTGTAGGTGGTGATCGGCTTGGTGCATTCCCAAATGAGACTGATATCCAAGTGATCTTGAAGATTGCGGCCGACATCCGGCGCATCAACCACCACGTCGACGCCGGCCTTCTTCAGCTCTTCGGCCGGACCAATGCCCGACAGGAGCAACAGATGCGGCGATTGGAACGCGCCGCCGCAAAGCAAGATTTCGCGGCCTGCATAGACCACCGCGCTCGGCTTGCCGGGACCGGCGGAATATTCGACGCCCTTCGCGACCTTGCCGTCGAAGACGACGCGCGTCGCGAACGCTTCCGAGATCACTTTCAAGTTCGGACGTGTAGCAGCGATAGGATGGAGATAGGCGGCCGCCGCGCTCCAACGCTCGCCGTTCTTGATGGTCATGTGATAGGGGCCGACGCCCTCTTGCTGATAGCCGTTGAAGTCGCGGGTCACCGGGTAGCCTGCCTGTTTACCGGCTTGAATGAAAGCCTTGTAGAGCGGGTTGCCCGGCGGGCCGCGCGACACCCACAGCGGCCCGGCGTCACCGTGATACGCATCGGCGCCGTCCTCGTGATGCTGCGCGCGCTTGAAGTACGGCAGCACGTCCGCGTAGCCCCAGCCGCTGAGACCCATTTGCCGCCACTGATCGTAGTCGCGCGCATGACCGCGAATATAGATCATGCCGTTGATCGCGGAGGAGCCGCCCCAGCCGCGGCCGCGCGGTTGGTACAAGACACGATTGTCAAGATGGGCCTGCGGTGTGGTCTCGAAACCCCAGTTCTGCGCGCTCTTTTGCGCAATCAGGTTGCCGGCGCCCGCCGGCATGCGCACGAGCACCGAAGTGTTCTTGCCGCCTGCTTCGAGCACCGCGACTTTCACGCTCGGGTCCTCGCTCAGCCGGTTGGCAAGCACACAGCCCGCGCTGCCCGCGCCGACGATCACATAGTCAAAGCGCTCACCTTGTTGGACTTCGGCCACGTCTCATTCCTTTTGGTTTTTCCGGACCTTGCGCGTTCCCAGGCGGCGCGCAAGCCCTTCCCCGCGGTCAATGCTTAAGCAAAAGTTTACGATACCAGGGGCAATAGATAATTCCATGAGCAGTGCTGCGCGGAAGCTCGATCTGGCGTCGGTCGCCGACAAGTTGACGTCCAACCGCGTCCGCACGCGCGAGCGCCGGCGCTTTTATCGCGCCCCGTTGGTGATCGACGGACGCATGCTCGACTCCGCGGGCACTGAATATGACTGCCGCACCGCCGACATTTCACCGGGTGACGTGCGCATCGCCAGCGCGGTGCGTCAGCCGCCCGTTGGCGAACGCGTGGTGGTTTACCTTGAAGGGCTTGGCCGCGTGACCGGCAGGGTTGCCCGCACCTGCGGCGAAGGCGAAGTCGCGATCATTTTCGATTTCAGCGCGCACAAGCGCGAGAAGCTCACCGAGCAGCTGATGGTGGCGATCAACAAAGACTTGGGCGTCGCCATGCCCGCGCACACAATCAGCAAAGCGCCTGCAAATGCGGCGCAAGTTGAGCTGGAAAATGGTGAATCCTACGGCTGCGAAATCCTCGATTTCTCGCTTTCGGGGATCACGGTCAGGACGCTTAAGCCCCCGCCGCTATTGGGTTCTTGGGTTCGCGTCGGCGGCGTCTACGGCCGCGTCGCACGGTTAATCGAAGGCGGCTTTGCCGTCGATTTCGAACCTCGCCAACGCAGCTAACGAAGTCCTAAAATTGGACGGCACGGCGATTGCAGTTCGCCGTTCAGGATGCACACGCGATGCGCGTGCGCATGCCCTGAACGGAGCCTGCCGTGAGCGAAGTCGTCGCCCTCGCCAAGACCACCAGCACCGGCAAATGGTGGGTGCAAGTACGTGGCAAAGCGTACGGGCCCTACACCATGACGCAACTTTCGGCGTTTGCGGTCGAAGGCCGTATTCGGCCCGCCACGGCTGTATCGGACAGCAAGGACGGCACATGGGTTGAAGCGCGCCGCGTCATCGGCCTGAGCACAGCTTTTCGTGGCGGTGAAGCCGCCAACGAAGGGGCTGTGGAAGCGGCCAACATGTTCATCCATGCCGAAATCATCTCCGGCTCGTGGAACGCGTTCCTCGCCGCGATCGAAAGCATGGGTTACGTCTGTGACCTCGCCCCCGGTCTTTGGCTGGTGCGCACCCGCCATTCGGCCGGCGTCGTCCGCAACACGCTTTCGCAAACGCTTGAGAAGGGCGACCGCTTTGTGGTCGTCGACGCCTCGCGCGACCGCCTCGCTTGGTTCAACCTTGGTCCGGAAGTGGACGTACGCATCGGCAAGGTCTGGAACGGCCCGCTGCGCCCCGACCAGCGCTAAGCGCTCGGCGGCGCACTCGCCATCAAGAGCGGATACGGATTTAGCGCTTCAGCCTGCCACCATTTTTTGTCAGCGCCCAAGCGCTCGATCTCGAAATGCAGATGCGGGATCGGCGCGTTGCCGGTCATCCCGACAAAGCCGATCGTCTCACCCTGCCGCACTTGCGCGCCTTCAGTGAGGTTCGCAGCGCGCGCGAACAGGTGCGCGTAGTAATAGATGAAGCGCTCGCTCGTATCAGCCTCGTAGATGGTGATGCCGCCGCGCACGCTGTCAAAGAACCGGACAATGCGTCCGTCAACCGCTGCGACCACGGGCGTGCCTTGCGGCGCACGAATGTCGATACCTTGATGCACGCGTCCTTCACTGCGCGCTTGCCCCCAAGTGTCGGTGAGCTTGTCACGCCCGACGCCAACGACCGGGATGACAAGTGTTGTGGACGGTGCGGATGCGAAGAACGGCGTCACCTGCTGCGCACTTGGCTCGGGCGCGCGTTGCGCACTGGCGCCCTTGTGCCGAGCTAGCGAGACCTGCGCGGCGGCGAGGTCCGGCGCAGCGAGCGTGTGCGTCTGCCACGCCGGTCACGGGCACATTGTGCGCCGCTTGATAGGCTGACACCGCCTTACGCACGTTGTCGCCGTTGAAGCCATCGATCACGCCGGGCGAAAAGTGCGCACGATCGAGCGCCACCTCGATACGAACCATCGTTGCGTTGAATTTCGCCTCCGCAGGCGGCATCGCTTCCGTTTGTTCAGGCGCGTTTGCGTTGTTCTGCACCGTCACAGTATCGGTTGGGCCATTGGCCTGCGCGATAGTGACGTCTTGAGGCACCGCCGAGGCTGGAATCGCCGGCACGTCGGCGAGGCCGGAGAAATCGTCGGCGCTGTTAACTTGCTCCATAGTGGCGCGCGCCTCCGCACTCATCTGAGGCGGGGGCGTTAGCGCCGTCGGCGGCGAGCACGCAGCAAACAGCAGCACCGGAACAATGCCTGACAGCCATTTCATAATGAGCAACCCTCAAATGTCTTGGGGTGCTAATGGCCGGATAGTGCAGTCAGTTCCGCTTTAATCGCCGCTGCGGAACTCGATCGGCAGATCGACCTGGCCGCCCGCCACCGAACGGCCATCGGGCGTCGCCGGCTCCAGGCGAAACTTGCGGGACAGATCCAGCGCAGCGCGGCCAAAGCCGTACCCACCGGGACTCTCGTTGGTCACCGAGCAATTCAAACCACCCGCGCTATTGGCGGTGCAAGAGAGCGTCACGTGCCCATTCTGGCCCGCAAACAAGGCGCGGCGCGGATAGGCGTTCTGGAAGTCGCGCCGCGTTGGGCGATGCATCCAGCGTACGCCCGTGAGATCAGGCGGCCCCGACTGCGGCGGCGGCGCTTCCGTATCGGTATCGCCTTCCTCGTCCGTCATTGTCGTGGTGTCTTCGCGCGGGGGCAGCGGCGCGACGCGCGGGGCGGTGATAGGCGGCGCAACCGGCGTTCCCGCGGCTGCATCTTGCTGACGGATGAATGCGGTCGTGCCGTTCAGATCAATCGCGTACCAGTCATTGGCAATCCCGCGCGATACGCGGCCGGTAACGTTGAGCGCCAGTCCCTGGCCGAACATCATCACCGCAGGGGAATTGGTGTCGGGCTTTTGGTAGGCGATCACGTGATCGCTGGCGCTGATGAGTTGCGTGTCCGGCTTATAGGATTGAACCGTATAATTGTCGCCCGCTGGCTGTGACGCGGTGAAACCATTTAGCTGCGAAAGTCCGAACGCAAGCAGCAGCACGGCGACAACCACCACGCCCACGATCAGTAGAAATTTCTGCGAGGGCCCGTCGGGCGTTCCGCTTGGCGGCGCGGGCGCGGGCTCAGCCGCCGCATTCGGCGGCGGCGTTGGCGCTGCTTCAGGCGCAGCCGGCGTCGGTTCCTCGGTGCTCATGCGCACATCCACAACATGAAAGTTGTGTAGCCATCCATGGCGCGCGTGTGAAGCGGAGACGGCGAGACTTAGGCAATCTTGCTCGGCTTCAGGTCGCGTTTGTAGCGCTTCCAGTTCTCGACATAGTGATGCGCCGACAACGTCAGCATCTGCCGCTGCGGCTCTTCAAGGGTGCGCACCGCGCGCGCAGGCGCGCCGGTGATGAGGTAGCCCGCCTCGAACGTCTTGCGCTCCGTCACCAGGGCATGCGCGCCCAAGAGGCAGTAACTGGGAATGCTCGCGTGGTTTAGCACCGTCGCTTTGATGCCGATCAGCGCAGTGTCGCCGATGGTGCACCCATGCAGCATCGCCTGGTGCCCGATGGTGACGTCTTTGCCGATGGTGAGAGGCGCGCCCATGTCCGTGTGCAGCACGCTGCCGTCCTGGACATTGGAGTTCTCGCCGACGGTGATCGGCTCATTGTCGCCACGCAGCACGGCGCCGAACCAGACCGACGCGTTCCGCTTCAAAACAATTCGACCAATTAACAACGCCGTAGGCGCCACCCAAAAGGCGTTCGGGTCTTCGACCTCAAGATCGGCGTCGGCTAGCGCGTAGATCGGCATGGTTTCGGCTCCGGCAAGTACTGCGAATTTTTTGAGACGTTCCGCTTCCTCAATGCGTCGTTAACCGATGCGGTCAATCCTGTCGCTATCGGATCGGGATTTCCTGATCCACCCGTCTCCGGAACGCTGGCAACGGCGCTCGCAATATGGGGGAGAGCGTGGGCGCACGGCGCAAGATTAGCGCACTCGACATACCGCCGCCCGGCGCAGCCTCCGACAACTCTTTCGACTCCCTACAATTCTTCGACCCGCCTGGCAGAAGCCGGACGGGAACGCGTCGCTCTAACAAGGGGACATTGATGGCCAAACGCAGCACCAAGCGTCGGCACGCACAAGGCGTGCTCAACGTAGAGGAATTTCAACGTGACGAGACGCGCCAGCGCAACCTGCAAGTGCTGGAAGGTGGCTACAAAGGCGACGAACGCCGCGACCAGAGCTTCATCAAAAACGTACGCCCGAAATCGAAGGGTCAGACGGCGTTGATGGAAGCCATCGACACACATTCGCTGGTTCTGGCGCTGGGCCCGGCTGGTACAGGCAAAACCTATCTTGCGATCACCAAGGCGGTCGAGGCGCTCGAAAACGGGAAAGTCGGCCGCATCGTGCTCTCACGCCCCGCGGTGGAAGCAGGCGAGTCGCTGGGCTTCTTGCCTGGCGCCATGGAAGACAAACTCGCGCCCTACCTGCGCCCTCTCTACGACGCGCTGACGGATCGCTTGTCGGCGAAACGTCTGAAAGCGCTGATGGCTGAAGGCCTGATCGAGATCGCACCGGTTGGCTTCATGCGGGGCCGCACCTTGAACAACGCGTTCGTGGTGATCGACGAAGCGCAGAACTGCACCTACGGCCAGATCAAAATGCTGCTGACCCGCTTGGGCTGGAGCTCCACCATGGTCGTCACCGGCGACCCGGCGCAAACAGACTTGCTGCCCGATCTCTCCGGCCTCTCCGCTGTCGCTGATCGCTTGGAAGAAGTGAACAACATCGCCGTGGTGCGCCTCGGCGAAGCCGACATTGTCCGCCACCCGCTGGTCGCTTCGATGCTAAGTGTCTTGTAGGGGTTCGCGCCAACCTTTCGAGGTTGGTCTGTGTTGGTTCAACGAATTCGACTGAGAGCCTCGATCCAATCGAGGCTCTTTCTTTTGCCGGAGTTACTCTTCGCCCTCGAGGTCGATGTCGAGCACCGACATGGTCAGCACTTGCCCTTCATCTTCGTCAGCGGAAACAGTACCGACGAACTCGTCGTGCACATATACCTCCGCAGAATCGGTTTTACGCGGGCGCGCGCGCACATCCAGATCGACGGCGTGCAACAACGTGCGCAGCGCGCCCTGCAAGCGCACACGCTCCGCATCGTCGATCGGCGCGTTCTTTTTGGCGCCTGGCGCACGCGGCACGGCGAGGCTGATCGCGTAGCTCACCTCGCCCTCTTCGTCGTCGCGCATCACGTCGGCAATGCGCTTGCCGTCGACGAGCATTTCCGCAGTTTCCTTGTCGATTGCGCGCACCG
This sequence comes from Terricaulis sp., assembly GCA_047601265.1. Taxonomy (GTDB): domain Bacteria; phylum Pseudomonadota; class Alphaproteobacteria; order Caulobacterales; family Aquidulcibacteraceae; genus Vitreimonas. The sequence goes on from JASGJR010000001.1 coordinate 810,819, forward strand.
AGACTGTCGGCGAACCGAGCAGTTTCGAAAGGTAAGCGCCAAGGCGGGCGGTTTCAGTAGGCGTCACGAGCATAGCTCCGGGCTGTCAGGCCAGAGACGTCGCCCTTTCGCCCGCGGAAATCAAGCAAACTGGACGCGAAAAGCGGTTAGTCGGCTTCCCAGTGCGTTGCTTCGCGGCGGAGATGGCGGCCATAGAGGTAGAACCCCACGCCAATGACCGCGAAGAGCGCAATCACGGCGCCAAAGTTCGCACCGTGATGCGATGCTTGATCGACGGAAAACGGCGCATACGCGACCAGCAGCCCGAGCGCGACAAACACCGCCGCGCCAGTTTTCCTGAATACATCAGCGAAGAAATAGTTGCGGTCGATCTCCGCGCGAGGACGCTCTTTGCGCTTCGGTGCGGCGGCAGTGGATTTACGCTTGGCCATGGTCCTCATGGTAGCCGGATTCGTTACCTGCTGGTGAACACGCGCCCTGTCGATCATTCGCACAGCGTAACGTATCCGTGCGTGTGCGCGCCGCGCCTGCAATCGCGCAGGCGACAGGCGGTTCACGGAGCAGGCTCGTGCGTCAGAATTTTGCCCTGCGGCAGCGCTTTGGCGATGCGCAGCAAATATTCGATGCAGCCCCCGACGGCTACAAACCGCAACGGCTCCTGCACCCACACAGAAATAGTCCCGGCCACAGAGAGCGAAAAATCACCTCCAGTTGGCAAGCTGGACATAACCGTTGCGAACAAAATTGCGCTGATGACGTAGTATCCGATAGCGATCACCACCAGCACGCCTGCTACGCGCGACTGCCACGACAATTGCGTTTTCATCGACGTTGCGGAGGCCACAAACTTCTCATTCTCCAGCGCGCTAGCGATGCGCCAGAGATACTCCAGGGCCGCGCCCCACGCGATGACAGAGAGCGGCCGCATCAGATAGTCATTCACGGCCCACGAATTGAAACCGAATGCGAGCGTACCGGGCAATGACACCAACAGTGACAGGAGCGCGCACGTAAGGATGGTCCGTGAAATAATGTGACGCCAGACTACACGCCCCCAATCCAAATTCTCCGCGCGCCAACCACCCGCTCTTAGGCTGACCCGATGTATCAGCCCTAGCATGACAGCGAAGCCGCAATAGAGCGCCGGACCGAGAACGACACTGCGTAGCGCGAATGCCCAATGCTGCGCGGCGTCCGGCGCGCCACGATCAGGAGCGAACGGCCCCAGCGCCGATTCCGCGCCGGCGGCGCACATGAGCAGCGCTGCAAACAACAGAAGCCACGCTGCGAGACTCTTCATGCCGCCCTCACAGCCACCACTTGGCTGCCTTGGCGCGGAAATTTGCTGCCTTCTCCAAGGCGGAGCTCACCGCGAACACGCTTTCCTCGTCGAGCGCCTTGCCAATGACCTGCAGACCGAGCGGCAAGCCTTGCGCATCGGCGCCAGCCGGCAATGCGAGCGCCGGATTGCCGGTTAGGTTGGCGGTGACGGTGAAAATGTCGTTCAGATACATCGCTACTGGATCGTCGCTCTTCTCACCGAGCCCAAACGCAGCAGACGGCGTCGCCGGCGTGAGGATCGCATCAACCTGAGCAAACGCGTTGCTCATGTCTTCGTTGAGACGCGCCCGTACTTTTTGCGCGCGCAGATAGTAGGCGTCGTAATAGCCGGCGCTTAGCACGTAGGTGCCGATCATGATCCGGCGTTGCACTTCACGACCGAAACCAGAAGCGCGCGTCGCCTCGTAAGTGGCGCTTAGATCCTTGCCCGCAACGCGCGCGCCGTAGCGCATACCGTCATAGCGCGCGAGGTTGGATGAAGCCTCGGCGGGCGCCACGATGTAATAGGTCGGCAGCGCGTACTTGGTGTGCGGCAGGCTGATCTCTTTGATATTGGCGCCGGCGTCCTTGGCCCAGGCAATTCCTTGCTGCCAAAGCTTCTCGATTTCCTCGGGCATGCCGTCGACGCGATATTCCTTCGGAATGCCAATTGTCATGCCCTTGATCGACTTGCCGCACGCGGCGCGGAAATTCGGCAGTGCGTTCGGCAGTGAGGTCGAGTCTTTGGGATCGTGACCCGCCATCGACTGCAGCAGCATGGCGGAATCTTCGACGGTCTTGGCGATCGGCCCCGCTTGGTCGAGCGATGACGCGAACGCGACGATGCCCCAGCGCGAGCAGCGCCCGTAGGTTGGCTTGATGCCAACGGTGCCGGTGAACGCGGCAGGCTGGCGGATCGAGCCGCCAGTGTCGGTGGCGGTGGCGCCGAGACAGAGATCGGCAGACACAGCCGACGCCGAGCCACCGGATGAGCCGCCCGGCGTGAGTTTCGTATCGGAGTTACCGCGCCGCCATGGATTGGTCACGGCGCCGAAGCGCGAGGTTTCGTTGGATGAGCCCATGGCGAACTCGTCCATGTTGAGCTTGCCCAACATCAGCGCGCCGTCGCGCCAGAGATTGGCGCTCACGGTGCTTTCGTAGGTCGGCGTGAACTCTCCAAGAATGTTCGAGCACGCGGTCGTGCGCACGCCTTCGGTGCAGAACAAATCCTTGATGCCGAGCGGCGCGCCCTCGAGCGGGCCGACTTGGCCCTTCGCACGGCGTGCGTCGGAAGCCTTGGCTTGCTTGCGCGCGGTGTCAGCGGTCACCGCGACGTAGGCGTTCAGATGCGGATTGGCTTTATCGATCGCGCCCAAGAATGCGTCGGTGATTTCGGCGGAGGAGAATTGTTTCTTCTCCATGCCGTCGAGCGCAGCAGCGAGCGTGAGTGAGGTCAGGTCGGTCATTGGTTCACTTGCGAATTCGAAATTGAGTTCGTCATTCCGGACGCGCGAAGCGCGATCCGGAACCCACGGGCAACGCGCAGATTGTTTGCCCCTGGGTTCCGGGGTCGGCCCGCGGCCGCCCCGGAATGACGAGGAAAATAGAAATCATGCGTGAAGGGCCTTGGCATAAAACGCCGTCCACGGGCTCGGCGGATAGTCCAGCACCGGCTCGCAGCTTGCGAAGCCGCCGCGTTCGTAGATGCGCTTGGCGGCGTCGAAGTTCGAACCGGTTTCGAGCACAGCGCGGGTGAGCCCGTCCTGTCGGGCCAATGCTTCGATGCGCTCAAGGATAGCGCCACCGACGCCAAGGCCGCGCGCTTCCGGCTTTACGAACATGCGCTTCACCTCGCCGACGCCGTCCGCATGCCGGCGAAGCGCACCCATCCCCAGCGGCGTGCCGCTCGTATCACGCGCCACGAACAGCGTGAGCTCCGGCTGCGCCATCTGCTCCACCGTCATGTGATGGCGAAACTCGGCGGGCGTCAGTTCGAACGTAAACTCGTTCAACGCCTTCACCAGCGCGCGCACGTCGTCTTGAAGCGGCGTCTCGGTGGCGATGGTGAAGCTCACTCCACCACCTTCGGCACGACGAAGAAGCCGTCTTCGGACTTCGGCGCGTTCTTCAACACGCGTTCGGGATTGTCGCCGTCGGTGACGACGTCATCGCGCATCGGCAGCGAGAGTCCTTCGACGGCGCTGGTCATCGGCTCCACGCCGTCGATGTCGACCTCGTTCAGCTGTTCGATCCAGGCCATGATGCCGTTAAGTTCGGCGGCGAGCGGGGCCACACGATCTTCAGGCAGCGCCAGGCGCGCCAACTTGGCCACTTTGCGCACGGTTTTTTCGTCGATGGACATGGGGTTGGGGCAATAATGCAATAAGACAATAAGGCAATAGGGGTGGAAACTCACGCACGGCGAACTGCCCTATTTGCCCTGTTCCCGTACTGCCTTATTGCCAATCCGTGCCGCTCCTCGACCTTCCCGCTTTTGCCGCCGCGCTGCCGCCGTCCGGCGCGCTCATCGGCCTCGATCCCGGCGAGAAGCGCATAGGCGTGGCGGTGAGCGACATAAGCCGGCTGATCGCGTCATCGCTGGACACAGTGACGCGCGCGAAATTCTCGATCGATGCCGAGGCGATTTTGAAGCTCTACGACCATCGCCAATGTGCCGGCTTCGTGATTGGCCTGCCGCTCAACATGGACGGCAGCGCAGGCCCATCGGCGCAATCGGCGCGGGCGTTTGCGCGCAACCTCATCGGCGCACGCGATGTACCATTGCTGCTCTGGGATGAACGCCTTTCCACCGCGGCAGTGACACGCACCTTAATCGAAGGCGATGCTTCGCGCCGGCGACGCGGCGAGGTGGTCGACAAGATGGCGGCGGCGTACATGCTGCAAGGCGCGCTCGACGCGATGCAGGAGCTGCGTGCGTGAGCGATGTCATCGCCGAGCTACTGCCGGTCTTCGTACTGATCATGATCGGCTACGGCGTGCGCGCCGCCGGCATCGTCACCGCCGAGGGCTTCGGCTGGGTCAATCGCTTCGGCTATTTCGTTCTCTACCCCGCGTTCCTGTTCAATCTGAGTTCAAACGCCGATTTGCAGGCTGGCGAAGCTGGCCGCTTCATTCTGGGCCTCCTGCTCGGCTTCGGCACCATGTTCGCGATTGCGCTGGCGATGAAGCCGATCTTCTTCCGCGACGAGGGTCCCGCATTCACGAGCGTGCTGCAAGGTTCTGTGCGCTGGAACGGCTTCGTGCTGCTCGCAGCCGCGCCTGCTCTCTATGGCGCCGCGGGACCGCATCTCATCGGCATTGCGTTTGGTCCGTTAGTGCTGGTGGTGAACTTCGTGTGCGTGCTGGTGCTGGCGCGTTGGGGCGCCAACGGCGCCAACAGCGCGCGCGCCATCTTCGATCAAATCGTCGCCAATCCGCTCATTCTCGGTTGCGGCGCGGGGTTGCTGGCGCAGCTGTCTCACGTTCACGCCAGCGGCCCGATCGCCACAGTAATCAATCTGCTCGGCGCGGCGGCGATGCCGATCGCCATCGTGTGTGTCGGCTCCGGCCTTGATTTTCGCGCTGTGCGCGCCGCGCGCGTGAAGGTCGCCGCGGCGAGCATCTGTAAGCTCATTGTCGCGCCCGCTGTGATGTATGGGGCAGCCCTCTTGGTTGGCGCGCCGCCCATGGCCGCCGCGGTCGCGGCCGGCGTCGGTTCAACGCCAACAGCCGCGGCTGGATACACCCTGGCGCGCGAAATGGGCGGTGACGCGCAGCTGATGGCGGCGATCATCACTGCGACGACGCTGCTTTCGTTCATCACCATGCCGATCGCCATCGCGCTCACGCTGCATTGAGGGAACCGCGCACCGCCGTGCGCGCTTCTTCCTGGCCATGAGCATGACCGGGCCGGAACCGAAAGACGCGGGACTTAGCCACGTTACCGACGCCATGCCCGGCATCTCCCGCCGGCGCGCGGGCAAGGGCTTCGCCTATCGCGACGCGCACGGACACGCGCTGCGCGACAAGGCAGCGCTCGCCCGCATCCGTTCGCTGGCGATTCCGCCCGCCTGGACCGATGTTTGGATTTGCGCCTCGCCGAACGGACACATTCAAGCCACCGGCCGCGACGCACGCGGACGCAAACAGCATCGCTATCACCCCCGCTTTCGCGAGGTCCGCGACGCGGCCAAATTCGATCACCTCGCGGATTTCGGCGCGGCGCTACCCGCCCTTCGGCGCCGCATTGATTTAGACATGCGCAAGCAAGGCATGCCGCGCGAAAAAGTATTGGCCACCATCGTGCGCCTGCTCGACACCACCATGATCCGCGTGGGCAATGAGGAGTACGCCAAAGCAAACAAAAGCTACGGGCTGACCACATTGAAAGGCCGGCACGCGGAGATCCACGGCGGCGAACTCAAATTCGTCTTCACCGGAAAGTCTGGAAGGAGTTGGCGGCTCACACTCAAAGACCGCCGCGTGGCGCGGATCGTCAAGGCGATCCAGGATTTGCCCGGACAACGCCTTTTTCAATATCGCGACCAAGCAGGCGATATTCAGCAAGTCACGTCGACCGACGTGAACGCCTATCTGCGCGACATCTCCGGCGCCGACATCACCGCCAAGGATTTCCGCACCTGGGGCGGCAGCGTGCTGGCAGCCGCCGAATTGTCGCGGCTCGGCGCGTTCGACACGGAAGCCTTGGCCAAAGCCAATATCAAAGCAGCGATCGAAAACGTCTCGCAGACACTGGGCAACACGCCCGCAATCTGCCGCAAGTGCTACGTTCATCCCGCGCTGACCGAGAGCTACCTGGCCGGCGAATTCAAACTGCCGCGCGCGCGACGCCAAGGACTCTCAGCGCAAGAGGCCAGCGTACTGGCGTTCTTGTCTCGCAAGCCAGCCAGGAAGCGCTCGGCGAACAGCCGCTAGCGGTTGCTGAAGGGCGCGACCGGCTCGCTCGGGCCGACGATCATCTCTTCATCTTCGCCATAGCCGGGCGCGTTGGTGGGATCCGCCACATAGGTTTGCGCGTGAGCAGTCGGTTCGAGCGGTCCCGCGGCGCGGTTATCCACAGGGTCCGCCTTCGCCGCACTGAGGCCCGCCACAACCGCGGCCAGAGCCAAACCGGCCGGTTTGAAGGTCATTTGCTCGTCACGCTTAGGGTGCTTCATCGCGCCCTCCTTAGTCAGTGCCTTCCCGAACCCGTTCCCCTTAGAACAAAACCAGTACAGCACTGAGTCCAGGACAGCAATGCGGCGGAAACGAAATTCTTTGTCACGCTCCCGCCACGCTTGCTGCAAAGCGGACTCAGGGCTTAACAAGCGCGCATGGCGCAGCGACCGACTGGCGTAAAGAAATCAGAGCCCCGATCGAGCCCCGTTCGTTTTCGCCACAAGCACCTTCTAGCCATTGCCGATCTGGATCGTTTCGAGATCGAGAGCTTGCTCGACCGCGCTGAAGCGTTTGAGCCCTTGGCGGAGAAGAAGGTCAAAAAGCTCGACACGTTGCGTGGGCGAACTCTCATAAATTTGTTCTTCGAGAATTCCACAAGAACGCAGAGCTCATTCGAACTCGCGGGCAAGCGCATGAGCGCCGATGTCGTCAACATGTCGGTGAAGTCATCGAGTGTCGCCAAAGGCGAGACGCTGATCGATACCGCGACGACGTTGAACGCCATGCGCCCCGATCTCCTTGTCGTGCGTCACGGTGCATCGGGCGCCGTGGAACTGCTTGCGCAAAAGGTGGGCTGCGCCGTCGTCAACGCCGGCGATGGCAAGCACGAGCACCCAACACAGGCTTTGCTCGATGCTTACACAATTCGCGAGCGGCTCGGGACAATCGAGGGGCTCGTCATCGCCATTTGCGGCGACGTCATGCACTCGCGCGTGGCGCGATCGAACGTGGCGCTGCTGACAATGCTTGGCGCGCAAGTCCGCTTGGTCGGCCCGCCCACGCTCATGCCCGCCGGGGCGGAACGCTGGGGCGCCACGGTGCATCACGACATGCGTAAAGGCATTAAGGACGCAGACGTGGTCATGATGTTGCGTGTGCAACGCGAGCGCATGGACGGCGGGTTCTTCCCTTCGACGCGCGAGTTCTTTTGGTTTTACGGCCTCGACGACGACAAGTTGAAACATGCCAAGCCCGGCGCGCTTGTGATGCATCCAGGACCGATGAACCGCGGCGTCGAGATCGACTCCAGCGTGGCAGACAACCCGAATGTGTCGCTGATCGAGACGCAAGTGCGCATGGGGGTAGCGGTGCGCATGGCAGTGCTCGAAGCGCTCGCCGAGACCGGCGCCAACGAGAACGCTCCATGACGCGCCCTACGCTGATCAAGAACGCCAAGCTGATCGATCCCGCGAAGGACAAGGTCGAAAACGGCGCCATCCTGTTCGATGAGAAAATCTTAGAGCTTGGCGCGGTCGCCAGCGCCCCGGAAGGCGCCGAGATCATCGATGCCGGCGGCGCGCATGTGGCGCCGGGTTTGATCGACATGCGCGTCGTCATCGGCGAGCCGGGCGCGGAGCACAAAGAGACCTTCAAGTCAGCGGGTCGCGCGGCGGCGGCGGGCGGCGTGACGACACTGGTGATGATGCCGAACACCACGCCGGTCATCGACGATCAAAGCCTGGTCGACTTCGTCATTCGCCGCGCGCCCGAACGCACAGGCGGCGTGCGCATTTTGCCCGCGGCGGCCCTCACTAAGCATCTCGACGGCGAGATGATGACCGAGATCGGCCTCCTCGCCGAAGCTGGCGCGGTGTTCTTCACCAACGGCGACAAGCCGATCGCCAACGGACGCGTGCTGCGGCGCGCGCTCGCTTACGCCACAGCCTTCAACGCGCTCATCGCGCATCGCCCGGAGGACATTTATCTCTCCGAGGGCGGTGTGATGCACGAAGGTGAATTGGCAGCTCGCCTTGGCTTGCCGGGCATTCCCGCTGCCGCCGAGCACATCATGCTTGAGCGCGACCTGCGCCTCGCGGAACTGACGGGCGGACGCCTGCTCGTGGACATGCTGTCGTCAGCCCGTTCGCTTGAATCTCTCGCACGCGCCAAGAAGGCCGGCGTGCGCGCCGTTGCCAGCGTCAGCGTGCATCACCTGGTGCTGAACGAACACGACGTCGACGGCTATCGGACATTCGCGAAGCTCTCGCCCCCGCTGCGTGCGGAGGATGATCGCGTGGCGCTTTGCCACGCCGTCAGCGATGGGTTGATCGACGTCATCGTCTCCGGTCACGATCCGCGCCCCGCCGAGGACAAGCGGCTGCCGTTCGAAGAGGCGTCGCCGGGCGCGGTCGGCCTGGAGACTTTGCTCGCTGGCGCGCTGTCATTGCATCACAAGGGCGAAGCGCCGCTGTCCACCGTCATATGCGCCATGACGCTCAAGCCAGCGGAAATTCTCAATCTGCCGCAGGGACGGCTGACCAAAGGCGCACCCGCCGACATCATCGAGATCGACATTGGCGCGCCATTCAAGCTGGACTCTGAGACATTGCGCTCCAAATCCAAGAACACACCGTTCGACGACAAGCTGCTGCAGGGCAAGGTCAAGCGCACATTCGTGTCAGGCCGCCAAGTTTTCGCTGCCGCAGACTGACGCTGCTGTTGTCGCCCACAGACCGCGGCCGTAAATTGTCCGCAGAGGATTTGGTTTGATGCGCAAGACGTTCGTCGCTTTGCTTTCAGCGTTCACGATTACGTGGGGATTGATTGCCGCCGCCAGCGCGCAGGAAGAACGCTTCTGGCGTCCGCCCGGCGGCGCCCAGGCAGACGGCGAGATCAGCCTCTATCGCCAGCAAGACTATCAAGGCCCGAGCCTGCGTGCGCAAACCGCGGTCAACGACATTGGCCGCGATTTCATCACCCGGAGCGTCCGTGTCAGCCGCGGCCGTTGGGAGCTCTGCACCGGCGCGAACTTCACCGGTCAATGCAGCATCGTCAGCCAAAGCCAGTCGAACCTGATCATTTCGTCTCCGCTGGTGCGCACGCGCTCGCTGCGCCCCGCGGACAACAATCCGCCCTCCAGCGGCGGCGCGGCTGGGCCGTCGCTGCGCGGCATGGCGGCCGCATTCTTCACTCAGCCGTCCTATCACGGTCAGCGCATTCCCGCCTGCGCGCGCGGCTCGGCCTCAGCGGCATGTGCACGCTCGACCGCCACTGAGTTCTGCCGCGTCAACGGCTACAATTTCGTGGGCAACGTCGCGCTGCAAACCGAACGCGGGCGCACGTATCTTGCTGACATCCTGTGCAAACGCAGCGCCAATTGAGGAGCGTTCAACGCATGTCAAAAATGTTTCGCACGCTGACGGCTCTGAGCATTGCGAGCGTGCTTGCCGCGTGCGGCACCAGCGGTCCGCTTGCGCCGGGCGGCATCCTCAATCCTGAGCCGGGTCCAGCGCCACTGCCGCAAAGCGGCCCGATCGCCTATTCGTGCGCTGACGGCACACAATTGATGGTCGATGTCGAAAATAATCAGGCGCGCGTCTCAATCATTGGCGGCCCGTCCATGGTGCTGCCGAGCGCGGGCGGCGCCGACGCACCGTATTATACCAACGGTCGCTACGGCGTGCGCGGCACAGGCGCTAACGTGCAGTGGGAGGTGGGTCGTTCCGCGCCCGTCGCTTGTCGCGGCGGCTAAGCGCGACTACCTGACGGTTTGACCTCGCCGCCAATTCGGCTATGAGGCCGCTCCCCAATCATCATCAGAGGACGTCTGCGTGAGTTCCAAGCACTTCCCCAGTTTGAGCGATCGCGCCGCGGAAGCGGCCAAGGCGCGCGCGGCAGCGCTCGAAAAGTTCAAGAAAAAGGCGGAAGACCCGGAAACCGCAAAGCGCCGGCAAGAGATGGCCGAGGCGAGCTTGGCCCGCGATCAGCGCCGCGCCGCCGCTGAGGAAGCCCGCCGTCAGCGCCTCGAAGATGAAAAAATCGAAAAGGCGCTGAAGGCCGAACAGGAGCGCATTGCCGCGAAGAAAGCGGCGATGGAAGCGGCCAAGGCCGCGCTCGAAGCCGCCAAGGTCCAGCGCGAAAAGGAAGCCGACGAGGCGTTCATGGTTCAAGCGCGCCGCGATTTGGCGTTAGCTGCCATGAAGGCGGCGTCGCGCCGGAAATAAGCGCGCCGCCCAAGCGGGGCGGACATGCGCATTTTCATAGCAGCTCTGAGTTTGGCGCTCTGCGCCTGCGCGACTGCGCCTTTGGCCCCGGTCAATTCAGCGCCGCTCGCCATCAACCCATCGCCGGCTCTGACCGTCGGCGCCGATGGCGACGCGGTCTTCGTGACGCTGTCCGGCGGCGGGGCGCGCGCGGCGGCGTTCGGCTTGGGCGTCATGCAGGCGCTACGCGACACGCACGACGCTGACGGGCGCCCGCTCACCGATCACGTTGCGCTCCTCTCCTCAGTTTCCGGCGGCTCGATCCTGGCGGCGTATTACGGCGTCCACGGCGCCGCTGGCCTCGACAGTTTCCGCGCCGCCTATCTCGACAAATCGTGGGCGGTGCACGACAGCCCGGCATGGCCGGTGAACTGGCTGCGCGCATGGAACGGCGGCTTGAACGGCGAAGATCGTCTCGCCGCTTGGCTGGACCGCGAGATCTTCAATGGCGCGCACATGGATGCGTTGTGGCGTGCCGATGGCCCGCAGGTCTGGCTGAACGCCGCCGACCTCCACAACGGCACCGCGTTTGCGTTCGCACCCGCTTATTTCGACGCACTGTGCTCCGACCTCTCGCGCGTGCGCGTCGCTGACGCGGTCGCGGCATCGATGGCGGTGCCGATCGTCTTCAAGCCGATCTTGCTTCAACCGGCGCACAACTCGTGTGCACCGTTGCCCGCATGGGTCGCGGCCGCCCAGGGTCCGCAAACATCCGCGCTCGCACACGCGGCAGCGCGGAGCTTCGCCAGCTATCGCGACCCCAACGCACTCTCGTACATCCACCTGATCGACGGCGGCACGATCGACAATCTCGGTCTCTCAAGCCTGGCGCTTGCGCGCGAAACCGCCGGCAATGCTTACGCACCATTCTCGCCGGAAGCGGCGGTGCGCTTGAAACGCCTAAGCGTCGTGGTTGTCGATAGCGAGCCAATCCGGCGCGAGGCCTATCAAATGCGCGCCAATGCGCCTTCCGGTCCGCAAGTTGGAGACACGCTCTATGGTGTCATCATCGAGGCGGCCAATCGGATGACCTACGACAATTATCGCGCTGTGCTTGCGCAGTGGCAGCGCGACCTGGTGAGCTATCGCTGTGGTCTTTCACACGCCGAAATCGTCCGCATCGTCGGCAACACGGCATGGAATTGCGCCGACGTTCACATCAACATCGACATGATTTCGTTCGAGGATGTCGATGAAGGCCATCGCGCGGCGGTGGAGTCCTTGCCTACGCGCGTGTCGCTCCCGCGCGCGGATATCGACGCACTCATTGCGGCGGGTCACGACGCAGCTATCGCCAACCCGCTGGTGCAATCACTCACGCGCCCGGCAACAGACCGCCCAATGCCAGCGCCTTGAACCACGCGTAGCTCGCTTTGGTGAGGCGCTGTCCGGTCGTCCGGTCCTGCGCGACAAAACCGAACTTGGAGCGGAATCCTTCCTCCCACTCCCAATTGTCGACCAGCGTCCAATGGAAATAGCCGCCGACAGGCGAACCCGCCTCAATGGCGGAAAGCACCGGCTCTAAGTGGCGGCGCAGATAGTCGATACGGAAGTGATCATCGAGTTTCGCGGGGCCGTCGCTGAACGGATCCGAGCACCCATTCTCGGTAATGATCACCGGCGGATTGCCGTAATCCTCGCGCAAGCGCTTCAGGATTTCCCACATGCCCGCGGGATCGATCTCACGGTTGAACGCATCGCGCTCCGTTCCCGCAGGCGGATCGCCTTGCGCGATGTGCGCGTCGCTCATCAGATCGAATTTCATGTAAGCCGGCGAATAATAGTTCGCGCCCATGAAATCGATGGGCTGCTTGATGGTTGCTGCGTCATCGGCTTGCTGAAATGGTTCGACCAGCTTTTGCGCCTGCCCGGGATACGTGCCCTTGAGCAGCGGATCGAGATAGGCGCGGTTCCAAAGTTCATCGAACCCATCCGCGACCATGCCATTCAGCCCGATGCCGCCCGGCGCGGGACGCGACGGCGTCAGCGCCAAGGTCGTACCGATCTTCAAGTCGCCCCGCGACGCACGCAACGCCTTGATCGCCAAGCCTTGCGCCAGATTGATGTGATGCGTCAGCGGCCCGATCAGCTTCGCATCTTTCAAGCCAGGCGCGTGGATACCGAGCACGTGTCCCGCGATCACATGCACAGACGGTTCGTTCATGATGATGAAGTTCTTCACGCGGTCCCCGAGCTTGTCGCCGACGACTGCGGCGTATTCTGCAAAGCGCTGCGCCGTCTCACGTTGCTGCCAGCCGCCTTTCTCTTGCAGCGCCTGCGGCAGATCCCAGTGAAACAGCGTGGCGTACGGCGTGATGTGCTTGGCAAGCAGCGCATCGACGAGGCGCGAATAGTAATCGACGCCCGCTTGATTCACCGCTCCAGCGCCCGCCGGCACGATGCGCGGCCAAGCAATTGAGAAGCGGTAGGCGCCGAGGCCCTGTTCGGCCAACAGCACCACGTCTTCGCCATAGCGGTGGTAGGAGTCGCATGCGACAGACGCATCGGAATGATCGGCGACATTGGCCTTCGGATAGATGTCCCAGATGCTCGGTCCGCGCCCGCCTTCACTCCACGCGCCTTCGATCTGAAACGCTGACGTGGCCGCGCCCCAGACGAAGCCCTTCGGAAACTGCCGCGATGTTGGCGCCGGAAAGGTATGACGCTGTGCAGCCGGCGCGCATCCCGCGAGCGCCGTGGCCGCTGCACCCAAGCCAAGTTCACGCCTCGTCAGCATCGTAAGTCCCCCGTTCGCGCCAACATTACGCGCCTGCAGCGCAAAGTCTCTACTCCACAGCGACGCGCGAGCCTGTTACAGACGTTCCGGTGCTGGTGTTTCAATTCGTCCTCGCCGCCTTGGGCGGCTACCTGCTCGGCTCGATTCCGTTCGGCCTCGTGCTCACGCGCGCGGCAGGGTTGGGCGACATCCGCAATATTGGCTCCGGCAATATTGGCGCGACCAACGTATTGCGCACCGGACGCAAGGACATCGCGCTTGCAACGTTGGTGTTCGATGCCGGCAAGGCGGCGATTGCGTTGCTGCTCGCGCGCTTTTTCAGCAATGGATCGCCGTTTCAGATCGAGTTCGGACTCGTCGCGGGCGCCGCCGCCTTCATCGGCCACTGCTTTCCCATTTGGCTGAATTTCAAAGGCGGCAAAGGCGTCGCCACATATTTCGGCCTCTTGCTGTTCGGCATGCCGCCGCTTGGGATCGTCGCCGGTGTTACGTGGCTGGCTGTAGCCATGATCTTCCGGTTCTCGTCGCTCGCTGCGCTGGCCGCAGTGACGGTTGCGCCGCTGCTCGCGGCGATTGGCGGATACTCGTTGCCTGAGCTGGCGTTCCTGGTTCTGTTGGCGGGTTTGGTCTACTGGCGTCACTCCGCCAACATCGCGCGCTTGCGCGCCGGTACTGAACCGCGCATCGGCGGCGGCAAGGACGGCGGCGCCGTCGGCCCAGACGCCCAGCCTGCGACCGCGCCGCCACCCGCCGAGACCTGAGCATGGCGCGCACTCTGGCGCGTCCCGAACGGATCGCCTGGGTGCGGCTCGCGCGCACGCCGCGCATAGGCCCGCTCACCTTTCATCGCCTGATCGCGCGCTTCCACACCGCGTCCGCCGCGATCGAGGCGCTGCCGCGCATTTCCAATCTCGCCGCGCCGCACGAAGCGCGCGCAACGGACGAGATCGACGCCGCGGAGGCCATGGGCGCTCGTCTCGTTGCTGCCTGTGAACCGGATTATCCGCCGCTGCTAGCGCAACTCGATGCGCCGCCGCCGATCCTCAGCATGCGCGGCAACACAGCGCTGCTGAAGAAGCCCGCCATAGCGCTGGTGGGATCACGCGAAGGCTCTGCTGCTTCGCTGCTTTTCGCAGAGCGCATCGCCGGTGAGCTTGGCGAAGCGGGCTTCACGGTCGTCTCAGGCTTGGCGCGCGGGATCGATGCCGCCGCCCATAAAGGCGCTCTGGCGAGCGGCACGGCAGCGGTTCTGGCTGGCGGCCTCGATCACCCCTATCCGCCGCAGAATTTGAAATTGCATGCGGAGATCGTCGAGCGCGGCCTAGTCGTGAGCGAAGCGCCACTTGGTACGATCGCCCGCGCCCGCGACTTTCCCCGGCGCAACAGCATCATCTCCGGCGTGTCGCGCGCCGTTGTCATTGTTGAAGCCGCGTTGCGCTCCGGCTCGCTGATCACAGCGCGTGCAGCGGCCGATCAAGGACGCGACGTGATGGCGGCGCCAGGATCGCCGCTCGATCCACGATCACGCGGCTGCAACGCGCTCATCAAGCAAGGCGCGACATTGATCGAAAGCGCCCAGGACGTGATCGACGCGCTGGGCGATACGCCCCCCAAGCCCCGGCCGCTGTCCGCAGGGCCATTGTTCGCCGAGGTTGAGGCGCCGTCCGCTGGACTTCCGGGGCGGATCGCCAAGCTGCTTTCGCCGACGCCGGTGCACGTGAACGACCTCGCACGGCTCGTTGAGGCCCCGGCTGGCGCGGTAGCGGCGGCGCTGACCGAACTAGAGCTCAACGGACAAGCCGCGTCGTTGCCTGGCGGCTACGCGGCATCCTCTGGCGCCGCCTTTTCGTCCTGAAGCCAGCGGCGCGCGGCATGCTGCGCACCTTCCAGCAGCACAGCGACATCCGGCATGCGGGCGTGGCGGCTCATGACCGCAAGTTCCGCGCATAGCGCCTCGACGTGCGCAGCGACGTCGGCGGGGCTGATTTTGTCGTTCACGGCTCTCGCGTCACGGTTCCACAACTTGTCAGGGCAAATAACAATGCTTGGTTGTGCTTGGCCACAAGGATTTTGACGAATGGCTAACCCTATGAGCGGCAATGGAAATTTAGAGATCAGACGGCATATGTCGCCGTCCCGCTCCGTGCCCTCGCGTTGACAAGGGTGGGGGGCAACCCCCAGTTACGCGCCGCTCCGGCGTCCTTCGACCCCGGTCCAAACCCCGAGAGCACAAGTTTCCGAATGAACGTCGTCGTCGTTGAGTCCCCGGCTAAGGCCAAGACAATCAACAAGTATTTGGGCTCGGACTATAAGGTCCTGGCCTCGTACGGGCACATCCGCGACTTGCCGGCCAAGGACGGCTCGGTGAAACCGGATGCCGATTTCGCCATGGATTGGGAGATCGACAGCAAGTCGGCGCAGCGTGTCCGCGATATCGCCGATGCCCTCAAAAATGCCGACCGCTTGATCCTCGCCACCGACCCTGATCGCGAAGGCGAAGCCATTTCCTGGCACGTGCTGGAAGCGCTGCGGAACCGCAAAGCGCTCAAGGACAAGAAGGTCGAGCGCGTCACCTTCAACGCCATCACCAAATCATCCGTGCAAGCCGCGATGGCCGCGCCGCGCGACATCGACATGGAATTGGTGGACGCCTACCTCGCCCGCCGCGCGCTCGACTATCTCGTCGGCTTCGGCCTCTCGCCGGTGCTGTGGCGCAAACTGCCAGGCTCGCGTTCCGCCGGCCGCGTGCAATCGGTCGCGCTGCGCATCATCGTCGACCGCGAAGTCGAGATCGAACGCTTCAAGCCGCAGGAATATTGGTCCGTCGACGCCATCCTCGCCAACCAGCGCGGCGAGAGTTTCCCGGCGCGCATCTCCGCCTTCCAAGGCAAGAAGCTGAAGCGCCTCGACATTCCGAACGAAGCCATGGCGCACGCCGCGCGCGACGCGATCCGCAAAGGCGACTTCAAAGTCGCCGCCGTCGAAGCCAAACCCACCAAGCGCAACCCCCCGCCGCCGTTCACCACCTCGACGCTGCAACAAGAAGCGTCACGCAAACTCGGCTTCAACGCCTCGCGCACCATGCAGGTCGCGCAGCGCCTCTACGAAGCCGGCCACATCACCTACATGCGGACCGACGGCGTCAGCATGGACGAAGGCGCGCTGCGCGATCTGCGCAACGTCATCACCAATCAGTTCGGCAAGGACTACACGCCCGCCTCGCCGCGCCTCTACACGTCGAAGATCAAGAACGCCCAGGAAGCGCATGAAGCGATCCGACCGACGGACTCTTCGCACATGGCCAAGGATCTCTCGCTCGAGGGCGATCAGACGCGCCTTTATGAGCTGATCTGGAAACGCACGATGGCGTCGCAGATGGAGTCAGCGTCCATCGAACGCACCAGCGTCGATTTCGTCGAACCGCACGGCCAAGTCGAACTCCGCGCCACCGGCCAAGTCATTCTCTTCGACGGCTTCCTGAAGCTTTATCAAGAAGGCCGCGACGACGAGGAAGACGAAGAAAATCGCCGCCTGCCGCAGCTGCGCCAAGGCGAAGCCGTGAAGGTGATGGACGCGAAGGCCGCCCAGCACTTCACCGAGCCGCCGCCGCGTTATTCCGAAGCCAGCCTTGTCAAAAAGCTGGAAGAACTCGGCATCGGCCGGCCCTCCACCTATGCCGCGATCCTCGAAAAGCTGCGCGAGCGCAACTACGTCAACATGGACAAGAACCGCTTCGTCGCTGACGATCGCGGCCGCATCGTCACTGCGTTCCTGGAAAACTTCTTCCGCAAATATGTCGAATACGACTTCACCGCCGATCTCGAAGAGAAGCTCGATGAAGTCTCCGCCGGCGATCTCGATTGGAAGGCGCTGATGCGCGACTTCTGGAAAGACTTCAACGGCGCCATCACCGACATCGGCGATCTGCGCATCACGCAAGTGCTCGACACTTTAAACGAAGTGCTCGGCCCGCACATCTTCCCGGCGAAGGAAGACGGCAGCGATCCGCGCCTCTGCCCGCTCTGCGGCATCGGTCAACTTTCACTGCGCTTGGGCAAATACGGTGCGTTCGTCGGCTGCGGCAATTACAACGGCGATCCGCCGTGCAAATACACGCGTCCGCTCGCGGGCAGCGAAGACACGCAAGCTGCGATCCCTTCCGACGGGCTGTTGCTGGGCGAAGGTCCGAATGGTCCGATCCTGTTGAAGAACGGCCGCTTCGGTCCTTACTTTGAAACGCCGAACCCCGACGATCCCGACAAGCCACGCCGCGCCAGCGTGCCGAAAGGCAAAGCGCCGACCGAGGTCGATTTGGAAACAGCGATCAAGCTGCTCTCGCTGCCGCGGACCGTCGGCATGCATCCGAGCGAAAACGAGATGATCGTCGCCAACATCGGCCGCTTCGGTCCGTACATCAAAATGGGCAATCTCTACGTGAACCTGCCCGACGCCGACGACGTGCACGAAATTCAAATGAACCGCGCCGTCGCGTTGATCGAAGAAAAGAAAGCCGGCGGCGGTAAAGGCCGCTTCGGCCGCGCAGCGCCCGCGCCGCTCAAAGAACTCGGCGAAAGCCCGGTGACGGGCAAGCCGGTGCGCGTGCTCAACGGCCGCTACGGGCCGTACATCGCTGACGGCGAAACCAACGCCAACGTGCCAAAGGACAAAAAGCCCGAGGAGGTGACCTTCGACGAAGCGCTCGCTCTGCTCGCAGCGCGCGCCGAAGCCGGCGGCGGCAAGAAGAAACGCGGCAGAGCGCCGGCGAAGAAGACTGCCGCGCCGAAGGAAGCGAAGGCGCCGGCAAAGAAAGCGGCAGCGAAAAAGCCTGGCGCCAAGAAGGCTACCGCGAAGAAGAAAGCTGCGGGCTGACACAAATCCTTCTCCCCTTGAGGGGAGAAGGTGGCGCGAAGCGCCGGATGAGGGGCAACCTGCCCCCATCGACATCCCCTCACCCGATTTGCTGCGCAAATCGACCTCTCCCCGAGAACGGGGAGAGGTGACACACTGATACCAATGGCGAAGAATTGACCAATCCCCGAGCCCCTCACCCGCGAACGGGTGCTGGACGCGATCCGAAAATCCGGCGGCAAAGCGCATAAGCGCGACATCGCCCACGTGCTCGACATCGGGCCCGACCAGAAGAAAGAACTGCGACACATCCTGCGTGAGCTTGAAGAAACCGGCGCGCTGGGGCGCACCGGCAAGAAAGGCTATGCCGACGCCGAGGCGCTGCCCGAAAGCGGCGTCATGGAAGTCATCGACCGCGACGCTGACGGCGAGCTGATCGCCCGCATGCGCGGACCAGATGGCTTGTTCGGCCCGCGCGTGCGTTTGGCGCCCGGCGAAGCGCGCAAGATGAAAGGCGAAGCGGCAATCGGCATCGGCGACCGCGTGCTGGCGCGCATCCGCCAAACCGACGACGGCCCAGAAGCGCGCGTCGTCAAACGCATCGGCCAAAGCGCGCATCGCATCCTGGGCGTCTATCGCGCCGCCAAAGACGAACGTGGCCGCGCGCTGGGCGGCGGACGCGTTGTCCCCGCTGACCGCAAGGTGCGCCACGATCTGATCGTGCTGCCGGAGCATTTGGCCAACGCCACCGACGGCGACCTCGTCATGGTTGAACTCTCGACCAGCAATCAGCGCGCTCACGGTCCGAAACGCGGCGTCGTGCGCGAAGTGATCGGCAGAGAGAGCGATCCGCGCGCGGCGTCGATCCTGGCGATGCACACGCACGGCATCCGCACTGGCTTCAGCGAAGACGAAGAGCGGCAGGCAAAGGATGCAAAGCCGCCGACGCTGAATGGCCGCGTCGATCTGCGCAAAATTCCGCTGGTGACGATCGATCCCGAAGATGCGCGCGATCACGACGACGCGGTGTTCGCTGAACCGGACGACGATCCGCAAAACAAAGGTGGCTGGCGCGTCTGGGTGGCGATTGCTGACGTCTCCGCCTACGTGACGCCCGGCTCGCCACTGGATCGCGGCGCGTACAAGCGTGGCAATTCCACCTATTTCCCGGACCGCGTTGCGCCAATGCTGCCAGAATCGCTCTCCGCCGATCTCTGCTCGCTGCGCGAAAACGAAGAGCGCGCGACGTTTGCGGTGGAGATGATCTTCAGTGCGGAAGGCAAGAAGCTGCGGCACAAATTCGTGCGTGGGCTGATGCGTTCCGCGGCGAAGCTGTCGTATGAGCAGGCGCAGGCCGCGATCGATGGCGCACCCGATGACAAGACGCAGCCGCTGCTTGAGCCGATCCTGAAACCGCTGTGGGCTGCCTATGCTTCGGTTTGGGCCGCGCGCGAAAAACGCCAACCGCTCGACATTGACGCGCCCGAGCACAAGATCGTCTTCAAGGACGGCAAAGTGGCGGGGATCAAACGGCGCGCACGCTTCGATGCGCACAAGCTCATCGAAGAATTCATGATCCAGGCCAATGTGTGCGCCGCCGAAACCGCGGAGAAGCACACCAAGCCCTTGATCTACCGCATCCACGACCGCCCGTCCGACGAGAAGATCGCAGCGCTCACCGACTTTCTGCCGACCGTCGGCATGAGTTGGGCCAAAGGTCAGGTGGTAACCGCGGGTCGCTTCAACCGAATTCTTGAACTCGCCGACGAGAGTCCGAACCACGATATCGTCAACGAAGTCGTGCTGCGCACGCAGGCGCAAGCCATCTACTCGCCGGACAATATCGGCCATTTCGGCTTGCACCTCGCCAAGTACGCGCACTTCACCTCGCCGATCCGCCGTTATGCGGACCTTATGGTGCACCGTTCGCTGATCCGCGCGCTGAAACTCGGCGACGACGGCATCACCAACGAGGAAGAGCAGCGGCTGGAAGAAATCTCCCAGCACATCAGCGACACCGAGCGGCAGTCCATGGCGGCGGAGCGCGATGCCACGTCGCGCTATATTGCGTCTTTCCTCTCTGATCGCGTCGGCGCCACCTTCGATGGGCGCGTCACTGGCGTTACGCGGTTCGGTTTGTTCATTCGTCTTGACGAGACACAGGCGGATGGATTGGCGCCGATTTCTTCGCTGGGATCGCAACGCTGGATTCATGACGAAGCCGCGCATGCATTGGTGGGCGAACAGGATGGCGAACGCTTTCCGCTTGGGATGAAAGTCACGGTGCGGCTCGAAGAAGCGACCCCGATCAGCGGCGGCTTGGTGTTCAGCGTGCTCACCGATCCGCAGCCGGCCCAACCTGGTTGGCGCAAGGCCCGGCAAAGCTTTCAAACGCGCGGCCGTGACAGAGACCGTCCGCACGGCAAACACCGCGGCAAGCGCAAACGCTGATCACGCATTTGTGGGGGCGGTTCGTTGGCGCTGGAACCACGGAACCCAGGAACGGTATCGCAGGCGATAACGTTGCCTCCGCGTACTCGGATCAACCCATACGCAGGAGAATGAACCATGTTGAAGCATCTCACCGCCAGCGCAGCCGCGCTCGTGATGATGGGCGCCATGGCCGCAACGCCCGCTGATGCGCGCATCTTTCATCACCGCGAAACCTGCCGCACGGGCGGCACGGTCGCTGGCGCCGTTGTCGGCGGCGTGATCGGCAACGCAATCACCGGTCATAGCGCGGTCGGCACTGTTGCCGGCGCGGGCATCGGCGGCTTGGCTGGCCACCGCATCGCGCGAAACAATTGCGGACGCCACTACAGCTACCACCGCGCGCGCGACGCGCATCGCTACGGCTACTATGATCACTACGGCCGCTATCACCGTTACGGCTAAGAAGATTTAGAAACGTTGGAGCGCGGGCGTCGAAAGGCGCCCGCGTTTCGTTTGCGCTGGTGCGCGCCACTTCGCCATGCAACGTTTGGCGCGGGCGGAGGCGTATTGATGCAACAGGCGCATGAGAAGACACTAGGCTTCTGGTCATGCTGGGCGCTGGCGGTCGGCACCATGATCGGGTCCGGCATATTGCTCGTGCCTGCCTCGCTTGCCCCGTTTGGCTTGCTGAGTATCGTGGCCTGGCTGATCAGTTCGGTGGGCGCGATCTCCATCATCTTGTGCTTCGCGCGCTTATCTTCGCGAACCATGCGGGATGGCGGCCCCTACGTGTATGTACAAGAGGCGTTCGGCGATCTGGCGGGCTTCGTCATGGCCTGGCTTTATTGGATCGGCTTCTGGATCAGCATCCCTATCGTCGCTATCGCCTTTGTCAGCTATCTCGGCATTTTCCTGCCTGTCCTGCAGCAGAATAATGTGCTGCAGGGACTGGCGGCGCTGGCGGTGATCGGCGTGTTCACGCTCATAAATGTGCGCGGACTCAAGGAGATGAGCTTCGCGCAAGTCGTGCTGACGGTGCTGAAGATCGTGCCGCTGGTGCTGGTTATGGGCGCGGGCATCGTATTTGGCTCACCCCACAACCTGCCGGCGTTCAATCCATCGCATGCGCCGCTGTTGCAGTCGTTGACAGCGGCAACACTGATCACGCTGTGGCCGTTCACTGGATTTGAAGCGGCGGTTTCGAGCGCCAAATCGGTGCGCGATCCCGAACGCACTATTCCGCGCGCGCTCACTGCGGCCGTCCTTCTTGTCACCGTTATCTACCTTTCCGCCTCCGTCTCAGTGCTCTTCCTGCTGACGCCAGAGCAATTGGCGCACTCGGAGGCGCCGTTTGCTGACGCGGCGCGCGTCCTGGGCGCTTGGGGTGCGCCGTTCATCGCGTTTGGCGCGCTGATCGTCACCGCAGGCACTTTGAATGGCGTCATCTTCGCATCCGGACAGATGCCGATGGCCGTCGCCGAAGACGGCAAAGCGCCCAGCTGGCTGGCGCGACTCAACAAAGGCGGCGCGCCCTATCTAGCTCTGTTGCTTTCCTCGGCGTTGGGCGCGGCGATGTTGGTGTTGAACTATTCTCGCGGACTTGTGGATGCGTATACGTTCCTCCTGAAAATGGCGACGGCCACCAGCCTCATCTATTATTTCTTCTGCGGCTTGGCGGAGTTCAGACACTCTTGGCGCGCAGCGAAAGGCTGGGCCGCGGTAGCCCTGTTCTCGTGTGCATTTTCTGCATTCGCGATTATCGGCTCGGGCGTCGGCACAACCGGCACAGATTGGACGGTGCCGTTATGGGGTGGCGCACTGACGCTTGCGGGCGTGCCGTTCTATTTTCTGTTCAGGCCGCGCAAAACCACAGCGCTTACTCCTGCTTCTTGAACGGCGTGTGCTCGGCGAGCACCTCGACCTCTTCCACCACCGCCGGCGTCTCGGCGGAGAGATAGCGCGCGACGGCGTCGCGCAGGCCGGGGTGTGCGATCCAGTGCGCGCTGAATGTTTGGGTCGGCATGTAGCCTCGCGCCAATTTGTGATCGCCCTGCGCGCCGGCTTCGACGCGCGCGAGTTTCAACTCTATAGCGAGGTCGATGGCTTGATAATAACATAGCTCGAAATGCAGGAACGGTACGTCGGCGACGCGGCCCCAGTAGCGGCCATAGAGCGCTTCCGAGCCAATGAGATTGAGCGCGGAGGCGAGCGGATGGCCCTCCTCTTCGGCGAGAAACAACACGCACGCGTCGCCCATGCGCTCGCTGAGCAATTTGAAGAATTTGCGATTGAGGTAAGGCGAACCCCATCTGCGGCTGCCGGTATCCTGGTAGCAGCGGAAGAAAAAATCCCAATCGCGCGGAGTAATCTCGTCACCGCACAGGCGCTTGATGGTCAGACCTTCGCGCGCACGCTCACGCTCGCGGCGTAGAGTTTTGCGCTTCTGCGACGAAAGTTGACCGAGGAAATCAGCGAAATCCGCGTAGCCGTGATTGAACCAATGATACTGGATGCCGCTGCGCTTCAGATAACCGAGCGGCCTCAGGTCGGTGCAAAGCTGCTCGGTGGCAAAGGTGGCGTGCACCGAGGAGGCGCCGGCGCGCTCCGCCAAGCCGATGGCGCCTTGTGCGAGTGCGCTCTGGACGCGCGCATTGACCGCAAAGATGCGCCGGCCCGGCACCGGCGTGAAGGGCACGGCGCATTGGAGCTTCGGATAATACGAACCGCCGCCGCGCATGATGGCGTCGGCCCAAGCGTGATCGAACACGTACTCGCCGTAGGAGTGGTCTTTCGCGTAGAGGAGCATGGCGCCTATGGCTGCGCCGGCGCCATCGCGCGCGATCAAGTGCGCGGGCTGCCAGCCCTTGGCGGCGGTGGCGCATCCGCTTTCCTCCAGCGCTTGCAGGAACTCCCAAGAGATGAACGGATCGAACGGCGCGCCGGGGGGATTGGCGAGCGCGTTCCATGTGTCCTTGTCGATATTCTCAAGGTCGCCGAGGACCTGAATGGAAATGGCGTCGCCGGAGTCCATTCGGTTATTCTAGTTCAAAAATTCCATCGACTTCGACCGCGAAGTTCAGCGGCAGATTGGCCATGCCGACGGCCGAACGCGCGTGTTTGCCGGCGTCGCCAAAGACCGAGACCATCAGATCGGAACACCCATTCATGACTTGTGGGATCGGATCGAAATCGGGCGTCGTGTTCACAAAACCGTTGAGCTTCACGACGCGCCTCACACGATCGAGGTCTCCGCCGCATGCGGCTTTGACTTGCGCGAGCAAATTGAGACCGCAGAGACGCGCGGCCGCCTGGCCCTGCTCCACCTCGATGGCGTCGCCGAGCTTGCCCTTGATGCCGCCGGATGCGTCCACCGAGACTTGCCCGGAGACATGCACAAGATTGCCGACGATGACGAAGGGCACATAGGACGCCACCGGTGCGGGCGGCGTCGGCAGGGTGATGCCCAGCTCCTGCAATTTCGCTTCAACCCGGCCCATGCTCAGCTCCTTGACGCCACTTATAGCAGCGTGGGCGCGCGCGTCATCCTTGTTGCGCCAAGGCGCGATTTGGAGAGGAGACGCGGATCGACCGCGTTGGTCGAAGCCGCGTAGTTGCTTCAGTGATGATCGAGGGGAGACATTGGGGCGGGCTCGCTGCGCGATGAGAATGCGTGTGCGGATTCGCGCGAAGCCCAGGCGAGGAAGATTGCGGGCAGTGTCAGCAGCGATGCGGTGAAGAAGGCGGCGTTGGGCTGTATGCCGGAGAACACAAACGCCATGCACAACGGCCCCGCGAAGCGCGCAAAGGCGCCGGTGGCGTTGTTGAGGCCGAGGAATTGCCCTTGCCTGTCAGGATCGACCTCGCGCGAAATCAGCGCCGACACGTTAGGCCACGCCACGGATTGGCCAATGGATGAAAGCGCCAGCAGCACCAACACCCAGAAGCTTGGCATGAACGGCTGCAGCGCCATGGTGATCGAAGTGATGCACAGGCCGACAGCCAGCATCTGCGCTTGGCCGAAATTGCGGGACAGCGGATAGGTCACGTAGATTTGGCATACGGCGGCGACGATGCCGGAGAGCGCGAAGGCCCAACCGATTTCGTGCGGCCCCCAATTGAAACGGGCTTGTGTCCAAAGACCGAAAATCGACTCGATGCCCATAAACGCCGAACCGGCGAGGAATGTGATCAGCATCAAGCGGGCAATAGCTTTGTTGTTGATGACGTCGCCGATAACATCCCAGCGCGAGGCTTGCGCGCGCACGTCGGAGGTGTGCACCCGGCTCTCCCGCACGAACAAGATGAGTCCAATCAAGCACAGCGCCGACATGCTGCTGGCGGCAAGCAGCGGAATGCGGAAGCCAATGGTGCCGGCGTTTGGGTGCGCGAGCAGACCGCCGACCGCAGGGCCGATGATGAAACCCAAATTAAACGAGGCGCCGAGATACGACATGTAGCGCGTGCGCTCCTCAGGACGCGTCACGTCGGCAATGTAGCCCTGCACCACCGAACCGTTGCCGCTGAAGAAGCCGCCGATGAGACGGATGATAAAAGCGACATAGACGTTGGGCGCGAAGGCGAGTGTCGCGTAGCAGAGACAATTGCCGGCAATGGTGCTGATCAGAAGCGGGCGGCGGCCGATGCGATCGGATAAGCGACCCCAGATCGGTTCACCGAAAAACGCGCCCATCGAATAGGCGGAGAAGATCAGCGCGATTTGCCATGGCGCTGCTTGAAAGCTTTTGGCGTAGAACGGCAGCAACGGGACGACGATGCCGAAGCCGAGCACGTTGATAAACATGACCGACAGCAATGTGGGCAGCGCGCCGAACGATCGCTTTTCTGGTTGGCCGGTAGAAGTCACAAGCTGCGCCTAGTGGAGAGGCTGCGGCTCTAACGTGCGCTGGGGCACAAGGGCAATGCTGACGCTGGGAAAAAGCCCCGTTTATTAGTCTTCGTCTTCGATGTCTTCCGGCGCGTCGTCGCGATGGACTTTGAGGCCGCGGCCAGTGAGCACCGCGTCGCGGCCGAACTTGCCGCGCGCTTTGGCGATGGCGGCTTCGGCGGCGGCGCGCTTGGGGGTTTGGGTGTCGAGCATATCGCCTTTATCGGCGGTGGCGGCGTCGCTGAAATCAGAGAGGCCGACGCCGATGAGGCGATATTTAGTTTGACCGTCGGCGTCGCCCGCTAGCAGTTCGCGCGCGTGCGCGAAGATGCGTGCGGCCAGCACCGTCGGCTCAGGCAGCTGACGGCGGCGCGTGATGATTTTGAACTTGGTGTCCTTGAGTTTGAGCGTCAGCGTTTGCCCTGCCGTGTCCGACGCGCGGCAGCGGGTCGCGACTTTTTCGCAGAGCGGCCAGAGGATGTCTTCCAGTTCGCCGATGACGGCGACGTCTTCGAAGAACGTGGTCTCGGCGGAGATGCTTTTGCGCTCGCCGTGTGGATCGACGATGCGCGGGTCTTCCGCCATCGACAGCGCGAACAGATGCGCGCCCCAATCGCCGTAGAGGCCGCGCATGCGCTGCGGGCCGGCGCAGCGGATGTCGCCGATGCGGCGGAGATTGCGCTTGGCGAGCGATTCCGCTCCGGCAGGGCCGACGCCGGGCAGCGTCGAGACAGAGCGGCTTTCGAGAAATGCGAGCGCTTCGGCTTTGCCGATGACGGAAAAGCCGCGCGGCTTGTCGAGATCGCTGGCGGTCTTAGCGAGAAATTTGTTGAACGACAGGCCGATAGAAACGGTGAGGCTGCGCTCTTCCCAGATGCGGTTCTGCAGTTTGATGAGCGACTGCGCTGGGCTGCCGCCGTGCAAAGCCTCGGTGCCCGAGAGATCCATGAAGGCTTCGTCGATGGAGAGCGGTTCGACTTGCGGCGTGAGATCCTGCATCATACGGCGGATTATGCGGCCCTCGTCGACGTATTTGCGCATGTCGCCGTGTACGACTTTGGCTTGCGGACAGAGCTGCAGCGCTTTGAACATGGGCATGGCGCTGCGCACGCCGTAAGCGCGGGCGACGTAACAGCAGGTGGAAACGACGCCGCGTTTGCCGCCGCCGACGATGACGGGGTGTGGCTGCAGGCTGAGATCGTCGCGCTTTTCGATGCTGGCGTAGAAGGCGTCGCAATCAAGGTGGGCGATGGAGAGTTGCGCGAGTTCGGCGTGTTCGACGATGTTTTCCTCGCCGCACGTTTGGCAGCGTGCACCGTGTGTTTCCGAGGCGCAGGCGCGGCAGAGTTTCATCCTATAGGGCGCCGGCGGTCCACGGTCACCGCGCCTCTTCCGGCGTGAACAGCCACGCCGCGCCGCGGACGCCCGAACTGTCGCCGTGTTTGTTCTTCACCACTTTGACGGCCACGAAATCGGAAAACACGTGCGCGAGGAGCTTGCCTTGTACGGAGGGATAGAGGGCATCGATGTTGGACATGCCGCCGCCGACGACGATCACATCGGGATCGATGATGTCGATGATAACGGAGAATGCGCGAGCGACGCGGTCGGTCCACATGTCGATGGCGACGCGCGCGGTGGCGTCGCCCGCCTTGGCCGCGGCGTCGGCTTCGTGACCGTCCATGTTGAAGGTCCGCTTGAAGCCGGTGCCGGAAATCCATTGTTCGAGGCAACCGTGACGGCCGCACCAATCGCGGATTTGGATTTCGTCGTGACGCGCCCACGGCAGCGGCGTGTGGCCCCACTCGCCGCCAATGCCGCTGGCGCCTTCGATGGTTTTGCCATCGACAACGACGCCGCCGCCGCAACCGGTGCCGAGGATCGCGCCGAACACCACGCGCGCGCCGGCCGCTGCGCCGTCCACGGCTTCTGATAGTGCGAAGCAGTTCGCGTCGTTCTCGCAACGCACCGGTTTGTTGATGGCTTTCTTGAGATCGTCGAGGAACGGCTTGCCGTTGAGCCAAGTGGAGTTGGAGTTGCGTACAAGCCCGGTCAGCGGCGACAGCGAACCCGGCATGCCGACGCCGATCGTTTTGCTTTCGACTCCGGCTTCCTGCTCGATTCGCTGGGTGAGATCGGCCACCGCCCTCACCGCCGCCTCGTAATTCCCAGGATTGGGCACACGCTGGCGAACGCGGATTTCACCTTGTGAATCAAGCAGAGCCGCTTCGATCTTGGTGCCGCCGAAATCCACGCCGAGACGCATGCGGAAATCCTTAAGTGGTTCTTAACAATCTGGGCCAGATTGCTGTGCTTGCGATGGGTTGTTAAGGCCCGCGTGCTATCAAGATGGCGCGGAGCCATGACGCACTAGCGCATGGGCAGGCCAAGCAGAAGCGGATCATGGCCAAAACGGTTCTCATCGTCGAAGACAGCGAACTCAATATGAGGCTGTTCAACGACTTGCTGGAAGCCTTTGGCTACCGCACGGTCAAAACGCGCGATGGCCGCCAGGCGCTGCCGCTTGCGCGCGAGCACAAGCCCGATCTCGTGATCATGGACATCCAGCTGCCGGAAATTTCGGGCATCGAAATCACCGGCCGGATGAAACAAGACCCCGCGCTGAAAGACATTCCAATCGTCGCGGTGACCGCATTTGCCATGCGCGGCGACGAGCAGAAGATTTTGAACGCGGGCTGTGACGCCTATCTCTCGAAACCGATTTCGGTGACGACCTTCCTCGAAACCGTCCGCAAGTTCATCGGCTAGAAGGAGGCACGCTTGAGCGCGCGCATCCTGGTAGTCGACGATCTCGAAGCCAATCGCCGCTTGTTGGAGGCGATGCTCTCGGCTGACTACTACGATGTCCTGTTGGCCTCGCGTGGCGAGGAAGGCGTGCAACTCGCGCGGCGCGAGAAGCCCGACCTCATTCTGATGGACGTGATGATGCCAGGCGGCATCGATGGTTTTGAAGCGTGCAGACGCCTGAAGGCGCTGCCCGAAACCAAGCACATCCCCGTCATCATCCTCACGACCCTCGACGATCGCGACAACAAGGTGCGCGGCCTGCAAGCGGGGGCGGAAGAGTTCCTCACCAAGCCCATCGACGATGTGCAACTGATGGCGCGCGTGAAGAGCCTGCTTAGCCTCAAGGTCGTCGTTGACGAACTGCGCGCGCGCGAAGCCAGCGGCAAACGTCTTGGGGTGATCGGTGAAGATTTGCGGCCCGATCCCTTGGATCAGCACCGCCTCGTCTCCGGCAATGTGCTGGTGATTGACGACAATCCCAACCAAATGCGGCGCATTCAGACGGCGCTTGGCGTAGAACATCATGTCATGTTGATGGGCAGCGAGGACGCGACCGCCGCGCCTGATCTCGCGGTGGTCTCCGTGACAGCAAAAAGCTTTGACGGCTTTCGTGTCATCGCACGCATGCGTTCAGGCGAACCGACGCGGCATTTGCCTATTCTGGCGGTGGTCGATCCCGACGACCGTAAGCGCACTTTGCGCGCGCTTGAGCTGGGCGCACATGACGTGATCATGCGACCGATTGATGAAGATGAGGTCGTCGCGCGCGCGCGCACGCTGATGCGGCGCAAGCGTTACATGGATGCGTTGCGGGTACGGCTCGATCAGAGTTTGGAGCTAGCGATCACCGACCAGCTAACGGGCCTTTACAATCGCCGCTTCCTGTTCGGACAACTTGGACCGCTGCTGCAGCGCGCGCAGTGCGGCGGCGATGCGGTTTCGGTCATGACCATCGACCTCGACCATTTCAAGCGCTGCAACGACACGTTCGGGCACGATGTCGGCGATCAGGTGTTGCGCGAATTTTCAGTGCGGCTGGCGACCAACACTCGCCCCTCGGATTTCACCTGCCGGCTCGGCGGCGAAGAATTCGTGGTGATCATGCCGCGCACGACCGGCGACATCGCGTGCTTGGCGGCGGAACGCTTGCGGCGCAGCGTCTGCGCGTCGCCGTTCATGATCCCAGGACTGACTCAATCTCTGGACATCACGATTTCGGTGGGCGTCGCCTGCTCGGACCAGACCGGCGATAGCCCCGAAGCGCTGCTGAAACGCGCCGATGAAGCGCTCTATGAAGCAAAACGCGCTGGCCGCAATCGCGTGATCGGCAAGGGTGTGGAACGCGCGGCTTAGAGGAAACGTAAAGCAACGGGCGTGCGCGCGTGACTTTCCGAACATGACGCGCGCAACGGGCTGTGCTTAATCTAACGCATGCCCAAGCTCACCGAGCTGCGTCCGATGCTGTACACCGCCGATCTGGATGCGACGATCGCCTTCTACGTCGGCACGCTCGACTTCAATCTGGATGAGCGCAGCGACGAGTTCGGATGGGCGTCGCTCTCGCGCGATCAGGTCGCGCTCATGATCTCGACGCCTAATGCGCACACGGCGTTTGAAAAAGCCACGTTCACCGGGTCGTTCTATATCAATGTCGACGACGTTGAGGCGCAGTGGGCCGCACTGAAAGACAAAACCAATGTCTGCTACGGCTTGGAGACCTTCGCCTACGGCATGCGCGAGTTCGCCATCTACGATAACAACGGGTATCTGCTGCAATTCGGTCAGCCGACGCACGACGAATAGCCTTTGTCGCGCTTGGGCGCGGCTTCGTCGCTCGTAATTTGATGCCTGCGCGCGCCCGTGCGCCCATGTCTGCGGGGCAGCACCTTGAAGCGCACCCGGCCCAGCCTCCCGCCAAGATGCGGGGCCGCCCCCGCGCCCTCAAATTACCGTCTGCCCCCTCGCAGGGCGCTCGTCCCCCTCCTGTAAGCGCCTGAGGCTACGGCGTTTCCTCAACCCCACTCAGAGGAAACGCCGTAGCTCTTCGCCTATTAACGCGGCGCGCTTATGTTATGGGGGAACGAGGAGCACTGAATGAGTTTCGTCCCGGCCGCCGAGGCGCCTGAGCGCCGCACCGGCGCCATCAAGCTTTACGACCAAGCGGCGGCCTTTGCGGGCATGGCCAAAGCGGGCCAGGTGGCGGCAGGCTGCTTGGACATGCTGGTCGGCGAAGTGAAGGAAGGCGTGACCACTGCGCGTATCGACGATCTGGCGCGGCAGTACGTGTTCGATCACGGCGCGCTGCCGGCATGCGTGTTCTATCGCGGCTATCGCCACACGGTGTGCACATCGCTGAACCACGTGGTTTGCCACGGCATTCCGGGCGAGCGCGATCTGCGCAGCGGCGACATCGTCAATATCGACGTGACGGTGATCGTCGATGGCTGGCATGGCGACACCAGCCGCATGTACAGCACCGGCGCTGTGCCCCGCAAAGCTGAGCGGCTGATGGACGTAACGTACGAAGCGATGATGCGCGGCATTGCAGCCATCAAGCCAGGCGCGACATTGGGCGATCTGGGGCACGCGATTCAAAGCTATGCGGAAGTGGAGCGCACGTCGGTGGTGCGCGAGTTTTGCGGGCACGGCTTGGGCCGCGTCTTCCATGACTCACCGAACATCCTGCACTACGGGCGGCCGGGTCAGGGCGAAGAACTGAAACCGGGCATGATGTTTACGGTCGAGCCGATGCTGAATCTCGGCGCGCCGAGCGTGAAGATTTTGAACGACGGCTGGACAGCGGTGACCAAAGACAAGTCGCTCTCGGCGCAGTACGAGCATTCGTGCGGCGTGACCGAGGATGGTGTGGTGATCTTCACCAAGTCGCCGGCGGGGCTGGATCAGCCGCACGCGCTGAACAAGTCAGCGGGCTAAGGCGCGCATGGCGGGGCGCACAACCAAGTCCCGCGACGGCAAGCCAACGGCGTCGGCGGTTGGCGACAGCGAATTGTTTCCATTCAAGCTCGACGGCGTGCCACCGCTGGAGATCAAACGCGGGCCGGAGAAGAAAGCCGCGTCGGAGAAGCCGCATTATCATGGCCATCGCGAGCGGTTGCGGGAACGCTTTGACGCTGCCGGCGCTGAAGCGTTGGCGGATTATGAGCTGCTGGAGCTTTGGCTGTTCCGCAGCATTCCCCGCCAAGACACCAAGGCGCTGGCGAAGAGTTTGATCGAGACGTTCGGCGATCTGGCTGGGGTGATTGCAGCGCCTGCGGGGCGGCTGGCGAAGGTGAAAGGTGTCGGCCCTGCTCTGGCGCATGATCTGAAGGTCGCGCACGCACTGATGCAGCGTGCCCAACGCGCGGAGGTCAAGCAGCGTACGGTGGTGTCGTCGTGGTCGCAGTTGCTGTCGTACTGCCGCATCGCGATGGCGCATGAACCGCGCGAGCAGTTTCGCGTGCTGTTTCTGGACGTGAAGAACCAACTGATCGCCGATGAGGTGATGAACGAAGGCACCATCGATCACGCACCGGTTTATCCGCGCGAAATCGCGCGGCGGGCGATGGAGCTTTCAGCGGCGTCTGTCATTTTGGTTCACAACCATCCAAGCGGCGATCCGAAGCCCTCGACGCAGGACATCGAGATCACCCGGCAAGTGGTCGCCGCAGCGAAAGCGCTGGATATTCGCGTGCACGATCATCTGGTGATCGGACGCAACGGCGTCGCCAGCTTCAAGAGCCTGGGGCTGCTATAATCTAACAGTCGCTTGGCGTTTGACCGGTCGCGTTCCGCCCGCCATGAAGGACGGCAACGATACGGGGAACGCCAGCAGATGAGTGACGCAGCGCCAGCCTTTGAAGGCCATGGCACCAAGAGCTATCGCGCCTACGTGCTGCTCGCGCTTACGGTGGTGTACACGTTCAACTTCGTCGACCGCAGCCTCATCGGCGTGACCCAAGAACCGTTGAAACACGACCTCGGGATCGACGATTTTCAACTTGGGCTGCTGGGCGGGCCGGCGTTCGCAATTCTCTACACGCTGATGGGCGTGCCCATCGCGCGCATCGCCGAACGGCGCAGCCGCATAGCAATCGTCTCGATCGGCGCAGCGGTGTGGAGTTTGATGACGGCAGCGTGCGGTTTTGCCGGCAACTACGTGCAGCTGTTCGCGGCGCGCATTGGCGTCGGCATCGGCGAAGCGGCGTGCACGCCGCCTTCGCACTCGGTGATCGGCGATTACTTCCCGAGCGGCAAACGCGCAACGGCGTTGGCGATCTATGCGCTGGGTATTCCGATCGGCACGATGATCGCAGCAATCGGCGGCGGCTGGTTGGTCGAGAACGGGCACCAATTCTTCGACTGGCTCGCACCGACGTTCAGCGCGCTCGGCGTCACGAACCATCTGGGTAACCCCGATCAGGTCGCAGGCTGGCGGTCGGTGTTCTTGATTTTGGGTTTGCCAGGTCTGTTGGCGGCGCTGTTGCTGCAAATCACGGTGAAAGAACCCCCGCGCTCGGGTGCAGCGACTGAGGCGCCCAGCTTCGGGGAGACGCTGAAAGAGCTGATGCGCAAGCCTTCGTTCTGGCACATCGCCATGGCGGGTGCGTTGGTGTCGTTCGTGGGCTACGGCACCTCGCAGTTTCTGGTGTCGTACGCAGTGCGGAATTACGGCGTGAGTATCTCGCAGGCATCCGGCGCACTAGGTTTGGTCGCGGGAATCTCAGTCGCCATCGGCACATTCGCGGGCGGCTTTATCTCCGACGCGTTTCAGAAGCGCCGCCCCACAATCGCGTGCTGGCTGCCTGGCCTCGGCTTGTTGGTGGCGCTGCCAATTTATCTGCGCTCGTTCGGCGCGCCGGATTTCGAAGACAGCTTCAAGTATCTCCTGATCGCGCCGGTGTTTCACTATCTCTACCTCGGACCGATGTATGCGGTGACACAGTCGGTGGTGCAGCCACGCATGCGCGCGACGGCGATCGCCATTCTGCTCTTAGTGGTGAACCTGATCGGCTACGGCCTCGGTCCGCCGCTGGTTGGCGCGCTCTCGGATTTCCTGGCCGGGCAAGAATTGACGCCGTCCGGCCTCACCATCGAAGCCTGCAAAGGCATTGGCGAACATCCCGCGGCCTGCGGCCCGGCAATGGCAATGGGATTGCGTCACGCAATGATGGGCGCGGTCGCCGTGCTTGCCTGGCCGATGGTGCACTTCTTCCTGGCGGCGCGGACGTATTTGAAGGACCGCGTCAGCTAGAAGACGCGGCGAGTACGGAGTCGACGTGCGCGATCTGCGCCACTCTGTCGGCATCGAGCACATACGTATCGGCGGCGAGATCGCCCAAGCGGCGCTTGCGCTTGGTGCACAGCACCGCGATGCCGGCGGGAATGCCGCCGGCCAAGAACGGGTTGACCTCGATCAACCTGAGAAGCGTGCGTGCGATTGCGCGCCCGAGGCCGGGCATGCGTCCGTCTTTGTCGACGATCACCAGGCCGGTGATGAGCTTGCCTAAGGTACGCCCCCAAAACCCTTCGAGCACAGGGAAGTAGAGCAACGCCGCAACCGCGCCTGCCGCCATGGCGATTTGCGCGAGTTCAGGCCGCACACCCATGACGCTGTTGGTGACGAGCGGAGGAACCACGACGAAGGCGGCGAGCACGATGAAATCGACCCAGCAGCCGATCCAACGGCGCACAAGGACGCTGCCCAGATCCATCTCTTCGGCCGCTTGCTGCACCGATGTCCGATCAGAGCTCGCCATTTTTCGCACCCCTGTGGAAACCCTATCCCGATGGCGCTGCGGTTGTCAGCCTCAGGCCGGGCGCGGTTGACGTTGCGGGCGCAAGCCCCCACACACCACCCATGATTCCGCGCTACGCCCGGCCTGAAATGACGGCGATCTGGTCGCCGGAGACACGCTTTTCAATCTGGTTGGAAATCGAGACCTTGGCGATGGAGGCCATGGCCGATTTGGGCGTGATCCCTAAAAGCGCGGTGGAGACCTATCGCGCCAAAGGCAAGTTCGACGTCGAGCGGATCGAAGAGATCGAGCGCGAAGTGAAGCACGACGTCATCGCGTTTCTCACAAGCGTTGCGGAGCACGTCGGGCCGGAGAGCCGCTTTGCGCACCAGGGTATGACCTCAAGCGACGTGCTGGACACGTGCTTGGCGGTGCAGCTGGCGCGCGCAAGCGATTTGTTGATTGCTGGATGCGAGCGTGTGCTGGCGGCGCTGAAGAAGCGCGCGTTCGAGTACAAGATGACGCCTACGATCGGGCGCTCGCACGGCATTCACGCCGAGCCGACGACATTCGGGCTGAAGCTCGCCGGGCACTACGCGGAATTCGCGCGCAACTTGGAACGGCTAAAAGCCGCGAGGAAGGAAATCGCGACCTGCGCGATTTCGGGCGCGGTCGGGACGTTTGCGCAAATCGATCCGCGCGTGGAGAAGTACGTGGCCGGCAAGCTCGGCCTCGCCGTCGAGCCGATTTCGACCCAGGTGATCCCGCGCGACCGGCATGCGGCGTTCTTTGCCGCACTCGGCGTGGTGGCGTCGGGCATCGAGCGGCTCTCGACTGAAATCCGGCATTTGCAGCGCACCGAGGTGCTGGAAGCGGAGGAGTATTTCGAGCCAGGTCAAAAAGGCTCGTCAGCGATGCCGCACAAGCGCAATCCGGTGCTCACGGAAAATCTGTGTGGCTTGGCGCGGCTGGTGCGTAGCGCGGTGACGCCGGCTTACGAGAACGTGGCGCTTTGGCACGAGCGCGATATTTCGCACTCATCTGTTGAGCGTGGCATCGGACCGGACGCGACAATCCATTTGGATTTTGCGCTCAATCGCATGGCGATGGTGGTGGAAAAACTCGTCGTCTACCCAGAGAACATGGCGCGCAATCTGGCGCTGCTGGGTGGGCTGCATAACTCGCAGCGCGTGATGCTGGCGCTGACGCAGGCGGGCGTGTCGCGCGAGGACGCCTATCGTTTGGTGCAACGCAACGCTATGGCGGTGTGGCAGTCGCCGCCGCCACGGCCAGCTACGGCGTTAATCGACAAATTGAAGACGGATGCCGATATCACCGCCCAGCTGGATGCGAAGACACTCGCCGGCTGCTTCGACGATGCCCTCCACTTCCAACGCGTGGACGATATTTTCGCCCGCGTATTCGCCTAAGGAGACGTTGCCATGTCAGACGAAACCGCCGGCGAAGAGGAATGGGATCAGGAAACGGTGGTCGAGCTGCGGCGCTTCGCGCTGGAGCAAGCGGTGATCACGCTGACGCACGGACGCTCAACTCCCGTCGATCCGGCAGAGCTGTTCAAGCTCGCGGACCGGTTCGTGAACTACATTGTGGGCGATCTGAACCCGTAACGGCTCACATTTCCCGCTGAGCGCGCCAGAGCAAAGCCGCAAGCGCGCCCTTCACGCGTGGCAACAACAGCAGCGTCAGCGTTGCCGTGAAAGCGAGCGACGCCACAAGCACAGCGAGCCCGCCGCTCTCGCCGTGCAATGCGAGCACGGCGGTCGTTGGCGCCACCAGCAGCGTGATAAGCATGACGGTAACGTACGGCGCGACGTCAGCGGTCTCAGAGCGCGAAAAATCCGCACCGCAACCCGTGCAGCTTTGGTTGAGTTTGAGGTACGCACGAAACAACGTGCGCTGCCCGCATTGTGGACAGCGCAACCGCAGGCCGCGCCACATGGTCAGACCAAGCGGCGCGCGCGTTTCGCTCAAGTGCCGGCTTGGATCTGCTGACGGGCGACGCCGAGGAGTTCGTCCATCTTAGCGCGGATCTGGTGATCCGAGAGCGTCACCGCGGCCTGGTCGAAATCCTTGCGCAGCTTGCGGAAAATGTCCTCGATGCCCGCTTCCTCGAGGTCGGCGATCACCATCGACTTGCCGTAGTCCTCGGCAGATGCGCCGCTGAGTCCCAGCAACTCAGCTGCCCACAGCCCCACGAGCTTGGCCCGGCGCGCTTGGGATTTGAACTCCAGCTCCTGGTCGAGCGAAAACTTGCTCTCGGCAGCGCGCTCACGGTCGTCGAAACTGCTCATGCCTGGGGCTCCTCCCGTCCTGTTGGGCACTGCATAGACAGCGGACGTGGGGGGTTCAACCGGCCCCAGCAAGCCACTTTCGGCGCCCAAAGTTCCGAAAATGCCGATGGGATATGCCGTTACGCTATACACGCGGCGCCTCCGGCTGATTGTGGCAACCCCTCTTTGCCCCTAAGTTCTCGTCTTTAAGGGTTGGGAAACGATTCCCGCTCGCGCCTTCCAGGAGGGCTCCCATGTCTCGTCGCAAGAAGATCTACGAAGGCAAGGCCAAGATCCTGTTCGAAGGGCCCGAACCGGGCACCATCATCCAGTATTTCAAGGACGACACGACCGCGTTCGACGCGACGAAGAAAGCGATCCTCGAAGGCAAGGGCGTGATCAACAACCAGATCAGCGGGTTCATCATGCAGAACCTGAACGCGATCGGCGTGCCCACTCACTACATCAAGACCATGAATATGCGCGAGCAGCTGGTCCGCGAAGTCGAGATCATCCCGCTTGAGGTGGTGTGTCGCAACGTGGCGGCAGGCTCGCTGTCGAACCGGCTGGGGATCGAGGAAGGCACGCCGCTGCCGCGTTCGATCATCGAATTCTACTACAAGAACGACGCCCTGCACGATCCGATGGTCGCTGAAGAGCATATCACCGCGTTCAATTGGGCCTCGACCCAGGACATTGACGACATCATGGCGCTGACGTTGCGCATCAACGACTATCTGTTCGGGATGTTCGGCGCGGTCGGTATCAAGCTGGTTGACTTCAAACTGGAGTTCGGCCGGCTCTATGAAGGCGACATGGTGCGCACGGTGGTGGCTGACGAGATCAGCCCCGACAGCTGCCGGCTGTGGGACGTGCAGACCAACGAGAAGCTGGACAAGGATCGCTTCCGCCGTGATCTCGGCAACGTCACCGAAGCCTACGTCGAAGTGGCGCGCCGCTTGGGCATCGTCAAAGCTACGGGCACCGGCGGCGAGACGGTTCAGTAGAAAACGGATCTGGGGAAATCATGAAGGCGATTGTCACTGTCGGTCTGAAGCCCGGCGTTCTTGACGTGCAGGGCAAGGCAGTGGCGGGCGCGCTGCGCGATCTGGGTTTCGGCAAGGTGGCCGACGCGCGGGTCGGCAAGCGCATTGAGCTTCAGCTTGATGACGGCCTCGATCCGACGGCGGCGGAAGCGCAGGTCAAAGACATGTGCGAGAAGCTGCTCGCGAACACGGTGATCGAAAGCTACTCGGTCGAGATCGCACGCTAACAAGCGCGCTTGCGCTGCCGTAACGCCAGCCCCTAGGCTTCCCCAAAACATAAAAGGGAAACGCCGTGCTGACATGGGGCGATGACTACCCAATTCACCAGACGCCGGAGCCGGTGGCGTTTTCCGGGACCGATCGCAATTTCTACGATCGCTATTTCTTCAACGGCTATACGCCGGATGGGTCGGTGTTCTTTGCCGCGGCACTTGGGGTCTATCCGCACCTCGACGTGATCGACGCGGCGTTCTGCCTGCTGATCGACGGCGTGCAGCACAACATCCGCGCTTCGCGGCGGCTGAACAGCGAGCGCATGGATTTGCGCGTCGGGCCCATCGAAGTGAAGGTGGTCGAACCGCTGAAGCAGCTGAAACTGCTCGTTGGCGGCAATGATGGCGGCATCACCGCCGATCTCACGTTCAATGCGCGCCACGAACCGATTGAAGAGCCGCGCTTCACGCGCCGCCAAGGGCCGCGCATGTTCATGGACTACACGCGCCTCACGCAAAACGGGCGCTGGAGCGGCGTGATCAAACACGGCAATCAGGAAATCGCCATCGACCCCTCGCAGGTGCGGGGCACGCGCGATCGCTCATGGGGCATCCGGCCGGTGGGCGCGCCGGACTCGCAACCGGCGCCGGGCGCGTTTCAGTTTTTCTGGCTTTGGACACCGTGCAATTTCGAGGATCGTGCGCTGTTCTTTCATACCAACGACGACGAGACCGGCACGCCGTGGAATAGGCGCGCGGTGATGGACGTGTTCGGGCACGCGCGCGTTGAGTACGAGCACCCTGCGCCGAAGCTGATCTACGCGTCGGGTACGCGCAGGCTCGCGTCCGCGGACATCACGCTGGCGCCGAACGGTCCGCTATTCCGCATTACGCCAACGGGTACGAATTTCTACATGAACGGACTTGGCTACACGCACCCGACATGGGGGCACGGCCGCGATCACGGTGACTTCGAAGTTGCCTACGACAAGCTTGTCGATACTGACGACTCCATTCCCGGCAATCTGCATATTCAGGCGCTGGCGAAGGCGACGTTCGAGGATCGCGGGCAAGTAATCGAGGGCTTCGGCGTGCTTGAGCAATTCATCATGGGCCCACACGCGCCGAGTGGGCTGACGAGCGTGTTGGATCGCGCACCGTGAGCATACCGACCGGACCGGAGACCATCACCACGAACTGGCTGGCCGCCGCGCTCAAAGCGCCGCGTGGGTCGCTGAAAAGCTACGAGGCGAAGTCCATCGGCACGGGGCAGATGAGCAAGAGTTATCGGCTCGCGCTGACCTGGGACGGTTATGACGGCCCCGCTTCGATTGTCGCCAAGTGTCCGTCGCTGGACGAGAAGACACGCGCGATCGCCCAGGCGCTCGGCAGCTACACGCTGGAAGTGAGCTGGTATCGCGAACTGGCGCGCGATGTCGGCATTTCTTGTCCGCGCTGCCTCTACTTGGAAGCGTCCGACGACAATTTGGATTTCGTACTGTTGTTGCAGGACTTGGCGCCAGCCAAGCAAGGCGACCAACTGGCGGGCGCGAGCCTCGCGCAAATCGAAACGGCGATCAAAGAAGCAGCACGCCTGCACGCACCGTTCTGGGGCAATGGGCGCGCCGAGGCGCATGCTTGGCTCGCGCCGAACGAAACTTCGGCAATGATGGTGCGCAATCTTACGCCGGTGTTTTGGCAGCAATTCCGTGAACGCTATGCGCAGCGTTTAGGCGCAGACATCCTGGAAATGGGCGATGCGTTCATGGCCAAGTTCAGCGGCTATCTCGAATATATGCCGAACGCGATAACGCTGCAGCACCGCGACTTTCGCGTCGACAACATTCTGTTCTCGCCCGCGAACGACAAAGCCTATGTGGTGGACTGGCAAACGCTAGGGACAGGCGCCGGCGCGTCGGACGTGTCGTATCTGATTGGCACCAGCATTGCCGACCGCGCGGTGCGTGCGAAGGAAGAGCGGCGCCTGGTCGACCTTTATGTGCGCGAGCTCCACGCCTTGGGCGCGAATGCCGACGCAGAGGGCGTCTGGCGCGACTACCGGCTCTACGCCTTCTCCGGCGTGCTGATGGCGATCTTTGCGTCCATGAATGTCGAACGCACGGAGCGGGGCGACGAGATGTTCGCGGTCATGGCGGAACGGCCGGCTTGGCAAGCGCTCGATCTGGACAGCCTATCGCTGCTTTGAGCGGTGTAACCCAAGGCCTAAGCTCGCGCGTATAAGCCTCTGCAAACCCGGAGCTTAGACGTGATCCGCAGCCTCTTTCTCGCCTCAATCGCCGCCGTCGCCCTGATGGCCTGCTCGCCAGCAGGCGCTGCTGAAACGCCGCATGTCGTTCCCGCCGCGAGTGTCGATCTACCGCTCGCCCCCGCTGGCGCGCATGCGCAGACGGCAGTGTTCGCGGGTGGCTGCTTCTGGGGCATGGAAGGCGTGTTCGAGCACGTGCGCGGCGTGCTTGGCGTGCGCTCTGGCTATAGCGGTGGGCGCGTGAATGCGCCGAGCTACGAACAAGTGAGCTCAGAAACCACCGGTCACGCCGAGTCGGTGGAGATCACTTACGATCCGCATGTCATCACCTACGGCCAATTGCTGCGCATCTATTTCTCCGTCGCGACCGATCCGACGCAGCTCAATCGCCAAGGACCCGATAGCGGCACGAGCTACCGTGGCAACATCTTCGCGGCCAACGCCGATCAGGCGCGCGTCGCGAATGCCTACATCGCGCAACTTGGCGCGGCGCACACATATTCAGCGCCGATCGTCACACGCGTTGACACGCTGCAGCACTTTTGGC
Organism: Terricaulis sp.; assembly: GCA_047601265.1. Lineage (GTDB taxonomy): Bacteria > Pseudomonadota > Alphaproteobacteria > Caulobacterales > Aquidulcibacteraceae > Vitreimonas. The sequence continues at coordinate 851,108 of JASGJR010000001.1, forward strand.
CAGCGGAGGATTATCATCAGAACTTCCTGAACCGGAATCCGACTTATCCCTACATCGTGTTCAACGATCTGCCGAAGGTGCAAAACCTGCAGCGCCTTTTCCCGGCGCAGTACACGCCGCAATCAGCGCCCTAATCCGCCTCTGCAAAGTGCGCCATCTGATCTGCGTGCGCCTTCTTGAAGGCGGGGCGGTCAGTGGCGCATGCAACATAGCCGCGGCACGCGGGATATTTTGCAAGACCGTCGAAACGCTGGATCAAACGTAGCACGTCGGACATCAGAATGTCGGCGATCGAAAAGGCGCCTCCGGCGAGCCACTGGCGCGTCGCCAAGACGGCCTCCACGTGACCCAAGCGCTTGTCCAACCAGTCGGTGACGAACTTGGCGAGGCCCGCGTCTGCGGATTCTCCCGTGAATTTGGTGATCGACCACGGCACGCTGATGATCTCGACGGAATTCAGCGCTGCAAACACCCATTCAATGACCTCGCTCCGCGCGTGAGGATCGGTAGGCAGCAATTTCTCGCTGCGCTCGCCCAGGTGCAGCAGGATCGCGCCGGTTTCGAAAATGGAAATGTCGCCATCGGTGAGCCACGGCGCCTGCCCAAACGGTTGATGGGCAAAATGCTGCGCGCCGCGATCCTTGAACGGCGTGCTCTCAACGCGATACGGCAGGCCCGCTTCCTCCAGCGCCCAACGCACACGCAAATCACGTACGAAACCGCGCGGTGGTTCAGGGACCCAGTCATACGTCGTCAGCACCAACTCAGTCATGCGTATCTCCGTTGTCGCCGGGCTAGACGCTTTCGGACGGAACGGAAAGGCGTACGCGCTCAGCCGTTGGGCGGCGGCATTTCCGGGAATGACGGCAAGCTTGTCGCCGGCTGATCCCAGCTCGGCGCACGAGATGCATAGATCGACATCGCCGGCTTGAAGTTTTCCGGGTGATCCAATGTGCCAGCTTTGATCAGCATCATGCCGGGAAGACCCTCGGCCTTGGAATACATCTGCGTGCCGCAATTAGCGCAGAAGCCGCGCGTTACCGGCAGACCGCTATCGCCCTTGCTGGTGTATTCTTTCGGGTTGCCGCTCACCTTCACGGCAGGGATGGGATAGGCGACGACTGAGGTGTGGCTCGAAGAGGTCCTGCGGCAATCGTTGCAATAGCAGTGGCCGCCGAACACGGCGTCACCACTGACCTCATAGCTGACTGCACCACACAGACATTTGCCGGTCGTCGTCATACGTCACTCCCATTTGCTTGCCGCGCGGTCCCATCGCCAGAAGGCCCATGCCAAACCGATGGTCCCAGCGATTGACGCGAGTGCAAGAAGCGTAACCCAAACTGGCATGGGCTTCGGTATAGCACGCGATATTTTCGAGACTGCAACTATCGTCGACAGACGTGCTGCCGGAGCAATCGCGCCGCCACGTATGCAGATCCCAGGAGCGCGCGAATTGGCATGTCAGCGATGCAACGCCAGCGGCCAATCCGGCAGCGTCCCACGCCTAATTCGCTGTTCGCGCGCTTCAATTTTGGAGCGACGCAGGTTATGTGGGGCACATGAAATCCGCAGTTGTCGTGTTCCCCGGGTCCAATTGCGACCGTGACGCCGCACGCGCCTTGCAGCGCCTGAGCGGCAAGCCCGCAAGCATGGTCTGGCACAAGGACACCGACTTGCCGGACGGCGTCGATCTGGTGGTGTTGCCGGGCGGCTTTTCCTACGGCGACTACCTCCGTTCCGGCGCGATGTCGGCGAAGAGCCCGATCATGCGCGCCGTCAACGCGCATGCCGAACGCGGCGGGTTGGTGCTGGGGATTTGTAACGGCTTCCAGGTGCTGACGGAAACGCGGCTGCTGCCGGGCGCCCTGCTGCGCAATGTCGGCCTAAAGTTCATCTGCAGGGACGTGCCGCTGGCGGTGGTCAACGGCAACACGGCGTTCACCCGCGCCTACCGCGAAACTCGTGACACCGAAATTCCGATCGCGCACGGCGATGGCCGCTTCGCCGCCGATGAAGACACGCTGAACCGTCTCGAAGGCGAAGGTCGGGTGGTGTTTCGGTATCTCGACAATCCGAATGGCTCGGCGCGCGACATCGCCGGCATTGTCAACGAGCGCGGCAACGTGATGGGGATGATGCCGCACCCCGAGCGCGCCTCCGATCCAGTGCTTGGCCGCATAGGCGGCGCAGCGATCTTCCAAAGCCTGGTGGAAGCGGCATGAGCGGCAAGAAAGACACCTCCCTGCCGACCGGCAATTTCGACGAAGACGTCGACACCGCGCGCTCGAAACTCGAGGCGGCGTTAAAGGGCGATACCGAGTTCGACGATCTCGCGGCGCTGCAGACGCTGGCGCCGATCCTGGAAGAGAAGATCAACTCGCGCCGCCTCTCGTTTTCGCTCAGCGAAGAAGATGACGACGACACGCAGATCGCCGTCATCCACGTGCAAACGGATGAGGAGCTGGGCTTCATCTTCGCCGAGGACGGCGAGTACGTGTTCGAGAGCAACCATCCCGACTATTTCGACGATTTCGTCGACGACGACCCGGCCCGCTTTGTGGAGCGGCTTTACGAGACGCTGCGCGCGGATCTGCCGAAATACGAGGTCGAGTTTAAGAGCTGAGCCAAGGCTCGCTTTTGCCGTTCAATGACAAAAAAAATGGGCCGGTCGCGAGACCGGCCCAAGGCTCATGGAGCTGATAACGTGCGCTAGCGCACGGTGACGTGGTCCGCTTCGGCGCGGGCGCTGGCGTCTTCCTCGCGGATCGCCGCCATCGCATGCACAACACGCGGGTCTGACAGCGCGGCGTTGAGGCGCGCGAGGCCCTCGACGCTTTGCTCAGAGACACCGAACGCGCGGCCCAACGCTTTGAACGGGCTGCGTTCTTGCGGGAAGTAGCGCAATTGCACCTGCGCATCGTCGGCGATGCCGGCGAGTTTCTTGGCCGCAGTGATCGCGTCCCAGAAGCCGCCGAGTTGGTCGACCAGGCCGTTGGCTTTCGCTTGCTCACCAGTCCACACGCGGCCGTGGGCCACGGCGTGGGCTTGATCACGGCTCATGTGGCGGCCCTCGGCGACGAGGCCGATGAAGTCCGCATAAGCGCGATCAATGAACGACGCGAACGCGGCGCGTTCGGCCTGATTGAACGGACGGTTCGACGAGAACATGCCGATCACCGGCGAGCCGACCGAGATCGCATCGCTGTGGCTCGACAGGTAGTAGTCCATCGCGCCGCCGATCACGAGCTTGCCGCCGAGCACGCCGATCGAGCCGGTGATGGTGGTCGGTTCGGCGATGATGCGGTCGGCGTCGGCGGAGACGTAATAGCCGCCGGAAGCCGCAACATCGCCCATCGACACAACCACTTTCTTGCCGCGCTCCCTGGCCGTGCGCAGCGCCGCCAAGATCTGGTCGGACGCAACCACCGAACCGCCGGGGCTATTCACGCGGAACACGATCGCGGCAACGTCGCTGTCGTTGGAAGCGTCGAGCAGCGCTTTGGCGACGCGATCGCTGTTCATTTGCTGATCGTCGTTGAAGAGGTCGTGGCTCTCGGGGCCTGAGACGATTGCGCCTTCGCCCTGCACGACCGCGATGACGCGGCCGCTATGGGGCAAGCTCGGACGATAATCGTCGAAATCGACGAGTTCGGCGTTGCTGCCCTTGGCGCGCGCCAAAGCGGCGCGCTCGGCGTCTTCAGGGCGGCCGAGCTTGTCGACCAACTTGTAGGTCAGCGCCTGCTGAGCCGTGTACGGCGTGGCTTCGATCGCCGCTTTGGCTTGCGCCGGCGTGATATGGCGATCGGCGGCGATGTCATTCAGCAGCGAATTGTAGATGCTGGTGACCATGCCGGTGACTTCTTCGCGGTTCGCGGCGGTGAATCCGGAATTTGTCATGGTCGAGGCGGCGGTCTTGTATTCTTCCCGCGTCTCGAATTGCGCCTGCATATGATAGCGCTGGAGCGTATTGCCGAAGAAGGTTTCCTCGGCGAGCAGGCCCATGGGCTGCACTTCGCTGGCGCCTTGCAGCCAAACTTCATCAGAGCCTGCAACCGTCAGGTAGCCGGCCATCGACATGCGCACGCCATCGTTTTGCAAATGCGCGACGACGAACTTGCCGGAATGACGGAAGGCCGCGAGCGCGGAGCGCAATTCTTGGCTCTGGGCAGCGCCCATGCCCTCGGTGTTGGCGCGAATGTAGAGGCCCTCAACAGCGCTGTCGGTACGCGCCGCGTCGATCTTGGCCAGGGTATCCAGCAGCGAGTTGCGGCTGGAGAAGCCGCCAAACGGCCCGCTGGCGTGCTGATCGTTCATGGTCTCACGCAGGTCGAGCGAGAGCACCATGTGCGACGGCGGCGGTGGTCCGTGCATCGATGAGGCGATCATCGAAATGAGCAGAAACGGACCGACGAAAAGGAAAAGCACCAGCCCCACGAGGACGCCGGCCACGGTTATGAGAAATTGCTTCACGACAAAGCTCCGCACCGGCGCAGCTGCCGGATTTATCGATAAATGATATGAGAGCTGGTACGGTGCAAGCTATTTTTTATCGAAAAATGATAAAATTGGCTGATGGTTGGTAAGCGCGAACGCCCGTCCGCGGCATAAGCAGTTGGCTTTACTGATGACTATTGCCGGAAGGCGAATTCGGGACAGATAATCGCGTCTGAGGGTTTAAGGGGCCTCGATGTCCACCAAGAGGCCACCTGCGTTCGCCAGCGACGACTGGATGTTCGAGCAGCAGGTGCGCGCAGAGCTGGAAGCGGAAGCATGGCGACGGCTGCGCACGCAGCTGGCTGCGCCGCCGCCGCAAGCTGCGCTGCCGCCTGCGCCCGCACTGCAGGGCGCGCCGCCAGCGCAGGCGCCTGCGCGCGAACGCGATCCGCACCGTAGCGGCAGTGGCGTGCTCAAAGGTGTGGTGCGCTTTGCGATCGCGGCGTTCTGCGCCTACCTCGCCTGGATCGCTGCTGCCGATGGCGGACTTGGTGAGCTTGAGATGTGGTTTGCAGTCTGCACCGTGTTCATCGCCACCTTGGCGCTCTCCGCGCTCGAACCGGCGCGGAAGATGGTGCACTTCCTCGCTGAGACCACGCGTTGGGTGCTGATCTTCGCATTCGTATTCGGCGTCGCGTGGGTACTGACGCACGTGCCAGGCATGAACGCCTAAGGCGACGCGCGTGACTGCGCCCTGCTTCATTTTCGACCTAGATGGCACGCTGGTGGACAATGTCTACGAGCACGTCGCAGCATGGAAAAAAGCCTTTAATGAAGCGGGAATTCGCGCGCCGACCTGGCGCATCCATCGCCGCATTGGCATGAGCGGTGAGCGTTTGGTCAGCGAGGTAGCGCAGGAGGCAGGTGCGCCGCTGACTGGCGAGGCCGCCGACCGTGTGCACAAGCGCCACGGTGAGATTTTCAACGCGATGGAGCTGCGCTCTGCGCCATTGCCTGGCGCTGCAGCGTTGCTTGCGCATCTCTCACAACAAGGCGCGACCTGGTCCATCGCGACCAGCGGCCACGCAGAAAATGCACATGGCGCGCTCGCGGCGCTGAACGTGGATCTCAACGCTGCCGTCGTCGTCACCGGCGATCAGGTGAAGAAGGCCAAGCCGGCGCCCGACCTCTTCCTGGAAGCAGCGCGGCGGCTGAAACGGCCACCCGCGGAGGCGCTCGTGGTTGGCGACAGCGTTTGGGACATGCAGGCCGCAGTTGCCGCTGGCGCGCGCGGCGTTGGCCTGCGTTGCGGGGGCTATGCGGCGGCTGAACTCGAAGCCGCGGGCGCGACGCATGTTTACGACGACCCCGCCGACCTGCTGGCCCGTATCGGTGAGTTGATGCCTTCCGGCTGACCCTGGTCGCGAGAACCTGTTGCGGTGGCGAAGAAAGCCTTGTAATCCCCGCCGCTCTTACGTCGGAGCATAGCTCAGCCTGGTAGAGCACCACGTTCGGGACGTGGGGGTCGTTGGTTCAAATCCAGCTGCTCCGACCAAGATTTTCCCGCCCTTCTGAAGCGCCTCGGCAACGGCAAAGTCCCGGACGGCAAAGCCTGCCGTTCTGGCCGCGTGGCTGCGCGATGTTAGTTTGGGCCATGGCACACGCAGACTCCGGCGCCGCTGTCGCCGCCTCCGCGCCTTTGGCGCAAACCAAGTTCGGTCCGATCCAGGGCGTCTCCACGGACGGCGTGCTGCGCTTCTGGAACCTGCCGTATGCCGCGCCGCCGGTTGGAGCGCGGCGCTTTGCTCTCCCGCAATCACCACAGCCGTGGACCGCGCCCCGCGACGGCACGCGCAAGGGCTTCGCCGCACCGCAATCGGAAGCGCGCGATGAGGACTTGGAGAAGGTTCTGCCGGGCGTCGACCTGAAGCCGCTGATCGGCGGCGGACTCGCGTTCGGGGACGATTATCTCGTGCTCAACGTGTGGACGCCTGCTCTGACCGGGGCGGCGCCGGTGATGGTGTTCATTCACGGCGGCGCGTTCACAGGCGGGGTCGGCGCTTCGGACGCTTACGATGGCACGGCATTCGCCAAGCAAGGCGTCGTGCTCGTCACCATCAACTATCGGTTGGGCGTCGAAGGCTTTGTGCCGATCGAGGGCGCGCCGACCAATCTGGGTTTACGCGATCAATTGTTCGCACTGAAATGGGTTCAAGAAAACATTGCCGGGTTCGGCGGCGATGCAAACAATGTCACTGTGTTTGGCGAATCCGCCGGAGCGATGTCGATCAGCAATCTGGTCGCCTCGCCTTTGGCAAAGGGTTTGTTCAAGCGCGCCATCATCGAAAGCGGCCACGGCAACATGGTGCGGCCGATCTCCGTCGCGCAGCGTCTGACCAAGAAACTCGCGAAAATCATGAAAATCACGCCGGATTTGGCGGGCTTTCGCGCAACATCGAACGCGGCGTGTTTGGAAGCGCAGAAGAAAATTTCTCTGCCGACAGCCGGCATTGACCTGCGCGACGATAACAAGCGCGAGCCCGCGTTTGGCTTGAGCCGGTTTCTGCCGGTCTATGGCGACGATGTGCTGCCCGAGCATCCGCACGTGGCGTTGGCGAAGGGCGCCAGCAAAGAAATCGATATTCTGATCGGCACCAATCGAGACGAGATGAATTTGTACTTCGTGCACGCCGGCAAGAAGATCGGCCGCTTCCTCGCCAAGCTGGCAGTGAAAAAGGCGGAGCCGTTGGGTGTCGAGGTGCTGAAGGCGTACGGCATCAACGATAAGAGCAAACGTCCGCACCTCGTGTTCACAGATGCGCTGAATGATCTGGTGTTCCGGCTGCAAGCGCGCCGCTTCGCGCAACTGCATCAAGGGCGAACGCACTTCTACGAGTTCAAGTGGAAGTCGCCAGTGTACGACAGCGGCTTGGGCGCATGCCACGCGCTCGAACTGCCGTTCGTGTTCAACACGCTATCGACGGTGCGCGGGCCGAAGGGGCTCGCCGGCCCTAATCCGCCTCAAGAGATCGCCGATCGCATGAACAAGATCTGGGCCGACTTCGCCAAGACCGGAGCGCTGCCTTGGCCGGAGTACACTACCGACACGCAAATCGTGTGCACGCCGGAGACAGGCGAGATTGCGCGCGATGCGGACATGCCCGCGGCGCGGATCGTCCCGTAACTCTTTTTTCGTCCCCAACTGCACAGGCCGCCTTCCCGCTGGGGTCGGGGGCCTTTTTTTGTGCGCCTGCGCACAGATCGCGCCGACTCCGGGCGGCCAAGACTCTGTGCGGTTCGGCACAGCCAATCGGCCCGAAGCCACCTTTCAGATAGGTCCCGGACGCGCGTAGGCTTCCCAGCACAATGAGGCGCCAAGAACCGGCGTATCCGCAGGGGAGGAATTTCAATGAGCCGTATCAGCACGCTGCTTGCGGGGACCACGCTTGCCATCTTTGCCGCCACCGGCACAGCGCAGGCACAGACCGTCACCGCCGCGGCGCAGGCTTCGGCCACAACCGCCGCCGACACGTCGATCGACGACAGTGAGAACATCATCGTCACGGCGCGGACGCGCGAAGAACGTCTGCAGGACGTGCCGATCGCGGTAACGGCCGTGACTGCCGAGACGCTTGAGCGTCAGCACATCACGCAGGTGCGTGATATCGCCCAATTTGCGCCGGGACTGAACATCACCAGCGATGCTGTGGGCCGCGCCTTCATGTCCATTCGCGGTGTCGGCACCACGCTGATCGACACGGTGCAGCCGGGTGTCGGCATTTTCGTCGATGGCATCTATCAAACCAACACGTCGTACCTCAACAATCCGGTCGTCGACGTTGCACGCATCGAAGTGCTGAAAGGCCCGCAGGGCACATTGTTCGGCAACAACACCTTGGGCGGCGCCATCAACGTGATTACGCGGCAGCCGACTGACACGTTCCAAGGTCGCTTCGCAGCCGACTACGCGCCGGACGACAACTATCAAACCTACAGCGGCAGCATCAGCGGCCCGCTGATCGAGGGCGTTCTGCGCGGTCGCTTGGCGGTTTCATATCACTCCGCAGATGGCTTCTCGAAGAACACGCTCGCGGGCGGCGACGCACGCCCGATCGAAGATGACTCCGTGAACGGCACGTTGTTGTGGAACGCTCCGCAAGGCGCGCAAATCACGTTGAACGGCTACTATAATCGCGTCGACGGCGCGCAAACGGCCTATTCGAGCCCTTCAGGGCCCACCGACTACGTCGACGACGTGCAAACGAACTTCAACAGCGTTGCCGAATACATCTATTCCGGTGCCAACCTGAAGGGCGTTTTCGACGTAACGAACAACACACAAATGACCGCCATGCTCGCGTATGACGAACGCCAAGGTAAGGCCAGCGGCGACGGCGACTTCGGCCCCGTACCGTTTGTCCACGTGGTCGATGGCCACAACGGTCTCTACACCTACACCGGCGACCTGCGCTTCGACACGCATTGGAACGACCGTTTCAGCACGCTTCTCGGCTTCTTCGCCAACTACTCGCAAACTAAAGTGTCGATTGCCGACATTCTGACGCTGCCCACGGGTCTTGCGCCGCCGTTCCCAGCGACCGTCGACGTGCCCACCTTGAGCACACAGAACTCCGACACATCGGCGCAAGCCATCTATTTCAACGCATTCTACAATCTAACCGATACGCTCGAGTTCTCTGCCGGGCTTCGCTACGACCACCAGCAAGTGAACAACAACAACATCCTGCCAGTGGCCGCTCATACCCAATACGAAGCAAACCAACTCGAACCGCGTGTGACGCTCACGGAACATTGGACGCCGAACCACATGAGCTACGCATCAATTTCGCGCGGCTTCCGCGGCGGCGGCGCGAATGCTAACGGCGCGCCCAATCCGATCTACCAAGGCGACTCGGTGTGGACCTACGAAATCGGCGACAAGTTCTCGACCGAAGACCACGTGCTGACACTGAACACCGCGATCTACTACAACGACTATTCGCACTATATCGGTCAGAACTCGCTCACGCCGGCGCTCATTGCGGTGAACCTCAACACCGGCCCTGTCACTAGCTACGGCTTTGAAGCCGAGAGCACGTGGCGTCCAAGCTCGCTGTTCGCGTTGCAAGGCGGCCTCGCCTACAATCATTCGCGGATCACAAGCGACGAGGATTACTTCGCAGTTACGACGAAGCATTTGCCGAGCGACCGCATCCTCTTCCAACCGGATTGGACTGCGTTCATCACGCCAAGCCTGACATTCGATATGGGCAATGACAGCGACATTCGCTTCGACATCACGGCCGCCTACAAAGGCGAACGTCGCGGTTCGAGTCTCAGCGAGACGGTGTCGCCAGTCCTCGAAGCCTATACGCTGGTGAACAGCAACTTGACCTACGAGCGGGCAAACTGGTCTATCGGCTTGTGGGCCACGAACCTCACCGACGAACGCTACTACGAATCGTATCTCGACAGTTCGCTGTTGAGCGCGTTCGGCTTCTCCGGTCCGCTCGTCCACAATCTGGGCATCACCGGCGATCGCCGCCGCGTGGGTGTTCGTTTGACCGCGCGGTTCTAAGACCATGAGCGCTGCGCCTGCCCTCAAAGGACACGCGCCGCTCCCGCAGGGCTTCGTTGAGGCTGCCCGCCGCACTTTCGGCGACAGGCTGCACCTCGGCGAAGCCATGCGCCGGCAACATGGCGCGAGCGAAACCCATTTCGCGACCGCCATGCCGGACGCGGTGGTGTTCGCGCACACGACCGAAGAGGTCGTGGCTCTGGTGAAGCTCTGCAATCAATTCGACGTGCCGGTGATCGCCTATGGCGCCGGGACTTCAGTTGAGGGCAATTTCACGCCGGTGCGCGGCGGCGTGACCGTCGATCTCTCCGAGATGAACAAAATTCTTGCGGTGAACCCGCAGGATTTCGATTGCACGGTGCAGGCTGGCGTCCGGCGCGAGGCGCTCAACGAACACTTGCGCGATGCTGGGCTCTTCTTCCCGATTGACCCTGGCGCCAACGCGACGCTGGGCGGCATGGCCTCAACGCGTGCGTCAGGCACTAACGCGGTGCGCTACGGCACGATGCGTGAGGCAATCCTCTCGCTGCGGATCGTGACACCCGATGGGCGCGACATCCGTACCGCAAGGCGCGCGCGCAAGAGCGCAGCGGGCTACGATCTGACACGGCTGATGATCGGCTCAGAAGGCACGCTCGGCATCATCACCGAAGTTACGCTGCGCCTGTGGGGCATCCCGGAACAGATTTCGTCGGCGGTGTGCAGCTTCCAGACGCTCGCCGGCGCGGTCGACACCGTGGTGCAGGCCATCCAACTTGGCGTTCCGCTGGCGCGCGTTGAAATCCTCGATGACGTGCAGATGAAGGCTGTCAACGCCTACTCGAAGCTGGACTATCCCGAACTCACCACCTTGTTCTTCGAATTTCACGGCAGCGAACATGCGGTGAAAGAGCAGATCGCGACAGTCGGCGATCTCGCACGCGACAATGGCGGCGGCGAATTCCGTTGGTCCAACTTGGCGGAAGAACGCAACAAACTTTGGAAAGCGCGTCACCAAGCGTTCTATGCGGCAACCGCAACGCGCAAGGGTTGTATCGGCTGGCCAACGGATGTGTGCGTGCCCATCGGTCGCTTGGCGGAGTGCATCAACCAGACCAAGGACGATCTCGCGAAGGCCTCCTTCCCGGCGCCGATCCTCGGCCACGTTGGCGATGGCAACTTCCACGTCATTTTCGTCATTGATCCGAACAATCCGGCCGAGCAGGCGGAAGCCGAGGCGCTGAACGCACGCCTGGTCGAACGGGCGCTGTCGATGGACGGCACTTGCACCGGCGAACACGGCATCGGCCTCGGCAAGCAGGATTGGCTCTTGCGCGAGCTCGGCGAAGATGGCGTGGATATGATGCGGACGATCAAGCGCGCGCTTGATCCGAAGAACCTGTTCAATCCCGGCAAAATCTTCGCCGATCAACGCGAGTAAGTTTCATGAACACGCGCAAGCTTGTGGATCCAGCGCTCCTCCCCGTGCTGGATGTGTTTCCCACGGTTGCGCTGACCAATGAGATGCTGGCGCCGATGCGCGATGCGGAACGGTTCGCGCAGTTTCCGGTCGAGTTGCCGCCGGAAGCGAAGGAAGGCATCGAACTCACGGTCCGCAGCGTGCCGGGGCCCGCGGGCGCGCCAGAGGTGAGCCTGCACATCTACCAGCCGCGTCACGCGGCGGCGCCGCTGCCGTGCATCTATCACATTCATGGCGGCGGTTATGTTGGCGGCAGTGTTGCCTCAATGGAGGCGCTGCATCGTCCGCTCGCGCACAAACTCAATTGCGTGATCGTCAGCGTCGATTATCGGCTGGCGCCCGAGCACATCTTTCCTGCCGCGATCGAGGATTGCTATGCGGGGCTCGCGTGGACATTTGCCAATGCGGGCGCGCTCGGCATCGACGCGAAACGCATCGGCGTCATGGGCGAGAGCGCAGGCGGCGGCCTTGCGGCGTCGCTCGCACTACTGGCGCGCGACCGCGGCGCGTACAAACTCGCATTCCAACATCTGATCTATCCGATGATCGACGACCGCACGTGCGTGGTCGCCGAGCCCAATCCGGTGGCGGGCGAGTTCATCTGGACGCCGCATAACAATGCGTTCGGATGGGCCGCGTTACTGGGGCAACCACCCGGCTCGCCTGACGTGTCACCGTACGCCGCCGCGGCGCGCGCCACAAACCTCGCGGGCTTGCCGCCCACCTTCATCGCTTGCCCGACCCTCGACCTCTTCATTGACGAGGATGTCGACTACGCGCAGCGGCTCATGCACGCGGGAGTGCCGGTCGATCTCATTGTTTATCCAGGCGGATTCCACGGTTTCGATATCTTCGGCGGGCCAGCGCCGCTCTCGGTGCGCGCACGGCGCGACAGCCTGGAAGCGCTGCAGCGCTTTCTCCACGGCTAGGCTGCAAGACCTATCTGATAGGCGCTTGACCACCTGTCTGACAGGTTCTAGATTCGCTTTCGCCTAGAACGAAAACCGTCGGGCGGAGGAAGCGAACCATGGGCGTCTCGACCTACGTCGAAGTGTCTCCGGAAATGACCACGCTGTTGGGCACTGGTCCGTTCCACGACGCGCCACTGCCGTTGGGCGTGGTGGCTTTGTCGTTCGATCTCAATAGCGCAGGACCCACCGTCAGCTTCCACGATGACGTCGACCTTGACGAAGGCGACGCGCGCCTGGTGCTGGCAATACAACCGTCGGCTTTCGCGCGCATAGGCGGCGTGTGGACCGGCGATCAAACGTATCACTTGCCGTCGACACTGCGCGCTATCGCCATGGCGGTGCGCGACTGTTCACTCAGCGGTGAAGCACAGAACGTCTACCGGCTCGGCAAGAGCATCGAGCTGATTTGCGAAACCATTCGCTTGCACAATGCCGGCGAGTTCGTCGCGTTGGCGCCGGATTGCGCACTCTCGGCGGAAGATACACGCCGCGTCGCCGCAGCGCGCCGCATGATCGACGAGCGCTGGTCGGAAAAGCTCACGCTGGACAAGATCGCGCGCGCGTGCGGCCTGAACCGCGCCAAGCTGACGCGTGGCTTCCGCGACATGTTCAGTTGCACCATTGCAGAAGCGCTGGCGGAAAAGCGGCTACAACAAGCCAGCGTCATGCTGCGCACCACCGATAAGCCGGTTTCGTCAATCGGCTATGAAAACGGCTATCTCAACAATGCGAGCTTCGCGCGCGCATTCAGCCGCCGTTTCGGGCTTTCACCCAGCGATTTCCGCGCCTGCCAATTGGCGGCGTAACTCATTCCATTTGCTTTCGGGACTTTGATTTATGGCGGGCCGCGCACCACAGGAAGGCGGATCTCTGGTCCAATCGGCGATGAACGCCGTGACCAGCTATATCCGTGACAACAAGCTGCGCGTCGGCGATACGATGCCCGGCGAAACGCACTTTGCGACAACGCTCGGCGTATCGCGGGCGGTGATGCGCGAAGCGTTCGGCGCGCTTGCTGCTTTGAAACTGATCGATGTCGGCAACGGCCGTAAACCGCGCGTCGGCGCCATCGACGGCTCGGTAATCGCCACGTCGCTCGACCACGCCGTCACTACTGCGCAAATCTCAGTGCCAGAAATCTGGGATGTCCGCCGCACGATCGAGGTCCGCACCGCAGCACTTGCCGCGGAACTGCGCACCGAACAGCAGGCCGAAGAATTGCGCGCGCTGGCCGGAGCGATGGCCGCCGACTACGAGGATTTGACCAAGACCACGCGCCACGACATCGCCTTCCACGAACTCATCGCGCGTGCGAGCCACAATGCGCTGTTTCTGCAGATTGTCGGCTCGTTCGGGCCGCTCATGCAGGTGGCGGTGCCGACCGCTTGGCGCACGCGCACGACCAAGAAACAGCGCGAAATCATTATCGAACGGCACGTAGCTGTCGCCAACGCCATCGTGGCGCGCGACGTCGAAGCGGCGGCCGCAGCGATGCACGCGCATTTCGACGACTCCGTCGGCGAACTTCTCAAGTCCGGCAAAGCACAGGTGAGCGACATTGGCTGACGCATTGAGCGCGACGCTGGCGGCGCAGGATACGCCGGCTGCGAAAAAAAGTGGCGCGGGCCTGGCGTTGGCGGTGCTCGCTACAACCGTCGCCAGCGCGTTCATGATGCGCACGGTGTTCAGCCCCGTGCAGGACGCGGCAAAAGCCGAACTGCACCTGAGCGATATGCAGTTGAGCTTGTTGCAGGGGTTGGCCGTCGCGCTGCCCGTTGCGCTCTTGTCGTTGCCGATCGGCCGCATCACGGATCGGGGCAACCGCGTCGCGCTGCTGATCGGGCTGTCGCTGCTATGGACCATCGGCACCCTCTGGACGGCGTTTGCGCAGGATTTCACCACCCTGTTCGCGGCGCGGATGATCTCCGGCATTGGATCGATGTGCGTGATCGGCGTGGCGATCTCGGTGGTCGCGGACCTAAGCGCACCGGAGAAACGCGGGCGCGCGATCCTTGCGCTGTCAGTGGGCAACATGGTCGGCGTGGCGCTGGCATTTGCGTTGGCAGGCGGCTTGTTTGGCGGCTTTGCCAAAGTGGCGCCGGCGCTGCCGGGAATGACGCCGTGGCGCGAAGTGCACTTAGCGTTCGGCGCGCTGAGTTTGTTGCTGCTGGGGCCGCTGTTCTTGTTGCGCGAACCCGCGCGGCACGAAGTGGAAGTCGCTGAGGCCAGCTTCGGTGAAGCGATGCGCGAGATCTGGCAGCGGCGCGGCTTTCTCGTGCCGTTGTTCTTTGGCCAGGTGACTGTGGTGATGGTGGACACGGCAGCAGGCATCTGGGCCGCGCCGGTGTTGCAGCGCAGCTATCATATGACTCCGGAGCAATCGGGTGGCGTGATTGGCTTGATGGTGCTGCTGGGCGGCGTAGTGGGCGCGCTCGTCGGCGCGTTTGCCGCCGACTTCGGACAAAAACTGAAACTGAAAGGCGGCGTTCTGGTTGGCGCCGTGATCGCCGCGGTGCTCTCAATCCCGGCTGCGTTCTTTCCGATCTTGCCGGACACGACATTGTTCTCGGTCGGGTTTGCTGCGTTCGTCGCCGGCGGCGCCGTCTGCGGCATCGTTACGGCGACGGCAATTGCGGTGATGGTGCCCAACGAAATACGCGGTCTTTGCCTCAGCCTGTTTATTGTGGTTGGCGCGGTGATCGGCTTTGGCTTGGCGCCGACGCTGGTGACGGTGGTCAGTCAAGCGCTGGGCGGGGAGCAATTCGTGGGTGCCGCCCTCGCCTGGACGGGTGTGGCCACCAGCGCTGCGGGCGCTCTCGGCTTTGCGCTTGCCCTCCGGAACGGTGGGAAGCGCAAAGAAGCCTGATTTGCCCCGGTTGCATCGGCGCGCGGGCGCCTCTAGATAGCCCGCTTCCGCCGCGCCGGACCCGTCAGGGACCGGCTGTTGGGGTGTCGCCAAGCGGTAAGGCAGCGGTTTTTGGTACCGCCATTCCTAGGTTCGAATCCTAGCACCCCAGCCATCCTACCCTCACGGAGCGAGGGTAGAATGGCTAAGCGCCGTAACCCGCCATGAAGACGCGAACGGCTTCCGCAACGTCGGCTTCGGTTTCCGCTTGCGTGGGTTCGGGTTCGGCGTTGCAGAGGCGTGCTTTGGTGCGATGGCCGGTGCAGAGCGCGAAGAAGTTTCGGGCGGCGCGTTCGGCGTCGCCGCGACGAAGCAGGCCGCTTTCCATCGCGCCTTTGATGTATGCGCTGAGTGTTTCGACGCCGCGCGCTGGACCCATGGCGTAGAAGGCGCGCGTGATCTCAGGCGCTCGCTCGCCCTCCGCGGCAATCATACGGAAACGGCGCACAATTGCGTCGGTGGCGACGAATTGCGCGTAACGGCGGCCAATCTCGGTCAGCGTTTGACTTACGTCGCCGCCGCTGCGCGCCAGCGAGAGCATTTCGATCTGCAGCCCCTCGCAGTGGCGCGCCACGCACGCAAGGAAGAGTTCGTCCTTGCTCTCGAAGTAGTTGTAGAGCGTGCCCTTCGAACAGCCGGCGCGGGCGGCGATGTCAGCCATTGAAGCGCCCTGGAAGCCGTCCGCCAAGAACGCCTCCTCACCTCGGTCCATGATCAACGCGCGCCGCTCAGCGTCCGCACCGCGAGCGGCGACCGGCGGCAGCGTCGATGAAATTTTGGAGAAAGCGGTAGCGGTGTCCTTGATCATCGGGCTTCCTGTCACCTATTTAGATGACCGAACGGTTCGGTCATTTCAAGACAAACCGGAAAGACCGGGCCAAATCATCGGGTTAGGTCTGAAGGGGACGGACATATTATGGCAGACCAAGCCACTCAGGCTGCGGAAGCCCCAGCTCAAGCGCCGTCAAGGGGCGACGAGAACGTGGCGGGTAACAAGCGGCGGGGCCGTTTGCTGACTTTGTTGGGAGCGGGCGTGCTGATCGCCGCCCTCGCCTATGGCGTCTACTGGTTCACCGTCGAGAGCCATTACGTCTCCACCGACAACGCCTACGTCAACGCTGACACCGCCGAGATCACGCCGCTCGCGGGCGGGCCAGTCGCGCGCGTGTTCGTGCGCGATACGCAGGTGGTGAAGGCCGGCGACGTGTTGGTGCAATTGGATGATTCAGACGCTCAGCTGGCGCTGGCGCAAGCGCGCGCGGACTTGGCGCGCGCCCAGGCTGACTATGCGCGGTCTCAAGTTGATCTCGGGCGCCGCCGTCTGCTGGCCTCATCAGGCGCGGTGTCGCGCGACGAGTTGACGGCGACGCAAAATAGTTTTTCCGCAAATGCCGCGGTGCTGCAGGCCGCACGCGCGCGCTTGCAGGTGGCTGAGCTCACGCTTCAACGCATGACCATTCGCGCGCCTATCGACGGTGTGGTCTCCGACAAGAATGTCGAGATCGGCCGGCGCGTGGAGGCTGGCGCGCATCTGATGGTCATCGCGCCCGTGGGCAGCGCCTTTGTGGATGCAAACTTCAAAGAGAACCAGTTGGCGAGCGTCGCTGTGGGACAGCCGGTCGCGTTGCACTCAGACATTTACGGCGGACAAGTCACCTATCATGGGCGCGTCGCCGGATTTTCAGGCGGCACCGGCTCGGCGTTCTCGCTGATCCCTGCACAAAACGCTTCAGGCAACTGGATCAAAGTTGTGCAGCGCGTCCCCGTTCGCATCAGCCTCGATCCAGCGGAGTTGCAGCAGCATCCGCTGCGCGTCGGCATGTCCATGGACGCCAAGATCGACGTCTCCGGCCATCGCTAGGCGCGCGCTGTGACTGCCGCCGCCACAGACCGCGCACCGGCCGCGCCGCGCCCACTGGAAGGGTCGACGTTGGCGCTCGCTTCAATCGCACTGGCGATCGGCACCTTCATGCAGGTGCTCGACGCGACCATCGCCAACGTGTCGATTCCGACCATCGCCGGCGACCTTGGCGTGGCTGTTGATCAAGGCACCTGGGTCATTACCGGCTTTGCGGTGGCTAACGGCATCTCGGTGCCGCTGACCGGCTGGCTGATGCAGCGCTTCGGCGTTGTGCGCACGTTCGTTGGTTCGGTGGCGCTGTTTACGCTGATGTCATTGCTGTGCGGGCTCGCGTGGAATTTGGAGTCGCTGGTTCTCTTCCGCATTCTGCAAGGCGCGGTATCCGGGCCGATGATCCCGGGCTCGCAGGCCTTGCTCATCATGATTTTCGGACGTCAGAAGCAAGCGACGGCGCTGGCGATCTGGTCGATGACGACATTGGTCGCGCCGATCTGTGGTCCGATCCTCGGCGGCTACATCTCTGACAATTTCTCTTGGCCGTGGATCTTCCTCATCAACGTGCCGGTCGGCATCGCCTGCTGCTTGATCTGCTGGACGCTGTTGCAAGCACGCGAAACGCCGACGCGCAAATTGCCGGTCGACACCATCGGCTTCTCAATGCTGGTGGTGTGGGTCGGCGCGCTGCAGATCATGCTCGATACCGGCAAGGATGCAGATTGGTTCTCGTCGCCGGCGATTGTGATTGAGGCGTTGGTCTCGGGCGTCGCCTTTATCGCCTGGCTCATCTGGGAAATGAACGACAAGCATCCGATCGTCGACTTGTCGCTTTTCCGTTCGCGCAATTTCGCGTTGGGTACGCTTACCTTCTGTCTGGGATACGCGAGCTTCTTCGGCATCAACCTTTTGATGCCACTCTGGCTGCAGACGCAGATGGGTTATCCGGCCACGTGGGCTGGCCTAACGGCTGCGCCCAGCGGCGTGGTCGCGGTGTTCCTGACCCCCTTCATCGCCCGTCTCATCAGCCGCGTCGATGCGCGCTGGATCGCCACCATGTCGCTCGCGGCGTTTGGCCTTTCCTTCTGGATGCGCGGTCAATACGGCCCCGATGCCGATTTCAGGGAATTGGTGATGCCGGTGCTGGTCATGGGCGTCGGCATGAGCGGCTTCTTCATTTCGATGGTCACCATCTGCCTGAACGGCGTTCCCGCCGACCAAGTGCCGCAAGCCTCTGGTCTCACCAATTTCGCCCGTATCACCGCGGGTAGCTTCGCCGCGTCGCTGGTGACGACATGGTGGGCAAACTCCGAAGCGGTGCACCAGACGCGCCTGGCCGAAATCGCCGGCAGCCGTGGCGACCCGGTGTGGACCCAAACATTGCGCGCGCTGCAAGAGCACGGGGCATCGACGAAGCAAGCTGCCGCTGTGCTGGGGAATCAAGTCGGGCATCAGGCGGTGTTTCTGGCGACGATGGACATATTTACCGTCGCGGGCTGGGTGACGGCGTCGCTGATCGTATTGGTTTGGCTAACGCGGCCAGCTCGGAGCCAAGGCGGACACGCCGCCGCGTCGGAATGATTATTGCAGCACAAAAGCGCTTGCCAAATCATACGCCTTTGCGCTGAAAACACGCACAAATGACCACGAGAAAAAGCTACACCCCCGGCGACTTCGATCTGCAGGTGCGCCGCTCCGCCACCGGGCTCGGCCTCTTCACCGAGAGTGAGATTCCGAAGGGCGCGTGCGTGATCGAGTATGTCGGGCCCCAGATCTCCAAGGAAGAAGAAGAGAAGAGCAACTCGCGCTATCTGTTCGAGGTTCATGCCCGCAAGACGATCGACGGCACAGTGCGCTACAACACGGCGCGCTACATCAACCATTCGTGCCGGCCGAATTGCGAGCCGAACATCTACAAGGGCCGCGTCTACATTCACGCGCGGCGCCGCATCAAACCGGGCGAAGAGTTGAACTACGATTATGGCGTCAACTACTTCAAAGAGTTCCTGAAGGACATTTGCGCCTGCCCCAAATGTAAACCGGCGCAACACAAGAAGGCGCGGCGCGCTGTCGCTGAACGGGCCACAGCTGCGAAAGTCAGCAAGCGCGCTGCGCCGGCCAAGAAGGTGACGGTAGCCAAGAAGGCCAAGAAGCGCGCCTAGTCCCAGAAGCGTTTGGCGTCGCCAAGCTTGCGTCCTGCTGTAAGCGCGGCGCGCAGGCAGCCTTCCACCTCGTGCTGCTCGCAACCGATCGCGTAACCGAGCGCATAGCGATCGGAAGGCGAGACGTTCTCATTACTGACGAGGCCGACCTTCCAGCCGTGCACAAGTTCTTGGCCCAAGCGGCGGTTGACGCTGATATCGTTGACGCGGCCAAGGCTGTCTTGAAGTTCGCGCAGTACCGCGTTGAAGTGTTTGTACGCTTTCTTGGCGCCGAACATTGGTGCGAAGAATTCGGCGGCGTAGCGCAACTTCTTCACGTCGATGCGCAGCTTGTGGCGGCTTCGCGCGTCAAGCTCAGCCACTTTTTCAATGCGTTTGCAGATCTTCTTGGAACGCTTGCTTAGAACTTTGGCGGCAAACGGCTTCAACGCGCCATCCGGAGCGACGCCATCGCTGGCGGCGTTATCGGACCAATCGCCCGCCAACACCCATAACGCGGTGCGCAGCACCAGTTCGCGGAAGCGATCGCCGTTGAGCGCGATGCGGACGCGTTCAAGCGCGGCGTCGCGATGGGACATGACCGTTTCACGCACGGACTGAAGCGATTCCTCATCCACGCCGCGGGCGCCGCGCGGACCGAGCGTGCCTTCCAAAAACACCTGGAGCTCGCGCGCGGGACCAAGCTCGTTGGTCAGCCATTCCAGCTCGCCCTCGATGACATCGGTCTCGGGGCCATCGATCAGGTCTTTGAAAATCGACATTAAGGCACGGAGCCGGCGCAAGCCGACGCGCATCTGATGCACGGCTTCGTTGTCGCCGGCTTTGACGCCGTCGGCGTTCAAAGCAATCTGACGCAAGCACGACCAGCCGATAAGTTGGAAGGCGCGATCGTTGCGCGCATCCTCGGCCACAGTCAGCTTCTCAGCGCGGTGGACGATTGGCGTTTGCTCGCTGCGCAGGTCGAAGCCGCGATCGGCTTTGCTTTTGAGTCCCAAGGAGACAGGCGCTTCTTCCGCGAGCCGGCGCGCAAGCCGGGCAAGCTCCGCGGAGGCGCCGCGCTTTAGTTCAAGTTCGATCTCGCAGAACGCCATGTTGGAGGTGGTGGTCGAGATACTGCCGCGGTCGATGGCGACTTCGATGTCGCTATTGGCGGATTGCACGGGATAGGCGTTGCGCTCGACCTTTACCTCGAAAAGCGGCGTCAGGCTGCGACGCAGCTTGCGGCGGGAAAACGATTCAAGCGGCGTACCACCGACGAAGCGGAGATCCGGCTTATCGCCCGCGACCTCGCGCTCCCACTCGTGACGATCGAGCGGGAAAGCGCCGGAGCCATTGGTGGCTTTCACTGTCTGAATGTGTTTGTTGCCGATGCGACGCACACGCAGGCTGATGCCGCGCTGTCGGAGCGTGCACTTGGGCGTGTCGAAATAGATGGCGTGCATGCGTTTGGCGTCTTCGCCACTCACTTCCGCGAGCCATGGTAGCGCCATCACTTTGCTCGCGGCGGCAGCCGGTATCTCCAATTTGAGTTCAAACTCGCGCGCCATATGGCCCTCTCGCGTCGCAGAACGTTTTTGCGACGCTTTTACTACAACTGCGACCGTTTCGGCAGCAGACACACTTTTCGCGAGCGCCGCAAGCAGACGACAAAATCGCGCGGCGATTCAAGGAACTTCGCGGACGCTCTCAAAGCTCGCGAATATCGGCGCCTTTGTCTTTCCCCAAGATCACCGTGCGCGCGAGGCCAAGAAAGAGGCCATGCTCAACCACGCCGGTGATTGATTTCAGCGCTGCCCCGAGTGCTTCCGGCGCAGGAATGCGCTTGGCATGGGCATCGATGATGTAGTTACCGCCATCGGTGATGACCGGCTCATTGGCTTTGCCGCTGACACGCAGCGCAACTTCGACGCCATCGCATTTCGTCTCGCGGAGAACCTCGTAGATGCGCTGCGACGTCATCGCGAAGCCGAAGCGCGTCACCTCCACGGGCAGCGGAAATGCACCGAGCGTCTCCACCCATTTGGATTCATCGGCGATCACGATCATCTGGCCGCTTGCGGCAGCGACGATCTTTTCGCGCAGCAATGCGCCGCCGCCGCCCTTGATCAGCCGGAAGGCCGGATCGATTTCGTCCGCGCCGTCGACGTCGATGTCGATCTTGGCGACTTGGCTGATCTCAAGAAGCGGCACGCCCACTTGCTCGGCCAGATTTCGCGTGGCTTCCGACGTTGGCACGCCACGCACGCGCAGGCCTTGGCGCACGCGGTCGCCAAGTAAGCGCACGAAATGCGCGGAGGTGGAGCCGGTGCCAAGGCCAACCACCATGCCGTCCTTGACAAAGGTAAGCGCGGCCGCGGCAGCGTTGATTTTGGCGAGATCGCTCATTGGGTCCCGTCCTTTTTCTTTTGCTTGCGCGCGCGGTTCTTGTCGGCCCAGCCTTCGATATTTTCTTGACGCGCGCGTCCAACGCCCAGCGCGCCAGACGGCACATCCTTGGTGATAACGCTACCGGTGCCGGTGTAGGCGCCTTCGCCAACCGTCACCGGGGCAACGAGCGCGGTGTCCGAGCCGATAAAAGCGTCGGCCCCAATGGTGGTGCGATATTTGTCGAAACCATCATAGTTGCAGGTGATCGTGCCGGCGCCGAGGTTAGCCCGCGCGCCTACGTCAGCATCGCCCACATACGCCAGATGATTGGCCTTGGCGCCCTCGCCGATGTTGGAATTCTTTACCTCGACGAAATTGCCGATGTGGCTGTTGGCGCCGAGTTTTGCCCCTGGCCGTAACTGAGCGAACGGACCAAGCTGCGCGCCCGCGCCGACTTGGGCGCCTTCAAGCCGGCACGAAGTTTTGATCCGCGCGCCTTGGCCGATTTTCACGCCCGGGCCGAAAAACACATTTGGCTCGATGACGACGTCGGCGGCGATCTCAGTATCATAAGAGAAATACACGCTCGCCGGATCGATCAACGTGACGCCCGCGTCCATCGCTGCTTTGCGTGCGCGTTGCTGGAAGACGGCTTCAGCCTGCGCGAGTTCGGCGCGCGAATTGACGCCAAGCGTTTCGCTCTCGTCTGCCATCACCACGCGCGTTGCGACGCCGGCGGTGCGACCGAGCGCTGGCACATCGGTCAGATAATATTCGCCTTTGGCATTGTCGTTCTTCACCTGCGCGAGCAGTTTGAAGAGTGTCTGCGCGTCGGCGCAGATCACGCCCGAATTCGAGAGCTTCACCGCGCGCTCGGCTTCGCTGGCTTCCTTCTCCTCAACAATACGCTCAAGCGTGCTGTCGGCGCCGACGATCAGGCGCCCATAGCCGAACGGATTGGCGGCGCTGAAGCCGAGCACTGTCATGCCGCCGCTGGATGCGCGCGCATCGAAAAGTTCGCCGACGCGTGAAGCTTGAATAAGCGGGCCATCGCCGTAAAGGACCACCGCGTCGCCGTCGAAATCGGCAAGCGCCTGCTCGGCCGCGCGCACGGCGTGGCCGGTGCCCAAAGGCGGATCCTGGATAGCAATGGAGTTCGCACCGAGCGCTTTCTCAACGTGCGCATTCAGCGCCGGCGCCGACTTGCTAACCACCACAACGATCCGCGAAACGCCCGCGCCGCGGACTGAGGCGATGGCCCAGTCCAGCATCGCCCGTCCGCCCACCTGATGGAGCACCTTGGGCAGCTCCGACTTCATCCGCGTTCCCTGGCCCGCCGCCAGAATGATTGCGGCCCGCGCTCGGTTCATCTCGTTCTTACCTGCTTGTCCGAATCCGGCCTCTGTTCTAGCTCAAGCCAATCCCCGGCGCGAGAAACGCCGAAGTCGCAACAATCCTTTTGGAGCCTGCATGACACCCGGCGAATTCGCCGACGCGACCATCGTTTTCGATCTGGACGGGACGCTGGTCGACACCGCGCCCGATTTGGTGCGCGCGCTCAACGAGACGATGGACCTTGAAGGGTTGCCGCGGCTGAAGCTTGAAACCGTGCGTTTGATAGTTGGACAGGGCGCGCGCGTCCTGATCGAGCGGGCGTCGGCTCTCTCAGGCGTAAGCTTCTCCAAGGAACGCCTCGACCAGCTGACCAAAGCCTTCATCGAGTTCTATCGCGCCGACATTGCCCGGGACTCGCGGCCGTTTCCCGAATGTATCGACGCGCTCCAGGAATTGGCCTCCCTCGGCGCGAAGCTTTCGGTATGCACCAACAAACCCACCGATCTGTCGATACAGCTGCTGGACGCGCTTGAGATGAGCGCCCGCTTCGCCGTGATCGTGGGACCAGATGCGGTGACCGATCGCAAGCCGCATCCCGATCATTTTCGCGCGGCGGTCACACGCGCCGGCGGCGACGTGCAGCGTGCCGTGATGATTGGCGACACCGCAGCTGACGTCGGATCGGCCCGCGGCGCAGGCGCGCCCGTGGTCGCGGTGAGTTTCGGTTATTGCGATGGCGGCGCCGAAATGCTCGGCGCCGACCTCGTCATTGATCGATTTTCTGAGTTAACGTCCGCCTGTCGCTGCCTGCTCGCAGCGAACCCCAAATCCGCAGGTTAGACGCTTACGCGACATCCATCACGCCGCGCCCGCTAGGGTTTCGGTTGTCGCGATCGTTGGCAGCGCGTTTGGTCGGAAAACCGTTGACCATATCACTGCGTACATCCGTACGCGCCGAGCGCATGGCCGCCACAAAGCCGGCCTCTACAAGCTTCACATCGACCGCGAAGCCGCGATCGCGCCAGTACTCTTCGATCCGCTGTTTCAGACGCCGCGCGCCATCGACATTGCAGAAATCGTGATCCATTCGTTCCACACCTTCTTGTCGGCTCGAGCTTGGGCTCAATGGGCTCAAACCGGCGGCGCGCGTTACGCTCCGCGCCTATGCGTCAGCCCCCTTTCACTCCCGCAGCCCTTCGAAGATGCCTGCGAAGCGAGGCGCGGATATGGCGGCTTCGCGAAATCCGCGCAATTCGGGTCACGAATTTCTGATTTGGCGGTAGGCTGCGGAACAAATTCACGCGAATCTCACAACCTTAGGCAAGGCCCCGAACTCACAGTGAAAAATGTCAGGGCCGCGCTGCCGCCACGCTATCGTTTCAGTGCGCCAATCCGTTTTGCGACAAATCGCGCGGGGATTAGATCGCCAGCACTAGGCCGCCACCGAGCCCACGTTCCGAATGGGTGTTGGCGCTTGAGCGGCAAAGGCCCCGACGTTACCCCTGCTTCGCGGGCCGAGGCCGCGGGTGAGAGAATGCTAACGAACAAAGCGAAATATGCGCTGCGCGCGATGATTGACCTCGCCGTGCACAGCGGCGGCGAAAACCAAACGCGCATGATCAGCGAAATCGCCAAGGATCAGCATATTCCGCGCCGGTTTCTCGAGAACATTCTGCTCGAAATGCGCAACGAAGGTTTTGTTGTGAGCTATCGCGGCAAGACTGGCGGATACGCGCTGGCGCGCGATGCCGACGAAATTTCCTTCGCCGACATCATCCGTGTCATTGACGGACCATTGGCGCTGACGCCATGTGCGAGCCGCACGGCGTACCAGAAGTGCGACGACTGCAAAGACGAAATGGTGTGCGTGCTGCGGAACACCTTGGTCGAGGCGCGCGACGCCGTCGCCGATGTGCTGGAAAACACCACCATCGCTCAAGCCGCCGCCAACGCACGGCGCAAGCGCAAGTCGCGCAGCGCGGCCTAAATGTTCCAGTCGAATGCTTCAGCAGCACTAAATTGGCTCTATATCTAATCTACATTGCTCCAGTGTAGTTTCAATGGCTCGATCCCTTCAGGCGATCATCGTCGCCGCGAGGGATATGATGATGTTGAAGACAGCAGCTTTGGCTGGCGCGAGCTGGCTTGCGGTTATGGGCGCGGCGAGCGCTCAGGAGGCAATCCAAACGCAACACCCAGCGGCCCCGGCCGATCCGCGCGACGCGCGCATCACCGCGCTGGAACAGGAACTCGCCGACATTGAAGCGCAACTGGCCGATCTCAAAGCCAGCGCCGCGGCAGACACGGCTGAAATCCGGCGCGTGCAAGCGGCAGCACCGGCCACGACCATTGCCAATGGGCGGCCCACATTCGCGTTGACGGGCGATCCCAATCAAAAGATCGCGCTGCGCGCCATCGCCCAATTCGATGTGTCGCAATACGTCCAAGACGATCCGCGGACGCCCGACAACCGCCGCGCCGATACCAATGCCGCGAGCGATTTGAACTCTGGTTCCAATTTCCGGCGCGCGCGCGTCGGCATTGATGGCAGCTATGGCGATTGGAATTACGCACTCTGGGGCGATTTCGGCGGTTCGGGCACTGAAACACCTGTGCTCAACCAGGCCTTCATAGAATACGCCGGGTTCAAACCCTGGGACGACGTATCCCTGCGCTTCCGCGTTGGTGCATGGGCCACACCCACGAGTTTGGAAGACGCCACGGCGACTGCCGATCTCCCGTTTGTCGAACGCCCTGCGGTAGCGGAATTGGTTCGCGGTATCGCTGGCGGCGATGGCCGATCGGGCGTCGGCGCGTTCGGCAATGGGGGCAATTGGTATGCTTCCGGCGTGTTGACCGGCGCGACCGTCGGCAACACTGGCGAGTTTGACGAGCAATCCGGCTATCTCGCACGCATTGCGTTCCGCCCGCTGCACAGCGAAACGCTCGACGTGCACGTTGGTGCAAACGTCGCCGGCGTCATTGATCCGGCCGACACCAATGCGGGCGCTGTGACGACGCAAGTGTTGCGCCTGCGCGAGCGTCCGGAATTGCGAACCGATGCCACGCGCTTCGTCGACACGGGCTCCATTCCTAGCGGCGGCGTGACAGCGTACGGCGCCGAACTTGGCGCCTCGCTAGGGAGTTTCTACGCCGCGGCGGAAGCCTTCCAGATTGACCTCGATCGCACCGGCGGCCTCTCCGATCCGCATTTCAGCGGCTGGTACGTGCAAGGCGCTTGGACCTTTACAGGCGAACGCCGGACTTGGCTTCCAGCCAGTGGCGGCTTCTCTGGCATTCGCCCCGCGGCGATCTTTGATCCGAAGACTGGTCACTGGGGCGCATGGGAAATCACCGCGCGCTACAGCGATCTCGATCTCAATTTCCATGAGGGCGCGTTGAACAGCGCAGCGATAGCCGGCGACACGGTGCGCGGCGGCGAACAGCAAATCACGACGGTTGGGCTCAACTGGTATCCCAACAACGTTGTGCGCTTCATTCTCGATTATCAGTGGGCGTCCATCGATCGGCTTGATCCCGAAAACGGCATCGTCGCCAACACCACGATCTTTGGCGGCAGTCCTTCGGTCGCGGGGAATGGCGCGCAAATCGGCCAAGACTTCCAAGCTGTCACGCTGCGGTCGCAGTTCGCGTTCTAACGCAGAGGATTTGAACCATGAAAACCGACATCACGCGCCGCTCGCTCGCCGCTGGCATCGGCATTGGCGCTCTCGCGGTGGCGACCGGTGCGCAGGCGCAAGCCAACCGGCCCATTGATCTCCTCAACGTGTCGTACGACCCCACACGCGAACTCTACCAGCAGTACAACACGATCTTCGCGGCGGAATGGGCGCGGACGCATGGCGGCCAGGTTGTACGCATCAACCAGTCGCACAATGGTTCCGGCGCGCAGGCGCGCGCGATCATTGACGGCATTCCCGCGGACGTGGCGACATTGGCGCTTGCCGCCGACATCGATGCGATCGCCGCACGTGGACTGATCGCGCGCAACTGGCAGACGCGGTTGCCGCAAAACAGCTCACCCTACACGTCGACCCAGGTGTTCGTCGTGCACAAGGGCAACCCATGGCACATCCGCGATTGGAGCGACCTCGTGCGCCCCGGCATTCGCGTCGTAACCGCCAACCCGAAGACATCGGGCGGCGCGCGATGGGCCTATCTTGGCGCATGGTCTTCCGCCTTGCACGCAACCGGCGGCTCAGACGCGACAGCGCGCGCGTTCGTACAGGAGCTCTATCGGCACGTTCCGGTTCTCGATACGGGGGCACGCGGCGCGACGACCACGTTCGCACAGCGCGGCATCGGCGACGTGCTGATCAACTGGGAAAACGAAGCACACCTGATCCAGCGGGAGACGTCCAATCAGTTCGACATCGTCTACCCGCCGACCAGCATTCTCTGCGAACCGACAGTGGCGGTCGTCGACCGCGTAGTTGACCGCAAACACACGCGGCCCGTTGCGGAGGCCTACCTGCAATATCTCTATTCGGATGCGGCGCAAGAATTGGCGGCGCGCAACTTCTACCGCCCGCGCAACGCGGCTGTGCTCGCGCGCCACCAAGCGCAATTCCCGGCAATGCGGCTGGCGACAATCGATGATACCTTTGGCGGCTGGACGCGCGCGCAAGCGACGCACTTCGGAGATGGCGGCATCTTCGATCAGATCAGCCGCCGCCCATAACCCTCGGCCGGAACGGTCACCTCGCCGCCGTGCGCGACTGCCGCGCACGGCGTTTCTTTGCGTTGTGGTTGGATATCGCACTATCGGCGGTCAGGCCGTTGAGTTCGGCGTCTTGTACCAAAGCGACGAGACAATGGACGCCAGCGTGTCGCCATCGCGGACCGTGTACATGCCGCCCGTCGAGCCTTGGTCTTAAGAATCGAGCGCGTCATAGGCGAGATCGGAGTCCGCAAAAGAACCTGCGTCACCCTATCTTGCGATAGTCGTAGACGATGTCGACGCCGGTGGTTCCGCGGCTGATGGCGCCGCCGGACAGCACGCCTTGCGACGTGGTCATGCGGTTCAGAGAATCATACTTGTACCAATAGTCCTGGGTGGAGGTGCTGCCCGCGGCGGCGCCCTGACTGTTGAGCGCATAATACGTGGCCAGCGAGCGGCGGATGTTGCCGTTGGCGTCGTAGACGAAAGTGTGCGTGGCGTTGGGGAGCTTCTCGGCGAGAAGACGGACAACACTATGCCAGTTTCAAGCTGGTCGGACTGATTGCGATCTTTCCTCCTATTGAAAATCCGTGTGCGTCACCCTTTCTCACCCTATCCGCGGAGAGACTTCATGCTGAAGACGCTGCCTGCCGATACGTCCACGGCGCATACTCCGGCCACGTGTACAGCAAGCCGCCGAGCCAAGGCTCTATGGTTCGATGCGGACCTTGCTCGGGAAAGAATTGCGTTTCGGGGTCAGCCAAGATTGAAACATGCTGAGGCGTCCAAACGGTCCAGCAACGCGCCCACAGCTTCTCATCCTGCCAATATGTATAGGCCATCGCTTGTCTCGGCCTAAAAACATCGATTGAAGCGTGCATTATAGCCTGAATGCTCTCTGCGTTGTTCAGCGGTTCAGGTAGCCCATTCAGGCTAACTCCATTTCCAATCGCGTTGTCATTTGCGTGAATTGTACAACTTATAAATTCTGAGGGAGATGACCTGCGGTTCCATAGGTTCAGTACAACAACTCCGCGCGCGTCTCGGGACTCAGAAAGGAGATTGCCCCAATCCGACAGCTGAAGGCTTGAGATCAAAGGTTGTCCCATCATGTTCGCAAAACCATCTTTCGCTCCAGTGATAGCAATCTCGCCGAGTAGCGGGTGGATACCAGAGAGCCGTCTCGCAAAATCGGAGACCTGCGTCGCCAGCGCCTCATCCTCCGTCAGCGCTGGCCCCCAAAAACAGTTTATGTTCAGACGTGTCATGGTCACCCCATCACGGGCGCTGGGGCGTGTACGTGGGATTGACCACGTTGAGCGCCACCCGCGGCGTTGCTTCATTCCAGAGTCTTATCGCGCCCGCCATATCATTGGAGTTCGCGAAATGCCATTCCAAGCGCACGTCGTGGGATAACGCTACTACTTGTTGAGCTTGACCTTGTCTCACCACTGCAGCGTTACCGTTGACGTGCCAGTTCTGGCCAAGATTTCCCGCCCGACCATAGGTAGCTTTGGCCGACAATAACAATGGCCCCGCAGAAGTGTCCCTGCAGCCATCGAATCTAACACCATCTACAACAAACTCATGGCCGGGCGCTCCGGTAATTTGCGCTTGGTAGGCATACGACCTATCCGACATATAGCTGTTGTCGCGTTGCCAAACGCCCAAATTAGAACAGAGCATTTGGTCACGTGTTCGAGGCCTCGCCATTGTCCAAATGTCAGGCCTTGATTGACTCAGAATGATGCTAGCTCCGATGAGCAGAGTACCTGCTGCTACGAGGTCCGCCGCTGGGTCTTCGGGCCCCCCGCCCACGGCCTCCTCAGTACCAACGGTTGCCCACAATCGACCCCACGTTAGACCACCGATCTCCTCACTCGCGGCGATGCTCGGCTGGACTGATGTTGACCCAGGTGTCCATCCTCCCGATGCGCCCCAGCTTGGCGTGAAAGAGTACGTGTCCGCGCGTCCCGCAAACGCTGTTAAATTGGCGGCGTCGGTGAGTTCGGGACGTAAGATGTAACGGCTTGGCTCACCAGCATTTGCGGTCAGGTCCGACCACGACCTTGCGTTCAAATATTCCTGATACTCGGTGTTCGACTGCGCATAAGCGGCCGTGATATCTACGCCCCCGACGATGGAGCTATCTGGCACATTCACTGGGTCTCCAACCCGCATGGCGCGGGGATCGACGCCACGATTGGCTTCCATGTACTGCATCACCCGCGCTTCGATTGCGGCGCTTGATGCGTGCGGCCCCAGGTCGGCCGCCGCCAATTTCCAGAATGAATCTCCTTTAGCGAGCGTACGAGTTGCTAAAGCTGGCGCGATTAGACCACTTGCCGCGGGATTCAAGATCGCTTGAAAATCGATCGGCGCCATATTCAAGTCTAAGCCACTGCCCGTCTCGGCTGCGTCGTCCGCAGGTGCGGTCGCCACGCTTTGCGAACCAGTTAGACCTCTCGCCAAAGCATTGCCGATTGTCGAGCCGATCGCGTCAGGGAGGGCCGCGAGCACGTTGTCGCCGAAGTCGGTGCCTTCGATGAGCGTGCGTGTTGCAGCGCTGGCGATGGCGTCGACCATCGCCACGATTCCGCTCGTCGCATACTGCGCCGATTTCGCGACGACAGCATCGGTAGAGCGCGCACCCAGCGCATCGGCGATGCCGCTGCCGAAGTCGTGGCGGAATTCATTTCCCGCAGCCGAGCCGATGCCAGCAGCTGCAACCGCCGCCCACGAGAATTTCTTCTGCATGCCGGTGGCGACACCAATGCCTTGCGTGATGGCGCTGTTGGCCATGCCGCGCTCGGCGGCCGCGAAGTTGCTCGTGCCTGGGATGACTTTCGCGGTCCCGACCCCTGCGGCCGCACCGATGGCTGCGAGACCGACAGCGTTCCAGCTGAACTTGTCTTGAATGCCGGTGGCGACGCCCACCACTTGACTGACAACGGAGCCGACGGCGCCGCCGACTGCTGCGCCCGCGCCAGCCGCGCCAAGCGTGGCAAGTGATGCGCCCGTGACCGTTCCTGCGGCTGCTGTGCCTGTCGCAATTTCACCCGCGGCAGTGATGGCGGCTGCGTTCAAGTTCATGGCGCCCGCGAAGAACTGCGCTGCAGCGCCTGCTGTGTAGATCGCCACCACGGCGGCGATGACGACCATGACGATTTGGCCGAGCACGCCGCAATTGTGCTTGCTCTTTGGCGGTTTGACCGCGGTGGGCATGGTGTTGCCCACCACTTCCGCCGGATCGTAGGGTTTGTAGGTCGTGGCGTTGTTGGTGGAGCGGACGACGCCGACGGGGATCAGGAGCGGCATGCCGGTCGGGAGTGCGCTGTCGGCGGTCAGGCCGTT
Source organism: Terricaulis sp. (assembly GCA_047601265.1). GTDB lineage: Bacteria > Pseudomonadota > Alphaproteobacteria > Caulobacterales > Aquidulcibacteraceae > Vitreimonas. The sequence continues at coordinate 882,212 of JASGJR010000001.1, forward strand.
CAGTTCAGCGATCTTGTACCAGAGCGAACTGTCACCCCAGAGCGAACTGGCGATGGACGCCAGCGTGTCGCCGTCGCGGACGGTGTACATGCCGCCGGTCGATCCCTGGTCGTAAGAATCTATAGAGTCATAGGCCAAGTCGGAGTCGGCGAAGGATGTGCCGCTCGACGCGCCGTTGAAGAATGCGCCCGTGCCTTGGGATGCGGTGCGGTTGGTTATCGATGTGGCTTCGTCAGTGTCGACCGTGCCGTTGTTGCCAACATAGATCATCTCGCGGCCGGAGAAGCGATACCAGAGTTCGTGGGGGTCTCCGGCGGTGGTGATGTTGTCGGTCTCGTCGCGGCGGATGCCCTGGCCCATGAAGTCGTTGCGGAATTGCACCGTGCGCGGGCGCCCGTCATTGATGACGATCTGGTCGAGTTGGTTCTGCCCGCCGATGGTGCAGCACGTTTGGCGCCGCAAGCCAGTGCTTGTGACGTGAGTTTAGGTCAGATTTGGGAGGAGCGCGCGCGTAAGTTAGGATGTGTCGGCGCAAAGCGCGGGTGCGCAGCATGCATCATCTTGACTTGTACAAGATGATTCGGGACGCGGCAGAATTGGCCGACGACGCGTCAGGCCGCAGGGCAGGCGCTTGAGCACCAGCGCGATGAGATCGTCGATATTATGACGCAGCGCGGCGATGCGGCGATGCAAGTCCTTTGAGCGCAGCATGCGGCGGATGCGTGATCCCATCACCGCACGGATGAATGCGGTTCTAATTTGGCGATGCTCCGGCATCCCCTTGCGGCGGATGACCCGGCGCACTTTCGGGGCGACGCGGATAATGACGATACTGAGGATAAGCCGCTCGATCCACGCTAGGCGACTGTGCGCAAGTTGATAAGCGAGTTTCGAGATCGGCTCGAACTCCGCCGCAACTTGCAGGAACGCCGCAAACCAGCTCAGCCACAGCATAGCCCAGCGGTGATACCGCCGGAGACGATGATGGGGGAGAGGTTCGCGTGTGAAATGCACGGGCGAGATAATACGCCCGCTTCAATGCCGGTCGGATAGATTGCGATAGCGAGCGATCTATCCTCGTATTTGGCGGCGCCCTTGGGCGGGGATGCGGAGCAAGACGCCGCGCATCTGCGCCGCGCGCTCAACCAGACATTCGGGCAAGGAAGTGGTCGATGCGCTGCCTCGTGGGAATATCCGCCACTCGCTTCGCCTCGTTCAACGCCGACACACAACGTTGCCTCAAGTTGGCGTCGGCACCATTGACGACGCGATTGACCATCCAGACTGTGTGCGTCGTCGGCTGCTTTCGGACTGATTCTAACAAAATGTCCTCGTAACCCTTGCGATAGAAGCGCTCGACGAAATGGACCAACGCTCCCGGCAGGCCGTAGTCAACAGCAGGGTGCTCCTGCATGAACTGGAGCACTGGACCAACGGCCTCAATGCCCAAACCCTCCGCGACCCAAGAGTCCACCAAATTCTCCGCTTGCTCTGCAAAATCGGATGATGAAGCGATCTGGCACAGCTGATCGTAAATGGCGGCCTTCATTCCCAGAATCCGTGCGTTTGCGCATGCTCGCGCGCCATGCTTTGCAACCGAGCAATATCGCTTTCTGGTGCAACATTCAAATCTCTGAGAATTTGAGCGTTGGCATTGATATTCTCAACCGGCGTCTGCGCGGAAACGTCAAAATTGCGCTGCGCTCTACTTACCTGGACGTGCGTGTCATGGTCCAAGGCAATCACTGGATTGTTTTTGGAGGCTACCGTGGACATTCTGCTCGTAGCCAAGCCTTGCTCGCGAATATTGGCATGCTGCCAAAGTTCGTGACCTTCGATGCCGTCCCCGACAACTGAACGATCAACGAAGTCCTCATAAGTCGTTATCTCCCCGCGCTGCACCGGTCCTACGTTTGGAGGCCTCGCCTCTTCGACGATTTCCTCGGCCGTGCGTGCTCCTGCACGCGCTTCTTCCAGAGCCCCTGATAGGCGTCTGAAACCGGCCATTGCGGCTGGCACGCCGAACTTAGCAAGAGCCGGGGCGCCGAGGCCCACGGCGGCCACGCCAAAGTTTTCCCAAGTGGGCTTACTGATAAATCGCGCGACGTTGATGCCATCGCCAATCAACGGCATGCCTTCGAGCACACTGACGCCCGCCGCTATGACGGCCCTGTTCGTGAAATCCCTATCGACTGCCGCTGAAGCATTTAAGTCAGCACGGAATTGGGCTTGCTGCTCAGCTGAGTAACGTGCGCGATGATTGTTCCAATATGCGTCGCGACCCAGTTGCACTAGCGCAAGATCCGTCGCTGTCATCTCGTGGGCGATGTTTATATTGCGATGACCCGTGACCACGACTTCTTCTACCGGCGCGTCGTCAACTTGCCCCGTTGTGTAAGGCAGGTTGCGCTGCGAATAGGGGATGCTGTTCACGTCACCTGGGTCGTCATCCCCATCGGGACGGCCAATCGCACTCGCAGGAAGGTCACCGCCCCGGTGCTTGCCCGGGGTTGTCCAATCCTTGAGAAGTTTTCCTTTTGTCGATGTGCGCTGCTCCGAGAAGTCGGTTCCTGCCATGTCTCTCGCAATCGCATTGCCGATTGTCGACCCGATAACATTTGGAAGCGCGGCGAGAATGTTGTCGCCGAAATCGGTACCCTCGAGCAATGAGTGCGTCGCCGCGTCGGCAATAGTTGAAGCAGCGATTTGTGTGAACACATCGGCGTTCCGAAAATGAAGATTTACGGCGCCGCCAATTCCAGCCGCAGCGACCCCAGCCCATGAAAACTTGCTCTGCAGGCCAGTGGCGACAGCGACACCTTGACCAATCGCATTGCCAAGCGCGCCGCGTACCGCGGCGCCCTGCCAGCCGGTTCCACCAACGCCGCTTGCCCCCAGGCCTGCGCCGACGCCGCCGCCGATGGCCGCGAGCGCAACTGCGTTCCAGCTGAACTTGTCTTGAATACCGGTGGCGACGCCTACAGCTTGACTGACTATCGACCCGGCCGCGCCGCCCACGGCGCCAGCAGCGATCAGCGACGTAGCACCGACACTCGCTGTTGTCGCCGCAGTAGCTGTACCGGTGACCACCGCCACCCCTGTGCCAACAGAGCCTACCGCACCTGCTCCCGTCAGAGCGAGGTATGCGCCTGCGGTGTAGATCGCGACGACAGCGGCGATGACCACCATGACGATTTGGCCGAGCACGCCGCAATTGTGCTTGGACTTTGGCGGTTTGACCGCGGTGGGCATGGTGTTGCCGACCACTTCGGCGGGATCGTAGGGTTTGTAGGTTGTGGCGTTGTTGGTGGAACGGATGACGCCGACGGGGATCAGGAGCGGCATGCCGGTCGGGAGCGCGCTGTCGGCGGTCAGGCCGTTGAGTTCAGCGATCTTGTACCAGAGTGAGCTGTCGCCCCAGAGTGAGCTGGCGATGGAGGCCAGCGTGTCGCCGTCGCGGACGGTGTACATGCCGCCGGTGGAGCCTTGGTCGTAGGAGTTGATCGAGTCGTACGCGAGATCGCTGTCGGCAAACGACGTGCCGCTCGATGCGCCATTGAAGAAGGCGCCCGTGCCTTGGCTGGCGGTGCGGTTGGTGACCGAGGTGGCTTCGTCAGTGTCGACCGTGCCATTGTTGCCATCGTACAACATCTCGCGGCCGGAGAAGCGATACCAGAGCTCGTGGGGATCGCCGGCGGTGGTGATGTTGTCGGTCTCGTCGCGGCGGATGCCTTGGCCCATGAAGTCGTTGCGGAATTGCACCGTGCGCGGGCGCCCGTCATTGATGACGATCTGGCCGAGTTGGTTCTGCCCGCCGATGCGGTCGTAATTGTAAGTGGTGTGGTTGACGACGGTGGGCGCGCTGGTGTCCGGCGTGTAGTCGATCTGCGCTTGGATCGGCCCGTCGCTCCAGAAGTACGAGTTGGAGGTGAGATTGGTCTTCTTCTGCACGCCGTTTTCGTAATTGATGGTGGTGATCGTCAGCGGCGAACCGAGCGCGTAGCTGGCGCCGGCGCCATAAGTGTAGCTGGACGCCGCCAGATAGGTGGTTGAGCCTCTGACTGTAGACACGCTCTCGCTGGTCACCTGCCCCTTGGCGTTGAGGGTGCGGCTGTCGCTATAGACCACGCTGGTTCCGTTGGTGGCGTAGTCATTGTGCAGCGTCATGCGCCCCATGAGGTCATAGCTGAAGGCTGAGCGCTTGGCGTTTGGATTTGTGCCGGTCCAGGTGAGCGTGGCGCCGCTATTGATCTGAGTGACGCGATTGGCGGCGTCGTAGGTGTAGTCCTCGCGCTTGGCCGCACCCGACACCATGGCGATGGTGTAAAGGCGATTGCCGGCATTATCGTAGACGATGTCGACGCCGGTCGTGCCACGGCTGATGGCGCCGCCCGAGAGCGCGCCTTGGCTGGTGGTCATGCGATTCAGAGAATCGTACTTGTACCAATAATCTTGGGTGGCGGCACTGCCCGTGGCTGCGCCCTGACTGTTGAGCGCATAATACGTGGCCGTGGAGCGGCGGATGTTGCCGTTGGCGTCGTAGACGAAAGTGTGCGTGGCGTTGGGCAGCTTCTCGCCCGCCGCAAATCCCCCGACCCCGATCTCGCTCCAGCTGCTGATCCGGTTCAGCGCATCGTACGCGCCAGTCTCGTCTGAGACGAGAAGCAAGGACCGGATAATACTCCGACTTCGAGAGCAGTTGGATAGATTGTGAATCTATCCTCGTATTTGCCAGCCAGAAAAAGAGTCTGTGTCACCCTTTCTCGCCGCTTTCGACAAACAGCGGCCTCCACAAAATCTCGAACGCAAACTTCTTTGCATCCTCCTCATTCACCGCGTCGTAGATTTCAAACTCTTGATTGCAGAGCATCTCTTTCCAGGAAAAATCTGGCTGCTCGAATGCGGACTTCAACTCGGACTCTAAGGCGCCAAATCGCTCGCTGCTCAGCGCCGCCCTGCGGTAAAGTCGCTTTGAAACATCCAGCGACAATCCATCTTCGGAATTATATATCGCACGGAGCATGTGTGCGATGTTTGGAAAATTTTCCATATGCTTTCTCAACTCAGTGAGGCGCAGGATAGACCGTAATTGTTTGCCACACGCCCGCGCCAGCGTGAAGTTCATAGATGCCCTGCGCACTTCGGAAGCCGTCTACTCGCTGGCTCGGACCGAAAATAGACTGATTTAGGGCCTTGTTTCCGGTTGGCGCGATGCGCGCATATCCATAGCCCAAGTCAATACCGAGATCGCCTACGTCTTGTGTCTCAACGCGCACGACTGTTTCTCCCGGCTGCCGGGCGATCGCATTTTGCAATGCTCCTCCCTGGCGAATCATTTGATCCGTCGAAATCAGAAGTTCGTCGGAGTAAAAAGCTGAGGAAAAACGAGGAATAGGGCCCATCTCTCCGTTGGGTTTCAATCCGGTTCGTGACCGCGTTATCAGATTGGCATCAGTTACGTCGCCGCCATGAACTGAGAAAGCGTGAGCGTCGGGATAACTCGTTAATGCATCCCAGTTTGAAGGCTTAACAGGGCCAATAAAATCGGAATCGCCTGCGATTGGAATCCTTCCAGGCGCGGCAGCCAGACTAGTTGCCGACCACATCGCCATCGAAGTTCCGACGACAAAATCTAAGTCGTATTCGGCTCGTGCGGGCGAGTGTCCGAGCGACTGGCCTAGTGCGTCCAACGAGCCAGTAAGGGGCCATGTCGAAGCTTGACCGAAGCCCCCAAGCGTTAGCAGCACGCCGTGCGCCTCGTTCAATGCAAATGCTGGCCAGTCACCCGCCTCCAAAGCGCTATCTGCAGCAGTCAGCGCAAGGTCCGCCTGCCTCAAGGTGCTCGCCGTCTGATCCAGGCGATGGAAGTAAGTCGCGAATGGACCTTCATGGCCAAACAAGCTGGTGTCGCCCGCGTGAAAATTATCCGACCTAACATTTGGCGTCGGCGACGCGCTATTGGTGCTCGCCTCGAATAAACTCCAATTCTGGAATATGTCGTGCCTTGCCCATATCGGCAGGTCGGTGGCGTTGCGCTGGCGCGCCGTTATGGCAGCCATAGTCCTGTTGAATTGTGTGAGGTCCAGCTTCGGCACGAGGCTGGCTATGTCAATTGGCGGCCCGAAATCGAGTTGGTCGATATGATCGGGAGTGACTTCCGCCACCTCGATCTGTGGTTCGAATTGCGCTTTTATTCCTTGCGCTAACGCATTGCCTATCGTGGACCCAATCGCGTCGGGCAGCGCGGCGAGGACGTTGTCGCCGAAGTCTGTGCCTTCGATCAGTGTGCGTGCGCCTGCGCCTGCGATCGCATCGACCATCGCCACGATTCCGCTGGTGGCGTACTGCGCCGATTTCGCGACGACAGCGTCCGTGCTGCGTGCGCCCAGTGCATCGGCGATGCCGCTGCCGAAGTCGTGGCGGAATTCATTTCCCGCAGCCGAGCCTATGCCTGCGGCGGCAACCGCCGCCCATGAGAATTTGCTCTGCATGCCGGTGGCGACACCGATGCCTTGCGTGATGGCGCTGTTGGCCATGCCGCGCTCGGCGGCCGCAAAGTTACTCGTGCCTGGGATGACTTTCGCGGTCCCGACCCCTGCGGCCGCACCAATGGCTGCGAGTCCCACAGCGTTCCAGGAGAATTTGTCTTGGATGCCGGTGGCGACGCCCACCACTTGACTGACAACGGAGCCGACGGCGCCGCCGACTGCCGCGCCGCCAGCAGCTGCGCCAAGCGTGGCAAGTGATGCGCCCGTCATTGTCTCCGCGGTTGCCAAGCCAGTGGCAATCGCGCCTGCGGCTGTGGCATCAGCGCCAGCCATCGCGCCCGCGAAGAACTGCGCTGCAGCGCCTGCTGTGTAGAAAGCAACCACGGCTGCGATCACCACTAAGACGATTTGGCCGAGCACGCCGCAATTGTGCTTGGACTTTGGCGGCTTGACCGCGGTGGGCATGGTGTTGCCGACGACTTCGGCGGGATCGTAGGGTTTGTAGGTTGTGGCGTTGTTGGTGGAGCGGACGACGCCGACGGGGATCAGGAGCGGCATGCCGGTAGGCAGTGCGCTGTCTGCGGTCAGGCCGTTGAGTTCGGCGATCTTGTACCAGAGTGAGCTGTCGCCCCAGAGCGAACTGGCGATGGACGCCAGCGTGTCGCCGTCGCGGACGGTGTACATGCCGCCGGTGGAGCCTTGGTCGTAGGAGTTGATCGAGTCGTAAGCGAGATCGGAGTCGGCAAACGATGTGCCGCTCGAGGCCCCGTTTAAGAGTATGTGTCACCCTTTTCCGACCTTATCTTGCCTTACGAGGTGCTTCTTCTTTTTCAGCCCTCCGACTTGGATTTTTCCGCGTTTCGCAGCACTCGCGTTCGCATCTAAGCTGCGACGCTCAGAGCGCTCAGGCTGGATCGAGTGACCAGGCGCCTTCCTTCCAACGTTCCAATGTTTGCTCAGCTTCGAATGCAATAATTCCCGTCCCCTTGGCTTCCCTCTCCAGGACGGCCTTGGCTTCGACGTGCTTGTATCGCAAGAGGTAAGCAGCCGCCATTGTTCGCACATCGGCTCGTTTGTCCCAAAGCAAAGCTGCAAGCGCTTCTCGGCCCGCATCACCTTGAGCGCGCAACTCCTCCCAGATCGCAGCGCGTTGTTTAGCAAATTTATTTCCTGACGTCGGATCACCTCGATGGATCGCCTCGCTTTGAGCGGGTACCGACGCTGCAAATTCCGCTACTAACGTTTCGAGCGTCATCATCACCCTCCGAACTGCTTCAGTACCCGCTCACCGAACGCACGTTGCGCGCTAAGCGGCTGCGCACTGAGCCACTGTCGGATCGTAAGCGTATTCGAACACGTCAAGCGGGATCGAGTGACCACACTCCCTCTTTCCAGCGCTCCAACGCTTGTTCTGCTTCGAAGGCGATGATCCCAGGCCCTTTAGCTTCTCTCTCGAGAACGGCCTTGGCTTCGGCATGTTTGTGTCGAAGAAGAAAAGCAGCGGTCGTGACTCTCACCTCCGGGCGCTGGTCAAAAAGCAGAACCGCTAACGCGTCTCGCCCACTATCGCCGAACTTACGCAACTCATCAAAAGCGGCCAAAGATTTATCTGCGTACTTATTAGCTTCGGCTGCATCCGCCTGCTTAAGAGCTTTCCGCTGAGCCACCACGCAGTCGGCAAACTCTTTTACAAGTCCTTCGACGTCCATCATCACCCTCCAAACCGCCGCAGCGCCCGCTCTCCAAAAGCTCGCTGAACCTTGTATGGTTGCGTGCTTAGCCATTCCCGAACCGTAAGCGTTGTTGAATTCGTCACGTTCGGTTGGATCGACGAGTGGTAAGCGCTGATCAGAAACCTACGGAAATTGCAATCTGCCGGCACGCCATTCTTCAAGGGTCACTTCGGCATCGAGTCCAAGCAACGACGCGCTCTCGCTCAACTTAGAAAGCACCGCCTCCCCCTCGCTTGGAGCGAATTCCAGCACATGCGAGGCCGACCACAGACGCACGCTGGGCTCCGCGTCGAAGAGCAGCGGAAGCAGCTTGTCTTGAGTGGATCGACCTCTGCGCCGCAGCTCCCCGTAGATTGCTGTAACGGATTTTGCGGCGCTATTGGCAGCCTCAGGGTCTCCGTTTTTAGTTGCCTCGCCGTGTCGCTTGGCGGAGTCATGATAAGCTTGGATGAGTTCCTCCTCGCTCATGCCGTTCCACTGCGCCGCCGTCATCCCTTGCCTCCTCCGAATCGCCGTAGCGTTTGTTCGCCAAACCGGCGCTGCGCGGCATAGGACTGCGTGCTCAACCAGTCGCGTACGGTCAGGCCGCCGGTAAAGCGCCTCACTGACGAGTAGTAGCCGCTTATCTCAGTATGAACGCTCCTATCGATCACGACAATGTTGTCGGTGTTGTGGATCGCTTCGGCCCCGAAGCGCTCAATGTTGCCCGGCGTCTGCTCAACGATATGGTGCCAATCTAAGCCATCACCAGCGCTGCCGAAGGCCGCTTTGAAAGCTTGGAATGATCTGAAGCTCCTGAATTCGCCTCCCAGTCTCGAAAACGACAGCGCAGCGCTGCCGGCGGCGAAGACGAGCGGAGCGTCTGTCCTGATGTCGGCTGCGGTCCGCGCTGTGTAGAGACCGTCGGCCACGTTCTGCGCATTCACGGCGTCAAAGCCGTCAACGCCAGCTCGAATGAGAGGCCGGACCATGTCGGCAAACCCCTCGGCTGCTTTGGGGTCCGCCACCTGAAGGATCATGCCTTCAAGAGCGCCCGGCAGCTGAGCAGCGGCCGTCATCATTGTTCGCGTGTCGGGCGAAGCGTTACGCCAGGTGTCGGCGAGCCAGCGCACGGCCGCGACGGGCGCTTTCAGCTGGTCCGTCACCCGCAGGCCGAGGTCGTCGAAATTATAGACGCCTGTCTCGCCGCCCAGCGGGACCGAGTAGATGTCCCCGTAGGCAACGTCGTTGTCGCCGAGCCGCTGGACGACGAAATCAACCGATCCGTCGTCATGCACAAGACCGTACGACATGGCCTGCAGAGGGTCGTCGCCGGTGTTGGTGAACACCCGCTCCGTATCCGAAGCCGAGAATTGGCGGTTCGCATCGACCATGCCGGCGTCGAGGGTCGTGCTCTCGCCGGGGGCTAGAATGATCTCATGCGGCCCCACCAGCCGCGTCATGTCGTCGGCGCTCAGATGCGTTTGGCCGGCGCTGACGGCGTTGGCGTTCGCCGCGTCAGCCTGAGCCGCCATGTAATTCTGGAACTGATCCTGGAGCGAGCCGGCCCCGTACACGTCCTCTAAGTAGTTGTCGAGTTCATCGCCAGCCGCGTTCTGGGCCTGCTGTGCGCGGTTCGATGCGTCGCTAATTCCTCCAGCTATCGCGCTCCCAATGGTTTGGCCTATCACATCGGGCAGCGCCGCCATGACGTTGTCGCCGAAGTCTGTGCCGTCGATGAGCGAACGCGTTGCGGCGTTGGCCATCAGATTGGACATGCCGGCGATGCCTTGGGCGGCGAGCGTGGCGTTGGCGAGATTCAGTTTGTAGTTCGAAGAAGCTGGATTTCCGGCCAAAGCTTTGGTGAGCCCGGGTCCGAATTTTTTCGCTGACATAGTCGCCGACGACAGCGCCTACGCCCGCGGCGGCAACGCCGCTCCACGAGAATTTGCGTTGTGCGCCCACTGCCATCGCCAGCCCTTGCGTGGCGGCGTTGTTGACGGCGTAAGCGGTGAAGGTTCGCGCAAAGCCGAGTTTCGACGCGACGGCGCCGCCGGGATTGGCGATGCTGACGCCGGCGCTGATGGCAGCAGTGGCCACCGCGTTCCAAGAAAACTTGTCCTGGATGCCCATTTGTACAGAAGCTTCCTGGCTCACAGCTTCCGACGCCGCCGCGACGATGACCTTGCCCACCGCCGCTACCACCGACTCCCCGAAAAATGAGGTTTTCGGAAGGGACAGGATCAGCGCGACGCTTGCGGCTGACGCACTTATCTTGCCTTACGAGGTGCTTCTTTTCTCAGAGAGATTCTGCGCGGCGATTTTCTGTTGCGAGGCGAGTTCTCGGAGAGCGCTAGGCGATTGCCTGCTTCTGCTTAAAAGCCACCCGCTTCCAAAGAATAAAGGCCGCGAGACACAGAGCTAGCAGGACGGCAAATAACATGCCTGAGGAGGTGATATGTTCGCCGAGGCTTGGCGGGCCCATCTTCACCCATCGACCGCTTGCAAAGTCAAAGGACTCCCCGGTCCAATGATGGTCATACAGCTGCCCTGACACCCCTATGACCGGGAGCAAAGCTCCGATCACGCCAAACGAGATGAGCAGCCAAAATGGGCGCGGCGTTCGCAAGAAGAAAAAAATCAAGACGACCACGCCGGCTATCACGGTCGCCACGCTCCACGGCACGAGGGAGAGGCCCAGCAGCGCAACGAGGTAATACTCGTACGCAGCCAGAGCTGCCAGTGCGCCTACGGCTGCCCCGATCTTGATCATCGCCAGCTCCAAACTCCGCGCGTGTTGTAGCTCTGAATAGCGCGGTTCACCGCCGCTTGCACGTGGGTGGCTCTCTCATTCCAGACTGTCGCATTCATATTGTCGAAGACCTGGTGGGTCGGGTTGTTGTGGCTCTGCACGTAAGCATTCCCCTCTCCGTACGTGAGCAGGTCCACCGTGCCGTCCTGGTTGCGGTACATTGTACTCGCCACCCAGCCCGAACTCAAAGAATGCAGCCCTCCGTCGGCTCCATAGCCATCCAGCACACTTCTGGTGACGTTCACCACCCAATACTGGCCAGATTGAGTGGTGCGCTCATACGAGTTCACCTGGCTGGCCGGGACCGGGATACCGAACAAGTCCGCCGCGTCGTTGTGCGCACCTTCCTGGGTGGCGGGTTTCTGCCAGCCATTCGGCACGGCGTTCTCCCGGAGAATTTCGTCGAGAACATACGATGGGACATCTTCGCCCCCTTCGATCCGATTGCTGAAGGCATAGCGGTGGAAGTCGGGCGTGCCGTCATTGAGGTCCTGCGGAGCCAACGACGGTCGGGGGACTTCCACGGTGCCATGATATTGGCCCAGGTCCGGATCAAGCACCCAGTTGTAGCCATGCGACGTGGTGCGGATGTCGTTCCATAGGCCGTCCGTGTTTCCGTTGAAAACGAGCGACTGAGCGAAGGCCCGGTCTGACGTCGGCGTCAAGAATGATGTTGGAGGTAGCGCAAACGCCTGCTCGTTAAACACAGGCTCCGTTGCCGCCGTCGTAGCCGCAGGCGCTGGCGATGCGATCAGGTTGCCGATCGCATCGCCGAGGCCGCCGAGTGACTCACTTCTTCCCGCCGGTCCCTGATAACCAAATTGTCCGTCGAAGCCGAGGAAGTCTCCGACCGCCGACGCCGTGTGTTCGACGCCATGGACCAGCGAGCCGATGCCCTGGCCGATCTCGTCAAACAGGTTCTCCCCGTCGCCCGTCGTACCTGAAGCCCCGCCATTCACAGCTATTCTGCCGGCCACGGCGTTCCCGATGGTTTGTCCGATGACGTCCGGCAGCGCAGCCATGACGTTGTCGCCGAAGTCTGTGCCGTCGATGAGCGAACGCGTTGCGGCGTTGGTCATCAGATTGGACATGTCGACGATGCTTTGGGTGGCGAGTGTGGCGTTGGCGAGATTCAGTTTGTAGTTCGAAGACGCTGGATTACCGGCCAAAGCGTTGGTGAGGCCCGGTCCGAACTTGGTGCTGACATAATCGCCAACGACTGCGCCTACGCCTGCGGCCGCCACTGAGCTCCACGAGAATTTGCTTTGCGCGCCCACCGCCATGGCGAGCCCTTGCGTGGCGGCGTTGTTGACGGCGTAGACGGTGTCTGTGTCGCTGTAGACCACGCTCGTGCTTACTTAATTTGGACTCCGACGCTCGGATTCGCGCTCAATACTCTCAAGAACCTGCATCGCAGAATATCGATAAGAACCTGCAACAGCTGGATCTGCTAGCGCTGCGCGCATCAGCGCTTGAATATGTGCGCGTACGGCCACTTCGCCCCCTTCCGACCAAATCCGTTCTCTGCGCAACGCCTCATCGGCCATTTCTTGCGGCGTCCTTTCCTTTTCGCCGTAAAAGATAATGCCGCTAAGCTCCGAGTGTGGTGCAAACCTCTCAAGGTTGCGCATCATATCGCCAACCGCGTCCTGAGAATTGCCTCCTCGCTCGATTCTGAGCAAAAATTCGGAAATGGCCTGGGCAAAGGGCTGCTCACTCATTGCCGCTCCTTCCGTAATGGATTTCATTGTGCCGTCGAGGTGTAACTACCAGCATATTACTCATATCATATAGCGATCCACCAAAGCGCAACTCGTTTGGGTGATGGATTTGAAAGACTTGGTTGCCGCCGACCTGCTCGCCAGGAACGGCGAACGGAGCGTTTCCGTCAGCCATCAAAGCTCGGTTGCTTGGCGTGAATTGTACCGCGAGTTCCGGGGTGTCAGCGACGATCCGCCAAAACTCTTGTCTGAACTCCTTCCAATTCTCAAATTGTCGTCCCACCAGACGCGCCGCCACCTGTTCTGGAATCACGCCCTGACCTCCGTAAAGCCATGGTCCGTTGATTGTTGGAAGCGGATCTCCGCTGATATGAGCGATGCCCTCCCAACCCCGAATTTCATCTGTGGTCGGCGGCCTGCCTGGTACAAGTCCGCCGGTTCTGAACTGCTGCAATGCATTTTGGATTTGCGAACGATCGTAACCCCTCGCGGCCAGCTCGTTCGCGAGTTCACTCTCTTCGCGACTGCGAATTTCGACGCCGTTTAATGGGTCGTCGGCGGATCGTGGCAGCTCAAGATTCAAAGTTGCGCCGCTTGGCCCCATCGTGAATCCGAGCGGCGAGTTGTACGGGATGGCCAGGAATGGCGTGACGGACCGCCCAGTCGTGAAGTGCTCATAGATTCCGCGTTCGCGAATGTTGATGCCGGCGCCGACAACAAGCGGCAGCGCCGCTGTTCCGACGCCTGGGCCGGCGAGGCCCGGCGCTGTGTTCACTCCGCCCGCCGTCACAGTTGGGCTGCCGCTCGCCAGAATTTCTAGCGCCCGCGGCGTCATCACGTAGCCGTAGTTCGCGCTTCCGTGCACCGTGACAGTTTCATCGCCGTCGGCCGGAATTGCCGCACGCGCCGAACTGTCCCACGCCCAGTGCCGGTTCGCGGGCCCTTCATAACTGAAAGGCGTGCCGTCAAATCCGAGAAAATCACCGATCGCGCCGAAGAGATGATCCAGCCAGCTCCCTCCGCCCGAGGCGTCAGCCGCTTGAGACTTTGACGACACGTGGAGCTGCTTGGCCCCGCTAAAGGGCTTGTTCTCGTCCGTCGTATCGTCATTCCCACTTATTCCGCCTGCAATAGCGCTGCCGATGGTTTGTCCGATCACACTTGGCAGTGCAGCCATGACGTTGTCGCCGAAGTCTGTGCCGTCGATGAGCGAACGCGTTGCGGCGTTGGCCATCAGGTTGGACATGTCGACGATGCTTTGGGTGGCGAGTGTGGCGTTGGCGAGATTCAGTTTGTAGTTGGAAGACGCTGGATTTCCGGCCAACGCCTTGGTGAGTCCGGGTCCGAACTTGGTGCTGACATAGTCGCCAACGACAGCGCCTACGCCCGCGGCGGCAACGCCGCTCCACGAGAATTTGCGTTGTGCGCCCACTGCCATCGCGAGCCCCTGCGTGGCCGCGTTGTTGACGGCGTAGGCGGTGAAGGTCTCAGCGAAGCCGAGCTTAGAGGCTACCGCAGCACCAGGATTGGCCATATTCACGCCGGCGCTGATGACCGCAGTCGCAACTTGGTTCCAGGAGAACTTATCCTGGATCCCCATTTGTATTGCGGCTTCTTGACTTGCTGCGTCGGCCGTCGCCGCGATCGCGAAGCCGCGAATAGCCGTCCCCACCGCGCTTCCAAGTCCAGGCACGAAGCTGTCCAAAATGCGAGCCACGACGAACGCCACCACCGCGGCGATGATCTGTCCGAAGAAACCGCAATTGTGCTTGCTCTTTGGCGGTTTGACCGCGGTGGGCATGGTGTTGCCCACCACTTCCGCCGGATCGTAGGGTTTGTAGGTTGTGGCGTTGTTGGTGGAGCGGATGACGCCGACCGGGATCAGGAGCGGCATGCCGGTCGGGAGCGCGCTGTCGGCGGTGAGGCCGTTGAGTTCGGCGATCTTGTACCAGAGTGAGCTGTCGCCCCAGAGTGAGCTGGCGATGGACGCCAGCGTGTCGCCGTCGCGGACGGTGTACATGCCGCCGGTGGCGCCCTGGTCGTAGCTGTCGATGGAGTCGTACGCGAGATCGGAGTCGGCAAACGACGTGCCGCTCGAGGCCCCGTTGAAGAAGGCGCCCGTGCCTTGGGATGCTGTTCTGTTTGTTATCGAGGTGGCTTCGTCAGTGTCGACCGTGCCGTTATTGCCATCGTACAACATCTCGCGGCCGGAGAAGCGGTACCAGAGTTCGTGGGGATCGCCGGCGGTGGTGATGTTGTCGGCCTCGTCGCGGCGGATGCCCTGGCCCATGAAGTCGTTGCGAAATTGCACCGTGCGCGGGCGGCCGTCGGCGATGCCGATCTCACCCAATTGGTTTTGGCCGCCGATGGTGTCGTAATAATAAGTGGTGTGATTGACGGTGCCCGGCACGGAGGTGTCGGGCGTGTAGTCGATCTGCAATTGCAGCGGACCGTCGCTCCACAAATAGCTGTTGGAGGTGAGGTTGGTCTTCTTCTGCACGCCGTTTTCGTAATTGATGGTGGTGATCGTCAGCGGCGAACCGAGCGCGTAGCTGGCGCCGGCGCCATAAGTATAGCTGGACGCCGCCAGATAGGTGGTTGAGCCTCTGACTGTGGACACGCTCTCGCTGGTCACCTGGCCTTTGGCGTTCAAGGTTCTGCTGTCGCTATAGACCACGCTGGTGCCATTGGTGGCGTAGTCGTTGTGCAGCGTCATGCGCCCCATGAGGTCATAGCTGAAGGCTGAGCGCTTGGCGTTTGGGTTTGTGCCGGTCCAGGTGAGCGTGGCGCCGCTATTGATCTGGGTAACGCGATTGGCGGCGTCGTAGGTGTAGTCCTCGCGCTTGGCCGCACCCGACACCATGGCGATGGTGTAAAGCCGATTGCCGGCATTGTCGTAGACAATGTCGACGCCGGTGGCGCCGCGGCTGATGGCGCCGCCGGAGAGCGCACCTTGGCTCGTGGTCATGCGGTTGAGCGCGTCATATTTGTACCAATAATCTTGGGTGGCGGCACTGCCTGTGGCCGCACCTTGACTGTTGAGCACATAATACGTGGCCGTGGAACGGCGGATATTGCCGTTGGCGTCGTAGACAAAAGTGTGCGTCGCAGCCGGCAATTTCTCGGTGTGCAAGCCGTTTGCAGCGCCCGCTTCGCTCCAGGTGATGAGCCGGCCAAGCCCGTCATAGGTCGCCGTCTGGCTGGATACGATCCGGTCGAAATCGACCGGGTCCGGCGTCACCGGCATGCCCTCGCCGTCGAGGTAACTGTTGCCGTAGAACGTGCCGCCTTCTTCGATCGCCTCGGTCAGCAAATTTCCGACTTTGTCGTAGCTGAAGAAGGTCTCGCGGAAGTTTATCGTGTCGTAGCCGCCGGTGATGCCGGTCCCATAATTGTAGGTGACGCCGTATGCGCCGCCGTCGGACCAGGCCGCGCTCAGCCGCCCGGTGTTGAAGTAGGCGTAGTATTGCGTAGAGCCGCCGGTGCGCTGGGTGGCGCGGCCGGCATGATCGTAAGTGGTGGCGCTGACGGCGCCGGCCATGTCGGTGGTTTGTACGACACGGTCGAAGGCGTCGTCTTTTTCGATCTTGGTCTTGCCGTTGGCGGCGGTTGTGGTGGTGGTCCAGCCGCCCAGCGTCAGTCCCATGTCGGCGATCGCGCCGTCCCAGGCATAGGCATAAGCCGTGGCATCGCCGCCGAAGGCGACGCTTTGGGTGACGCGGCCTTCCTGATCATACGTGGTGGTCTCGGCATTGGCCGCGCCCAATAGATTATTGGTGATGCGGATGCGTTGGCCGAGTTCGTCATATTGGTAGAAATCGATCAAGCCGCCGGAGTGATCGAGTTCGGTGAGACGTCCCATGCCGTCAAAGCTCTGCACGTCGGCGTGGGTTGTGCCGCTCGTCCACAATTGATCGCGGATGACGCGGGCATCGCCGTGGATGTCGTACAAAGTGGCGACGACGGCGTTGTCGGCGGTCTTGACCTGGGTGGTGAGCGCTTGGGCGCCGCCATAGCCGGAGCCTGCGAGCAATGTGTATTGGGTGAGATTGCCGTTGGCGTCGCGCTGGGCGGCGAGACGCCCGGATGCGTCGTAATATTTGTACTCAACTGGTCTGAAAGTGGTCGCCGTCGCTGAGGTGGCGTTGGGCGTAAACCCAGAATAGCCGGTGATGTACAAGCCGTTGGCGCCGACCCCCTGCACGGCGGGGCTTTGCGTCTGCGTGAGCCGCCCCATGGTGTTGTAGCTGTAATCGATGCGGTTGCCGTTGGCGTCGATCTCGTAAGCGGTCTCGCCAAAGGCGTTATAGGCGCGGGTGGTGGAGAGATCGTATTTGGTGGTGGTCGAGACTTCGCGCTGCGGTTCTTTGACTTCGATGGCCTGATTGCGCGCATCGTAGCGGGTGATGGCAGCGATGACGCCGGCCACGTAAGTCGTGCCGACATTGGCGCGCGTTGCGCCCCAGAGATCGAGCACCGCATCGATATTGGCCTTGCCGGCGATGTCGGCGCCGGATGAGGCGACCATCAGCGTCTGATTGCCGTTGGCGTCGTACATGAAATACTTGGTCGTGCCATCGCCGCCAGTGGTGGACCACAAACGTCCGGCCAGATCATAGCTGAAGCTCTCATCATAGAGCGTCGTCTGCGTGCCCGAGATATCGTGGAAGTAGCCACGCTGGGCGATCTCGCCGAAGGCGTTGTAGCTCATCGCCTGCGTGTCGAGGCCGGCGCCGGCGCGGCTCCAGGCGCCGCCGCTATAGACCATGACGCCCTGGCGGATGACGTGGCCTTCTGCATCATAGTCAGCGCCGATGGCTTCAAGGACGTTCGTAGCCGGCGTGGTGCGCCAGTACTCATCGCGCACCCGCCGCCCAGCGGCGTCGTAAACATAGGTGTGCAACGCGCCGGACGCATCGGTGTTGGTGGCGAGACGGCCAGCCTTGTCATAGGTCGAGACCGTGACCCGATCGGCCGCGGCAATCGCGCCGGCTTTGCCGATGTCGACCGTGCGCACGACATTGCCCAGCCCGTCATAACTATAATTGAGCGTGGGCGTGGCGACATTGCCGTTGACGTCGGTAAACGAAGCATGCGCTTCGCCCGTCATCCGCCCCATGCTGTCATAGGTGTAGGCAGTGGTCTCGCCGGTGGCTTCAGTCTTGGTCGCGACTTCGCCGAGGGCGTTGTAGGTGTAGGTGATGGTCGCGGCGACATTGGTGGTCGTGCCGGGACTGGCGCTGTTGTTGATGGCGACGAGGCCGCGATTGTTGACGCTGTCGCCGCGGGTCTCGGTCAGCCGCCGGCCCATCTTGTCGTAGGTGAAGATGGTGATGCGGTCGTTGGCGTTGTCGAGCGTGGGCAAAGCCGGCGGGCTGGTGACGCCGCTGGGCGTTGTCCCCGCATTGGCGTAGCGCGTCTCGGTGAGCACGTTGCTGTTGGTGTCGTAGCTCCAATCGGTGCGATAATTGAGCGCGTCGATTTGGGTGGTCTTGTTGCCGGCCTTGTCGAAATAGGCCCAGGTGATGGCGCCGTTGGCGTCGGTGGTTTTCACCACATTGCCCATGGCGTCGTATTGATACGTCGTGGTCAGCGCAGCCGTCGTCACCGTAAAGGCGCTGGTGAAAGACGCCGTTTCGATATTCGGCGTCGTCACTTGGGTGAGGCGATTTACGTTGTCATAGACATATTGCGTCGAACGAAAGTCGCCGGCGGGATTGGGCGCTGTACCGCTGGCGTCGGTCGGCGGCGAAATCTGGGTTGCGAAGATCTTCTTTTCAGTGACATTGCCCACCGCGTCATAGGTGAAGGTGGTGATCGTCCCCAAAGGGCTCACCTCTTCGACGGCGCGATCGAGATCGTCATACCAGGTGAACGTCTTTGCCCCAGCCGGATCGGTCACCTGGATGACGTTGCCGCGCCGGTCGTAAACATAAGACGTGACCGGCGTCGCCGAACCTGCCAACGCCGTCGCCGATGCGGCCACCGACACCGCATCGCCCGCTTGGCTGATCAGCCGATCGGCCAGATCGTATGTGTAAGTAGTGGAGCGCTGTTCGGCGAGGCCTGCCGCCTCCAGCATCTGGGTGCGGTTGCCGCGGCTATCATAAGCAAAGCTGGTGGTGACGCTCGAGGCCTCAACTGTGCCATTACTGAGCGTCACAACCTCTGGATCGGTTTGGCTCGTCAACAGCCCGCGATGATCGTAGGCATAAGTGGTGACAGCGCCCAATTTATTGGTGGAAGCCAGTTTCTGGCCAAAGGCGTTGAAGGCCGCACTTTCGTTGACGCCGGCGGCGTCGGTTGTCTGGATGGCGTGGCCCAGTTTGTCGTACACAAACGCGGTGGCGGCGTCGGCGGCGTTGATGGTGATCGTCGGCTGCGCGCCCACGACCGGCGCGCCGGTGATCTTGGTGACGTAGCGGGTGACGCTTTGGACTTCGCCAAAGGCTGTGTAGACGGTCTGCGTCGCGTAGTTTTCTGCATCCACCGACAACACCAGGCGATTGGCCTGATCGTAATAGGCAAAGCTCGCATTGCCGCGCGCATCGATGGTTTTGACGGCGTTGCCGAACGCATCGTACTGATATTGCGTCACCCCACCGGCAGCATCGGTCTTGCTCAGCACATGGCCGGCTTTGTCGTAGGCAAAGCTCGTCGTGTGATTGGCGCCGTCTTTGATCGAAGCGACATTGCCCAGGCCGTCATAGGCATAGGTCGTCTTCGAGGCCTCGAGCGCGCCATACGCGCGCGTCACTTCCAACACATGACCGGCCTGATCGTAGGCCGTATGGGTTTTGCTTTCATCGCGGCCTTGGCCAGAAGCGGCGATCACATCCTGCAATGTGCCGTTGGCGTAATAAGTCTTCTGCGTGTGCGCGCCGAGCGGATCATAGATATCCGACACCCGACCAAACGCATCATAGCTGTAGGTGGTCGTAACCGCTGTGCCTTTGTCGCCGGCAATCACCGCGCTGAGGCTGGCAAGATCTGGACCCGACAGCGCTTTGGCGTAACGGCTGCTGGCGACGACGCGTCCTTCCGCGTCATAGGCAAAGCCGCTGATATAGCCCTCAGCGTCGGCGCTGAAGAGCACATCGCCGCGCTCGTCGTAATAGCTGTGACTGATGCGGTCGCCGCTTCCGGCTTTGGTGACGATCCAGGCGCTGACGGTCGATTGCCAGTTTGAATCGGCAACGCCGCTCAGCGCCGCAGCGCCATTGGCGGCTGTATACGCCGTCGCATAAGCCGTCGTCTG
Organism: Terricaulis sp.; assembly: GCA_047601265.1. Classification (GTDB taxonomy): domain Bacteria; phylum Pseudomonadota; class Alphaproteobacteria; order Caulobacterales; family Aquidulcibacteraceae; genus Vitreimonas. Next base: position 902,203 of record JASGJR010000001.1, read on the forward strand.
CGTGACCCGGCCCGACGTGTCATACGCATAGGCGACAAGTCCGCCGGCCGCGTCGATGCTGTAAGCCTGCCGTCCAGAGTTGTCATAGACGCTGTAAGCGATGCGGTTGTTGACGTCGCCAGCGATGCTCGCGAGCGCCGCTTTCACCGTCGCGAATTTGAAATCGCTCGGGCTGATGGTTTGCGCATATTGGATCGTCGCACGGACTTGCCCATTGGCGTCGATATCGCTTGCGCCGGCGCGATAGACCAACTCTGTCACATGATTGAGCGCGTCGATGCTGTACCGCAGCAGCCCCTCACCATCGTAGACAAAATGCGCGATGTTCTTGGGGCTGCCGACCGGGATAGCGCCCAGGTTCTGGCTAAAGGTTCCCGAGGCGCGGTAGGTTGTCGTTGTGGCGGTCGCATAGGCGATGGTCTGCACCTTGCGCCCGGCGGCGTCGTAAATGATCTGACTGAGATAGCCTTCTGCGTTCAGCGTGCCGACGACATTGCCATCGCCGTCATAGAATGTGCGCACCACGACATCGCGGCTGGCGTCCGCGGCCGGCAGCGTCACTGTCGTAGGCGGCGTGGCGATAAAGGCTGACACTTGCGTCGGCGTCAGCTTGTTGGCGTAAGCCGTCGTGCCGATGAGCCGATTGGCGCCGTCATACGCATAGACAATCGCTGCACCGTCGCCGGCAATGGTTTCGGCCACGCGCCCGCCCGCATCATAGATGGTCCATGACCAGAGGTCGCTCGACGCCGCTGCAGGGCGCGTGAGATTGACGCCAAACTCATACTCAGCCGCGGGGCTGGCGGCGAGCGCGGCAAGATCGGTCGGCGAAAGCGTCGTGGCGTAAGCGACGCTGGCGATCAGCCGGTTGTCGGCGGCGTATCGGTATTCGACGAGTTCGCCGCCCTGGCCGATGCTGGCGATCTTGCGGCCAGCCTTGTCGTAAAGCAGGTACGAAATCTTGCCGGTGGCGTCCGTGACTTTACGGACATTGCCGTTCTTGTCGTAGACAAAGCTCTGCGTGCCGCCCGCGGTTTGGCTTGCGCTCGTCGTCGTGCTCTGCAGCTCACCGGCCTTATTATAGGCCGACACCGTGGTGAAATTCGCAGCCGTCGTCACCGTGGTCGTGTCGGCGCCGTCGTTGAACGCAATCGTCGTCGTACCGCCGTTCAGATCGGTCGCGGCAATGAGCCGCCCCAATCCGTCATACACGTAGGTCAGTGTGCGCTGGGGCTCGCTCTTCTGGCTGAGCAAACGCCCCGCCTGATCATAGACGTAGGTGGTTTGGGCATAGCCGTCCGTGGTCGCCTCCACGCCGCCGCTCGAACTCGCATAATGATTGGCTTGAGTGAGATTGCCGCGCGCATCATAAGTATATTTGCAGATCTCGGCGTTAGCGTTGTTGGCCGCCGTTGCAGCCCACGTCGCCATCTGCGCTTCGCTCGGCAACGTGGGCGCTAAAACGGTTGTGTAGACGCTATCGGGATAGTCGAGCGTATATTGCAGCGTGCCGTTGGCGTTGTAGCGGTTCTCCTGCACCCGGCCTTCGGCGCTGATGACAAAGCGCAGATGGTTCTCCGCGTCATAGACGTAGCGCGTCGAGAGCGAGGTCGAGGCGTTGTCAGCGTTGGAGCCGCTCACCGTGACAAGCGTCAGATTATTGTTGGCGTCATAGCTCTTGGTCGTCACCACGCCATTGGGATCGGTGATGGTCGCCACATTGCCATTGGCGTCGTAGGCGTAGGCGGTGACCTTGCCCAAAGCATCGGTCACCGTCAGCAGACGTCCAGCGCTATCGTAGGTGTATTGCAGCGTCTGACCCGTCGCGCCTGTGGTCGCCGGCGGGGCGATCACTTTGGTCAGCTCGCCGATCGCCCCTGAGGTCGAGACCGCAAAATAAACTTTGGTCACCTGGCCGCGCGGGTCGGTGATCTCAACATGATCGCTGAAATAGGCAAACGTCGTCGTACGCGTGTCGCCTGTGGCCGCGGTCAACGCCAGCTGACTGACGCGGTTCAATCCATCGTAACTGATCGCCAGCGACGAGCCGTCGCTCTGGGTGATGCTGGCGATATAATTGGTGGTCCCGACATAGGTGTAAGTGGTGGTGTAGACCTTGCCGTCAGCGACCGCATTGTCCTCGGGCGACAAGTCCACCGTCACGCTGGTCAGCCGGTGTTGCCCATCATAGCCATAGCGCGTGCGCGTCAGCGTCTTGGCCGTCAAACTGACAAGGTCGGTATAGTGGGCGACCACCTGGGTGATGTCCGTCCCCGACCAGCCGTATTGAATGTAGGACCCGTCCTGGGTCGTCACTTTGTCGAGCTTGCCGGCCGAGACATAGGCAAAGGCGAGCGTGTTGCCGTCATCGTCGGACCGCGTCGAAATATAACCGCTATCGGCAGTCTTGTACGTCTCGGTCAGATGCCCGCGATTGTCGCGCCAAGTCCATGTCGATGTCCCGGTTGAATAGGAAAGGGTTTGATCCTCCGCAGCCAGATCGCTGGCGGCATAGGCTGCGCCGTTCCAACTCCACAAGATCGTTGCGCCATCCGCCAAAACCTGCGTCACCGTCGAGCCGGCCGCATTGGCCGCACCCGACAGCACCATCCGCCGGTCGGTGGATTGGCGCCAACCGTCGCCGTTCTCATTTAAGGCGCCCACACTATTATATGTGCGCGCCACGCCGACATCGACGCCAAGACCGGCCAGGAATTCATCCTGCTGCGTCAGTACAAGAGCGCCGGTCTCGCCATTGACCGACACGCCTTCGCCCGCGCGCCCCAAAGCCGGCGCACCCAACAAGCCCAGCCCACCCAGATTGGCGGCTGAGCCATGCCCAAAGCCCGCGCCTAATCCGGTAAAGATCGCAACCATTCGTCCCGCCTCATCGACGGGTCTATGTGATCAAAATCACGCTAATCGCGTACAGCGCCCGTCCATCATGAAGTCGACGGAAAAAATCAGAAGTTTAGCGACGACACAAAATTTTCTTGGGCGTTGCGCGCTTATTCGAAGTTTACGCGTCGCGCGGGTGAAGCGAGCCGACGGACTCTCCGTCGATGCAAATCACGCCCGCGACGCATCCACTTGCTTCAGTTGAGACGCCAACGGCGAAGCGCGTTGACGCTACCTCTAAGATCAATGTTGCCTATCGTTCGGGATACGCCGTCATCGGCGTGAAAGCGGGGACGTCAGAGATGAGTGCAGATCGGGCGCTCTTCTTTCTGCATCAGATGATGTGGACGGCGTTGCTGGTGGCAGCGCCAATCCTTTTGGGGACCCTCATCGTTGGCGTCATCATCAGCATCTTGCAGGTGGCCACCCAATTGCAGGAAATAACGCTAAGCTATGTGCCCAAGCTCTTAACCGCGGCCATCCTGCTCTTACTCTTCGGCGGTTGGATGCTTGGGGAAATAACCCAGTTTGCCGCCTCGCTCTATCATGCGCTGCCTACGTTGGCGCACGGATGAACGCTGCGATCGCCAGCGCCGCATCCACTCTCACCGCCGCAATGGCGGCCAGCCTGCGTATCGCCCCGACGCTCGCCTTCGCGCCGCCGTTCACTTTGATGCGCGTGCCGCTCATTGCCCGCGTCGCTCTGGCCATGGGGTTGTCGATCTGGCTTGTGACCAGCGTGCCACTATCGCCGGCGCCCTTCAGCCAAGACCGCTTGGCCGCGACCATCGCCGGCGAGCTTTTGTTGGGGCTTTCGCTCTCGCTCAGTTTGCAAATCGCCTTTGCGGCTCTCGCTACTGCCGGCCGCGTTATCGATTTCCAGACCGGTTTTGGCTTTGCGCTCTTGGTCGATCCCAGTTTGCGCACGCAAATGCCTCTGGTTGGGACGCTTCTGGCCTATGGCGCCGGCGCTATATTCTTTTCCACCTCTGCCCCCGTCGATTTTCTGGCCGTTTGGGCGCGCAGCTTTATCGCCCATCCCATCGGTGGCGACTATCGCGTCGATAATTTGAGCCCGTTACTGGCTTATATCGGCACCTCATTCTTTCTGGCCTTCGGCCTTGCAGGCTTAGTGATGGCCGGGCTCTTTGTGGCCGATCTCGCCATCGCCTTCATGTCGCGCACCTTACCGCAAATGAATGTGCTGATGCTTGGCTTCCAGGTGAAAACCGCACTCCTCTTGCTGATGCTTCCCTTCGTCTTCGCGTATGCAGGCGCGGGCTTTCTGCGCCTGCTCCGCTTCGCGCTCGAAAACGCCGGCCAGCTGACATGAGCAACCATCATGGCTGACATGGCCGGCGCCTCCGAGCAGAATAAGACCGAAGAGGCTACACCCTTCAAACTCAAACGCGCGCGCGAGAAAGGCACAGTGGCGCGCGGCGTCGATCTAGGCTTCTTCTCAGCACTGGCTGGCTTCTGCATCTGGCTCTTCATCGCAGCGCCCAGGGCTTGTGAACAATTTGCCGAAGCAAGCCGCGCGCTTCTTGCCGCACCCGATTATGCGCGCGCGCCGGGCGCACTTTTGAGCGCGCTCGCCTTTGCCGCAGCGCCGCTATTGCAGGCGGCTGGGCTCCTGTTGGCAAGCGTGGCGCTGTGCGTGGTTTTTTTCGAGATCGTGCAATTGCGCGGTCTCCTATTTGCAACGGCCCCGCTCAAACCGGACTTCTCAAGGCTCAATCCGGCCAAAAATCTGAAACGGCTGTTTTCGTTTCGTATGCTGAAGGAAACCGCCAAGAGCCTGGCGAAATTTGGCGCCTATGCCGTGGTCGCTTGGCTAGTTGTCGCTCATGACGCGCTCGAACAGGGACGCGCTATCGCCAGCGCCGCCGACCTTATGTCGGTCATGCGCACAGCAGCGATCAAATTGCTCATGGCCTATCTGCTGCTGGCCCTCGTCTTTGCCATGCTGGATCAAGTCATTATGCGCGGTGAATTCCGCAAGCAGATGCGCATGAGCCGCCGCGATCTGGTCCGCGAAGCCCGCGAGCGCGAAGGCGAGCCCCGCCAAAAGCAAAAGCGGCGTCAATTGCACCGCGAATTCACCAAACGCGCCCAGGCGCTAGGCAAACTCGCCGGCGCCGACATGTTGGTGGTCAACCCCGAACACTACGCCGTTGCTTTGCGTTACGACCCCGCAGTCATGAACGCGCCGGCCATGGTCGCTAAGGGCCGCAATCACCTGGCGCTCTATCTCAAACGTCAAGCAGCACTTTATAACGTGCCCATCTTCGAAAGCCCGCCGCTGGCGCGCGCGCTCTTCAAAGACGGCGATGTTGGCGCCGAGATTTCACCGGACGCCTATCGGGCAGTCGCCGATCTTTATCTCAAACTTGCACGCAACCGACGCCCGGAGCCGTCACATGCTTGAACGTCTCCTGCGCAATGGACGCGAACTCATTCTCGCAGCCGCCATGATCGTCATCCTGATCGTGCTGTTTTCGCCCATTCCGTCCATGCTGCTCGATCTAGCCATTCTCATCAATTTCGGGCTGGGTCTCACCATCCTGCTGCTGACCTTCTACGTGCAGAAGCCGGTCGAGTTCTCCACCTTCCCGTCGCTACTGTTGATTTCCACTCTGTTTCGGCTGTCGTTGAACGTGGCGGCCACCCGGCTCATTCTCACCAGCGCCGGCGCAGGCGCCGTCATCAACGCCATCGGCACATTTGCGGTCTCGGGCAATTTCGTCGTCGGCCTTGTTGTCTTCTTTATTCTGGTGGTCGTCCAATACGTGGTGGTGACCTCGGGGGCGCAACGTGTCTCCGAGGTGGCGGCGCGCTTTACCCTCGATTCCATGCCCGGTCAGCAAATGAGCATCGACGCTGATCTCAATATGGGCCTGATCGACCAGAAGCAGGCGGTCGCACGGCGCGCAGCCTTGGAAAAAGAAGGCGCCTTCTACGGCGCCATGGACGGCGCCAGCAAATTCGTCAAAGGCGACGCCATTGCCGGCGTCATCATTCTGATCATCGACATCATCGCCGGGTGGATCATCGGCGTCATGCAAATGGGCATGGACTGGAGCGAGGCGCTGCAACGTTTCACCTTGCTGACCATCGGCGATGGCATTGCCACGCAATTGCCGGCGTTGATCATTTCCATCGCCACCGGCATTATTGTCACCCGCTCCTCAGCCGACCGTGAACTCAGCATCGAAGTTATCAAACAATTGGGCGCGGCGCCTCGCGTGCCAATCATGGTAGCCGCCATGCTGGGGCTCATTCTGCTGTTGCCGGGCATGCCCAAATGGCCGCTCATTCTTGTCGGGGGCTTTGCCATCTGGTCCTGGCGGCGCGCCGCTGCTGCGGCGGCGCCCGTGCGTGCAGAAGAAAGCATTGAAGCGCCTGCGGACGCGGAGACGAATAATGTGTTGAACGTGGCGCTGGGCGCCCGATTGGCGCAGGCGTGGCGGCCGCGCCAAGCCTTACTGATGGATCGGGTGGCGCGGTTGCGCGAAAGCCACGAACGCATGTTGGGCTTGCCGTTTCCGGCGCTGCAATTTGTAGACGCAGCCGAGTTAGGACCAGCTCAATATGAGATCCGTCTATTCGGGGCGCGTTATGCAAGCGGTGAAATCGAAGCCGATCGGCAACTGGCGCTGCGCAGCGAGAGCACGCGCATGCCCTTAGAGGGAATCGCCGCCACCGATCCCGCCTTCGGCTTGCCCGGCTACTGGATTGAAAACCAACTGGACGCAACAGCGCGCAACGCCGGCTACACACTCATCGACGCCGACACTGTGTTCATCACCCACCTGGGCGAAACTTTGCGCAGCGAGGCAGCAGGCTTACTGACGCGCGCCCATGTCGTGGCTTTGCTCGATGGCGTGCGCACGCGTCAGCCTGGACTGGTGGAAGAAATGACGCCGGCTTTGCTGTCGGTGTCCGATATCCAGCGCGTGTTGCAGAACCTGCTCTCGGAAAGCGTTTCAATCGCGGCTATCGATCTCATCTGCGAACATCTGGTTGATGTCGCGCGCCAAGAAAAAGATCCCGGCGCCTTGACCGAATTGGTGCGCCAGAAAATCGGCTACCATATTTGCGATCGCCTCAAAGGTCGCCATAGCGATCTTGCGGTGTTGAGCCTTGAGCCGCGCTTGGAAAGCCAATTGCAAGCGGGCCTCGCTTCAGCGCACAAGAAAGATCAATTGCTGGTCGAACCACGCCTTGCCGAGCAGATTATGCGCAAGCTTGCACGCGCGACGCAGGACATGACCCGCGCGGGCCGCGAAGCTGTGTTATTGTGCGGCAATGATCTGCGCCGACCGCTGCGAGCGCTGCTACGCCGCAGCGCGCCCCGTCTAGCGATCCTTTCGGTAGCCGAGATTCCCACCAATATTGAGTTGAAGTCGTTTGCGGTCGTAAAGCTTGACGCCGACCCGCGAGCTGCAGGCCAAGAGCGCCAACCCCTCCCGCCCAATCCTGCATCGGAACCAGGTTATGCCGCCACCTACCAATAACGCGCGCGATGAGCGCCTCACACGCTTGCTGAGCTTCCTCGCGCACGACCCCAACAACTGCGCGCTTTTGCGCGATACAGCGGAGGCGGCGTTAGCTGCAGGCGACGCCCAACAAGCACTCATGCTGTTTGCGCGCGCCGGCGACTTGTCGCCGCTCGGCGCCGAAGAGCAAAACCTCATGGGCCATGCCGCCCTCCGCGCTGGCGAAGCGCCGCTGGCACGGTCGATTTTTGCAACTTTGCTGGAAACAGCGCCGCACGATCCCGCATTGCGTTTCAATCTGGCTTGGTCGTACGCGCTCGAAAAGGATTTCGAGGCGGCACTCACCAACTTAAACACGGCCACCATTACCGCTTTGGCGCAGGCCGCTACCCTGCAGGTGCAAGCTTTGCACGCGCTTGGCCGGTTCGACGAAGCCGCAGACGCCGGACGCGCCTCACTGCAGCAATTTCCTGACGACCGCGCGCTCGCAGCAGCGGTCTCGGTACTGGCGCTCGATATCGAAGATGAGGCCCTCGCCGAAAAGACCGCCGCTATTGCTGGCGATCTCCCCGACGCGCTCGCTACACGGGCCGCGCTGGCGCTCAAACACGACGATCCGGCGCGCGCCCAGGCACTCTTCGAAGAGGCTTTGGCGCGAAATCCCCAACAGCCGCGGGCGCTGATCGGCCTTGGATTGACGCAAATGCTGAGCGGCGACGCAGAAGCGGCCGCTACGCGCATTGAAGACGGCGCGCGCCTGTTTGAAGATCATATTGGCAGCTGGATCGCTGCGGGCTGGGCCAGGCTATTTGCCAATGATCTTGCCGGCGCCAAGCGTCATTTTGAAAAAGCCCTCGCCATTGATCACAGCTTTGGCGAGACCCATGGGTCGCTTGCGGTATTAGCAATGCTGGAGGGCGACACCGACCTTGCGCGTCAACGCGCGCAAACTGCGCAGCGCCTCGATCGCCAATCCTATTCCGCCGCACTCGCCACCGCCATGATCGCAGCAAGCGCTGGCAATTCTGTGCGCGCGCGCACAATTCTGGACACAGCATTGCGAACCCCCATCGATGCGAGCGGTCGCACCCTCGCACATACGCTCGCCGCTTACGGTCTGCGTCTTTGATTGCGCACACGCACATGTTTCATCCGCGATGCGCGTTTGAAACTTGTACATGTCGTTGGGACTCTGAATGGGAGAATGCTTTTGTGAGCACAGCATATCGCGCTTAGCGTTTGCATGAGGGGAGAACGCAATGAGCGCGGGCTTACTGGAGCTAGGCGAAGTCATGATGACCGCCTCTGAGCGGCGCCTCGACATCGCTTCGCGCAACATCGCTAATGCGTCGACGCCCGGTTATAAAGCCAGCACCAGCTTCGCCACGACACTCGAACACATCGAAGAATCCGCTGACATGGCGCAGGGCGGCTTACACGCGGCGCAATCGCCATTCGATTTGGCGCTTTCAAGCCCCGGCTTCTTTGCTCTGCGCGATGGCGATCAGGTGTACTATACGCGAAACGGTCAATTCACCCGCGCAGCCGACGGTCGCCTCGTCAACGCACAAGGCATGGCGCTGCAGACGGACACGCTCGCCGATGTTGTGATCGACAGCGATGGCGCCGAAATCACCGCCGATGGCGCAATCGTCGAACATGGCGCCCCGGTCGCCCATATTGGCGTGTTCGAACCGCAAGCCGGTGCGAACTTGCATGCGCTTGGCGGCAGTTTTTTCAGCGCCAACGCGGAGACCATGCCCCCTGCAAGCACGCCGCTTCTGCGTCCAGGCATGTTGGAGGCCTCCAATGTCGACACCGCCACGGAAATGATCGCCATGATGGCGGCCATGCGCGAAGCCGAAGCCGGCGCGCGGGTGGTGCAGACCTATGACGGACTGATCGAGCAATCCATCGCCACCTTTAATAAGGCGCCCAACCCATGAGTGAGGCCTTCGCTATCAGCGCCGCCGGCCTTGAAGCGCAACAACGCGCGCTTGAAGTCACGGCCAACAATATCGCCAACGTCAACACGCCCGCGTTTAAGCGTGCCGAGGTACAATTCTCGGAAATGGTGACGCAGGCCTCAGATCCCGACAACCCGGCAACCATCGCAAGCACGCCAGCGCTTGCCGGTGTCAGCGCAACGACAGCGCTGACGCTCACCAGTCAGGGAGAAATCACCCAAACGGGCAATGCCATGGATGTGGCGATCGATGGCGCAGGGTTTATCCCGCTGCTTGGCGCACACGGACAAATGCTGCTCTGGCGCGGCGGCGCACTGCATCTTGATCACGGTGTATTGACCGCCGCCAACGGCGCCCCGCTCGCCGCCGCCATCAATGTCCCCGACAATGCCGTGGCCATTGATATCGGCGAAGACGGTCAAGTCCGCGCCCACACTGCAGTTGGCGATGCGGGAAACATTATCGGCCGCGTCAGTCTTGTGCGCATCGACGACGACAAGGCCGTCGAAGCGCTGGATGGCGGCGTCTACCGCGTCAATGACGAAAGCGGCGTGAGCGACCTCGATGCAAACGCGCCGGATGCGCCGCGTCTTATACAGGGCGCAGTGGAGCGCTCGAACGTCGATCTCAGCGAGGAAATGGTGCGTCTGTTGATGGTGCAGCGCGCTTTTGCCGCCAACGCGCAAATATTATCGGCAGCCGACCAGATGGTCGGCATCGCCAACAATCTGCGGAAATAGCGCCATGCCTGCAGACGCGATCGTTGCAGCATCGTCGATGGCGGTCTGCTCGATCGTTTCCGCAGACGCCGTCAATGTCGCCGACGCGCATCTGCGTATCGCCGACATTGCTCATCTCGACTGCATCGCGACCCAAGAGCACCATCGTATTGGCGTCCTAGCCATTGCGACAATCCCGCAAGGACAGCGCCAGTTCACGCGCCGGGCGCTGCGGGCGCTGATCGGCCGGCGCGCGCCTGAACTTGCAACCATAGCTTTGGGCGGCGGCGGGGACGCAATTGTTGTCCGCCGTGCCCGCCAAGCGCCCGCGGCGCCGGCTTGTTTTCGCACCACGCGCGCTATCGCTGCCCACGCCGCCATCAACACTGACGCGATTGCTTTGACGCCTTGCGAGGCAACGCCTTCGCCGGGGCTCGACTATGACCACGTCAGCGGGCGCCTAAGCGCCGGCGGCGACATCGCCCAAGGCGGATATCTTGGCCGTCTCGATGCCGCACCCGCAGCGCCCGATATTGGCGCGCCGTTGACGCTCAACATTGTCGTCGGCCCCGTGCGTGTGCAGCGCCAAGTGACAGCGTTGCAATCGGGCGCACGCAGCCAACGCATCTTCGTGCGCGACGAAGACGGACAAGTGTTCCGCGTGCCTCTTGGTGAGAGGCGGCCATGAAGCGCAGCCTTGTCCTTTCGGCCATCGGCGCACTCGTCTTCACCTCTGAGGCGCGCGCAGAAAACCTCTATCATGGCAACGACTGGGCCAATGTCGCCGGCGATCGACACGCCAGCGCCGTGGGCGATGTGCTGACCATCGTCGTCTATCAAAATACCCAAGCACATGACGTCGGCGCCAATGTCGCCCACAAGCGCCAGAGTTTGGATGCAACCGCTGCGGCCGGGCAGAGCAATCGACAGAGCGGTTCGCTCTCGCTTGACGGCGCTTATTCCGGTCAGGGCGAACTGAGCCGCACGCAGAGCTTCATCACCCAATTGAGCGTGACCGTTACCGGGCTTACCGACAACGGCGATTTGCTGGTGGCAGGCGCGCAGCATCTCAATTTCAACGGCGAACACACCACCATCCATGTGCGCGGGCGGGTGCGGCAAAGCGATATTGACGCCAACAATGCGGTGCTTTCCACCCGGATCGCTGATGCCGAAATTGATTATGACGGACGCGGCTTCGTCTCTCGCAATGCAGGCCCCGGCATCGTGCAACGGCTGTTTGCACTTTTGGGGCTGGGCGGATGAGATCGCTCTGCAGCCTCTTGTTGGCAGCGTTCATGCTGGTTGGCGTTTGCACGGACGCCCATGCGCAAACGATTGCGCTCAAGGGTCTCGGCCGCTTCGCAGGCTGGCGCAACAACGCGCTCATCGGCTACGGACTAGTCGTGGGCCTTGCAGGCTCAGGCGACAGCGCTCGCAGCGAAGTCACGCGCCAAGCGTTGCGCAATGTCTATAGCCGCTTAGGCGTCGCCGTCAGCGAGGCCGATATCTCCAGCCGCAATGCCGCGGTGGTGATGGTGGTGGCCAGCCTGCCGCCATCGGCCAGCATCGGCGATCACATCCCCGTCACTGTCTCTTCAGCGGGTGATGCACGCAGCTTAGCCGGCGGGACGCTCCTCATGACGCCGCTTCTGGGACCTGACCAACACGCTTACGCGTTGGCGCAAGGTCCGCTGCTTGCCGGCGGCGACAGTTTTGAAAGTCAGCTCAATCTGCACCAACGTAACTATCCAACCAGCGCCAGACTGGAAGACGGCGCAACCGTCGAAGCCGCTGTGGAAGCACACTTCCTCGACGCCAACGGCGAACTGGGCTTTCTGCTCGATCAACCCGACTTCACCACCGCAAGCCGTATTGCCGATGCAATCAATGCCCGCTTCGGTGCAGGCGTAGCCTGGGCCAAGAGCGCTGAAGAAGTGCGCATCCGCTTTCGCGACAGCCCTGAACAGCTCACAGCCTTTCTGGCCAATGTCGAAAACCTCAACGTCGACCCGGACCGGCGTCCGCGCGTCGTCATCAATGAGCGCACCGGCACCGTGGTCGCCGGCGGCGATGTCACCATCGCCAGCGTTGTCATCTCCCAGGGCGATGTGCGCGTCACCGTCACCGCCGACACTACCGCCTCGCAACCTTCCTTTATCGGCGGCTTTGCCAATGATGTGCGTAGCCTCGTCATCACCAATACGACGCTCGATGTTGATCGCAGCTCCAACAATGTCGTTGCGCGCTTTCCCAATACCAGCGTCGCAGATCTGGCCCAGGGATTGGCTGCCGCGCACGTGGATACCCGCCGCTTCATCTCCATTCTGCAAGCCATTCGTCAGGCCGGCGCGCTTAACGCCGAACTGATCGTGCAATAGGAGCTTCCATGACTGTTGCTTCCACATCGCTGATCATGAAGGCGCTCGACGCGCTCAACTTGCGCATGGATTACACCGCCCAGAACATCGCCAACGCCAACACTGAGGGCTATAGGCCCTTCCATGTCAGCTTCGAAGAGCGGCTGCGCGCAGCCGCTCAGGGCAGTGACGCCAGTCTTTCGGCCTTTCATCCCGATATTGTCGTCGCCGACAGCGCAAGCGGGAACGCCGCGCCCATGCGGCTCGATCTCGAACTCGCCGCCGCTTCGCAAACCTCAATGCGCTATCGCGCGTTGGTCGACCTGTTGGCGCGGCAATTTTCGCTGGCGCGCGATGTCATCGCTGGAGGCCGCTAATGGACGCCGTCGCAATCGCCACCAGCGCACTCGACGTCGAATGGCGCCGTGTCGAAATCACCGCGCAGAACCTCGCCAATCTCAACACCACCCACACTGCCAATGGCGAGGTCTATCGACCTTTGCATCTATCAAGCGGACCAATGCCCGGCTTCCAGTCGCTGCTGGACGCCCAAGGCGTAACTCTAAGTCCGCGCGGCGTAGCAGTCACCGCGGTTGAGCCGGACGCCAACGGTCTGCGTCGGGCCTTCGAACCCAACAACCCTGACGCCGACGCCGATGGCTTCGTTACCTATCCCAACATCGATAATGCTGCGGAAATGACCACGCTCATTCGCGCCTCGCGCGCCTACGAAGCCAACCTCGCCGCCATCAGCATCGCGGTGGGCATGTATGGCAAAGCCATGGAGATCGGACGCTAGCCATGACCGATATTGCCGCCATCACCGCAGCACAAAGCGCTCTGCCGCACCCAACTGCGCCACCGTTGATAAACGCCAATGCGGCCGACACCGACTTCGCGCAAATGCTGCACGACGGCATTGCTGGCGTGCAGACCCGTCTCGATCACGCCGATCAGATGGTGCGCGCCTTCACACTCGATGACGCCGTGCCCGTCCACCAAGTCACCGTGGCGCTCGAGCAAGCGCGCATTTCAGTCGAGTTAGCCCTGCAAGTGCGTCAGCGCCTGGTCGATGGCTTCCGCGAAATCATGAACATGCAGCTCTGAGGCCCCCTTGACGATCGCTTCCTCCCCACCGCCAAAGTCATGGCCGCGCTGGGCGCCGTTCGCGCTCGTGTTTGCCGGCCTCACCGCCGCGCTCATCGCTTGGTACGTGCTGGCGTTGGGCGACGACAACGTGGCGCTCTATCACAACTTGAACGCCAGCGACGCTGCCTCGGTCACTGCGACCTTGGATCGCCAAAACATCGCTTATCGCATCGATACAGCTGGCAATGTGCTGGTGTCGCGCAGCCACGAAGCCCAAGCCAGACGCGAACTTGCCTCAGCCCACGCTGGTCCCGCAGCGGTGCAAGGGTTTGAACTTTTCGACGCCTCTGACATGGGGCTCACCGAGTTTGCCCAGAAAATCAAATATCAGCGCGCGCTCCAAGGCGAACTCGAACGCACCATCATGATGATGGACGGCGTCGTCTCAGCGCGCGTGCACATCTCCGAACCCGATCGCACTTTGTTTGAGAGCGAACCTCAGACCGCCAAAGCTGCGGTTACCTTGGTGACGCGTTCGCCCGACGCCAAAACGCCTGACCGCATCGCCGGCATCCGCCGCCTGATTGCAGCAGCCGTCACCGATCTTTCGGTCAGCGATGTGGTGGTGCTCGACGCCCACGGCGACATCTTGAGCTCAGATGTCGAAGTGCTGACCGCTGACCCCAACCGGGCCGCCGCTGCAGCCACCGTGAACCCACAATTGCGCGGCGGATCCGATCAAGACTTCATCGATTTGGTCACCATCATCGTCGGCCGCGCCATTCCGCATACGCGCTTTTCAATCGCCATCACCCCCCGCGCCAGCGAAGCCGCGCCGTCCAGCGATGCACCGCCGCGCAGCAACGGTCCCGCGCCCATAGACGTCACCGTCACCACCGATCGCACCTTGAGCATCTCTGAACTCGCAGATGTGCGTGAGGCGCTGGCAGGCGCTGCTCAAGCCTCGGCGCGCAATGTCTCGACAATGGTGTTTGATGTCGAGGCGCCGGCGCCCACAAACGTGCTCCAGGAGCCCCGACGTGCGCTGCGCCATCGCGCAAGCGACATGACCGTGATCGCGCCCCTCGCTGCCGGCGCCATCTTGATGCTGGCTCTCATCGCGTTTGGCTTCTGGCTCTGGCGCAGAAGTGCAGGAGCTTCGCTTTCAGCTGCAGAACAGCAAAGCTTTGCCGACGCACTTAAGGCTGGCCTCAGCAGCGCTGGAGGTCAAAGTGAGCTCGCGTGAGACTTTGCTGCAGCGGTTTAACACGCTGAGCGCGCGCGATCGCCGTGCCGTGCTGGCGCTCCTTAGCGGCGAAGAACGCCAACTCCTGCAACATGAACTGCGGCGCTCCACGGTTCCTGCGCCAATGCGCGCCCCGCGCGTCCAGCTTTCCTCTGCGCTGGCGCGGGCAATCAAACACAATCTCGCAATCCCCGATGCGCTGACTGCGGCCACCCGCGCCCGGCTCGAGTATTGGCTCGTTGCCGCGCCACGGGAGACGCCGCGGTGACCGAGCGCGTGTCCTTGCCTTTTATCCGCGCCGATGTCCTCGATCGCCACGAGGTGCGCGCGCTCAACCAACCGCCGGCGCCGTCGCCGCGCGACCTTGAGCTTGCAGCTTTGGAAGCCAGGATCGATGCACTTAACGCAGAACTTGGGTGTGCGCGCCGAGAGGCCGAAGCAAGGGTCGCAGCAGCTTATATCAATGGACGCGAAAGCGCCGAAGCTGATCTTGAAAGTCAGCATGCAGACGTGGTGCGACGGCTGGACGCCACACTCGCGGATGCGCGCGCGGGCTTTGCACAAAGCTTGGCTAATCTCGAACTTTTGGCCTTGGCCATCAACGAAACCGCTTTGGTGCAAGTGTTCGAGGCCAGCTCGGATTTGGAAGCTTTAACCGCGCGTTCGATCCAGCGCCAAGTACAGCACCTCCGCGACGCAAGCATTGTGGAAATTGTCGTCGCCGCCGCGGACTTCCCTGACCCCACTTTGTTAGACGGTTTGCGCACGCGCTTGGCAACCAAAGCAGCGATCCGCATCGATGCGACCCTCGAAGCGGGTGAAGCCCGCATTGGCCTGCTCTGCGGCGCGCTTGAGCTCTCGCGCAAAGACCATTGGCGCGCGCTCAAGGACTTGTTCGCGCGCCTGGAGGCAGCGCCGTGAACCACGCCTACCTCGAACATGTGAAAAGCTTGGCGTCGGTGCGATATGTCGGGCGGGTATGCACCATTGCCGGCGCCCATATCGAATGCGAAGGGCCGCTCGCGAAACCCGGGGATATTTGCGAAATCGCTGCAAGCGACGCTGGCGCTCCGGTTTTGGCGGAGGTGGCCGCAGTGCGCGATACGCGCGTGCTGTTGACGCTCTTGACCCACAATGGCGCTATTCGTCCAGACGCACGTGTGGTTCTGAAACCCAGTAAGGCGCGTGCGTCCGTGGGCAATGGTTTTGGCGGACGCTTGGTAGATGCTATGGGCGCGCCACTCGACGCGGGGCCTGCCATCATCGCCGATACATTTGCCGCTCTCGATGGCGCTGTACTTGCTCCGCTTGCGCGCTGCGATCATAGCGAGGTGTTGGTCACCGGCGTGCGCGCCATCGACGCGCTGACGCCGATAGCACGCGGTCAACGCATTGGCGTCTTCTCCGCCAGCGGCGTGGGCAAGACGACGCTCATGCGCCAATTGCTGGTCAATGTCGCCTGCGACCGACGCGTACTCTGCTTAGTTGGGGAACGTGGCCGTGAAGTGGAACACGCTTGGAGCGTGCTTGATAGCCGCCCCGATCGCGACGCTTTCACGCTCGTTTCGGCCACCTCCGATGTGAGCCCAGCCCTGCGCGCTCGTGCGGTGCAACAAGCGCTGTCGCTTGCGGAATATTGGCGCGATCGTGGCGAACACGTGCTGCTCGTTATCGATTCCATCACCCGCTATGCGATGGCGCTGCGCGAAATTGGCCTCGCTGCCGACTTAGCACCTACGGCGCGCGGCTACACCGCCAATGTGTTTGCCGCCCTGCCGCGCGTTGTCGAACGCGGCGGCGCCAGCCGCGCGGGCGGCGCCATAACCACCGTCGCCACAGTGTTGAGTGAAGGCGACGATGTCGACGATCCCATCGTCGAAACCATGAAGTCGCTGCTTGATGGCCACATCGTGTTGTCACGGCGCATTGCCGAGCAAGGGCGCTATCCCGCGATCGACCCCTTGCGCAGCATCAGCCGGCTTGCCTCGCAGATCATGAGCCGTGAACACGCCCGCGCCGCACGGCGCATAGTCGCACTCACCAGCGCTTATGAAGAGGCGCGTATTCTCATTGAAAGCGGTCTCTATAAACAGGGCGCCGACAAAGAGCTCGATGCGGCGGTGGCCGCACGCCCCGCCATCGAAAGCCTCTTGGCCCAACCCGAAGACGCCAACTACGCGCTCGCGCATACGCTTTCGCAAATGCATCGCATCGAGGCTGCGCATGCACGGCCGTGAGCATCTCATTATGCTGCGCAAAGCCGCTCTTGCCCGCGACGCGCAGGTTTCCAAGCGCCGCGGCCTGCTTTTGGCGGCCGACACGGCCTTGCGCGCGCGCGCAACCGAGCTTGAGCGCGCCGAAAGCGAACTGAACGGCGCCTATTTGACATGGACCGCGACTTTGGCTTCAGACGTGCTTGAGCCAGCCTCGATCAGCGCCTGCCAAGCTCATGTGCGCGCAGCCGCCCACAAACTCGAAAACGCCTCCGTCGCCCACGACGCGGCACTCGCCGCCCGGCAAAGCTGCGCCTGGGCTTTGGCCGAAGTGCGCGCGCAGGCCGAAAGCAACACCCAAGCCATTGTCGGCATACGCCGGCGCCTGGCGCGCCAGCAAAACGAAGCCGCGCAACGCCAAAGCGAAGCAGATGCCGTGTTGGGGCGCAGACATCCATGATCGGCCCTCCCACACAGCCAACACAGCCGCCACCGCCAGCTCCTGTCGCTCCAGCGCGCGCTCAAGGCGCGCCACGCGACGGCGCGCGCTTCGCAGCACTTCTGCAATCAGGCGCCGCCGCGGATGATCCCACCAGTCACGCTGCGACCGCTGCGGCGCGCCAAGATGCGAGTTTTGCCGAAACCAGCGTCTTTGGCCTCGGCGGACCGATCAGCTTCGGCGATGATGCCCCGCATCAACACGTCACGCCGACGCTTCTGTCAGCGCTTGGGCCCAGTGATTCACTGCAAGTAACGACTGCATTATCCACGTCCATGTCAGTGGCGGAAGCATCTGAAGTTCAAACTCAAGCGAAAGCCCAGGCGTTGACCAAAGCGGCTTCAAACCACGCGCTGCCACGCGCACACGCGAGCGCTGACGATGGGCCGGGCGCACCGGGTCAAGCTTTAGCCGAGTTTGGCGACATCACATTGCATGAAGATGTACATCTCACTGCAGCGCCCCGGCGCGCACGCTTCTGGTCCGCGGCTTTATCGACCAATGTCATACGCGTTGCACTGCTCGCAGCCGATCATGGCCTGTCCGTCATTGCGCGCGTGGGAAGAATGTCGAGGACTGAATTGCAACGTCTGCGTCAAGGTATGCGCGCGATATTGCAAGAGCACGGCGTCGGCGAAGCCGACATCAAGATCGCAACACCTATTGCAGAGGATGATTGTCATGGCTGACGCCACACCGATCGGGGCCATCGACCCCAACGCCAATCAACAAAGCAGTTCGGTGGCGCAGACTGCGAGCAACGCTTTTGGGCTGCAGTTCGAGGATCTCTTAAAGATCGTGCTGACCCAGCTCACCTTCCAAGATCCGCTAAAGCCAATGGACAATTTCGAGTTTGTCTCACAACTCGCGCAATTCTCGCAGATTCAGCAAACCCAGACCATGAGCGACCGCATGCTGGGCCTCTTGCAAGCCCAAGCCACAAATCAGGCCACCAGCGTGCTGGGACGCGTCGTCGACGTGCCGGCAGGCGCGGCATTGCTCTCCGGTAAAGTCGAATCGATTTCCTTTCAGTCCGGCGAACCGCGCCTCACCATCGTCACCTCCGACGGGCGCACCATCAGCGACATTGCCCTTACTTCGGTCTCGCGCATCGGCGTGGAGCACTAATCATGTTCGGATCGATCTTCACTGGCTTGAGCGGCATGCAGGCGTTCTCAAGCGCCTTGCGTCAGATCAGCAACAACATCACCAATATCAATTCGACCGGTTTCAAATCCTCGGCCGCAAGCTTCTCGGGACTTTTTGGCTTGGGCGACCAGGCGCGGCCAGGCAATAGCGAACAAGGCGTAGCGCTTGGGCCAACCCGCATCGACTTCGCACAAGGCGAATTACGTCAAACCGATCGCGATCTTGATCTCGCCGTCGACGGCGAAGGTTTTCTGGTGCTGCTTAAGGACGCCGATCTCTATTTCGCGCGCACCGGCAGTTTCGAGGTCAATGACAAGGGCGACATCGTGCTCTCGGGCACCGACTATCGGCTGACCGTGCTCAACGAACACGGCGAGCCGGTCACCCTCAATATCAATCAAGATCGCACTAGCGCCCCCCAAGCCACCAAGACCGTGACTTTCACCGACAATCTGTCCTCGACCGCCACCAGTTTTGACGTCTCGTCGATCAAGGTGTTTGACGCCGCGGGCGCGTCCGACACTTGGCGGGCCCATTTCGCGCGCACGGCCTCGGACGCGCCCGGCGATTGGACCATGACTGTCACCAACGGCCAGGGCGCAGAAATCGCCAATGAGAAAATCCACTTCATCAATGGCATCATTGATCCAAGCACGGCGACGATCGCCGTCAGCGATACCGCCGCCGGCCGATCGGTCAATTTCGACTTCTCTCATGGCGTTACCTCATTTTCTGCAGGCGACAGCTCCACTTTGTCCGTCTCCAACGCCGACGGATTCGGTCCAGGCGACCTTTTAAGTGTCGCCGTCAACGACAAGGGCATTTTGCAAATCTCGTATTCGAATGGACAAAAGAAGGATCTGGGCGCGGTGACACTCGCTTGGTTTCAAGACAAGGGCGATCTTGAACAACGCAGCGACGGCGCCTTAACTGATCGCCAAACTCGCCCGGTTTTTATGACTACCGCCAATGATCGCGTTGGCACGGTCACCGGCAAACGACTGGAAGCGTCCAACGTCGATCTCTCGCGTGAGTTCGGCGAACTCATTCTGGTGCAACGCGGCTTTCAGGCCTCCTCGCAAGTGGTCAGCGTCAGCAATGACATGATCCAGCAATTGTTCGGCATCCGAGGTCAGGGATGATCGCAGCACGCCCCTGGCTGCCGGATGGCGCGCTCTCAGATGGCGTGCTTGAACGCGGGCTCGTCACACTTGCGCACGATTGGGCCGGGCGCTGGCTGCGCGCGCCCAAAGCTCTCGATGTCCGTTTGACCGAACTTAAGTCCGACACCAAAATTTCGAGCGCTGCTCTCGTGTTGGCCGCAGCCCAAGAGAGCGATGTTGCCGGCGTCTGCTTTGCCATCGAGCGGATCTGGCTCGCACGTCTAGCACTTGCCATGCTCAAGCTTGAG
The DNA here is from genome assembly GCA_047601265.1 of Terricaulis sp. Taxonomy (GTDB): domain Bacteria; phylum Pseudomonadota; class Alphaproteobacteria; order Caulobacterales; family Aquidulcibacteraceae; genus Vitreimonas. Next base: position 922,253 of record JASGJR010000001.1, read on the forward strand.
GGGGCGCGCCAACATACGCCCGCCGATATGCAATTCTTGGAAAATCTGGGCGGCGATGCAGCTCACGACTTTGCGCGCACCGCCTTCAGCTTCTTTGGCGCTGACCCAGGCCGCGCGCCTAACGACAACGTCCAACCCGTCATCGCACCGGCCGGTCATCACCACGTGCTTCTATCGATGGGCGCGGGCGCTACCATCCTCAATCTCTATGTGGGCCAAGGAGCGCTCATTGGCGCGCGCAAGCGCCTGGCTGCGCCTCCCATTGCTCGTGCGCCGTTGCGATCACGCGCCGACGCGCTCGCTCAACAGAGCTTCATCCTGGGCGCACGCCTTGGCGCCAGCCGCATTCCGCTCAGCACGGCCACCGCTTTGTCGGTCGGCGATGTCATCGTTCTCGACCAACCACGCAGCGCTCCAGTCGCCGTGACGATAGATGGCGCACCCCGCCCGCGCCCGCATTGGCGCTGGAGCGAGGAAAAGCTGCGTTTCAAACTTGAACCAGGACCTGAACTCGCATGAGCGCCGATGGACAAACAACAACCGCGTCCACCGCACAGACGCTGCAAGAGACTTTGATCGATAGCGTCGATGTGAAGATCGAGGCCTATCTCGGCGCTGCGGTGCACACATTAAGCGAACTTGGCGCGCTCGCAGCCGATGCCGTGATCGTGCTTGACGCCAATATCAACACGCCAGTCGAATTGCGGGTGAACGGCCTTGCCATCGCCAGCGGCGAACTGGTCGCAGTCGGCGACCGCTTCGGCGTACGCATCACCGCGCTTTGCCGCTGATGACGACGTTTGCTCTCCTTACGCTTGCAGCCAGCGCGCCGATCGGCGCCGCCCCTGCGCTCGACCTGCATATCGGCCGCATTCTAGCTGCGTTGCTGGCCTGCTCACTGCTGGCGCTCACGCTTGCGCTCTTCATCCGCCGCTATGGTCCCCCGCGCCTCAATGCTTTGCTCAAGACGCCTTTCAGAGCGCCAGCGCGCGCTATTCGCGTGCTCGAAAGTCAGCCGCTCTCGGCCCACGCCAATGTCTGCCGCTTAAGCTTTGATGGACGCGAATATGTGATCGTGGTTGGCGCGGGCGCCGCTACCGTGCTGGCAAGCCGCGAGGCCGAGGCGCCTCGATCATGAAGCGCCCCGTACTTCCCCTCGCCATTTTGGCGTTTGTGACGCTCGCCCAGACCGCATGGGCGAACACCCCAGGCGCGCCCGAGGCAGGCGCCAACGAACTCATCCGCAACGCGGTGTTACTGACGGCGCTGTCGCTGGGCCCGGCCATCTTCATTTCCATGACCAGCTTCGTGCGCATCGCGGTGGTGCTGGCAATGGTGCGCCACGCCTTCGGCATGCCCGAGACCCCGCCCAATTCGGTGTTGGTCAGCTTGGCGCTGCTGCTCAGCGCCTTTGTTATGGCCCCGACCTTTTCGGCCATCAGCGCTAATGCGGTCGAACCATTTATGAAAGGCGAAATCAGCGTCGATGCAGCCATCGCCAATGGCGCCCAACCACTCAAACAATTCATGCTTCGCCAGGTGCGCGCCGACGATCTGGCCGCTGTCTATCGCATCGCTAAGGCGCCGCTGCCGCGCAGCGCTGACGATGTTGATATCTTGAAGCTTACGCCAGCCTTTATTCTCAACGAATTGCGCGCTTCCTTTACCATCGGTTTTGTCATTCTGCTGCCGTTTCTGCTGATCGAAATTGTCGTAGCCAGCATCCTTTTGGCCTTGGGTATGATGATGGTGCCGCCCTCCACGATCTCTTTGCCGATCAAGATGCTGATGTTTGTTCTCATCGACGGCTGGTCGTTGGTCATAGAAGGCGTGGTCGGTGGCTTCCGATGAAACCATCGGGCTTGCGATCATCCAACGTGCGCCGCGCGTGGAGGCAGCGCTCTGGCGTAAGCTGCGTTTCGAACAAGACAGTCTCAGCCGTGGAGCCTTGTTTGCCAGACATCTGGAATTCGCCCGTCGCGTCGCCCGCCGCGAATGGCGACGTTGGCCAGCCGCTGGCCTTGAGCGCGCCGACTATGAACAGCTGGCGGTCGCCGGGCTGTTGGAAGCCATCGATCATTTCGACCCCTTGCGCCGGGTGCCGTTCGAAGCCTTCGCACTGGCGCGTTTGCGCGGCGCCATCACCGACGGCGCGCAACGGGCAAGCGAAGCCGGAACCCGCCACGCTTATGAGCGGCGGGTCCGCAACGAGCGGCTGCGGGCGCTGGCGCGCCAGGACGCAAACCACGATCCGATCACAGCGCTTGGCGAAATCAGCGCGCTCCTGGCGATCGGCTTCATCGCCGAAGGCGCGATGCGCCAGATCGAAAACACCGGTTACGAAACCGCGCGCTGGCGCGAACTTGAACAAAGCTTGCTTGCCGAGATTACCCGTTTGGAGCCGCGCCAACGCATGGTGATCGAACAACATTATCTGCACGGCGTGGCCTTCGCCGATATCGCCGTCGTGCTGGAACTGACCCCCGGGCGCGTGTCACAACTACACCGGCAGGGTTTGACGCGCCTGCGTGAACGTCTCAAACGGAGCGATTAAGGGCAAACCCATGGCCGAACTCTGCAGCGAAACCGAATTGCGCACGCTGACCGCGGCAATGGCCGAGCCAGGCGAGACAGCCCTCGCACAAGCGCAAGCTTTGATCGCCCGCTATCCTGAAGACGCCCGCCTGCATTTTCTATCGGGTTCGATGCTTGCGGGTCTTTCGCGGTGGATCGAAGCTCATGGCGCTCTGAGCCGGGCCGTAGCACTCGCGCCCGATTTCGCCATCGCCCGCTTCCAGTTGGGCTTTTTACAACTGACATCGGGTGAAACTATCGCCGCCTTCGAAACCTGGGGCCGTCTCGATGCACTTGCTGACGGACATTATCTGCGCACATTCGTGGAAGGCTTGCGGGCGCTCGCGCACGACGATTTCGCCACTACCATCACCAAACTTCGCCAAGGCATGGCCAACAATCACGAAAACCCGCCGCTCAATGGCGACATGCAATTGATCATCGACCGCTGTCTGCCGTTGTTACAGGACGACGGCGGCGAAGTCGGCAGCGAGACCGCGTTGATCTTGCGCCAGTTCAGCGATCGTCCCGGACGGCCGAACTGACCCAGATCACCTCCACCGCCCAAGTTCTGGCGCTGTTGCGCGGTCACCTCGAGCGCACGCGCGGACGCAAACGCGCTACGGCGCCAACGGCCGGGCGCACCACCGGCGTTTCCCGCGCCCGTGCGCTTATTGAGAACGCTAGTCTCGACCCCAGCGAGATCGAGCGCGCGCTGGTGTTGGGGCTTTTGGAAGATGAATTCGGCCCCGACATCGCCAACGACGCCAAATTCCAGAGCGTCGTCGATGACGTCGTCGCGCTGTTGCGCACCGAGCCAGACATGCGCGCCACGCTTGCCGAGGCCGTCAAACGTCTCCGCGACGCGCCGCTCAACAGTGGATCGATGTGAAAAGAGAAGGAAGGCGCCACCTGACAGCGCACAAAGCCCCTCGATGCTACGCGAAGTGTATGTTCACAGAGCGCCAAGATCACTAGTGAGATTCAAATCAAGCTTGGTCTCGTCAGAATGGAAGAAAAGACCGGACGAAAACAAGAGTTTGCCGATCTAGTCTGCCGGGTGGCTTTTTGTCTCTTATTTAGAGAAATGGTGGGTCGTAGAGATAAAAGTTTGAACCAGCCCCTGCCCGATTTCCCCGGTACGGACGAGCTCCTGGATACGCTGGCCTCCTGGAACTCGCTCTTGAAATCAATCGAACCGCCCGTTTCCTATGGCGATCGGCCATAAATGGCCGAAGCGGATATGACATCCGATAGGGACCGCGCGCCGGCGTACAGTGTTTACCTGCTTTGCCCAGTGTTTCCGCCGGTCCGAGGGCGTTGACCTGAGGGGTGCCACCGCACAGCGATCTAGCCGAATGCCGCACCATATTGAATCGCCGCTCAGCAAGCCCTCACTCGTGCTCGCGCGATCCAGTAAGCGAAGTACGTCTAGTTTCGCTTGCTGGGCATTCGATCCTTTTTCCTTTTCGGCGCTTCGCCAGCTCCCTCTTCGATCCTCGCTAGAATCCAACCTCGGCAGAGGCTGGATGCTGAAAGACCGCGAGACGTCGCGACTTGGATGATTTTTTCCTTTTGATCCGATGCGAAACGGATCGTAAGGGGATCTGTTTTCTTTCCGCTCATCGCTCATCTCCCGCTAGACAGCGACCGGCAGCAGCTCACGGGCCGTGCCCCGCGTGCGCCAAGAAAGCTGTTGAAGCGGGCGATTTTCGCGATACGCGTTCCACGCCTTAATGGTCAACGCGACGCGCTCTGCCTCTGCCACTCTAACTCGATGCGATGCCCTAATTTTTATGAGGCGCTCGCGTAGATGATAGATTGGGTTTGTCAAAGTCAGTTCCACGCCGTCCATAAGACGCTCGAAGAATTCGTCTGCCTGGACAGCGTCCTTCTGGCTAAAAACGTAGTGAAGCGCACAGGTGATGCCGCTTCCAATATAATCTCGAAGGCTCGAGACGAACTTCTGCCCGCGTCTAATTTCGGGACTTTGATCGAGCAGCGCTAGCATCTCTCCGTTCGTTGGCGACGTATTCGCAGCTAGAACAACCTCATGCTGCAGCATCCAAAGCCAGCGAAGGGCTGACGCCAATGTCGCAGTGTTCGTTTCGCCGCGATCTCGCAAAATCTCGCTCAAGCTACGCTTGTGGCCGACGTCCAACGAACCCAAACAGTTCTCTGGCACGCCCTCTACAATGATCGCCGGGAAGGAGGCCTGAGCCTTCTTAACCGCCTCCAAGCGATGTTGACCGTCGAGCAAGCGGCCCGTCTCTGTGACCTTTATGGTTTGCCCATTCAGACGCCAACGTCCGTCCCGCATATCGCGCGCGTACTTCTCAACAACGCTGCCGGATATGCTGCGATTTATCGTGTTCGAAGACAGCAGCTTCTCGGCTAGCGCCGGTGTTATTATTTCAACACGCGCCACCAACTGCGGCACGCGTTCCGACCGTGCCCGAGCGGTCGTTTTGCCCTTTGCACCAAATCTTTTCTGCTGGACGTCTGGCGATCCGAGGTCAACAATTTGAGGAAATGGCTCCCGATCCGGGCTGTAGCGAAGGTGCTTAAGAGGTCTTCCGGTTGAAAACGCATTCCACGCCTTGATGGCGACCGCGAGAACATAAACCTGCTTTCGATATCCTCCGCGCTCCCGCAGATCCCCGAGGACCTTGCGCAACAACGTCGGCGGTGAGTCCCGCTCACCAGTCGTATCGGCGCCTATCTGAGCAAAAAATTCGTCTGTCTTCTGCGGATTAGCCAACCCAAAGAGGTAGTGGAGCGCGATGCCGGAGCCATGCGGCAACAGAGGAGCAGCTCGGAGACTAGGAAGAATGCTGTCGCGAATCTCTGGGCGAGCCTCGATGAGATCAAGCAGCACAATTGGTGATGGGCTCCGAGCCCTAAGGAGCGAACCATTCTGGTGGCCGGAGATAATGCGGAGCGCGGCGGCAAGCGCTCGACCATGCTGGAAGCGCCGAATAGTCAGAACATCAGCGAGGCGACGCTTGCGGACTGCATCAATGGTCTCAAAGGCGCACTCATCTACGCCTTCAATCACAAGAGTCTTGAAAGAGACTTTGGCCTGAATGCAGGCAAGAATCCGCGCTCGTCCGTCAAGTATTTTGTTGTTTTTCGACAATACAATTGAGGTGCCGTTTAAAAGCCAACGCCCCGCCGACATATCTTCTGCATAAGCACGCACAAGTTTTGGATCGGCCTTGCCAAGCGACATGAAGGATCCGACGAGCGAACGCGCCTCGTCTGGCGAAATGTCCGTAACACGGAACGAAATTGCTTTGTCGTGCGCCAAGAGCCCTTCCCTAATACAGCCGAAGGTGCGCAAGTGAGCTTGTTGCAGCAAGGGTTATTTCGTCCGACACGGCACGTCTGAAGGTCACTAAGAGCCAAGCTGGATCTCTAGTATCGTGAGCCAATTTGGGCTTGTTCAGGCGGCGGCACTCGGTCCTGACTTCAATCGAACCGCCCGTTTCCAACGGTGATCGGCCCTAAATGGCTGGCACGGATATGGCGCCCCTCAGAATCGCTTAGGACCGCGCGCCGGCGCTTCATGTTTCCCTGCGTTTCCCAGTGTTCCCGCCGGCCGGGGTAGAGGCTGGGACGAGGAAGATGCGTGCGCCCCAACCAGCCCAAGCCTGCCGTCATTTACACCCGCGTCTCCAGCCGGGCGCAGGTCAAACGTGGCGACGGTCTCGCCTCGCAAGAAACCCGCTGCCGTGAGACGGCGCGGACGCGCGGCTACGAGGTCGTCGCCGCCTTCTCGGACGACAAAAGCGGCGCGCTGATCGACCGGCCGGGCATGAAGGCCAGGGCAGAACGACAAACGAACTTGAATGCGTCAGGGCGACCCGTGGGCGCCTCGACAGCCTTCTGCATGTCGCGGGTAGCCTTGTCCAAGCTGAGGTCATCACGGTTCACACACTGGATGACCGTTCGATTTGTGCGTCCGCCGTCAAATGTTTGGACGCCGACGATGTCGTCGTCCCTGGTCGCTACCTGTTTGGCCATACCACTCGACATCGTTCCATCCGGCGCGAACGTGGTAGGCAAACACCAAGCGTTCGAAATCGGCGCCACCGAAATCCTCAAAGTGCACAGGATGAGTAGTTATTTGCGGCACGCTGGGCATCCACTATTCGAGTTGGGTTCAAATCTGAACTGATTGTCGCCGACGCCGAAGCGTCCTTGTCGGCACATTGGTCTCACCAACCGCCCGCTCGCGTAGCGCAAGGAAGCGGCGTTTCCTCTCAACATGGAAGACGCTCTCATTGCACTCGGCGGTGTTGCCCTCGGCGGCGTCATAGCCGCGGCAACAAGCGCATATTTTGTCTGGCAGAACGAACGCGACTGCCGATTGGGCGTGGCACGCTCGCTATTCTTCAAGTTCTTTCTCATGACAGATGTGGTCAACCGCGTTTCCCGCGATCTCGATGCAGCATCGCCTGACGGCAACGGATTGCATCGGCCCCGACTTCGCGCCCTCGCGGGCGTGCGCTTTCCGGATGGTTCGTTCTCGCCAGACGAACTCACCTTGCTTGGCGGCGAGAAAGGGCCCCATTTCGGCCAGCGCGTTCTTGTCGCCGCAAACGCCATGTACCTGCTCGCCGACCTTATCTTCCAGTATAATGCTGAGAGACGCGCGTTAAGCGAGGAATTCCGCGTGCGCGGGCTGGTCGAAATGGACGGGACGACAGGACATATCTCGATCGATCCCGAGAACTATAAAGAGCTTGCGCCCAAGATCTTCGAAGTGGAGCACCTTGCGAAGAGTTTGTGGGACGCGGCCAAGCGAGCGAAAGACGAAGCGTCCGCAACCGGTGCAGCACTTGGACCCAAGCTAAAGGAAGCTCTGGGTGACAAGCGCTTCACCCTCCAGATGGGCGACACGCCTTCGACAACAGCCGCGCCGTAGGAATTTGCCGCACTTATCACGGCTACTCAGCCGGCATTCGTCGCACGCAAAGCGGACTCGCGTGACAGACAAGGCGCAGCCGCCGCTGACGCATCCGACTAATAAGACTTTCGACCCCGAGGCCTGGAAGCAATCCACCGACGTCGACGCCATGTCGGGCGCCGACCTCCAGCTTTTCATCGCCGGCATCTTCTTCGGCACCCAAATCGCGACATTGCGCGAGCCCGTGCTGGCCAAGCTCTTTGACGGCTGTTCGCGCATGGACGCGATGCAACTGGCCATTGCGGCGACCAATCGTCAGGTGCTGATTGGCAAGCAAAAACTAAACGCCACACTGCACGCCAGAAAAAAGAACCCCGACGAAGCCGGCCACATGGGTTCGATCGCGGAGATGATGATCGACACCCCTCAGGGACTCATGAAGGCAACAGCGGTCGCAACCGCCGCGATCGACGCGTTGCCGCATTGGTTTGCCCAAGCAGCCGACCTCCCGAAGCCATCGCAAGGGACAAGAACCACGCAGAGATCGACTACAGCCATCTCCACGTGCGCGCGGCTCTGGCGCTTTCAACCGAACGGGCTCTGAAGGCGATACGGAGTAGATCTATGTCGCAATACGCGGCTGCAAAGATTCGTCAGCGATGATGATGTCGAGCTCGGCGTTCCCGATCATGCTGGCGAGCCCGTTCGCATCGCCTATCGCTACCGCTCTACACGTTGCGACTCCGCACCGCGTTGAGATTGTCGTGAGTTGCCCGGCCGACTAGTCGAAGGATTAGGCGGGCAAGATCGGCGATTTGACCTCTCACCGCGCGCTGTCCGGTTGGCCGTTGTTCCCCACCTCGCAATTATCGCCCCCATGCAACGTCTTTATATTTGTTTCGGATACGCATGAATGTGATTTAAGGATTCACGAATGGACGGCGGTTAACGGAGCCTTAGTTAGCGAATCTCAGTATGGGCGAACACAAGATCTGGTGACGTTCATGTCTGCTCACAAAGCGACGTTGTTATTGTTTACTGGGATGCTTGCAAGCGTTCCTGTCATCGCGCCCGCGCTGTTCGCTCCTGGCGCGCCTAACGGCGAAGCTGTGATTGGAGATGCCCAAGCGCTGTCGCTCTCGGTTCTGCAAGTAGATGATACTCTGGTCAAACTCGACGGCGTGAGCGTCGGCGCCGTCAATCCCAACTTGGACGCTGAACGGCGTAAGCAATTCGAGCAGTTTGTTTCCAGGGGTGAAGTGATCTGCCGCGTGCATAGTGGCGTTGAGGGCGACGCGTCGGGCCTTAGACCGGGTCATTGTTTTGCAAGCGGCGTAGATGTGGGGCAATGGCTGATTGAGAACGGCTACGCGACGGCAGGGCTAGCAGAGTTGCTCCGTTATGCGCCCTCACAGGGACGCGCCGCTGCGCTTCGCCTGGGGATATGGGGCAGCTAAGTCAACGTTGCAGTCTCGGCGCGAGATCGGACTGGGCGAGAATTTCTGCACAAGTTCTACCGTCAAATGCATCCGACACACTGAACGGAATCTCGTTTCCCGGTACGGGCATTGGTAAGCGCGTGCGCGCTTTGGATGCGATGAGCGCTTGATTACCAGGGTCGGTCAAAAAGCGTACAGCCCGCAGAGCCCGATCCTCATAACCCGAGAATGGAAAGAACATGCTTACGTCTTTCAAGATCTCAGCGTCGCCTGGCGTGACCATGTCATCGTCTGAAATTCCGAACTCATTGGGCAGCAAGGTCAGCAAACTTTCCCAGTCAAACACCAACAATGTCCTTTGCAGATACAGACCCGGTTGATGCACCCGCTGCTCTAAAACGCGCAGATGCCAAAGTGCAAACAGCGCGGCCTGATAAGACTTGATGTCGGTGATCACAAAAACGATGGAGCGACCGGCGACGCCCTCGTGCAATTCCGAAGCAATGGCGTCCGCGAGAGCCTCTCCTTCTTTGTCCAAACACTGACGGCGCACCTCAAGTGGTTCGCGAAAGCGTGTTTGCGGCGCTTCCAACGTGTCATCACGGCTGAGCAACTCCAGACTCACGGGAATTGTCGGCGCAGCATTTGGATCGTCGGCCCCGGTTTCAGCCGGTGGCGGACTGGCTTCAGCCGGGGTCGCCGCAGCTTCGCTTTGCGCCGCCAGACCCAAGGCCGCCATGCCTTGCGCACGGCAGTCTCGCCAAGCGTGATCGGAGAGTAGTGGTAGCAGTCGCGTTTCCGCTCCCCAGGTGCGTACAAATTCCATGGTTACAGGCGAGATACGCGAATACTGGCGGACCATGAGGCCTTTTGAGCCGGACTGCGCCAGCCACCCTGCCTCGCCTGCCGTGGTCAGTCGCCCTGCAGCTCTGGGCCGATTGACGGATCCTGAGCCCATGGGAGTCACTAAAATGTGGCCGCCCGAAGTGCTGGGCGGACGGCTCAGGTTTAGTGCAGGGCCGCGGAACACATACCCAAACGACTCATTCCAAATGCGCGTCAGATTCGATTGCGCAACGCCGTTGGCGACGTCGCTATCGGCGAACTGATAATCGGCGTGATCGCTTGCGCGACGGTGCAACGCGTTCAGTTTCGCATGGAATATCCGGATAAGACTTTGACGAAAACGTTCTACACGTTCGGGATGACCGGCATCGAAGATATGGGCGCGCACGAGGTCACGAATATGAGCCACCTCGGCAATAGTTAGGTACGCCGGCTCTTCTGAGGCGGTGCGCGCGTAGCCGACGATAAAGCGGGCGCTGGACGGTCTACTTGCGCGTACTTCCCCGAGCAACAGCATGTCATGCCCAGCATCTAGAAGCGCCGTCGCGTTATCGGCGACACGCTGGGGAAACTCGTCCAGAGTTAGGCGCTCACTCGTATCAAACAGATATGAGCGTTGCAGCAGATCGTCAGACACAAGCACGCCGTCGAACCGTGCGGATCGGACATGCGTTTCATTGACGATCACATCTCCACCCCCCGCACCCCGCAACAGATCACGCATGAATTTCGGCGAATGCGCGATGTTCGCATTGACCGGCAGCCCGAGGCCGGGCGCAGAGAAGTTCGCCGACATGACAAAATCCGGGTGCCGCGTGGCGATTACAGTCCTGAATGGTTCGAGCAAAGCATCCAGGAGGTTTGGGTCGTAAGAACTCTGCTTAATGCCCTGACTTCGTTCTGCGCCCGCGGGCGTGCGGCTGTGTCCGGGAAAATGTTTCAACACCGGAGAAACGCCACCGAAGGTCATTCCGTCGTAGAACGCCAATCCCATCGGTGTCACGACGTTGATGTCGGTTGAGAAGCTCCGATCATGTACAACCTGATTGGAGACGTTTGCGGCGATGTCCATCACCGGTGCGAAATCGACATCCACGCCCAAACGTCGCAGATCGCGCCCCGCTAGAAAGCCCGCAATGCAAGCGTTGGCGCGCGAACGGCCCACCGACATCGCCATGGGTGCCGGCAATTCGGAGACATAGCTCACGCCGATAGGTGACAATTGCTCCATCGAACTGCCGATGCCGCCTTCATGATCGGCAAACACCAAGAGCGGCGGCGTCGAACCGATTGCCCCGAGGCCGCCGTGCGCTTGCCTCACCGCACCGATCCAGGCAGCCGCCGCTTCGCGGCCGTTCAAGCGCGACCCAGCTATTGTCAGATGGTCTCGGTCACCGGCCAGCAGCGCAAAACTGCTAGGTCGGAAAAATAGTCCTCCAGCGCGTACGCTGCTGAACAATTGGGTGCCGACGTTTGCGTCTAAGGGCTTTATGGCAAAACGAGACAAATCCCCCTCTGCATCGGATTCGCTGATCACGAGAGGGTCTGCAGGCCCCAGTACGAATAGCTCGTCCACCAGAGTGAACAACGCGTCTCGCGGCGTTCGATTTTGCTCCAGATCACCAATCAATTGTTGAAAGCCGCGCACTTCGGGATCAGGCATAAATTGAAACGAGAGCTCGTAGTACCATTGTGCGAGGCGTGGGAGGTTGAAGTACACAAGCGGCGTCGTGCAAAGAACGATGCCCGCGAGCCAACCGCCGCTTATGACCCAAAACTGTCGTTTGCGGCGTTCTTCTTTCTGTTCATCGATTGGTGCAGCCGGATCGCGTGTAATCTTCAGCTTTGCACGACGCCAGGCGAGAAATGCGATGATGCCAGCAAAGAGCGATGCCACGCCGAAAATGATGAGTGCGAAGAAAAACGCGAGTGGATGCACATCGCGGACCGCGAGGACAAGCCCAACCAGTAGCGTCATGATGGCAAAAACAACCAGCGCGGCCAGCACGAACTGAAAGACCGCGAGCGGCCCCCGCAGCGTCTTCTGCAGCCACTCGATCACAGCCGTCACTAAGCCGCTTACGTTCTCCATCGCCGTCCCCCGGCGGAACGGTAATTAAGAGACGGTAATAGTCAACGCTCGAGCAACTCCCCAAATGTGCGTGAAATCACAGACACGTTGGCAATCCCTATCGGGTTAGGCGGACGCCGATGGAGGCGCGCTCTGCGCTTCATCCCAAGAACAGACTCTAAATGCGCCTTTCCCGAAAGCAGGCAGGCACCGCACTTCAGTGGGCGGTGTTCGGTTCGTTTACTCTTTTCGAATACACTGAGTTTTGCTCCGTTTTTGTTTGGGGCCGCGGTGAGCGCAGTGCTGCACCGCTGATCACCCTTCCCCCGCCGAGGAATACCTCAGGATGTCAACGAACATCCAGCTGGCGATATCGATTCACGTCGATGTCGCGAAGCGTGTGTTGGGCCTTTTAGCCATATTAGTCGAACTACTGCACTACTTGGCGTAAACCCACTCGGACGCGACGGCTAAAAGCCGTCGCGTCCGTTACAAGAAGCGACCGGCGATTTACTTCGCAGTAGCGCGCTTTGGCGCGTTGCGCCCGAAAGCGGAAGTCCAACTATTTACTGACTACCACCATCACCGATCCAAACGGCCTCTACACAGCGTACGTCTCCAACACATCCACCAATCGGCTGACCTCGGTGACAGATCATCTTGGTCACGCCACAAGCTACCTTTGGGACACGCTAGGCCGGCAAACGCGAGCGACGCTTCCTGAAGGCAACTACACTGAGTTCACGTATGACGGGCGCGGCAACATCACCCAAGTCTTGAACGCGCCTAAATCGGGCTCCGGCCTCTCCAACACCACGCAGACCGCGGCATTCGACTCTACGTGCAGCAACCCCGTCACCTGCAATCAGCCAAATTCAACCACCGATGCACGCGGCTTCCGCACCGACTTCACCTATGATTCCACCCATGGCGGCGTTCTGACAGTCACGCAGCCGGGCGCAACCGGCGCGGCTCCAGTGGGCACAAGCACACGCCCGCAGACACGCTACAGCTTCACGCAGCTCTACGCATGGTACAAAAACTCAAGCGGCACGATCGTGCAGGCTGCGAGCCAAGTGTATCGTCCTACTGGTTCGTCTGCATGCGCCACGACCTCCTCATGCTCAGGCGGCAGCGACGAGACCGTCAGTTCCGTCGGTTACGGAACCGGCAGCAGTAGCCAAGCGCTCAACCTGTTGCCGCTCACCGTATCGCGGGGCGCGGGCGATGGATCGCTGACCGCAACGGTGACGAGCACTTACACTAACGACGGCGATGTGCTCACGAGCGATGGCCCGCTCTCGGGCAGCGCTGACACCACGCTCTTCCACTACGACGATATGCGTCAGCGCACGGGCATTGTAGGGCCAGACCCTGACGGCGGCGGCTCGCTGCACTTCCGGGCGCTGCGCTACACTTATGATGGCGACGGCCAAGTCACCAAGGTGGAGCGCGGCTGGGTGGCGGCGCAGTCCGATTGGGGCGCAAATTTCCACACGCTCGAAGAACTCGACACCACCTACAATGGCCTCGCGCAGCGCGTTCAGGATGCCTTTGCCGCCGGCGGCACGACGTACAACGTCACCCAATACAGCTATGACGCCGCCAATCGGCCGGATTGCACCGCGGTGCGGATGAACCCGTCGATCTTTGGATCGTTGCCCTCTTCGGCGTGCACGCTCGGAACGGAAGGATCAAATGGTCCGGACCGCATCAGCAGGAACGTCTACGATCAGGTCAATCGTGTCATTCAAGTCATTGGCGCCTACGGCACCTCTTCGCAGCAGACCACGGCCACGCAGACCTGGAGCAACAACAGTCAGCTCGCCACCTTGGCTGACGCTAACAATAACCTCACCACCTACGTCCGCGACGGTTTCGACCGGGTGAGCAAAATCGAGTTTCCCGATCCCAGCACCCACGGGGTCTCCAGCACCACCGACTACGAGCAATACGGCTACGACGCTAATTCCAACGTCACGTCGGACCGACGCCGCGACGCGACATCGTTTGCCCTGAGCTACGACAATCTCAACCGCATGACGCTGGCTGATGCCCCAACGGGCACGGACGACATCAGCTACGCCTACGATCTCTTCGGACGGCAAACGCAAGCGCAGACCGCCAGCCAGACCCTCACCTGGAGTTACGATCAGCTCAGCCGCAACACTGTTGCAGGCGGCTCGCCGCTGGGAGACGTGAGTTACCAGTACGACCTCGCCGGCAGTCGCACCCGCGTCACCTGGCCCGGCTCGCCGAGCTTCTATGCGCAGTATGATTTCGACTTGACGGGCGCCGTCACCGCCATCCGCGAAAACGGGGCGACCAGCGGCGCAGGCGTGCTGGCGACCTATGCGTACGACGATTATGCACGCCGCACCTCGATCACCCGCGGCAACGGCGTCATCACCAGCTACAATTATGACGCCTCCACCCGGCTATCGAGCTTGCAGCATGACTTGGCGTCCACAGCCAGCGATCAAACGCTCTCGTACAGCTACAACGCGTCGAACCAAATCCAGACCCGCACGGGATCGAATAGTGCTTACACGTGGCCACAGCCTTCGTTGGGCTATGCGAACTACAATCCCACTGGCTTGAATCAATATTCCTCCGTCGGCGGCGCAAGTTTCAGTTACGATAGCCGTGGCAATCTCACCTCCAACGGCGCTACGACCTATTCGTTTGACGCGTACAACCGGCTGACCGCAGCGGCTGGAACGTCGACACTGAGCTACGACCCCGGCAGTCGCCTCTACCAAACTGCGGGCACGACCACGACGCGCTTCCTTTATGACGGCCAAGAAGCGATCGCTGAGTACGATGGCTCCAACGTCCTGCAACGCCGCTTCGTGCATGGGCCGGGAGTCGATGAGCCTATTGTTTGGTACGAAGGCTCCGGAACCACCGATCGCCGCTGGCTCGTAGCCAACGAACAAGGCTCAATCATTGCCGTCACCACCAGCAGCGGCGCGGCACTCAACATCAACTCGTACGACGAATATGGACAACCCGCCTCGACTAACGCGGGTCGCTTCCAATTCACCGGTCAGATGTGGCTGCCCGAAGCGGGCTTGTACGACTTCAAAGCGCGCGAGTACTCCGCAACGCTCGGGCGTTTTATACAGACTGATCCAATCTTGCAGCGCGGCGGCAATAACATCTACGCCTACGTCGACAACGACCCCGTAAACGTAACCGACCCTAACGGGATGGATTGGACCTGCTACGACAAGACAGTCATCATCTGGATTGACCATCCTCCTCAACCCGACGGCACGACGACGACCGAAGGAATAATGGTCACCGAGAGAACCTGCGAAGAGGTCAATTTTGACGGACCAGGTCGCCGCTTCGGCGTGTTTCGAACCCTCCAGGAAGCAGAGAGACACGCGGTTTCAGAGTGGCAACGCTGCGGAATTGTCTCCGGCGGAGGCGGAATCGCCGTTGCCGAAGGACTGGGCGTGAATGCCAGCGCGGGTACCTGGTGGGATCGACGCACAGGTGACTTCGGAAATTACGTTTCCGTGGGGGGCGCAGTCGGCGGAGGCGGAGAAGTTACACAGGGAGGCGGCGCTTTTTCCTCTTGGCAAGCATTCACCGGATGGTCAGCAAGCATAAGCCGCGCTGCTGGACCGTTCGGAGCTTTTGGAGGAGTCAGTGTTGCGCTGAGCGACCAAGGCACTGTTACGGGAGGTGGCGTTCTCGCTGGCAAAGCTCAGGGAGACTTCGCCGGCGCCACTGCTTCCTACACATTCGCCAATAAGGTAGGAACCGGCTCGCCTATGCGGGGTTGCTAGGAAACCGGTTGTGCACGTACTTTTCGACATACGCCAAGAAAGCTTCGGTACATGGTGGCCTGCGGTTTTGGTTGGGCTAGTGTGTCTCGCCTTTGCAACATTTTCCGCGACAAGTGCGGCGGCCAGTCGGCGCACGCGAACGGCAGTCGTCGTAATTTTGGGCGTAGCACTAACCAGCGCGACCTTGGCAACTAGCCTTTCTGAGTATTTTTCACTACGTGAACTTCTTCGAGAGGGTCGTGTGTTGACCGTCAGCGGCCCTGTCGAACAATTTCGCCCCGATGACCACGCGGGCCATGTTCCTGAGACATTTGTCGTACAGAATGTTTCATTTGAATTGAGGCCAAGCGACATAACATCGGCATTCAACGATACGGTCAGCAATGGCGGCCCGGATTTGTCGGCGACCTGCGTGCAAATCAAGTATGCCATCCGCCAGGGAGAGAACAGAATTGTTTGGCTGGCATTACTCCAATCTAGTTGCGAATAACGCTGAAGAAGGGCTTTGGGAACTACGCTAACCCACGCCGCAATGCACGACACCGCTCCGGCACGAGCGAGCCCACATAGTCTATCAACTCCCGCAGGCTCTCCCGCTTGTTCTCGATTAGCCAACGCGTCAGAGCGAGCCCGTAGTGAACCTTCCTGTCAGCGTAGCTTAGACGCGCCTCAGTGGCGGAGGTGAATAGATCACTCAGCAACACAGCCGCATTCACGACTTCGAATAGCGCGCCCTCATGGACCTCGCGTATCGCTCCGCATTGCCGTGATGGGTGCGTCGCCGGCACGACCTACAACGTCATCCGCGAAAACAGGGCGACGGGTGGCGCATCTATCTTGCACATCGGCGAGGACTACTCGTAACCGGCGTCAGCGTCGAGAAGCGCCTCTTGGAGCGGCGCGTGCCCCGTCGCGAGTTCCAGAAACTCGGGATTGAATCCGTGCGCATGGAGTGCGGCGCGATAGTTTCGCGTCTCACGCCCGCGCTCAAATTCATACAAACCGATACTCATAATGATCCGCGCGTGCGGTTGTAGAGAGCAGGATATCTGCGCGCTATCGCCTTGCGTTCGCGCGACAAGCGTAAGCAACAAAGCCCAATGTGAAGGTCCGATCCCTTCATGTTGGCGACACGGTCGAACATGGGGCTTGCGCCGTTCAGCGCTGCCTTTCTCCTCAACCCGCAGAATACGCGTCCAGCGCCACAGAACCTTCCCGCTCACTATCCGCTTCGTCGCATGAACGCGCTGCCGATTGGCGAGCTGCATGTCATAGAACTCGGCTTGGCGTCCGATAACATCGTACAGGCCGCCAAACAGCCATGTGTCTGTCTCATAGTAGAATTGCATGAGGGCAAGGATTTGGGCCGGTTGAAGTCAGTGGCCCGGCGCCAGTATTCCTGCCGACCTTGCCATTCACCACGGTCGCGCACGAACACTTCAAGCGGCTGGTTGCCTAGCTCGTTGCGCCGCGAGAAGTGCCGTTTGTAATCGGCAAGACTCGCCACCGGCCAGGCATCGCTTAGCTTGATCGTCATGCGTCGCCCTTCGCCTTCCGCACGTTCTCAGTTTTCCAGTGCAGTATCGGCATCTGCGCGATACGTTCTTGAACGCCCGCCTCAACATCAAGGCCGTACGCGTCGATGTTGCCGCGATCGATCACCCCATTAAGGAATGCCAGCTCTCCTGCGGTGAACGCCAGGAGCGGCGCGAGCTTGGTCCGGCACAGCGCCACGGCTTCTTCGATCCATGCTTCGATGGCGCCTCTCCATCATCAAAATACCCACGCGGCAAACAGATCAGCAATTTCTGATGCAGCTCTTTTGGATCGGCGCCGATCGCGTCAACGGTGGCCTCACGCCAATCATCGCGGCCGGCCGCGCCGATTGCGAGCATCGCCGCGCGTATCCAGCCCAGTTAAGCCCTTCCATCACAATGATGCGGCGCGCATCGAACAGGTCACGCGCTGCGCGGCGGTCCACTAGCGCCACCATCTTGCCCGCGATAATCTCGTGCAGATCAGCCACGGCAACTCAACGTTTCGTGTTTATCGCCGCATCGACGAAGGAAGTGTTCTGACACCTGAAGCACGCCTGCGCGATCTTCTCGAGTCATGGCGCAAGCCTAACGACAGCGATCTCTGCGTCTCAACAGGTGATGGCTCTCGAGATAGCCGACAGAGATTGAACGCTAAGTCGCCAACAAGTTAAGAATCCCCCAAAAAAAGCGGAAATTGGCTTCGTGAGACTCCAGAACGGACATTCAATTTCCGGCGCCTTTCAGGTGCGACAGAATCAGGGACGCTACCTCTTGAGGTCGCTCCAAGTGCACAAAGTGCCCGGCGTTCGCTACGCGCCTCACGTCGACGCCGCCTGCAAACAATTCGTTAGGCATGGCCATCTCGAAAATCTCCGCAGCGATGCAGCCGTCATCGGCGCCGCATAACCCTAGCGTCGGCGCTTCAATTGGTCTGGTAAGGAGCGCGACACTCTCACTCGCGCGTGGGTGCGCAGCGTCAAACGCCGTTCGGTAGTATTGCAAAACCGCTTCGAGCACGCCGGGTTCTGCGAAGAGTGCGAGCACGCCGGATACGTCCTCAGCGGCGTCGAAATCGGGTGACCACTCGCGCCACAAACGCTCGAGAAACGCAAAATTTCCCTGACGCACGGCAGCCTCGGCGACGCCGCGCAATTGAAATAAATAGACGTACCAAGAGCGACGCATCTGCTTGAAGTCACCGGCTAAAGCTGCTGCAAACGCTGCAGGGTGCGGCACCGCCATTGTCACCAGTGTGTCGACGCGCGACGGACGGCTTGCGGCAGCGGCGTAGACAAGGTTGGCGCCCCAATCGTGGCCGATGAGATGTGCACGATCGGCGCCCAAGGCGTCCATCCAGTCATGTACGTCACCTGCGAGCGCCGCCAGACTGTAGTCGTCGTCCTTCGGACGAGAGCTAGCCTCATAGCCCCGCGACGTTACCGCCACCGCACGAAAACCCGCGTCAGCCAATGCCGGGAGCAAAAGGCGGTAGGTTCGCGGCGTATCAGGAAAGCCGTGCAGGCAGAGCACAAGCGGACCTGTTCCCATTTCGTAGGCGCTAAAGGCAAGCGCCCCTGATCGCAGCGTGCGCTGATGCGCCCCGTCGATCACGTATTTGCCCAAGGCTTGATCAATATCTTCGCGTGGCGCTCAGGATCGCTCAGATCGGCGAAAGCTTGCGTCACTTCCTCGAGCCCAACCTCGCCGGTCACAAGCGCGCGCCAATCCAGGGCATCGCGTTCAATGAGCGAAAGCGCCTCTGCAAACTCCTCCGCCGTGTAGTAGATCACGAAGGCAACGCTGATCTCCTTCATGATAGCGATCATCGGCAGGAAAGACTCTTCGCCAGCGGCGATGCCGGTCACAACCACTTTTGTGTTTTGGGGCGCCTCGTTCAAAATGCGCCCGAACATGCCCGGCGCGCCGGTGTTTTCGAAAACGACAACCTTGCCGGCGCCCGCGGCCGTGACCGCACTTTGTGCACGGCCGTCAATGATTTGGGTTGCGCCCATCTTTTCCGCCAGAGCGCGTCGTTTGGGCGAGAGATCGGCGGCGATGATGTTGGCGACGCCGCGCGCCTTCAAGACCGCAATCACGGTGAGGCCGATTGGCCCGCACCCCACAACGACCGCGGTTTCGTCGCCGTCAAGTTTGGCCTTGTTGACCGCATGTACGGCGATGCCCAAGGGCTCAATCAAGGCGGCGGCATCGTCGGCAACCGCTTCCGGCACCGGCAAAAGCAACGCCTCGCTGAGCAACATATATTCGGCATAGGCGCCGCCGACCTCTGGCGACGATCCCACCAGAACCGGCGCACCGTCTTTCAGTACAAACGGCATGGAGGCGACGCGATCGCCCACTTTCATCGTCTGCTGCGTCTCTGGTCCGAACGCGACGACTTCGCAAACGAACTCATGACCAAGCACCGGCCCCTCTCTGAGCGTGCGCCGCATCTCGTCTGTCGACGCGCCGAGCTTGGCGGCCATATCGATGATCTCGGGCGCATGTTTGAAGTAATGCAAGTCCGAACCGCAGATGCCGCAGGCGCGCACCTTCACGAGCACGTCGCCGGGGCCGGGCTTCGGCGCCGGGCGTTCTTCGACTACGAAGCGATCGCCCCGCATCACCGCCGCACGCATGCTCATTCACCCACGACAATGAGCTGCGAACAATCGAGGCCGAGCGCCGCGCAATAGCCGCGATAGAGGTCGAGCGCGGCGCGCGCATCGACGATCGATACAATCTTGCCGTCCGTGTCCAGATTGATGTTGGCGCCGTAGATCGCAAACCAGGCGATAGTGTCGCCGGTCTGCTCCGGCGGCGTCACGAGCGTGTGCCGCGACCCGGCGGGTTCGAACAGATAGGAGCCCGGGCGGTTCACGGCTTCGGGGCTCTCCAGATAATACCAGGCGCCCTGCAGCGTCACGGCGTAGACGAGCCCGGTGTGATAGTGCGTCGGCACGCGATAGCCGGGCGGCAACCGGGTTTTGGAAATCCACAGCCCGATATTCAAATCGACGTGCAGCAATTGCAGCGCCGAGCCGTCGCCCGCTTCCATGTAGGGCAAATCCTCGGCGCCTATGTGCAATGTGGGCAAAGCCCCGTGTGCGGGCACGACCGGACGCGCCATATAATCTTGCGCGAACTTGAGGAGTTTTTCTTCGGAGGTGGGACCAGCGTCAGCCATGGCGAAGCTCCTTATTGAATACTGACGGCGAGCGCCGAGAATTCAGCGCGCACGCTCTCGAATTGCGATGGAAGCCGCATATTGCGCGGCGAGTACCACGGCAGATACGTTGCGAGCTGACGCGGAAGCACCTTGCGGCGATACCCATTCATCCGCGCCCTGCGCTCGTTTTCCAGTTCAGGTGTGGCGTAACGTGCGATCACTTCTGGATCCGCCGCTATCATCGCCGCCGCGAAACGCTGGCACAGTTTCAGATAATGCGCCTGCGCCCACATACCTACACCCAGGCGATAGAGATAGCCTGCGCCTGCTTTCTCGTACGTTTCGAAACAGACGCTGCGATGCTCGATCTCTTCCATGATGTGCCACAACATGAGCCCGCGGATCGGCTCCTTCATGTGATCGAACCAGCCGAGCTCCATTTGTGTGACGGAGCCTGCGGCGGTCATGGATTCAAACCCCTCGGCGTAGGCCAGATTGAACCGTAGTGGCTTTTTGGCGCTCCAGCGCTTGAGCAGCGCCTCGACCTCGCGCTCGAGCGCCTCGAGCTGGGGACCGGACGGATGGGTGCGGCGAATGACGTCGTTCGCCTTGGCGTGCTGGCGATAGTGCTGCGCTTCCTGCGCGCAAAACCGCTTCATCTCTTCCTTGAGGTCTGCGTCAGTCACCCGCTCCATCGCCGTTTGCACGGTGCGGATGAGATATGGCTCCAGATACGGCAGCATCATCCAGGCGCCGAGAAAGAAGTACGACAGTTGCGGATCGCCCTCGATGAAGACGAGGTCGAGGTCGTCCGGAAAGGCGAAGTCCATCCGGCGCACAGGGATTTCCTGGGCCACGTCACGGATCAATTGCGTGGGCATCGCGGCCTCCCAGGCTCTCTCCGGCCTTGTACAGTCCAAGTGGACTGTTTACGGTGCAGCCGTCAAGGGAAAACTGAACATATGTCCAGTTCAAAGCGAGTTGTAGTCACCGGCGGACCTGGCTTCATTGGCCGGCGCGTGATCGATCGCTTTCTCAAGGCCGATTGGGAGGCGGCGAGCGTCTCCTTGCCCGGCGAACCCGCTCAGCCTCACTGGGGCGCGCGCGTGCGCATGGACTATGGCGACCTTTGCGACGCCACATTCACGCGCGACGCCGTGAAGGGCGCTGATCTCATCATCCACCTAGCGGCCGTCGTCGGCATGCCCGGCGCTTATGCGCATCAATGGAACGTCATCGCCGAAGGCACGCGGAATGTCTGCGAGGGCGCACACGCCAGCGCGCGCATTGTCGTCGCGTCTTCGATCGCGGTGTACGGCGACCGCATTCAAACCCAGATCTGCACGGAGGAAACGCCCTACGGCGCCTGGCAGGGCGCATACGGTCGCGCCAAACAGGGCCAAGAGCGCCTCGCCGCCGAGATTGCGGCGGCGCGCGGCAATGCGCTGACGATCATCCGGCCGGCCAACGTTTATGGCTTGGGCGGCGCGAGCGCCTGGGGCGACAAGCTGCTTGCGGCGTTCAAAGCGACCGGCGGATTTGCGATCGGCGACGCCGAGAACAACAATGCGGGGCTCGTCTACGTGGAAAACCTCGCCGACGCCATTTTCGCCGCAGCGACCGCGCCCGCCGCGATAGGCCGGACCTACAATGTATGCGACGACGAGGACACCACGTGGCGCCGTTTTGCCGACGACATGGCAAAGATCGCCGGTCTGCCGTCACCTCCACATCTTGAATTGGCGCCGCTCTGGCAAGCGGCCGTCGCAAACGAGGACCCAGCACACCTCGTTGGTCCGCGAGATCCCAATCTGCCGACGCTCGAAGGTCTCAATCTCATTGGTTTCGACAATCGCTTTCCGAGCGCCCGCATTCGCGGCGAATTGAACTGGGCGCCGCACATCCGCTATGCGGAGGCGCTTGCGGAGATTGCCCGCCAATACGCGGCGGCCGCATGACCCAAGCCGTCTCCGCCGCAAAAGCGGTCCCCAGACGCGGCGCCGAGATGCGCGACCGCATCCTCAGCGCCACCATCGCCTGCCTCACAGACGTCGGCTATGCGCGCGCTTCGACGTGGGAAATCTGCAGGCGGGCCGAAGTCTCTCGCGGCGCATTTCTCCATCACTTTCCAACGCGCATCGCCCTCTTCCGGGCAGCGATCGCACGATTGACGCAAGGCCCCTTGGAAGAACTCGATTCCGAACTGGCCACACATGCGTCTGACGAGGCGGCATCGCTCTTCCTGAAATGGCTCTGGAGCACGCTGGATGGCCCCATGTTCGCCGTGGGCCTCGAGCTGTTGACGGCGGCGCGCACCGAGCCTGAGTTGCAGCGTGTTTTGCGCGCCGGCGGCGACCAGCTTGCGGAACGCCTTAACGGAACCGCCCATGCGATTGCCGACGCTGCGCCAGCGCGCCAGCGCGCAACGTTGGAGGCCATGTTGCTCGCGTCGATCCCGATGGTGCGCGGCATCGGCCTCGACCTCGCTGTGGGCGGCGCCCGCGGCGCTCATCAGGCAGAATGGAAGCGCTGGACCAGAGCGGTGTTGCGCTTCGCCGAACGCACACGCGGCTAGCTGGCTTTTGCAGCCATAGCTTTGCCGACGAACTTCATCACCTGGGCCCCGCCCTCAGTGTAGAGGTGTTCACCCGTTACGTCTGAGATCTCGGAGAACTGGCTTGCGACCGCTTCAGGCGTGCATTGTTCTGGGGTCAAATAGATGCCCTCGGTTTCATGCACCAGAGTTCGCGAAAACCCGCCGGCAGTCGCATTCAAGATAACGCGGCGCGGCGCATCTTCGCTCACCAAGTAAAGCGCCGCAGGTGTCACTGCTTCGGGCTTCATGAGATCGGACACACCCGGCGGTAGCAAACTCTCAGTCATCCGCGTGGCCGCTCCCGGCGCCAGTGTGTTAATGCGAATGTTGTTCTTCTCGCCTTCGATCTGCAGCACGTTCATCAAGCCAACGACGGCCATTTTCGCAGCGCCGTAGTTGGACTGCCCAAAATTGCCGTAGAGACCCGAAGATGATGACGTCATCAGGATACGGCCATAACTGGCCTCGCGCATCAGCGGCCACACCGCCTTGCTGCACACGACCGCGCCCATGAGATGCACGTCGATAACTTTGCGAAAATCTTCGAGGCTCATTTTGGCGAAGCTGGCGTCGCGCAAAATGCCGGCATTGTTGATGAGAATGTCGACGCGTCCCCAGGCCTTCTGCGCTGTGCCGATCATGTCAGCGACCTGATCAGGATTGGAAACATCAGCGCCGTGTGAGATCGCCTCCCCACCGACCTGACGAATCTCCTCTGCGACTTTCTCTGCAACCGCTGAGGAAGCGCCGGTGCCATCGACCGAGCCGCCAAAATCGTTGACGACGACCTTCGCCCCGCGCGCGGCGAGCGCCAGCGCATGCGAACGACCCAGCCCTGCGCCAGCGCCAGTGACGATGGCGACGCGGCCATCAAAACGAATGCTCATGCTTGCCTCACATATTGTAGACCCAGCCAGTCAGCGATGATGGCCGGTTTATTTTCGCCCTCGATTTCGATTGTCACGGTCATGGTTGAAAGCCACTGACCGGGCGCACGCTCAACCATGTCCTTCAGGACGAAGCGACCGCGAATGCGCTTGTCGACTTTCACCGGCGCAATCAGACGGACTTTTTCGAAGCCATAGTTGAGCGCCATGTAGACGCCTTCCATGACGAAGTCCGCTGAGAGACCGAACTTGGCGATCATCGAGAGCACGAAAAATCCGTGCGCGATGGTGCCGCCGAACGAGGTTTGCGCCGCCATGTCCGGGTTCACGTGAATGAACTGATGGTCCTCGGTCAAATCCGCGAAGCGGTTGATCTTGTCCTGATCGATCGTGAACCAGTCCGAGAGACCGATCTCGCTGCCGATCTTGGCTTTGATCGTTTCCGGCGTATTCATGCTCAGTCGCCTTTGAAGTTGGGCGGACGCTTTTCGAAGAATGCTTTGACGCCCTCCTCGAAATCTTTGCTGGCGAAGGTCAGCAGGAATTGGTCACGATCCATGAAGCTCGTGGCGTGATGGTTTGCAGCGGCGGTCGCGTTGACTGCTTCTTTGGTCATGCGCACCGGCAGAGGCGGTAGAGCCGCGACCTTTCGCGCCCAGACTTGCGCTTGTGCATAAGCCTCGCCCTTAGGGGCCAATTCATCCGCCAAACCCCAATCGACGCAGGTCTCCGCGTTGGTCATTTCGCCAAACATGACAAAGCGTTTGGCGCGTGACGGGCCCATCAGGCCCACAAGCCGCGGGATACTGCGCCAGCTCATGTTGATGCCGAGCGGCACTTCCGGCAGCCGCAATTGGGCGCCCCCGCCGACGATGCGGAAGTCGCACGATGCGGCGAGCGCGCAGGCGCCGCCTACGCAATAGCCCTCGATGGCGACGATTGTGACGGCCTCGATGTCTTCCCAAGCCTTGCACATGTCGGGACCCGACATCACGCTTTCACGCAATTCAAGAAGCGATGGCCGCGCCGCCCGCCGTCCTTCAAACGAGGTGTTGAGATCGGCGCCCGCGGAAAAATTGCTCTCGCCGCCGCGCAGGATGATGGCGCGCACGCTAGGCTTGGTGCGATATGCGCGCGCGAACTCTGTCAGCTCACGCATCAGCACATCGTTCAGGGCGTTGCGCGCGTCGGGCCGGTTGAGTTGGACCGTGACGATGCCATCTGCCTCGGAAACCAGAAGGTGTTTGTACTCGCTCATCACGCCACCTCGAACAATCCGGCTGCGCCCATGCCCGCGCCCACGCACATCGTTACGACAGCGTACTTCGCCTTGCGGCGGCGACCCTCGAGTAGAGCGTGCCCAGTGCAGCGCGCGCCCGTCATCCCGTAGGGATGGCCAACCGAAATGGCGCCGCCGTTGACGTTATACTTCTCGGGATCGATGCCGAGGCGATCGCGGCAATGAACAGCTTGACTGGCGAAGGCCTCGTTCAGCTCCCAAAGATCAATGTCGCCAACGGTCAAGCCATGGCGCGCCAACAACTTCGGTACGGCGAACACCGGCCCAATGCCCATCTCGTCGGGTTCACACCCCGCGACGGCGAAACCGCGGAAAACGCCGAGCACAGGAACACCGCGCCTTTCGGCTTCGCGCCGCTCCATGAGTATGCAGGTGCTGGCGCCGTCGGATTGTTGGCTGGCGTTGCCGGCGGTGACAAACCTGCCCTCCTTTACGACCATCCCGCCTTTGAACACAGGACTGAGCGCTTGCAGCGATTGGAGCGTGGTCTCGGGCCGATTGCACTCGTCTCGATCGACGACAACTTCAACCATGTCGGGCTTACCAGTGTCTTTGTTGGGTTTGGCCCAAAGAGCTCTCAGCGGAACAATCTCGTCGTTGAAGACGCCGCTGTTTTGAGCGTGCGCAGTACGCTGTTGCGATGCGAGCGCGTATGCATCCTGTGATTCACGTGAGACCTTGTAGCGATCGGCGACCACCTCGGCGGTTTCAATCATCGTCATCCAAAGCGATGGTTTCTGCGCGAGGAGCTCGGCCTCAGTCGCATGGGTCAAGTTCATGTGTCCGGAGAGCTGCACCATAGAAATGCTCTCGACGCCGCCGGCCGCCAGCACCGTCTCGCCTTCATTCAGGATACGCCCCGCGGCCATGGCAATCGCCTGCAGACCTGATGAACAATACCGATTGACGGTGACGCCCGAAGTCGTGACCGGACAGCCGGCTTTGATGGCGGCATTGCGCGCGATGTTGAAGCCGGTCGCGCCTTCCGGCATGCCGCTGCCAATCACCACATCGTCGATCTCGGCCGCCTCGATGCCCGCGCGCGCAATCGCGTTCGCGAGCGCATGGCCCGTGAGGGTGATCGGATGCGTGGCGTTAAAACTGCCGCGAACTGCCTTGCCCATCCCCGTTCGCGCGGTCGACACCACTACCACTTCGCGCATATTTGGCCCCATAACACTGAACAAGAACGTCCTATTGACTGAACATTAGTTCAGTCGTGTTGTAACTGGCAATATCCAAGCTGAAGAGGTCTGCTTGCCAGAGAAAGCCGCGAAAACCGAAAGGGCGCCGGACCGCAGCGCCAAAGGCAGACAGCGGCTGCTGCTGGTGGCCATGCATCTTTTCGCCGAACGCGGTTTTGACGGCGTCACCGTCCGCGATATTTCGTCGGCTGCGGGCGTTTCGGTAGGTCTGATCAACCACCACTTCGTCTCCAAAGAGGGCCTCCGGCAAGCTGTCGACGAGTATTTTCTTGCGCGCACCGGCGCCGCACTCGACCGCGCCATCGCCGAAAGCAGAGATCTCGATCCCAATGCGATCGGCGACTACGAACGCAAATGGATCGTCCGCTACGCCGATGAATGGCCGGAATTCGTCGGCTATCTGCGCCGCGCCATCGTCGATGCGAGTCCCTGGGGCGAACAGCTTGTCAGCCGCTATTTCGTGTCGATACGCGCCATGACCGACCGTTTCGACGCCGAAGGAAAAATCGCACCGGGCGTTGATCGCTTGTGGTTGCCGTTCCTCTACCTCTTCATCATCCTTGGGCCGCTGGTGCTCGACCCCTACATCAAGACCATGCTGGGCAAGTCGACCTACGATCCCGACATGTGGGCCCGGTTTCAGCGGGCGGTGACTGACGTCTTCTGGTACGGCGCGCGTAACGACAGACGCCCCGACTAGCGGGGCCGTGGCGAAGCGGCCCCGCTCCTTCGGGGAGTTAGAAGTCGACACCAAGGCGCACGCCGATGCGGCGTGGGTAGATGATTTGGTAAGCGCCGCTCGCAGGCTGCACAACCGACGGGTCGTCGTCGTTCAGTAGATTGTTTGCGAACGCCTCCACGTTCCAATTGCCGTGACGAATGCCCGCGCGAAGCGTCAGATCATTGATCTCGCCCGAATGGGCGCCTGTCGTGGCGTCGATCTGATCGTCGCGGAAGGCATAGCCCGAATAGAGCGTCAGCGTTGATCCGCCCATGAGGCCGATCTCGTGATTGTAGGTCGCCGACAAGGCGTAGTTCATGCGCGGCACGTTTGGCACGCGCGCCCCAGGGTCAATCGCGGTCGCCGCTGACAGCGCCGCGGGCGCGCTTCTGATCTCGGCGTCGTTGATGCCGCCATTGAGCGCCAGCGTCAGCCCTTCCAGCGGCGTGTGCCATTGAACGCCTAAATCGAAACCGCGAATGCGATAATCGCCCGCGTTGGCGATGGAGATGACCGCCGCCGTCGCAAATTGCGTTTGCACGTCTTTCCAGTCGGTTTGGTAGACTGAGGCCTCGAGTTGCAGGGCGTTGTCCGCCGTGCGCCAGCGTCCGCCAACCTCATAGGTCCACAATTCGTCGGGGTCGATTTGCGAGGTGATGGTCCCGGCAGGCAGACCGAGCGCCGTGTTCGCGGCCGTCGCCTGCGCCGGCGTCTGCAGCGAACCGCTGCGGAAGCCGTTGGCGACGTTTGCGTAGAACATGAGATTTTCAGCGGCGTTGTAGGTCAGATTGAAACGCGGGCTGAGCTTATTCCACGAGGCGCTCACATTGCTGCGCACGAGCGTGGTGCGATCGATGCCGTTGGAGTCGCGGTCATCGTCGAAATAGCGCAGGCCCACCAGCGGAATGAGTTTGCCGTCGAACAAGCTAAGCGAGGCTTCGCCAAACACCGACCACGACTTTGTCGAAAGCGGCCCTTGGATGTTTATGATCGGAAAGACCGAGCACCCTGCGAAGTAGACGCAGATATCGCTGTCGATCTGCGCATCTCTATAGAAGCCGCCGACCAGCCAGCGCAGCGGACTATTGTTGTTGGACGCAAGACGCACTTCTTGGGTGAACGACGTGGTGTCGAAGGTGCTGTCATTGGTGAACGAGGTCAGAAACGGCACATCGAAATCGAGCGTGTGATCGATGTAGGAGGAATTCGACGTCAGCGTGCCAAAGCCCAGATCCCAATTCAGCGTCAACGAGTAAAGATCCATGTTGATGTCGGTGAAACCAGGCCCACGACCGAAACCGGCGATGGTTGGATCATCGTAGCCAGGGGTCAGCGAATTGCTCGAGCCCTGCTGGTTCTGAATGCGCCAGTACATGAGGCTGACATCGATATCATTGGTCGGCGTCCACAGAAGCGTTCCGCGCAGATTGACGCCGGTGAAATCGTTGACGTTACGCCGGTCAATGCCGACGGTGGCGACGTCATCATAGTCCGCGTAGCCGCCCAGATGGTCATAGGCGCCGGCCAAGCGCAACGCCAGTTGTCCAGCGACGAGGGGGATGTTCACGATGCCGGTGTAAGAATAATCCGCGTCACCGCCAGCGGTTGAAGACGCCTCGGCGCTCACGCTGCCGGAGAAAGTCTGACTATTGGGCCGCGCTGTCACCAGCTTGATGGTCCCGCCCATCGAGCCTTGACCATAGAGCGTCCCTGATGGCCCGCGGATCACTTCAACACGCTGCACATCCAGCATGCCCGACGGCGGCGTCAGCTGCAGGTTAGGCACGCCGAACGGTGTTTCGTCGATGTAATAACCGACCAAACCGTCACCGGTTGTGCCGCTGGAGATGCCGCGAATTTGGACCGTATCAAAGCCCGGCGTGGCGCTCGAAACCACCGATGCGCCGGGAATGACTTGGGTCAAATCCGCGACGCTGTTGATCCCGGAATTCTGAATCTGCTGATTGGTAACCGCCTGCACCGGTAGTGGCACGTTGAAGAGAACCTCCTCGCGCTTTTGGGCGGTGACGACGATCTCCTCGGTCTGATCGTTGTCGCTCGCTTGCGCGGCGCTCGCGGTTGGAGTTGCGGTTTGCGCTTCCGCCGGCGCGCTTAAGGCGGCCAACATGCCGACTGCGCCGGCAGCACTGAACAATAAGGTGCGCTTGCTCATGACTTTCCTCCCCTGTCGTGCTGCTCTGCGGCAGATGAAACGAGACTAAACAAATGCTCAGTTTTGTGCAATAGCAGCTGCACAAACCAAGGGAAAGACGTTGAGCCCGAACAACGCCCTTTTAATTCAAGACGTTACAGATTGGCGGCGATCGTCCGCGCCCGATGCAGAGGCCATCGTCCAGGGCGAACTTCGCATGTCCAACCGCGACCTGGCGGTGCGCGTAGATGCGATCTCCAAGGGTCTATTGGCGCATGGAATCGCCCGAGGAGATTTCGTCGCCACGCTTGCGCCGCCATCGGCCGACTTTTGGCTCTTGTTGCTAGCGACGAGTTCCATCGGCGCGATCTGGCAAGGCCTCAATCCTCGCTATCAGCGCAACGAATACGCCTATCTCCTCGAAGACGCCGCACCCAAACTGGTGTTCGCGCGCGAAGAGTTCGACGGCCGCGCCTATCGGCAGGAATTGCAGGACCTCGCAGGCACTGAAACCCGGTTCATCGCGCTTGCGGAAGCGCCGATTGGGGTGAACTCCGAATTCTGTCGTGCGGGCGCCGACATCAGCGATGCGGCGCTTAAATCCGCACGCGCACTTGTACAAACTGAAGATCCGGCGGTGATCGTCTATACGTCAGGCACTACTGGCAAACCCAAGGGCGCGCTGATCTCACAGCGCGCAATCGTTCAGACCGCACTCGCCAATATCGCGTGGATGGACCCGGCTTTGCTGACGCGAACTGCGTGCCCCGCGCCGATCAATCATGTCGGCGCCATCAACAATGTCTGCATGAACACCTATGCCGCCGGCGGCGGCATCATTTTTTATCCGCGCGTGGATTTAGCGGCGCTCGGCCAGATAAATCGGACCGAGCGCCCTACTTTTCTCGTCGCCAGCCCCACAGCATTCGCGATGATGCTCGCGCAACCCAACGCCGATTTTGCGTCGATCGACTACTACAAAGTCATCATCTTCGGCGGCGCAGCGACGCCGATCGCCTACCTGGAAGAAGTCGTCAAAACCGGCGCCAAGCTTTCCAGTGTTTACGGTCAGACAGAGACCACCGGCATCGTCACCTATACTCCGTTTGGGGCCTCTCTCGAGGCCATGTCCGAGACCATTGGCCAGGCGCTTGCGGGCAATGA
This sequence comes from Terricaulis sp., assembly GCA_047601265.1. Taxonomy (GTDB): domain Bacteria; phylum Pseudomonadota; class Alphaproteobacteria; order Caulobacterales; family Aquidulcibacteraceae; genus Vitreimonas. Next base: position 952,627 of record JASGJR010000001.1, read on the forward strand.
GGTGCGCATCGCCAATGACCAAGGCGTTGTCGCAAAACGCGGTGAGACCGGGGAAATACAGGTGAAGGGCGTTTCGGTGATGTCGGGCTATCATAACCGTCCGGAGGCGACGAAAGAGGCTTTCACGCCGGACGGCTGGCTGCGCACCGGCGACCTGGGCCTTGTGCGCGAAGACGGCAACATCGTCTTCGCCGGGCGCCTCAAGGAGATGTTCAAATCAGGCGGCTACAACGTCTATCCGGTGGAGGTGGAGTTGGCGATCTGTGAGCACGACGACGTTGCACAAGCCGTCGTCGTCGCGGTTGAGCATCCGACCTTTCAAGAGGTGGGCCACGGCTTCTTGCTTGCAAAGCCGGGCCACACAATCGATCCGTCGCACGTGAAGGCGTTTCTGCGCGAACGCATCGCCGACTACAAAATACCTAAGACCTGGGAGGTGCTGCCGGCGTTTCCGTTTCTGCCAAATGGTAAGATCGACAAGCGCGCACTCGCAGCACTGCTGGCGGAGCGTCGCACATGAGTTTGGAGATAGGACTCGCGAGCGGCAAAGTGCGCGGCGTCGCCATGAACGGCGTACGGCGGTTTGCGGGAATTCCTTACGCCGCGCCGCCCGTTGGCGACTTGCGGTGGAAGCCTCCTTCGCCCATCGCGCCATGGACTGGCGTGCGAGACGCGTTCGACTTTGGACCCGATTCCCTGCAGCCGCTTTTTCCCGCGCACCCGCTCTGGGCAAGCTCGCGCATGAGCGAGGACTGTCTCTATGCCAATGTGTGGGCGCCAGTCGACGCCGACAATGGTCCCGTGCTCGTCAACATCCATGGCGGCGGATTCCAATTGGGTTCGGGTGCGGTTTCGCTGGTTGACGGCACGCCGCTCGCGCAGGCGGGCCTTATCGTCGTCACCTTCAATTACCGTTTGGGGCAACTCGGCTTCTGCGGCGGCTCGCAATGGTTGCAAGATCAGATCGCGGCGCTCCAATGGGTACAGTCAAACATCCGCGCCTTTGGAGGCGATCCGGCCCGCGTTACGATTGCCGGCGTGTCAGCGGGCGGTGTCAGCGTCAACGCGCTCAACATGTCGCCCATGGCCGCGGGCTTGTTCGATCAAGCAGTGATGATCTCTGGCGGCGGCGATGCGCTCTTCTCGACCGATCCGCACCCCGACAAACCTTCAGCAACCGCAGCCGTTGCGCCTATCCACGCAACGGCGTTCGCGAACGGCGCGGGCGAGCGTCCGGTTGTTGACGGCGATCTCATACCTGATCTGCCCTCGCGGTTTTACCCACGCGGCCGCCTCAACGCGCGTCGGTTGCTGATTGGTTTCTCCAATTTTGAGAGTTCGCTCTTAGACGACATGGGATTGCCGGCCGATGTCATGGCCTCGGCGCTCACGCCTTTCGCTGCGACGGAGCCGGAGGCTGCGCATGTTGTCGATGGGTATACGCTGTACGATCACCTCATCTTCCGCGCGCCCGCAATCGGTTTGACTGCGGCGGCGAGTGCTGCCGGCATAGAAAGCTACTTGTTGGATTGTCAGTACGTGCCCTCGGCCCTTCGCGGGAAACTGCGTGGCTCGCCGCACGCTCTGGCGATGTACGCGATGTTGGGCAATATGGCGGGCGGCTGCGACGATCTCGGCGTGACAGCGTCTCGATCCGATCTGGATGTCGCGAGTTTATTTCGAGCGCGACTCGTTGCATTTGTCGCTGGGGGCGCGCCCAATATTACCGGCGATACCCTATGGCACGCTCTCACTGCGGCCCAGCCGGAAGCCCTGAGGATATCTGCCGTGGGCACGGCCACGATGGGGCCACCGAGCGGACTGCACGACCTCGCGCGCCTCGCCCTCTAAGCATCGTTGGCGAGCCTACATACGAGCTAACGCCGTTCGCACCCGAGGACTATCATCATCACCTCGACGCGTATGAGATCGCTGACTTTGAGAAAGACGAGTTGCTCGGGTTGCTCTGGAACATTATGTGCTCATTCGTCGATCTAGGTTGGGGCTTAGACGCTGTCAGCCTAGTGCTTGAGTCTCGCACGCAATCTGCACAGGAGGTTGCTAATTCCAGCCACATCCAAGACCAGCAACTGTCGACGTTCGCCAAATAACCTGCGGCGAGGATCCATGAAACCGGTACACGCCGCCATCATCTATTGTCGTGTCTCGAGCCAAAAACAGGAGCTGGATGGCGACGGCAACCGAAGCCGAGAACATCTGTGCCGAAACCGCAGCAAAGCTCGGTGTGATGGTCGAGGCGGTCTACACGGACAGCAAGTCCGGCTACGGCGACTACATGCAGCGACCCGGCATGGTTGGTGTGCTGAAGCACCTCAAGAAGAACCGTGCGCGGCGGTACGTTGTCATATTTGATGATCTCAAGCGCTTCGCGCGCCGGACGCGTTTCTATTGGGAGCTGAGGGACCGTCTCGCCGATTTCGACGCCGTCGTGGACAGTCCTAACTTTCGCTTTGAGGACACGCCGGAGGGCCGCCACCACGAGACTATTACCGTCGCCGGCGGGGAATTGGAACGCGAGCAGCTTCGGCGACAGGCGATCCAAAAGATGACCGCGCGCGTCGAGCGCGGCTATGCTGTGACGGCGGCGCCCGTCGGATACGAATATCGGGCTGTCAAACGCAGTGGCCGGATCTTGTTTCCGAAGGAGCCGCACGCGTCCATCGTCAAGCAAGCGCTCGAAGGTTACGCATCTGGTCGATTTGAGAGCCAAGCCGAAGTTCAGCGGTTTCTAGAGAGTTTTCCTGAGTTTCCTCGGGACCGCAAAGGCCGCGTACACAATCCACGCGTCGCCGAGATGTTGCAGAGACCAATCTATGCTGGGCTCGTCAGCGCACCCTATTGGGGCGTCACTGCGCGTAAGGGCGTGCATGAGCCGCAAATAAGCATCGAGACGCATCACACAATCTTGGATCGGTTGAACAGCAAGAAACGCGCTCGGGCGCGTGGGGACATGAGCCCCGACTTTAGTCTTCGTGGCTTCGTAGCTTGCGGGTGCGGTGCCATGCTAACGGCAGGGTGGAGCAAGGGACGCGACAAGCACTACCCCTATTACTTCTGCTACAACCGCGCCTGCGAATCCTACGGCAAGGCGATCAAGCGCGACCGATTGGAAGGCGAGTTCGATGCACTTCTGGCTCGAATCCGTCCGGCGCAAGGCGTGTTCAACGCCGCACGTCAGATGCTGGAAACAGCTTGGAGCGCCCGCGTCGAGGCCAATGATGCCCGCCTCGAAGCTCTTCGAGAGATCGTTCGCAACGCTGATCGTCAGGTGGACCAACTGCTCGATCGCGCCGTTGAGACTGACAGCAAGACAATGGCAAAAGCCTACGAACAACGCATTGAACGCATACAATCCGAAAAGCTCGAAGCGATGGAAAAACTCGAGAATTTGACCGAACCAAAGCTCGACTTCGATACCACTGTTAGAACCGCCCTCGCGTTCCTAGAAAACCCTTTGAAACTATGGGCTTCAGAGCGGCTAGAAGAGCGTCGATTGGCGCTTCGATTGGTGTTTGCCACCAACCTCAAATACGACCGCGGCGTTGGTTTTAGAACCGCAGACTTATCATTGCCTTTCAAGGCTTTAAGCGCCGTTTCAGACCAGGTTTTTGGGTCATTTGAAGGAATGGTGGGCGCGACAGGGATTGAACCTGTGACCCCTCCCGTGTGAAGGGAGTGCTCTCCCGCTGAGCTACGCGCCCGAACTGGCCCTCGCTGGAGGGGGTCCGAAGGGCGGCGAACATGGCGAGACGCCCCCGCCGCGTCAAGCTGCGGACTTACGGATTTTGGGCCTCAGGCGCCGGAGCCGGTGTGGCAGGCGCCTCCTTGGGCCGGCGCACGACGAAACGTCGGCGCTCCAACCGGCGTTGGGTCATGAGCTTCATGCGCACGCGCCAAGCTTGCGCTTCCCACGCCAATTCCTGTGCCGCGCCAACGTTAAGCGTATCGGCGGTGAGGCGGTCCCCGAGGCCCTTGAACCCTGCACGCGCGAGATCGAGGAAACTCTCGGTGATGTCCTCATCGGACTCCAGCGCAAGACCGGTTTCCTTGAAGACTTGCAGAAGGTCGCCGTGCGCGCGGATTTGCGGTTCGGCAAAGGCCGAAGCGAAAGCGGTGTTGAGCTCGGCGATCGGCAAGCCGACATAGGCGTCGATCACGGCGCAAGCGCCGGGCTTGAGCGCCTTCATGATTTGCTGCGCCAAATGCGGAGGATGGCCGCAATAGGCGAAATCGTCGGTGCTGATGAGGCCGTCAAACGCGGCTTGCGTAAACACATGCGCCTCGAGATCGATCCGCGAAATGCTGACGCGTTCGTCGAGACCGGCGCTCTTCATGCCGTGCTTCAGCGCCTCAAGAGTTTCGTCGCGCCATTCGAAAACTTGGATCTTGCCTGAGTGCTGCTGCGCTAAAGTCGCTACCGGCGCCTGCATGCCCGGGCTGAGCACGGCGAGCACGCCTGCTTCTTCCACGTTGAGCAGGATGAGCGGCGCGGCATCGGCGGTCATGGCGCCGGGGCGGACGCGGCCCTCACCCCAGAGCGCGGCAAGCGCTGTCAGACGCGCCGGCATGTCATAAGGCAAAGCGTCGAAAAGCTGCTCGTCGGCGCCTTCAGTCGCCGGTGCGGCGTCGTTGGCTGCTTCGAAAGCTGCAACAGCTGCGGCTTCGTCGTATTCGACGCCTTCCCACCAGGCGCGCAGTTTCGCGCGCGTCAGCGCGATATTTCGCTTGTCCAACAAACCTTTGAGCGGCGAAGCGGCCATACTGGCCGGACCGTAACCTGTTGTTCTTAACGATTTGCTTGGGCAGTCGCGGTTGGGGCCGGTTCTCTAACGGGAATTAACGGTGGCGCGCCTGAAGGAAAGGGCGCGTTTGCATCCTGAATGAAAGACAGGATGTCGCCGTAGACCAGCTCTCGCTCGTTGTCGCGGATCAGCATGTGATAGCCGTTGGCGTACACCGCCGTTCGTGCTGTCGAAGGCAAGCGACGCGCTGCGGCGACGGCGGAGGCGCGCGGAATGATCTGGTCCTTCGCGCCGTACAAGAAGGCAACGTCACCCTGAAGCGAGGCGGTCCGGTGCGACGCTGTCTCCATCAGATTCACCAGGCCGTAAACAGCGTCGATCCGTGTCGTGAACAGCATGTTGCGATCGCGGCCGATGCGCTGAAGCATGGCGACATTGTCGGACGGGGTGATGTGGCGCACCACGCCACGCGGGGGTTGCACGGCTTGCCATGGGAAAGTGTGCGCGCTCATCCACAAGGTCATCGAGTAGAGCGGCGGCATGGTCGACCAACCCCACACGGCGGGCGCCGTCAGAATGAGGCGATCGACACGGGGCGCGTTCGGGCCGCCAAACAGCGCAATAGATTCCGCTGAGCCCATGGAGTCGCCCACCACGACGAGTTTTGCGTTGGGATACATTTGCCGCGCCACGTTGACCGCCGTGCGCAAATCTTCGGTCATCAATTGCTGACCGCCCCACACGCCGCGATCAGGGGAACGGCCAAAGCCGCGTGCGTCGTAAGCGTAAAGCGCCACGCCACGCGCTGCGAACCATGGACCCATCAGATAGAAGGTCGCCTCGCCGTAATCGTTCATGCCGTGCATGCCGATAATCACGGCGCTCGGCGTCTGCCCGTCGGGCGGCGTCCACGCGCTCAGGCCAAGCGCTGTCCCATCGAAACTTACGAAGCGATGCGCGGCAACGTCGAAGCGCGGACCTTGGAAATCGGCGCCGACGCGTCCGGCGTGCTGAATGGTCGGGATGCAAGCGGCGGCAAGCAAGGTTAGCCCGACCAGAGCTGCACGCAGCAACGAACGCATGGATTCCCCTTTGCCCCGGAAACTAGCCGAGCCGCGGCGGACTTCAACCGAGGGCGGCGGCGACTTTGCGGCGCAATACCGGCACAAGTTCCGCTTCAAACCACGGATTTCGCTTGAGCCAGCCGGTGTTGCGCCATGACGGGTGCGGCAGCGGCATTAGGTTGCTGGGATATTGACGCCAGGCGGCGACGGTTTCGGTGAGCGTTGCCTTTGCCGCTTGTCCCAAATGATACTTGTGAGCGTAGCCGCCGACCAGGAGTGTGAGGCGGACGTTCTTGAGCAAAGGCAGAAGCCGTGGCCGCCACAGGGGCGCGCATTCTTTGCGCGGCGGCAGATCGGCGCCGTTCAAGGTCCCGGGAAAGCAAAACCCCATCGCCGCCACGGCGACATTCTCGCGCATGTAGAAGACGTCGCGGTCAAGGTTCATCCAATCGCGCAGGCGATCGCCCGAGCGGTCGTTCCACGGAATGCTGGTTTCGTGAACCAGCCGCCCCGGGGCCTGCCCCGCGATCAAAATGCGCGCCTCGGGATGCACCCACACGACTGGGTTTGGCGTGTGCGGCAGCGCGTGCGCGCAGACCCGGCACGCGCGGATTTCCGCGACCAGAGCATCGAGCTCGCTGAGTTTAGTTTGGGGTTTGCGCTTCGCCGTCATCAATCGAAGTCGAGAACCGCAATCGTCTCCTCGCCGTCAAGGGTGCGAAACAGCAATGCGTGTTGAGGATCGAGTTCATCGATCTCCCACTCGTCGGCTGCGTAGCGGATTGCCTGCTCGGCCTCGACGGTTTGCAGCGCAGTGTCTGCGCCGTAGCCCAGAAAAACCAGAGGCGTCCCGTTGCGCACGGGCCAGACAAACGCGTTCCAGGTAGAGAAACCTGGCGTGCGCTGCTCAATCTCTTCGGCTACGGCGGCTTCGGGCGCCTCGCTGAATTCCATATCGTGCAATGTATAGTTCGGCACGCGTTGCCGCAGGCTGCCGTCTGCGATGCAGCGGGCGCAGACATTCAAGTCGTCATCATCTTCTTTGTAGATCACGCCGATGAACAGCCAGGCCGCGGCGCGTTGACAAACATCGCATGTTGCGTCGGACGCCTCAAAAGGTCCGCCTTCGGCGTAAGCGTCCGGATAGAAGCGAAAATGCGGTTTGTCGCTCACGCGCCCCGCTTCATCATCTCGCGCGCAATGATGACGCGCTGGATTTCGCTGGTGCCTTCGTAAAGACGGAAGATCCGCACGTCGCGGTAGAAGCGCTCAATACCGAAATCGGCCACGTAACCGGAACCGCCGAAGATTTGCACCGCGCGATCGGCGACACGGCCTACCATCTCCGACGCAAACAGCTTCGCGGCGGCGGCATCCATGGTCACGTCTTCGCCGGCGTCGCGCTTGCGCGCGGCCTCCAGCACCATGGCGCGCGCCGCGTTGGCTTCCGCACGGCAGTCCGCGAGCATTGCCTGGATCATCTGGAAATTGCCGATCGCTTGGCCGAACTGCTTGCGTTCGCCAGCGTATTTCACGCTCTCCTCGATCAGACGCTCGGCAACGCCGACGCAAACCGAGGAAATGTGCAGCCGGCCGCGGTCGAGCACTTGCATGGCAATGCGGAAGCCGTGCCCTTCCGCGCCCAGACGATTGTCAACGGGGACTTTGACGTTGTCGAAATTGACATCGTGAATGTGGGCGCCTTGCTGGCCCATCTTCTTTTCGGGTTTGCCAATGGTGACGCCGTCGCTATCGCGCGGCACCAGGAAAGCCGAAACGCCGCTGCCGCCTTTAGAGTTTTGGTCGGTGCGCGCCATCACTGTGAAAAGCGACGCGCGGGCAGCGTTGGTGATGTAGCGCTTGCCGCCGTTGAGCACGTAATGATCGCCGCGGAGTTCGGCCTTGGTGCGAACTGAACCGGAATCGGAGCCGGCCTCCGGTTCGGTCAATGCGAACGAGGTGACGATCTCGCCGGAAGCGATGCCAGGCAACCATTTGCGCTTCTGCGCATCGGCGCCGAACATCACGAGGCCCTGACTGCCGATGCCCACATTGGTGCCGAATGCGGAGCGAAACGCTGGCGAACAGCGGCAGAACTCGAACATGGCGCGGCACTCCGCTTCCATGCTGAGGCCCAGGCCGCCGAACTCCTGAGGGATGGAAAGGCCGAAAAGGCCAAGCGCCTTCATTTCCGCGAGCGCATCGGCGGGGACGGCGTCCTCCTCCGAAACCTTGGCCTCAAGCGGGATCAAGCGCTCATTGACGAAGCGGCGCAGCGCTTGGAGCAAGGGTTCAAGTTCAGAAGAGTCCATTCAACTGGTCCGATTCAGCTACGAGACGTCGAAATCAGCACACTTGGCGCTGTGAGAGATCGTTGGTGCGGTGCGGCGCACATGTCACTGAGCGGATCTCGGTCTGTCGCACCGTGAGCGCAGTGTGTTGGCTATCGGCGCTCGCATGGATGACCGCCCGCGCATCGTCCGGCTCAAGACGCCACATGCGCGCGGTGGCTGCGGCCTCGTCGAGATTCAGCTCCCAAATGCCCAGATAGAGTTCGTCGCCCGCTTGCACCTCGAAGGATGGACGCTCGGGGCCCGTCACCACGCCTTGGGCGAAATAGTTCACGCGCTGGTCGTGCAAAATCGCGAACACGCTATCGAGGGCGTAAATGCCCGGCTCCAGTTGGAAGTGCTCGAACTCGCCCGGCACGCCGCGCACGCGCAACGAACCGTTGTCGTTGGTGTGGGCTTCGAAGCTAGTGTGTCCGTTGAGCGGCGCAAAGCCGCCGGTCACCGGATCGATCTTGCGCCACAGCATGAGGTATTCCGGCTGGGTATTGGCGGCGCTTTCCGCCACGCCAATGACGACGTAACCGGTTGGTGTTGCGACCGGCTCGGCTTCCTTATGGGCGCACTGCGCCAGAGCCAAAGTCACTACGAGCGCCAGCAATCTCCGCATCGGTCCCCGCCTTGCCGTGGCCGCCATACCATGCCAGCACCGGGGCCGGGAGGTCTCATGGCTGCTGACGGCACAGGCACAGGTTACACAGGTGCGATCGAACTCAAAGAGGGACCATTCGCCGGATGGATGACGTGGGGCGCAGGGTCCGATCCGTTTGAAACGGCCAATGGCCCGTTCTGCTTCAAGGTCGAGAACGGCGCGGCGCGCTGCGCTTTTCAGCCGCGGCGTGAACACCTGAACGGCGGCGGCAACATCCATGGCGGCGCGCTCATGTCGTTCGCTGACTTCGCACTTTTTTGCATTGCGCACAGTACGTTGGGCGACGTGCGCGCGGTGACGCTGAGCTTCAGCTCGGAATTTGTGAGCGCGGGCACGCTCGACGGCTTAGTCGAGGCGCGCGGCGAAATGCTCCGCGAAACGCGCTCCATCATTTTTGTGCGTGGGCTCGTGACACAAGTTTCACGTCCGCTGCTGTCTTTTTCGGGCACGTTGAAGAAAATCGGCGCGTAGAAGTCGCGCCGGACGTGACCAGGGGGCTTACAATATGATGCGATCGCCGGATGCGGCGCTCGATCTCCGCGCTGCGCTTGTCGACGAGATGCAGTCCGCCGTGGATCTTTTTGACGGCAATTCTCATAAACCGCAGACCATTCACCGCTGCCGTGTCGCTCTGAAACGCGCACGTGCGCTGGCGTTTGTTGGCAGTGTCAGCGCGCCAGGCCTTGCGGAGATTTTCGATGATTCCGCACGCGCGCTCATGCGCACGCTCGGAGCTGCACGCGACAACTGGGTGATCGAGCGCACGGCGCGGGCGCTCGCGTCGCGCGTGGGCAGGAAGTCGCGGCGCGAACTTGAGGCGCTGGCCGACCGCATCGAAGTGTTTCGGCGCACAACCCCCTCATTCAACGAAGACAGCGTGCGCGCGGGCTTCGCCGACTTGCTGGCGATCGCTCAGGTGTGGCCTGAGGCGTCTCCGCGCCAGGTCGAGCGTGGGGTGCGACGCGTTGCTAAGCAGGCGCAGCGGGCGTGGCGGCACGCGCGGAAAGCCGAACAGCCCGATCGCCACGCTTGGCGCAAACGTGAAAAAGCACGGCTCTATGCTGCTTCGCTGCTGCCCGCGGCTTGGCCAAACGGACGGCCCCGCCGCAGGAAACGGAATGCGAAGCTCGCGCAGATACTGGGCGATGAGCGCGATCTGGTGCTGCTGATGCAGAGGCTCGAGGCAGACCATCCGGCAGATGGCGCGCCGCGCGCCCTGCCCGCTTTAAGCAAGGCTAAAAAACGCATCGTGAAACGGGCAGACCGGCTCGGCAAACGGCTTCACAGTCGGCGCGGCTAGGTTCCCACGCGGCTATGTGCCCCAGCGCCAAGATACAAAGGCTCGCGGATTTCGCTAAAAACGCGCTATAAATCCACGACTTGAGAGCCAAACAGGCGAAGGGAGCTCGCCTATTTGGGGAAGCGGCGGGTCACGTGTGGAAGTCTTTCCACGTGCGTCACGCAGCGCGTTCGTTAGAGAAACGTGAGAATGGCGCTCCTCATCCTTATCGCCCTGCAACTCGTGGGTTCTGCGGTCGCTATCGCCATTCTGTGGCGCCGTAGCGAGGGGCAGCGGCAGGAACTCGAAAGCCTGCGTGCACAGTTGGAAACGCTAGCATCGCAGCAACGCGCGACGCAGCGCGGACGCCGCGAGGCAATCACGTTGGCCGCGGTGGGCGGCATTGAACGCGCGCCTGCGCTGCGCAACGAACCACCCACTGCGCGCGCGGCGCGCGCTTGGCGTCTGCCTGGCCAGAGCGCAGGGCAAATCGAGCTTCCGGTGTCGTCGCCGGCAATCCGCAACTTTTCGCTCACGGTGGCGGCACTCGCACCGGCGCTGGGATTTGCGGCGCACGTTAGTGTCATCCACATGGTTGGCGCTGGGGTAATCGTCGGCGCGGCGATGATGCTGGTTTCATTGAATCACCACTGGCGCCAGGCGGCGTGGGGTGGCGCGTTCGCCGCCGCCGCGTGGGCGATGCTTGGCCTTACAACAGGCGCGGCGCGCGGCGCTCCGGACCTCTACTGCGCGGTCCTGCCGATTGCTGGCGCGACTGGCTTGGCGCACGCGTTTCTGCGCCGTTCCGCGCATGGGGCCTTGGTTGCTTTGGCGCCGGGCGCGAGCCTCGCATTGTTCATGAGCGCTGCTGCATTGGCGTTGGGCAGCCAAATTGGCATGGTTGGCGCGCCAGGGATTTCGTTTGCAGCTATCGTGTCGTGCGCAGCGGTTGCAGGCGCATCGAACATCAAGCTTGAGCCGATCCATCTGGCTGCGTTCGGCGCGACGCTCATCGGCTTATTCGTGATGAGCGGACAGGAGACGGCGGCCATTTGGTTCACGCCGATCACGGCCTGGGCTGGGGCGCTCTTTCTTGGCATAGCCGGCGTTCGCGTTCCCAAGGTTGGCGCACGCGGCGCAGCGCTCGCTTCAACTGGCGTGATTGCGCCGATGGCCGCGATCTCTGCTCTTTACGGCGCCAAGCAAGGACTGGCCGATCCCGCGGCGACGGCGGGTGCGTTCGCAGTGTTGGCGTTGATCTTCTCCGGCGTGATCGCAGCGGGTGCGCGTTGGCACAATCGCGGCGTTGCTGCGCTGAAGCTTTCAGTATGGGTGCTGGGCGCCGGCGCGTTGCTAGCGGCCAGCGGCGCAATCTTCTTGGCGCTGCCGCCTCCCTATGCCGCGCCGGCGTTCGCGGCTCTGGCGCTGGGCTATGTGCTGATCGAACAGCGCGCCTCCTATCCAATGTGGCGCGGTTTCGCGGCAGTCGCGACGGCGCTCGCATGTGCCAATGCGTGGGCCAGCGCCGATCTGATGCTTAGTGAAGCGCCGAACCTCAGCCCGCTCGCGTCAATTGGCGTCGGCCTCGCAGGCACGGCGCTCATCAGCGCGGTCGCTGGGCGCATCGCCACGCGCAACAAGATGACGCTTACCGCGGGTGTGTTGGAAGGCGCAGCTATTGCCATCGGCATGACGGCGGCGGCGCTGGGCGTACGGTTCTACTTTTCCTCGGGCGCGCCAATCTCGCATCCGATGACCTTTGTCGAAGCGGGCGTGCATATTTCCGTATGGTTGATCGCGGCAATGCTCATCGCTTCGCGCTCGCGCCGCGACTCGCGGCAGCTGCGAACAGCGGCTGGAACGCTGCTCGGCGGCCTTGCCGTAGGCGCCAGCGCGCTGATCAGCGTGCTTTGGCTGACTGGCTATTGGGAAGCGCACGCGGCGGCGGCAGCGCCTGCGCTCTTCCAGCATGAAGGCTTGGGCTTTGCGTTGCCTGCGCTTTTCTTCTGGTCCAGTTGGGTCTTCTGGCGTGCGCGCGGCTCCAATATCCGCACGCGCGTTTCACTCGGCGCAGGCGCGCTCTTGGCTGCGGCGTTCGTCACATTGGAAGCAATGCGTCCCGAAGGCGGCGGCGCGCCGGGCACCCTCAACGCGCTGGTCGGCGCGCTGAGCTTCGCTTTGGCGATTGTCTTGAACTTCGCGCCCGGCGTCGCGCCGGGACCTAGCCGGCGGTCATACTTCGAAGAAAATTTCAAGCGACACCGGCCGCGCGAGGAGCGCCGTAAGGCGGGGTAGCGCCTGCGTCAAATGCTCGGTTTCAGCGTGCTGCCGGAAAGCGCGCCAATTCACAAACCGCGCGTGCACCGCGAACTCGTCGCGCGAGCCTAATGCGCGCGTGATGACGTACGATGTACAGGCATCTTCGTCCGCCTCGATGTGAAACGCGAGATCGCGTAGCTGGGCTTCGAACTCCTCGTCCAGCCCCGCATGCGTCTTGGCGCGCACGATCGCGCAAACAGCTTTGTTTTTCGGCGCGCTCGCCGCCCTGAGTTGGATAAGTTCCGCCGTCATGCCGCCTCCCCGTGAGCCACCCCCCGGCGGCAGACACGATGTTAGGCAGCAAGATGAAATGGGCGCAACCCGCCCGCGCAGCCGAAGCTCAGCTGCCCCAGCAACCGTACGCGACTTCCTTCATCTTCACCGCGCTGCCATCGGTGAGTTCCCGCGTCTGGCGATTTACGGTGATGGTGATGTGATCGGTCGGTTGTACAGCAGCCAGAATCGGCGGGCGCTGCGGCAGGTCGATCCTCAAGGCTTGGTCACGTCCACGTCCTTCGACGCGGCTCGGAATATTCACGCTGAGATTGCCGATCCGCACATCCGCGCGTTGCGCGCGGCGGCCAGCGTTTGCCAGCGTGAAATCGGTCAACACTATCACGCCATCAGGCGGACGGCAGGTGATGGTGGCCGTGACATGCCCGTGATCATCACGCTCGGTAGCGGTAACCACGCCCGCGGTATATTCGGACGTCCAGTGCGGCGCATTCGCGTCCTGCGCTTGAACCGCAGGCGCCATCAGCGCCATCGCACACACCAAAGCCGCAGTTGCACGCATCACGCGCCGTCTCCCCGAACTGTTTCGGGCCGCTCCTAGCACACCCAAAACCGCGTCGGCGACCGCGAAACGCGGTTACGAACCGGTCATCAACAGCAGATCGTCGCCTTCCCCGGCTTCAAGCCCCAGCAAGAACTTCTTGCGAGGCAAGCCACCGCCAAAGCCGGTCAGGCTCCCATCAGCGCCGATGACGCGGTGGCAGGGGATGATCACGGCGATGGGATTGCGGCCGTTGGCCAGGCCAACGGCGCGCATCGCTTTGGGATTGCCAACTACAACCGCCTGCTGGCCGTATGTGCGCGTTTGTCCGTACGGGATCTTCTGCAGAGCGGCCCAGCACCTGCGTTGAAATTCCGTGCCTTGCGGCGCAACAGCCACGGTGAACTGCTTGAGCTTGCCGGCGAAGTACGCGTCTAACTCGCGTTTCGCCTTATCGAGAACCTTGTCGGCGCCGCGCGGATGCGACGGCGCAGGCGTCTTCGTCGTCTCGAAATCCAGATGCAACAGCGCCGCGCCGTTCGATACCAGCGTGAACTTGCCGATCGGGCCCTCATAGATCGTGCTGATCATGTCGTGACTCCCTTCTTAGCGCCGCGTCGCCACAAGCGAATGGCGGCATAGCCGCGCCATGGTTTCAAATGTTCAAGCGTCTCGCCTTTGCGGCCGAGCGCGTTGATGAGAGCAATGTCGGTTGCAGGATATGCATCGGGATCGCCGAGCGCGCGCAGCGCAACGTACTCAATGGTCCAAGGCCCGATGCCGGGAATTTCCTTCAGTGCATCACGTCCGGCGGCAATCGCTCCACGCGCGACGGGAAGTTTTCCGTCAGCGCTTGCCTTGGCGAGCGCGTGCAACGTCTCCGCGCGCTTCATGGGCAATCCGATCTTGGCGATGGCTGCTGCACCCGCATTGGCAAGCGAGGCTGCGTCTGGAAACGCGCGCTCCAGCCCGTCGGGTGCGTTGGCAAGAGGCGCGCCGAACTTGGTCACAAGGCGACCCGTCAGCGTGCGCGCGCCTGCGACCGTAACTTGTTGGCCAAGCACCGCGCGGATCGCTGTTTCGAAACCATCCAGCGCGCCGGGCACACGCACGCCCGCTTCGCGTTTTACGTCCCGCGCCAAGCCGATGTCCGTGGACAAATGTGCGTCCACCGCCGTCATTTCCGCGTCCAAATCGAACGCGCCGCGGACGTTGGCAACGAGTGGCCGGAGATGTGGCGCAAGATTTTCGGAAAGCGTCAGCATCAGGCCTTTCGGCCCCATCCGCACGTCGATCCAGCCGAGCGTGTCCCCCCACTTGAGCACGCGCGCGTAGTGCTTGGCGCTGCCGATCTCTACGCCTGGCAGCGCGCGTTTGCTGAGGAATTCTAAGGTCGGCGTGATGGCGTAGTCGCCGCGCGGCGAAAGACTCACCGTTAAGCTTTCGCCGCGCGCAATCGCCTTGCGTCCGCGCATCTTCGTGGGCGGCGCGCCGTAGCGGTCCTTCATTGTGGCGTTGAACCGCCGCAAGCTTCGGAAGCCCGAAGCAAAGGCGATCTCGGTCACTGACAGCGCCGTCTCGTTCAGCAAGCGCCGCGCGGCGAGAAGCCGTCCGGTTTGCGCAATCTCGATGGGCGAAGCGCCGAACTGCGCATTCATCACCCGGCGCAGGTGGCGCGACGTCACGCCGAGACCACCGGCCAAGGCCTCGAGACCTTGCTCCTCCAATGCGCCTGCTTCGATGCGCGCGTACGCCGCCGCCGCAAGACGCGCCGGCGCATCGATCGGCGCAAGCCCCGGTGCGCGCTCCGGACGACAGAGCAAGCAAGGCCGAAATCCTGCTCCCTCGGCCGCCGCGGCCGACGGCCAGAACGTACGGTTCTCGCGCTTGGGCGTGCGCGCGGGGCAAATGCAGCGGCAATAGATGCCGGTGGATTTCACGCCGACGTAGAAACGGCCGTCGAAGCGTTTGTCTTTGGCGATACACGCCGCGTGACAGGTTTCGGGGTCCAAATTCATGGCCTCAATATGGGCCGATCCGGAGCCCGCGTCTCGCCGGATTCGGACACCGATGTGCGCTAGCTTTTGGCACAGACAGTGCCATAATGCACCGCAATCGGGGGAGCGAACCATGAAACGATTGGGTTGGATCGCGGCGACGTTGTTTGCGTTCGGCTTTTCGGCGCACGCGCAAACGACCCAGCAGCCGTCGCGGCCCAATATTGTTGTCATCGTCGTCGACGACGCCGGCTTCTCCGATTTCAGCGCCTACGGCGGCGAAGCGCATATGCCCAACATCGACGCGCTCGCGCAGCGCGGGGCGATGTTCTCGCACTATTACACGTCGCCGCTTTGCGCACCCTCGCGCGCGATGCTGTTAACCGGGGTCGACAATCACCGGACGGGTGTCGCCACGATCCCTGAAGTTTTGCCGCCCTCGCAACAGGGGCATCACGGTTACACCATGCATCTGGAGCCTGGTGTGCTGACGGTTGCGCAGCGCCTACAGAGCGCCGGCTATCGCACCTTCATGACCGGCAAATGGCATCTCGGTCACGAGAACGGCGATTTGCCCAACGCGCATGGCTTCGACCGATCGTTCGCCCTTGACGCCTCCGGCGCCGACAATTGGCAGGATGCGCCCTACATGCCGTACAACAATTATGCGCCATGGTTCGAGGACGGCAAACCTGCGCAGCTACCAGCGGACTTCTATTCCAGCCGCTTCATTGTCGACCGCATGATCCAATATCTGGATAGCGATCATCGCCAGGGACCGTTCTTCGCCTATCTTGCATTTCAAGCGGTGCACATCCCGGTGCAGGCGCCGCGCGAATATACCCAGCACTACCTCAATACCTACGACGCGGGCTGGGATGCGTTGCGACAGCAGCGTTGGCGACGCGTGCAAGCGCTGGGCTTGATCCCGCAAGGAGCGCCGCTCGGCGCTATGAACTCCAAGCTCCATCCGTGGTCGTCTCTCTCGCCGGACGACCGCGCGCTGTTCTCACGCTCGATGGCGGTTTACGCGGGCATGTTCGAGGCCATGGACGCCAATATCGGCCGCTTCATCTCTTACCTCCGCGCGCACAACCTTGCCGACAACACTATTTTCGTCGTCACCTCCGACAACGGACCTGAGCCGAGTGATCCGATCCACGAGACCGGCTTCACACAATGGATGCAGGTCCACGGTTACACACGCCAAGTCTCCAATCTCGGCGAGATTCACTCGTACAATTTCATCGGACCGGCCTGGGCGAGCGCTGCGGCCTCGCCTGGCGATCTGTTCAAGTTCTACGCTGGGGATGGAGGCATTCATGTGCCGCTGATCGTTGTCGGACCTGGCATCCCGCAAGCGCGCATCAACATCCGAACTTTTGTCACTGACATTGCACCCACGCTGCTCGACCGCGCGGGCGTCACTGGTCCGGCGCCGGCAGAAAGCGTGGCGATGAATGGCGTGAGCATGAGCGCTGTGCTCTCCGGCAGCGCTGCACCAGCGCGCGATCCGAATGCGCCGGTCGGCATTGAGGTATCGGGCAATTCGGCGCTGTTTCGCGGCGACTACAAGCTGGTGCGCAACACGCCGCCCTACGGCGACAATCGTTGGCGGCTTTACAATATCGCGGTCGATCCCGGCGAAACACGTGACCTCGCTGCCGCGCAGCGCGAGCTGTTCGCGTCGATGCAGGCTGATTATGCGGCTTACGCACGCGCCAATGGCGTGGTCGATGTGCCTGCCGACTACAATCCGCAGCGCCAAACTGCCCGCAACGCCCTGATGGCGCAGGTGGGCTACTACTGGTGGGCGTTGCTGATCATCGGGACGGTCTTGTTGGCGATCCTCTATTTCGCAGGGCGCTTCGTATTCGGCGCGTTGCGAAAAAAGGCGTGACGCGCGCTAGACGGCTTCCACGACCGACTTGGCGCGCACCGTCGGCGCCTCTGCCATCTTGCGGCCAGCGATCGCCGACACACGATACGGATTATAAAGCCAGTAGAGCTTGCCCATCGAGCGCTTCCACTTCTGCCAACCCAGAAACGGCACGAAGAAGCGGAAGAAGTGACGGAAGAACAGCGTCACCGGGCGCTTACGCACATGCATCCAATAGCTGTCGCCAGCGAGGCTCTGTTTCTCCATGATCTGTTGACCCGGAAATAGCGCGGCCAGTTCTTCGGGCGTCGGCCTGAACATCGTGTCGATGGGATCATTGTGCTGATGGTAGCTCGACGGCACAGTGATGAAGAACAGGCCGTTCATCGGCAACAGCGCCATGAGGCGCGCGGCCAAATCCTCTCGCGACACCACATGCTCGAACATGTGCGTGCAAATGACCGACTTGGGCGCGTGCTTGCGCACTTCTTCGAGCCCGGCGTTGTTGAATATGTCGGTGCTGATGTCGACGCCATCACCGGCCTTCAGATCGACATGTATGACTTTGACGCCGCGCGCTGCCAGCGGCGCGAAAATCAGCTCGTCGATGAATGGCTGTTCAACGGTCCGGAAGTGCTTTGTAGAACTACCGATGTTGACGATCGGCGACAGCTCTTCGCTGCTGAAGCGCGCGAGCGCCTGCTGCAGCCAGATGGCGTCGCATTTCAACATCGGCGTGAAAATCCTGCTCGCGTCGGGATGTGTATATTAGCACATCGCCAACGCGCGCAAACCAGCAGCGATTAGGCCGCCTCGGCGGCGGTGAGCGCCGCAAAGCGCTTGAGGTGGTAGTCGACGTTACCGAAGGTGGCGTCGATCATCGTCACGCGCTTGAAGTAGTGGCCGACGCGCATTTCGTCGGTCACACCCATGCCGCCGTGAATCTGAACCGCCGACTGCCCCACGAACCGGCCTTGGCGCCCGATCAGCGCTTTGGCCGATGAGACAGCTCGCGCTCGCTCGGCGTCGCTGCCGTCGACCTTTATCGTGGCAAGCAAAGCCAGCGACACGCTCTCTTCCGTCGCCATAAACATGTCCACGAGACGGTGCTGGATCACCTGGAACTCGGCGATGGCCTTGCCGAATTGCTTGCGTTGCTTGGCGTACTCTTGAGTGAGCGAGGTCATGAGCCGCATGCAGCCCACCGCTTCGTTGCTGTAAGCGGCGTTGGCTTCGTCGACGATACGTTCGATAACCGGCAACGCGCCGTCTGCAGCGCCGATGAGCGCATCGGCGCCAAGCGCGACGTTCTCGAAATACACCTCTGAAGCGCGAGTGTCATCCATGGTCGGGTAGTCACGCGTGGTGATGCCCTTTGCCGATTTCGGCACAAGGAAAAGCGAGATGCCCTTGCTGTCGCGCTGGCCGCCGGCGGTGCGGGCGCTGACTAGAAGGTGATCAGCCTGCGGGGCACCGAGCACAACCGCCTTTTGCCCGTTGAGCGTGAAGCCAGCGCCGCTTTTCTTGGCAGTTGTCGACACATCGTTCAGCGCCCAGCGGCTCTTGGGCTCCGCTTGCGCGAAGGCGATGATGCGCTCGCCGGCGGCGATGGCATTCAGGTGCTCTTCTTTTTGCGCGGCACTGCCGGCGTACTTGAGCGCGCCGCCACCGAGCACGACCGTCGGCACGAAAGGCTCCACCACGAGCGCTTTGCCGAACTCCTCGGTGACGACCGCAACCTCGGTCGCGCCGCCGCCCAAACCACCGAACTCTTCCGGCAGCGGCGCGGCCAGCAGTCCAAGCTCCGCGAACGTGGCCCAGTTTTTCTTCCAGCCATCCTCGCTGGCGAGCGCGGTCTTGCGCTTGTCGAAATCATACTGCTGCCCGGCCCACTTCGAGAGCGAGTCCCGCAATGCGTTTTGTTCGTCGGTATAGTCGAAGTTCATAAGGCCGCTCCTGCCGGCACTCTCCACATGGGCCCGCGGAGGGTCAAGCGCGGCTCAGTGTCTGCGGCGTCCGAAAATGATCTCCCAGAACGAACGCTTTCGCTCCGGCGTGCGCGCTACGGGCGGCGCCGTGGGGGCAATGCTGCCGGAAACTGGCGGCACCGAGGTGCGCGAGGCCGGCCTCGCTCCGAGCGCCTGCGCCGCCGCCGGCCGGCGTGGAGCATCGCCTTTAACTGCCGCTTGCAACCGCTTGGCCACCGCCACGGCATCGCCGTTCCATGTCATCGCGTCCTTGCCCTTGATCAAAGGCAATTTGGAAAGATCGGGCTTGCCGACGATCAGTGGCACCACCTTCTTCTGCCCCGACACTTCCAGCGACAGGGCCGTGTTGACCTCGACGATCGGCCATTCCTTGGCAACCGAGGTCGACGAAATCACCGCCAGCACCGTGCGCGCCGACCCGAGCGCGGTGTTGATCTTCTGCGTAAAGCTCTGGCCCCAGCCGATGTGAGCCTCGTCCAAGAAGACCTTGAGACCAAGCTTGCCGCAGGCTTCGAAGATCGGGCGGGCGATCTTGTCCTTGTCCTCGCTCGCATGACTGAGAAATACATCGAAGTCGTCAGCGCCGAACACCATCTGCCGGATGAAACGCGATGGGTTTGGATCAAGCTTCAGCACCTGGGCACAGAGATTTAGAAACACCGGGTCGTCTTGCCCACGCACCATTTTGACGAACGCGAGTTGTCCGTAGACAACGTTGCGATATGCGCGGTCCGCGTTTGCCGGCAGTTGCAGCCAGCCGCGGTGTTTGAGGTAATGCTCGCGCGCAGCTGCCGAAAGGCCGTATTCCTCCCACGCGTGCAGCATACCGCGAATGCGGCGAATGCGTTTGCGGGTGACGTTTGGCTTAGCGTTGACGCTCAGGCCGGTGACGCTCTGGCGCTGATCGCGCCGCTGCAGGCGGAGCTTGCGGCGATTGATGGAAAAGCCGCTCGCATTGATAGCGCGCTCAAGGGCTTCACCAGCCTGGATGATGACCCCGTCCGACACGGCAACAGGCGCCGGAAATACGGTGTGATTGCCAGAAAAAGTGATGTCATCGGCGTAGCGGCTGTAGCGGAGACCGTTCTCCTTCGCGAGCCTTCCGAGACTGCGATCCAGCTGTGCCGCGGCGAAATTGGATAGCGGCGGCGAAGTCGGCGCGCCTTGCGGCAGGCCGTTTCGGTACGTGCAGAGTTGCGCGAAAATAGATGCGGCTGCCGGGCCGAGCTTGAATGGCGGCGCCATAAACAGCCCGCGTACGCGGCCGAAATTCACCGAGGGGAAAAAATCTTCAAGGTCGACGTTGAGAACATAACGCTGGCCGACGTGCAGTTTTGCGTTGGTGACGATGCTGCGCTCTTTGATGAAACCGTGAGCGGCCGGATGAGCGACATAGGCGCCCTGCAACACCGGCGCGAGTTTGGTCTGCAAGTCACGGATCATACCGTTCGGCGCATGGATTTGGCGCATGCCGCCTGTACGCTTCGGTATTTCGAACGGCACGTAGCGCTTGTCGTCAGGCGCCTTGTAGAGCGCGTAGGCGAGCTTGCCGAGCGAGACACCAAAATACTGAGCTGCGTCGTACGCGGTGATGACGGCCTTGCCGTTTGGAAGACGAATACCCTCGGCGTCCTCAAACGATGCAGGAGGCATCCCGTCCCTCGTACCTTACGATACCCGCCCGTAGGGCTGGGTATAAAGACAGACATTGTTTGTTCTGCCGCAGGATCGACAGCAGACGTAGAAGGACGAGATGCCTTACCGGGATTGAGCGCAAGCGCGCACGCAGAGTCAACGCGAGAACACTGCGCTTACACCGGTTTCACGAAAGCGTCGCGAGCTAGAGTCCGAGCACCATCTTCGCGATGATATTACGTTGGATTTCGTTGGAGCCGCCGTAGATCGAGGCCTTGCGCCAGTTGAAATAGACGGGCGCTGCAGCGCCGGCGTAGTCCGGACCAACGGCGAATTCGTTGTCACCCAACCCGCGCGTGTACGGCTGCGCATAATTGCCGACAGCTTCGAGCGTGAGCTCCGTCAGGCGTTGCTGGATTTCGGTGCCGCGGATCTTGAGCAACGAGCTTTCCGGGCCGGGCCCCTTGCCGGCGCTTTCACGCGCGAGCACACGCAGTTCTGTCATTTCCAGCGCAGACAGGCCCACTTCAAGCTCCGCGAGCTTGCGCTGGAATTCGTCATCCTCGATGAGCGGCTTGCCATCGTCGCCCATTTCAGCCTTGGCGATCGACTTCAAGCGTTCGACGTTGCGCTTTGAGCGCGCGACGCCAGCAATGCCGGCGCGTTCATGCGCGAGCAAAAACTTCGCGCAGGTCCAGCCTTTATTTTCTTCGTAGATGCGCTGATCGGCGGGCACCTTCACGTTCTCAAGGAACACGTCGTTCACTTCGTGGCCACCGTCCAACAACTTGATCGGACGCACCGTGACGCCCGGCGATTTCATATCGATCAGCAGGAACGAAATGCCTTCCTGTTGCTTCGCGTTCGGATCAGTGCGGCATAGGAAGAAGCCCCAATCGGCATGTTGGCCAAGCGTGGTCCATGTCTTCTGACCGTTGACGATGTAATAGTCGCCCTCACGCACAGCGCGCGTTTTCAACGACGCGAGGTCCGAGCCGGCGCCCGGCTCGGAATAGCCTTGGCACCACCACACCTCGCCCGACAGGATTCCCGGCAAGAAGCGCTTCTTTTGCTCGGGCGTACCAAACGTATAGATGACGGGGCCGACCATCGAGACGCCAAACGGAAGCGGCGGAATGGTTTCCGCTCGCGCGTTTTCCTCAAGCCAGATGTAGCGTTGTGTCGAAGTCCAGCCGGTTCCGCCGTACTCCTTTGGCCAAGCCGGCGCCGACCAACCCTTTTTGCCGAGGATTTTGTGCCAGGCGAGCATGTCTTCCTTGGACAAGTCTTCGCGCAGCACGCGTCCTTTCAGATGGGCGGGATAATTGGCGTCGATGAATGCGCGCACCTCGCTACGGAACGCGACTTCTTCCGGTGAGAATTCAATATCCATGACGCCAACTCGCAGACGCGCGCAGGCGTGCGCGCGCGACGACTATAAGGCGCCGCGAGGTGCTATCAACTCCGAGTCCGGCACTGGCTTGCCGCTGCGGCGCCGCGAGGCATCGGCGTGTACGGGCGCGGCAGCCGAAGCGTCGCGCTGCACAGTCGCCACCGGGTGGGTGGCTGGCGCGGGCGCCACTGGCGGCGCCGCTTGCTGGGTTTGCTGCGTGTCGACCCGCAAATCTTGTCGCGTGGTGTCGGCTTGACAGGCGGTGTCGTCGCCGACTTCAGCGGCAAACGCGGTCGAAACCGGCACGAGCGTCAGGATAACGGCAAGAATCCAAACTTTCATGCCCCTCCCCTATGCATCCCGTTGCGGCGACGGCTGACAGGCGCGTTGCGCCAGCTTCGCGCCGTTCTCGGACTCAAATGCAGAGCGTGCAATCTCGCTCGCGGCTTGGTGCGCTTCGGCGACCGCCGCTTGCGGCTGATGCGTCGCCTCCGTGTTCAAGCGAAATTTGGCTGCGCCCAGATCCGCGTTGGGTGACACGGCATTCTCATAGGCGATGCACCGGACGGCACTGACGAAGTCGCGGCTTGTCATCGTTGGCGACACGGCGCCAGCAGCAAGAGGGATCGCGATCACCGCAGCAGCGCTGGTGGCGATGAGAGCGAAACGCATGACGTCCTCCAGGTCGGTCGAACCATCCCTTCGCCGACTTCGCCTAGGAGATGCCGGGTAATCACCGCCCGGATGCACCGTTTATGCTAAATTGGCTACATATCGAAATACGATAATATCTATCGAATGTCAATGCGATATTATCGATAATCAATGCCCCTTGTTGAGAGCGCGAATTTGCGCGCGTCATTCCAAATGCTTAGCTGACGGCGAGATGACCGAGCCCAAGATTTCCACGCCTTGCATCAAAGTGTGCGCGGTCGAAGGCCGGACGGGACTGTGCGTCGGCTGCGGGCGCACCCTCAAGGAAATCGCATCGTGGGGCAGCCTCGATGAAACCCAACGGCAGAGCATCATGGCCGAATTGCTGGCGCGCTTAGACCGGGCGAAATGCGCGCAATGAGCGCGGCCACCAGGCGCACCTCGCAAGTCAGTTCGTTTCTTCGTCTTGCTCTTCGCCGAGGTCAGCCAAACGGGCGCCAATGCTCTCACGCGCGGGCTGGTAATTGTAGGTTTCGGCCATGCCGCTTGCAGACGCGAGCAACCTCCGGCCTTGCCCCTCGTAACCAGGGCGCGCCGAGATAAGCGCGCCCAAGCGAGTCAGTGCGTAGACTGCGCGCAAACTTTGTCCATAGAGCGTCGACAAGCTCAGCGCGGTGACAGCGTGATCGCCTGCGGTACGCGTCTCGCCTTGATGCGAGATACCGAGAGAGCGCGCGAGAAGCGCATCCACTTTCAGGCTATGGATCTCCATCACGTCCGCATAGCGCATGACGTCGTCGAGCCGCCGCAACACTGCGCCTGCATTGCGCGTGTGTCCCGGACCGCCAGCCAAATCGCAGCGCGCAATCGAAACGCGTACCCGATGCACCAGGTCCTGCTGCCGGGATGTCTCCGCTTCAGCGAGCGCTGCCGACAACAGCACCCGCGCGCGCTTTAAGTCGAAGCCGCGCTCAAGATCCCCATAGTGGCGCTGCACGATCGCGAGCGCGCGGCTCTCTCCGTACTTGCGAAGGATTTTGATCGCTTCGTCATAGTACGTTCTGGCTTGGTCGACACGGCGTTTCAGTTGCGCCACCAACCCCATGTAGCCACGCGCGGTCGCCGCGATCACCGGTTCGCGCTTGAACTGTTCCCAAATGGTGCGCAACTCTTCATTGGCCCGATCGAGGCCGCCACGATCGATTTCGCAAATCGCCCTGTTCAAGCGTATGCGCAGCGCATTGGGACCATTCTCGGTCTTGGTCTCGACCATTTTGTTCGACTCTAGCGCCTGATTGTAGAGCGCGAGCGCATCGGGGATGTTGCCCTGCGCATATGAAACCAACGCGCACTCGTTGTAGAGCCAAGTCACCTCGTCCTGATAAAGCGCATTGAAGCGGCTTCGTTGATGCAGGTCCTGGAAAAGCGCGCCCTGCCTGTCCCGCGCTTGCTTGTCAGCAGGCGGCGCGAGGAGTTTTTCCCTCACCTTATCCGGCGCCACCGCAGCTAGCGCCTCAACGTGCAGGCGCGCAGCGGCCGGATCGTCGTCCAGCTTGGCGATGCCAATCATGCCCGCCCTGAAGATCATCCAGCGCAGCAGCAGACGATATTCTTCCATGAAGCCCGCGCCACGTTCCTTTCGCTCAAGGGCGTATTCCGAAAACCGTGAGACGACCGCCATTGAGAAAGCCGAGCGCGTGAGGCTGACGCCTGCTCTTAGCGCACACGCAGCGGTGCGGCGCTCCTCCTCGCTGGTGAAAGCCTCCGCACTCAACCGGCTGGTCGGATAGGAGATGAGTTTGCGCAGCAATTTTGTGAGGAACTGATAGGTCTCGAATGAGGGTGTAGGCGCATCGACAGATTGGGTCGGATAAACCGACACGGTGAACAAACGGCTGTCACCAAGCTCAATGTGCGCCGAGCCAATGCGATGAAAGAAATAGCCTTGCAGACTTTGATGTGACACGTAACGCGCAAATCGGCTTCCCTCACCATCTCCATCCATTTCTGAACGCGAGCGAATGCGGAAGATCAACGAATGTTCTTCGAGCCAATTGAGTTGTTTGCGTAGTACCTCAAGCCGCGTGTCGTCGCTGTCACGCTCCTTCAGATGCTGCTTGAGATAGTCCGCCACTTCCGGACAGCGCAAGAACACCACAATTTCCATGGGCGCGCAGATGATCGAGAGGTGTTTCAGCAATCGTGTGCAAAGGTCCGGCAAGATGGCCGAGTCGAGCGCCGGATAGTGGCGATCCAGTCTTTCATATTGCGAGAGCACGGCGGCAATCGCCAAATCGGTGCCGCCACGCTCGTTGACCCGGCTGCGCAGGTCGCCGAGCGACGTCAAGAACTGCGCTACAGCCGCGACCGCGCCGTCAACGTCTCTCTTACCGCTTATCGCGTAGGCACGATTGAACGTCTCCACCGCACAATCGAGAATAATCGCGCCGCCGAAGCGCGCCTGCATCGCTTTGCGCCAATCGTCACGCTGCAAAACCTCGATGCGGCGCTTGAGATCGTCGCTGACTTTGCTGGCAAGCCTGCCCACGATTCTGTTGCGCGGCACATCACCCAACACTTCGCGGATAGTTTCATCGCTCCCCAAACGCGCGTCGATACGGCCTGCCACGTCGGGCGCCTTGAGAGCCAACAAGATGGCCGAGAACGGTGGCGCGCGCGTCCCTTTGGGGAGTTTTCCAAACCGCAAATCTTCCGCCACGCCATCCGGCCCAGCGCGATCAAAACTCTTGCCAAAAATCTGCCGACACTTCTCCCGCCTGCAACAGATGACAATATCGATCGGATATTCGTTCTGCTCCTTGCTCAGAAGGGCAGATAGCGCCTCGACGATCTCAACGTTTTTCGCAGTACCGTCTCGCGAGCGGAAGAGGAGTTCCGCACCGCCTATCAGTAGCAGGCCTCTGCGATCTTTGTCGCCCGCACCCTTCTTTGAGTAGAGACGCCGCAAGTGAAATGCGACTGCGTCTCGCCGCGAACGCAATTTTCCGCGCGGCGGGTCGCTCAGCGCACTGGAGCAGCGCCACAAGAAATTATTCACGCCATCGATGACTGAGCTGTACTCGGTCGAGAACGTGGCATTGGTGAAGAGCCCCCATTGGTAGGCCGCGTGTTTGCCACCGCGGCCCCTCCGCGCGAAACGCTCCGAAAGCTCATGGAAAAATTGTCCACGCCCAGCGCCGAGATCACCGTGCACGATGAAGATGCGTCGACGGCTTTGCTCCGGGCGCTCGGTAATCGCGGCAATCGCGGCCTCAATCGATACGTCGGCGGCTTTTTCCTCCGCCTCGACCGCAACATCCCGTGGCCGTTGCTTGACCTGGTAACGCACGCTGCGGATCGGGTTAGGCGCGTCTTTTCGCAGAAATGGCTGATATTCGCGTCCGCCCAGGGACTGCCATTTGCGCTCACCGTCCTCTTCCACCAGTTCATCGATGACGTGCTTGTACGTGCGGACGCGCGGCTGCTCACGCCACTTGCGCCACCAGTCGCGGCGTAAGTCACCGATCTCTCGCATGACTTTGCAGAGCGCACGCGCCCTCACGCGACCGTCCACGTGAGTCAAGAAATCCCGCAAATGTCGCACGCGGTCGGGGTCGCTGGCGATCGCATCGTCGCGCAACATCTCGCGGGCTACGCCGAGCGCGGCGACGATGTGGCAGCCTTTGGGGGCCCCGGGCGGCGCGCATTGCTCCAGGCATTCGATAACGACGTCAAACGGGTCTTCGTCGGGATTGTCCCGAAGGTATGCGGCCAAAGTCTTCGGCTCAGTCTCCAACAACCGGCGCACGGCAATGAGACGTTCTATGCTCAGGAAGAGAAGCGCGTCGTCATTATCTTTGTCATTGTTGGCGCGGCGCTCGCGCTCAAGGTAGCCCCAAGGCGCGGCCGCCGCAGACTCACAGCAGCATCTCCCTGTAACTGGATCGCGCTTCGCTTCCGCCCCGTCATAGTAGATGATGTGTACGCCGTAGCGCAGGTAAAGTTGGATCGCCGTCTTGGTCCGGCGCGCCACGGACTCTTCGGTGGGCATCACCGCGATGATCGAGCGATTAAACTGCGCGCGAGGTCCTGCGACGAACCGTCGAAGCGGACGCAGCAGGTCCGCTTCCATCATGCCCATGCCCAGAAAGACGATCGGATTGCCGCCCATGGCGGCGGTCAGCGCTTCGTCCATCACATGCGCTTCGGGCGAATTGCGCAGATAGGTTTCCTGGTAGTCGCGCTCGGTCACCACCAATCGCTCGTCCGCACCGCAGATCGCACGGCCATGCAAATGGAAAATCTCGAACTCATTGGCGGTCTGCGCACGGACGGCAAAGTTCGTCAGATCGGCTGCCGTCTCACGCTTAAACACGAGGCTTCGCGCGCGATCTCCTAATGGCCGATCCGCGGTAAGTTCGCCGCGCCGCGAGGCGTCCGACCATGCCTGCGCCTTCGGATTAGGCCGCAATTTGCCGGGCTCGAACCCTAACCGCTCAAGCCCCATCTCCAACTCGAAGTCGTAGTTCGTGGTGAGCACCCGCCGAATACGAAGATCTTCAAAGAGGATGCGGATGGGGTCCAATGTCCGCCCGCGGCGCGCGTCGGCGTCATCACCAAGCTCTTCGTCTCCGTCGGTAGACTTCAAAAGCCATTCTATCGCCAGTTTCCGCGGCTCGGCCCCGGCCATCTCCGCCAACACGAGCGCAGTTAAGAAGCGCTCTTCAGCTGAGGCACGACGCCCTGCACCTGTGCGCGCCGCGTCGCTTGTCGCTTCCGCGTGTTGCCGGCGGTTGGCGAACGCCGCTTCCAGCGCGCGCCACGCTGCCACGCGCGCCGGATCAACGCAGGCGGCTCGCCCCATCTGCAGCGTCGAGGTGACGGACGCAATGGTGTCCACGCGCCGCCATTTCTTGTCGATTTCCAGATCGTCCTTCCATAACTGCGCCTTTTCATTCTGCGGATAGAAT
Source organism: Terricaulis sp. (assembly GCA_047601265.1). GTDB lineage: Bacteria > Pseudomonadota > Alphaproteobacteria > Caulobacterales > Aquidulcibacteraceae > Vitreimonas. The sequence continues at coordinate 980,343 of JASGJR010000001.1, forward strand.
TCCGACCATGACGAAAACGCCACGTAGTCGTCGTTGCAAGTAACGCGCTTGATGAAGCGCTGCGCGAGATCTTCGCCTCCATCTTGCGGCGTGAGGCTGCGATAGAGTTGCGCGCGTAGCGGCAACACGTCCGGGTCGGATACTCCCGCCGGCGCCGCGCGACTCACCTTTTCAGCGGTAGACTTGAGCGCGCCGAGCCGGCCTTGCTCGTCCCTATCGGCGCTTTTTTCGGCCTGCTCGACAATCGCGTTGCTATAATCTTTGAGATCGTTGACGAGCTTGCTCCAGGTCGGCCGGCCATAGGCCGACGACAGCCCGGACCCGATGAAGCCCACGGCTCGCCCAATGTTCAATGCCCGAAACAGGAGCAGCCGCGCCTGTTCTGCAATCGCCTCTACCGAAAGTTCGCGCTCGACGAAGTCGCGATCATAGTAAGGCGGGACACGATCTTCCGAAAGCACGCCCACCCCCACGTCCGCCAAGCGCCCATCGCCACCACTATGAAGAGTACAGGGCAAGCCGCAGTGCGCAACCATTCGTTGTGAACGGAAATGGCGGCGTCCGCCTTCCTTGCGAAGTTGTACGAGAGCGACCTCTCGTGCCCGCAGCGAGGTCTTATGGCAAGACAATCTGCTCAAAGCTCTTCAGGGCTTGGCTGCCCAGCGCATATGCTTCGTCCACGGTCACGCGGCGGCGACGTCCACTGGCGCCGGGCTTTTCCAACGGATCGCACTTGGATAGCGAGGCAGTCTTGCCGCGTTGCACATAGCTGAAGGTGAGGCCGCTCGCGGAGGCTCGGCGCCAACCATCGCAAGCTGGACTTGCTTATTCCCGACGTTTCCGCCGATCACATCCTCATCGCCACGGGGAAAGAGATCGGCAACATTCACGCCGCAGCGGCGAGAACGCCGCGCTCATCCGTGACGACTTGGCGGAGCGCGGGCGCGACTGGTTGCTCGGCGCGGCCCACCATTTAGCCGACGACACGCGGCACGATTGACGCCGGGTATCGGCAGCTTTGCCGCCGTGGCCAACGATAAACGGCTGAGGCGCAGCTTTGACTGCGGCCCGCTCTGCACTATGTCTCCACATCCTTCCCACGACCCACGAGAGCATGCTTCAGTCCCGATCGCATAAGTTCTGCGTTGCACCGATGATGGATTGGACCGACCGGCATTGCCGGGCGTTCCATCGCACCATGACGCGCCACGCTCTGCTCTACACGGAGATGCTCACTGCAGACGCGGTGATCCATGGCGACCGCGAACGCTTACTGGGCTTTTCCGCGTGCGAGCATCCCGTGGCTCTTCAGCTCGGTGGCAGCGACCCGGAAAAAATGCGCCAAGCGGCGAAGATTGGCGCAGCGCTCGGATACGACGAAATCAACCTCAACATCGGCTGCCCGTCCGACCGCGTGCAGTCGGGGCGCTTCGGCGCATGCCTGATGCGCGAACCGGAGCTAGTGTCGCGCTTGTGGGCTGGCGCGCAGAGTGGCGCCGGCGACGTTCCGGTAACAATCAAATGCCGCAGCGGCGTCGACGAGCAAGACCCGCGCGACGCGCTCTATGCGCTCATGGATGCGGCCGCCCGAGAAGGGTGCCGCACGTTTGTCGTCCATGCGCGTAAGGCGTGGCTCTCGGGGCTTTCACCAAAAGAAAACCGCGATGTCCCGCCGCTCGACTACGAGTTAGTTCGGACTTTGAAACGCGAGCGCTCCGCGCTCGAGATCATACTCAATGGCGGCCTTCGCGATCTCGATCACGCGCTTGATGAAGGCGTGGACGTGGACGGCGTCATGCTTGGCCGCGCTGCTTACCAGAACCCCGCCGTCCTGCTCGACGTCGATCGGCGCGTGTTCGGCAGAGATCCGCCGCAACAGGATCGCACTGCGGCGGTCGTGGCATATTTGCCTTATATCGAAGCGCGCCTTGCCGAAGGTGTCGCGCTGCACACAATGACGCGGCACATGCTTGGCCTCTTCGCAGCGCAGCCCGGCGGACGCTTGTGGCGCCGCGTTCTCTCGGAAGAAGGGGTCAAGCGCGGCGCCGGCGTCGAGGTGATTCACAAAGCGCTCGGCGAAGTCACCCGTCCAAGCATGCCGGCGATCTAGCACGACGAATGAAAACGGCCCCGTCTTGCGACGAGGCCGTTCGAACTCTTTTCGTCGTCTGCGGTTAGCCGCCGCCGAGGATGAAGTCTGCGCTGGTGAGGGTGAGGTGTCCCTGCAGCTGGAGTTGGAAGTCTTGGGTGGTTTCAGCGGCAGCGCCGGCGCGGATGTTTCCTTCGATCACCGTGTATTCGACCCCGCCGATGGTTTCGTAATGATAGCCGATATGGCCTTGGGCTTCGGTTCCGGCGGCGACCTGACCGTCGAAGACGAAGTGCTGTACGCCGGCTGCGGCGCCGCGTGTGTCGGCGTCGATCTGCGAGAAGTCGATCTTGTCGGCGCCTGCGGCGAAGTCGGTGATGGTGTCGCGTGCGCCGACGCCATTGCCGGCGCCTTGACGGGTGAAGAACACGAAGGTGTCCGCGCCCGCCCCGCCGGTAAAGACGTTGGCCACCGTTGACGCGGTGATGACGTCGTTGCCGGCCGAACCGATGACGTTCTCGATGGTCTGCAGCGTGTCGGCGCCGGTTTGAGCGCTGGTGGAGGTCCCCGCATTGAGATTGACAATGGCGCCCGCGGTGGTGGCGGAGAGGTCGTAGGTGTCCGTGCCCGCCCCGCCTTGATACGCGTCGTTGCCGTCGCCAACGGCGGCGACAAAGCGGTCGTTGCCGGCCGCGCCGATCAGCGTGTTGGCGCCGCTATTGCCGGTCATCACGTTGTCGAGGGTATTGCCGGTGCCGTTGATGGCGCCGGCGCCGGTGAGCACCAAGTTCTCGAAATTGGCGCCCAGCGTGATGGTCACCGCCGAACGCACCGTGTCGACGCCTTCATTGGCGTTTTCCACCAAGGTCATGCCGGTGTGGCTGACGATGTAGAGATCGTCGCCTGCACCGCCCGCCAAGCGGTCGCTGCCGGAGGAGCCGCCATCGAGGGTGTCGTTGCCGGCCCCCCCGGTGAGTTGGTTGGCGCCAGCGTCGCCGGTCAGAAGGTCGTTGCCGGACCCGCCGATCAGGTTCTCGATATTGACGATGGTGTCGGCGCCGGTTTGAGCGCTGCTGATCGCGCCGGCTGCGAAATTGGCGGTGATAGCCGCACTGATCGCCGACATGTCGATGGTATCCGTGCCGGCATTGCCGTCATAGACATCGTTGCCGTCATTGAGCGTGGCGATGATGGTGTCATTGCCTGCGCCCGCATCGACCCGGTCGTCGCCGGCATTGCCGGTGATGGTGTCGTTGCCGCCCAGCGCATTGATGGTGTCGTTGCCGGCCGTGCCAACGATGACGTTGGCGGCGTTGGTGCCGGTGAAGGTTTGCCCGCTGGCGGGGGTGACCGCGGCGGTCGCCGCGCTGGTGACGTGCTCGGCAAAGCCTTGCGCGTCGGTGTAGTCGGCGTGCGCGGTGATGACCGCGCCCAGATCGGCATTGGTCAGCACGTAAGTGGCGCTGGTAGCGCCAGCGATAACCACGCCATTGCGCAGCCACGACAGCACTGGCGCAGCGCCCGCGCCATCGGGATCAGCGCCGAGGCTCATGGTCAGCGTCGCGCCGACATTGGCCACGCCGCTGATGGCGATGGACGAAGCGCCGTCATTGACGGCGGTGACGGTGGCGGTGGCCGTGCTCGTCACCGTGGCGGCAAAGCCTTGTCCGTCGGTGTAGCTGACGCGCGCGGCAATGGTTGCGCCCACGTCGGCGGCGGCCAGCGTATAGGTCGCCGCCGTCGCTCCGGCGATGATGACGCCATTGCGCAGCCACTGGATCGAGGGGACCGAGCCTGCGCCATCGGGATCGGCGCCGATGGCCACTGCGAGTGTCTGATGCTCGACGGCGCTGCCGCTGACGGTGACGCTGGCGTTGCCGTCATTGACCGCAGCGACCGCTGCGGTCGCCGCACTGGTGACGCTTTCGCTGAAGCCTTGGCCGTCGGTGTACGACACCGTCACGGTGATGGTCTTGCCGACATCGCCTGCGCCCAGCGTGTAGCTGCTGGCGGTGGCGCCGGCGATGGCTGCGCCATTGGCGAACCATTGATAGCCCGGCGCTGAACCCGCCCCGTCCGGATCGGCGCCGACAATGGCGCTGAGCACTTGATGCTCTGCGGCCACGCCCGCAATCGACACCGCCGAGGCCCCGTCATTGACCGCCGCAACCGCCGCCGTCGCCGCACTCACAGGACTTTCGCTGAAGCCTTCGCCGTCAACATAAGATGCCTGTGCTGCGATGGTGTGACCAACATCGGTAGCACTCAGTGTGTAACTACTCGTGGTCGCGCCAGAGATCGCAACGCCATCACGGAGCCATTGGATCGTCGGGATAGTGCCTGCTCCATCCGGATCCACGCCCACCGATGCATTCAAGGTTTGATGCTCGATCGCGGCGCCGGTCACAGCAACGATAGCCGCGCCATCGTTGACTGCCACAGCGCCGGCCACCGGCGGGGTGCCTGTGCTGTTGACGGTTTCCGCATTGCCTTCAGCGTCCGTGTAGTGGGCGGTGAAGCTGATGGAAGCGCCAACGTCAGCAGCGCTGAGCGTGTAGTTTGCGCCCGTCGCACCGCTGATCGCGGCGCCGTCGCGCAGCCACTGTATGCCCACGACGCCGTCGCCATCGGGATCGCCCGAGACAGCTGCATGCAGCACTTGGAACTGCGTCGGCGTGCCAGTGAGCGACGCCGTCGCTTGCCCATCATTGACGCCTGCGACTGCTGCAGTCGCTGCGCTGACCGGCGCCTCGGCGAAGCCTTGACCGTCTGTGTAAGTGGCTTGCGCGGTGATCGCGTGGCCCACATCGGCGTGACCCAATGTGTAAGTCGCGCCCGTCGCGCCGAAGATCGAAACGCCGTCGCGCAACCATTGAATGGCCGGCGTTGTGCCCGCGCCATCCGGATCGGCGCCGACATTGGCGGTGAGCGTTTGATGCTCCGTCGCCGTGCCGCTGATGGTGACCGCTGCGGCGCCATTGTTGGTCGCGCCCACTGCCGCCGTGGCGGTACTCGTGACACTTTCGGCAAAACCTTCACCGTCGGTGTAGTGCGCGTTGACCGTGATCTGCTTACCGACATCGGCTCCAGCGAGCGTGTAAGTCGCAGCAGTCGCGCCGCTGATGGCGACGCCGTTCGCGAACCACTGATAGGTGGCGGCCGCCGCGTTCGGACCGCCATCCGGATCGACGCCGAGCACCGCGGTGAGCGTTTGCCCTTCAGCCACCGAACCGGAGATGCTGATCGGCGCTTGGCCGTCATTGTGCGCCGGCGGCGGCAGAACGTGCAGCGTAACGGTCGCGGTGGAGGTCCCGCCATTGCCGTCAGATGCGGTGTACTGGAATGTGGTGTCGCCCGAGAAACCTGCTGCGGGCGTGAAGAACAGTTTGCCTTCAGGTGTCAGCAATACTGTGCCATTGGCGACGTTCATAGCCGTCGCGCCAACCGCGGCGCCATTGATCGCCGAAATTGAGAGATGCTGGCCAGCGTCCGGATCGGAATCGTTGGCAAGCACATCGATGGTGATCGATGTGTCGTGATTGAACGTCGCACTGTCAGCGTTGGCGACCGGGCTGGCGTTTATGTTTGGAATGCCCGTGAGCGTCGAGCCAAGCACGCCGCTGGCGCCTGCCGGCAGCTTCGTGAACAGGTCGGAGACGTTGATCTTGCGATCTTCGAACTGGATGACCTCCACGCTGCGGATCGTTTGCGTATCGTCCGCATCGGCGATGGTCAGCGTGAGACCATCGGCTGAACGCGAGAACCGGTAAGTGTTGAACACGCCATCGATCACGACGGTATCCACGCCGCCATTGCCGACGAAGGTGTTGTTGCCACCGCCGCCCCAGAACGTGTTGTTTCCGGCGTCGCCGATCAACGTGTCGTCGCCCAACCCGCCATACGCGTTCTCGACGTCGTGCGTTGCGACAAAGGTTTGAACCTCAGTCACCGGATCGGTGACCACACGGCCGATGACATCTTCCACGTTCGCGTCGGTGAGCGCGTTAAGCGGCAAACCGGTGATGCCGGCGGCCGCCGCGAGATCGACGGCGTTGTGCGCCGCATCGCTGGTGACAACGCCCGCCGAGAGGTCGATGACGACATTGCGGAACTCGCCTTGGAACGAGATCGTATCGACCCCATCGCCGCCGGCGATGTAGTCGCGGCCTTGGCCGCCCATCAGAATGTCGTCGCCTGCGCCGCCGTCGAGCGTGTCCGTGCCCGAACCGCCGATCAGCACGTCGCGGCCGTCTTCGCCGAAGAGCGTGTCGTCGTTCCAGCCGCCAATGACGATGTCGTTGCCGAGGCCGCCGTGAATTTCATCCGCGCGATCGCGACCGTCGATGATGTCATCGAACACGGTGCCGCCCTCGAGACCTGCTGGACCGCCCGCGTCACGTTCGATGACGGCGGTGACAGCGTCGTTGGTGTCGAAGACGCGACCATGAACGTCGACGTCGCCGCCCACATCTTGATGCGTGTAAGCGATGGCGAACTTGCCATCCAGCATGCCGACCGCCGCCGCCGTGTCAGCGGCAGTCATGCCAGTCGTCATCGTAAACGTATGACCAACAGCCAGACCTGTATCGAAGTCGAAGCGTTGACCGTACGCGCCATCGGCAGCGAGGCCGTGGCCGTCGTCGCCGTCCCAAGTGACGAGCAAGCTGATCTTGTCGGTGCCCGCGCCGATCAGGTTGACGTTGTTTGGAATGGTCGCGGTGTCGAAGTGCTTCAGCGTGAAGCTCTCGCTGATGAAGCTTGTGGCCGCTTGTTTGTACACGGTCGCGATGACATCAAAGCCGCCGCTCGCATTCGCTTCAATGTGGCCCACCACAATGTTCGACGGATCGCCGGGTCCAAGCACCCAGGTATGCGAGCCTTGCGCAATATTGACGGGCGCGATTTCCTGCAATTGCTGACCGGTCAGCGTATCGAGGATCATGCCGTGCAGCACTTGGTTCGAGCCTGAGCCCTCGGTCCACGCAGCAACGGTCCAGCCGGACTCCACGCCGGTGATGATGGGGTTATGGCCAACGACCGCATGCGTGCCGCTGGCGTCAGTGATGGTCAGCTGAGCCGGCGCATCGTCGTTATTGGGATCGCCTGCGGCGTCGATGTGTCCATTGCGGCCGATGGCGATGGGCGTGCCCGTCGATCGGTCGTTATTGGTCGGGACCGCCCAGCGCTGAAACATGATGGCGCCGTTGCCGTTCGCATCGGCGTTCTCCACCCATGCGGCGGCAACCTGGTCGTCGAGTTCGACCGGATCGGCATTGGCTGCCGTGCTCGGATCGATGACATCGCGCAGTTGCGGATTGCCGAGCGCGAGTTGCGAATAGTGACCGCCAATGCTGACGTCGATGCCATCCAGGCCGCCGACCGCAACGCCTGCGGCGTCGTAAACTTGTAGCTTTAGATGATCGATACCGCCAACGGTTTCGACCCACGCCACCGTCGGACCAGCGCCGATGCCACTGACAACCGGCGGAATGTCACCGCGCGCATTGAGCGTGACGGTGATTTCGTCGGGCCCTGCAGCGGTCGGCACCGCGCGCGCCAACGGATCAATCGCTTCGATCTGAATGCCAACAAGACCTGCGCCACTGCCTGGGATGATCCAGCCGGCGACAAAGCCACCTTCCGTGGTCGCCAACATCGGCCGTGTCTGCGCAACGCCGTCATTGACGCCCGCCGTACCGGCGATGTCAAAACCGTTGTCAACGAAGTCTTGGGTGAGTCCCCAAGCGACCGGCGTCTCCACCGTTTCGATGCCACTGGGGCCGGCGATGCCGTCGCCATCCACGTTGCCGGTCATGCGATGATCTTGGTCAGGCAGCGTGAAGAACGCGCTCGAATCGAGCGTAACGTGACCATTGCCGGTCAGCGAAGGCAAAGTGCCGTTGTACGCGAGGTTGAACAGGTCGGCGCCGGTATTCACACCGCCGAGGAACAGATACTTTTCAACGTTCGACACAAAATCGAGGCCGTCGACGTTCTGAGCGCCGTTGGCCAGCGTGTCGACGATGTTGATGCCGTTGTCGAAGCGCGCATCGACGACAGAATAAGAACCGTCGCCGTTGAGCCAGATCGCGTAGTCTCGAGCGTCTCCTTGGAAGACAGCGATGTCGACATAGTCTTGGGGCGCCGCGCCAACTGTCGGGTCATTGACGTTGCCGGGCGTGCGCAGATTCAAGCCGCCGTCGATGGTGTCGTTGCCGCCGCCGCCATAGATGACGTCGTTGCCGAGCCCACCGGCGAGAAAGTCGTCCTTGCCGCCGCCGTCGAAGCGGACGCCAGCGATGCCGCCCAGCGCGGGATCAACCAGATCGCCGATAATGGTGTCGTCGCCGTTGGTGCCGACGATCTGATCGACTTTCGCTTGGATGCGATCGCCGGCGTTCAGACCGTCATTGTTGACGTCGCGAATCTTGTCGCCTTGCAGAAGCAAACCAGACTCGCGCGTGTCGACCATGCGAGTGATCGTGTCGCCGGTTGCTTCGTCGAAATACGTAACGATCGCGCGGTCGGAGACAGTGCCCGCAACGGCCCCGCCGCTTTGATTGCCGCTGGTTGTGGTATTGACCAGGAAATCGGCGCTCGAACCGAGCGTCTGCTCTGGCAGGCCGCTCATCAGACCGTCGATGTGGCGCGCCCAGATGCCGTTGCCGCTGCCGTCCGGCGCTGTGTAGGTGAGAATCAGATCCGGATTGTCCTCGCCGAAACCAGAGAGATGGAATTCACCGGTGAAGCCGGCCTTCAACGGAATCGGATCGATCGTGATCGGGGTCCAACCCGTGATTTCCACCGGGACGAAACCGGCATCCGGCGGCAAGCTGTAGTACACGCCGTGCAGCGAGAAGCCGCTCGTGGCGTTGCCCTCAACCCAGACAACCGCGAAGTTGCCCGCGCCCGACTGTACGACTTGCACCGGCGAGGCGCCATTCGGCAGCGCCGCAACATGACCCGAGAGCTGCGACAGCAGCGTGTTGACATTGTCGTAATCGCCCGGAAGCGTGGCGTCTGAAGGCACCGCGGCGCCTTGCGGCGGAAAGAGCTTGGCGTGGATGTTGTTTGCCGCATCAAGCCATGTGACCACCGTCTCGCCAGTGTGAAGTGCGGTCACGCTCGGATCTTTGCCGACGGCTGCGATGATCAAGGGATTATCGTTCAGGAGACCGGCCGCTTGCAGCGCCGCCGCGTCTTCCGGCGTGCGCAGCGCATCAGCCTCATGCTGACCGTCGGCGCCAGCTGCTCGAAGATCAATCGCCGTGCCAGTGTCGTCGGTGATGACTTCGTAGCGTTGCAGCACAATCTGCCCAAGGCCTGATGTGTCGCCCGGATTGGAAGCAACCCACACCACGTCAACGCCGTCGGAAACGCCGGCAATCAGGTTGCCGTTGTGCGGGTGCGGCACTTGCACGCCGACTTCAAAGGTGTAGCCGGCAATGCTGTAATCGTGGTTGTTTTGACCTGCGAGGCCAACAGAAAGTTCGGTGCCGAACGGCACTCCGCCTTCAGCGCCAAGTCCGCGCATGCCGATGTTGCCGGCGCCGGCGGCATCGTGCTGCTGCCAGGCAACAACAATGCCGGCCACTGCGTCGGTGATCTGCAGGTTGGTCTTGCCGGTTGGATCTGGATTGATTAGCACGCGGCTCGCGACTTCGGCGGCAGCGACAGTGGCCTGACCGAGAACGTCGTAGAACTGAACTTCAACGCCTTTGTCGGAAATCCACGCGAGCGTCGGGCCGCCTTCCGCGCTACCCGTTGCCGCTGGCGGCGTCTGCAAACCGTGCGTATTGTGCGCGACGAGATAGTCGAACGTGTTCTCGTTGCCCCAGCCCTGTAGGGTCATTACGCGGCCATTGCCGAGGCCGGAGAGACTCGCTGTTGTACGCACAGTGTCGGCGAATTCGAAAAACTCGACGCGGCGGATGATGTCGGTGCCGTCCGGCGCGCCTGCGCGCAGATCGGTGACGATGAAGCTGCCGCTGCCGTCAGCCGGACCGGTATACTGAATGGAATAGTCGGCGAGATTGCCGCTGAACTTCACGGTGTCGCCGCCGGTTGCAAGCGCGACAGTGTTAACGGAGTTCGGATCGTTACGCAGGCCGCCCAGCGCATTGGTTGCGCTATTGCCACCGCCATCGATCGTGTCATTGCCGGCGCCAGCAATGATCAGGTCGTTGCCGAGCCCGCCATCCAGCAGATCGTTGTCGCCACCACCGGCGATGACATCGTTGCCGTCGGTGCCGACCAGTGTGTCGACGACGACCTTGCCGGCGTCGCCGACCAAGGTGAGACCGAGTTGGTTCGGCAAAATCGGATTATCGCCGTCAATGGTGCGCGTGTCATAGATTTGCGCGCCAATGTTGGGATCGGCCGGATTCGAGTTGTCTTGATAGACCACGACAACACGGTCGCCAACTAGGCCGGTCGCTGCGGCGCCCGCTGCATCGCCGGCGATATGCGTGATGATCGGTGTAGTCTCAGTGGCTAGGCCGCCTGCAGTAAAGCTCTTGGTGAAGAGCGCCTGGGTGCCTGCGTCTGCGTCGGTCCACGAAGCACTGAATCCACCGGTATCCGGCAATGCGGCGAGCGTGAAATCGCGCACGCCATCGCCCACGTCATGCAGGGTGATCGTTGGGCCGGCAGTCCACGCGCCACCAGCTGCGGTCACCGTGAACACTTTGGCCTGCAGGATTTCGTTCGCCACTGTGCCGCCGAGCCAGGCCACAACGAAGCTGCCGTCCGGCAACGCCAAGATGTGCTGTTCTGCGTTCGCGAGCGTAGTGCCGATCGTGCCATTAGTGATGTTGAGCAGTGTCGCGCCAGCGTCAGAAAAAACACGCAGGATGATGCGGTTTGTGTTGTCGACCCACGAAACCGCGGTCTCGTTGAGACCGCCTACCAAGCCGGCGACGGAGGGATCGCGTCCGTTGGCTGATAGTAGGAATTGCGTATTGGCGCTGGCGTTGCTGTCGACCTTGCCGTCGAGACCGGCCGCGAGCGGGGGACCGATCGGGTCTTTGCGCGAGTCCAATTGGACCGCGAAACGCTGCACATAAACGTTGCCAAGGGAGTGATCGCCACCTGCAGCGGATTCAACCCACGCAGCGTCGATACCGTCGACGTTCGGTTTGTTGGTGGCCGTGCCACCGCCGCCGCCGCCGCCTCCTCCGCCGCCACCGCCACCCTTGCCGCCGCCGGTGGTGCCGATTGCGAATGGCGCGCCGTCTTGCGTGTAGTTGGAAAGCGAGAGTGAGTGCTGGCTGAGGTTAGTGGAGGCCGCATTGGTGCTGGAAATCGCCACTTCGCCGCCGAGCACGGAGGTCGTGACTTCGTTATAGTAACGCAGACGCAGCAGGCTGGGGTGTCCGCTACCCGCGGCGGTTTCCTGGAACGCGACGCCATAGCCAACGCCGGTGCCGCCTGCGATCATTTGTACATCTTGGATGATCGACGTGAGCGCGGAACTTCCATAGAGTCCGTCGCTCATCGTCGCGCCCGGGAATGCGACGTTGACCAGACCCTGCTCGTCGAAGAATTGAACGCGCACAGAAGCGCCGTCGGTCCAGGCGACGCCGAACTCGGTGCCGCCATTATCTGCTACAGCGGGCTTGAACTGTGTGCCCGCTGCATTCGTGATTACGAACGGATTCTGATCCTGCACGCCCCAACGTGTGATCGGCATATGTCATCGCTCCCGCAAAACCGGAGCATGCCGATGTGTTCACTCATCCAGTTGCACCCGCCATCACCGATCCACCCCAAATGGATCAATGACAGCCAGTAGTGCGACCCGGATAAGACCCCGACACGCCCAATGGCGCCGCCCCAAACGGCGCCAAATTTTCAAACCGCGATGCCCAAAAAGGGTGAAACGTGCAAAAGGGACAATCACTTTCCCGCCGCGGGAGAAGCGCGGACGTGGGCACATTCAGTTTTTTTTGAGTAGCAGTTCGCAATGCGGCAAGCGTGCTGAAATCAAATTGTGAGAAAGCACTTAGCCGGACACCGCGATGGTGAAAAATATTGAACTACACCAGCGAGACGCGCGGGCAGCGGCAGCGTGCAACCCTGCCGGCGCCGCTCATTCCGGTGTGTCGCCCTTTTTAGAGGATACGCTTTTTGCGCGAACGCCAGATGCGTCGCGCGGCGGCGTTATGCGGTGCTTGGATTCCGAAGAAAAACCGAGCCGGGCCGATCCAACTCTTCAAGCGCTTTGCGCAAACGCGCGTTCTCGGCTTCGAGCTCTTTGATGCGCCGAATGCCTTCAGATGCAGCGACCGAATATTTCCGACGCCACTGATAAAGTGTGCCGTACTTCACGCCGATCGATTGCGCCGCTTCGGCGACCGAAGCGCCGTCCGCGATCAAATTCTCGGCTTCTTTTAGCTGCTTGGCGATTTCCTCTGGAGGATAGCTTTTGCGCGTCATGCTCTCGGGCCCTCGAAAGCAGGGAACGACGATCGGGGGCCGCACCAAGGCCCCTACGCTCCCTTTCTCGAAGGACTACGTGCGACGCGGCACTTTATTCCGCCTTCCCCGTCTAGGGGTGCGCGGCCGGTTTGGCGGCTGCCGCAGCACGCCCAACGCTGCGGAGCACGTCTCTCCAGGCTGCGCCTGCGGACGCTTCCACCGTATCGGCGTTGCCGCTGGGCGTTAGGACGATTTGTTGGACGTACCAACCGTTCGCCTCCGCCATCGCTAGGCGCATGAAGGCGTCATTGCTCTGAAACGAGCCCTGCAACCGCAAGACCCGGAAATGCGGCGAGCCCGCAGCCGGATGGGCATCCGCATCGCTGGCGTGACCACGCCACTGCGCCGCCCTATCCAACCGCGCATTTGCGCTGACACTCTCGGCGAACGCGGCGTCGAGTTGCGGCCGATCACGGAATTTCACCGCGATCATGGTCACGACTACGTTGTCGGTCGAGTACGTGCATTCTGCGCCGGCGTTGGCGGCATCAGAGGGAAACACTTCGACATGCACGACGCCATCGGCCGGCATCTCACACAGCATGCCGCTCTCGCGATGCAGAATCGCCGGACTCTGATCGGTGCTCGCATCGGCAAACGTTTGCTCAGCGTGCGCATCCTTGATGATGCGCGCTGTAAACTCGTGCTGCTTCGCGCGCGGATCGCACGCCGCCACCATCAAAAGCACCGCCGCAACATAAAAAAAACGGCGTATTGACGCGCGCATTAGTTAACCACCCCGCAGAATACCAGCCCTCCGCAAAGTCCCGTTCCTGCGCGCGTTGTCAACGCGCAACACTGCGGCAGTGTAATCCCGGCTCTCGCACACCACTGCAGAATGCGGCGTTGGCGCGCGGAATAAACCGCGCCGCGCCCGCGTAGTCGCCCCGGAATGCAGCTGTGCAAGAGCGATAGCGCAGCGGTTTTTTAGGCGATTTGCCCTCCCGGAGAGAGAAATGAAAAAGGACAATTTTACACGCGTGCTGGTGAGCGTCCTCGCTCTCGGCGCCTTCGCACGCGTCGTCGACATTCAAGCGGCGGATGCAGCCAGCATCGCCACGGTGTCGAGCAGCAGCCAAGCCACGGACGACCGCGGCAACAATCGTCAAGAAGATCGACGCGGCGACCGCAACAATGAAGCCAACGACGACCACGGCGGCAACAATGGCGGCCACGGCGCGGACGATGGCGCTAACCACGACGCCAATGACGATCACGGCGGTGACAATGGCGGCCATGGCGCCGATGACGGCGCCAATCACGACGCCGGCGATGATCACGGCGGCGACGCCGGCGGTCACGGCGCGGACGACGGCGCTGATCATGACGCTGGCGACGATCACGGCGGCGACGCTGGCGGTCACGGCGCGGACGACGGCGCTGATCACGACGCGGGCGACGACCATGGCGACCATGGCGGCGGTGACGATCACGGCGATCACGATGCAGGCGATGATCATGGCGATCATGGTGGTGGCGACGATCACGGCGGCCATGGCTAATTAGCCATGCTGCAATCACCATCAGAGTGAAATGACGTGCCTTGCGGGTCCAGAGTAACCACTCTGGGCCCGTATCTTTCGGGGGTTCTGATGAAGAGAATTTTGAGCGTTGCGATCGCTGCTGTAGCGAGCGCTGCGCTTTGCGGTGTCGCCCACGCGGACACGCGCGTGAGTTTCTACACCGGTCTCGATTATTCGAGCGGCGACTACGGCACCAACAGCACAACCACGGTTTATTCAGTGCCGCTCACGGTCCGCGTCGCCAACGGCGATTGGGCGGTGCGCGCATCGATCCCGTACCTGCAAATTCACGGGGACGTTAACGTGGTTGACGTTATCGACGGCGGCGCCGAGGCCCCCACGACCGTGACACGCCGCGGCACTGAGCGCGGGTTCGGTGACACGACACTGTCGCTGACGCGCACATTTTCGAACATCGTCGGCGCCCACACCTATCTCGATGTCACCGGGCGCGTGCGCCTGCCCACCGGCGACGACAACAAAGGCCTCGGCGTCGGCGCTACCGACTACGGTCTCGGTGGTGAACTCGGCGTCGCGAAAGATGCCGGCGGGGCGTACATCAATATCGGCCGCCGCTTCCTCGGCGATCCGCATAACGAAGATCGCGTGGACGGTTGGCAAGGCGTCATCGGCGGCTACGTCAAGACGAGCGAGCACTTCAGCGTTGGCGCCAGCTATTACTGGCGCGACGCATCGTTCCGCGGCGGCGAAGATCCAAGCGAACTCGGTGGCTACGTGACCTACCGCGCAAGCAATGACTGGCGCATTACGCTGAACGCGAGCGCCGGCCTGAGCGACGGCAGCCCCGACACCAGCGTCGGCATCCGCTTCAATTATCGCCCCACGTTCCGGCGCGGCCCGCGTCCGCAATAAGCGACGCAAGGAGCTGAAAACAACGAGCCGCCGTCCCGTCAAGGACGGCGGCTTTTTTTCATCGAGAACGATCAGGGACGGCGCGGCGCCGGAGCTGCAGCGGGCGCTGTCCGCGCAGGTTGCCCGGCCACATCCTGGCTGTGCAGATAATCGATAACCGCCTGCACATCTTGTTGACCCAAACGCAGGTTTGGCATCGGCAAATTACGATACCGGCCGAGCAGGCTCATGGCGGTGGGATCGCGTTCAGCAATCATACGATCGGGCTGGCTGATCCAGCGACGCAGCCACGCGCCGTCGCGCGTGAGCGTCACGCCACGAAGATCCGGGCCCAGGATGTCACCGCCGCCGATCGTATGGCACGACGCACAACGTGTCCGGAAAATGTAGATGCCTTCGCTCGTGTTCGTCACTTGACCGGCGGCTGAATAGTCTTGGCGCGCTGGCGCATTCTGCGGCCCACGCGAAGAGAAGTTGAACAGCTGCTCGCCGAGAATGTTGGCAAGGTTTTGCGGGTTCTCGAACGATGAGCGCTTAATCCACTGCCCGGTGCGTTCGTTTCCAAGCAAGATGCTGGCTTCGTGATCGCCGAGATTGTTTGGGTCTGGCGCGCGAATGCCGAGGCGGCGCTGCAGCAGCGCGACATCGGCGGGCGAACCAGTCAGAAACGTCCAGCCCGGGCCAACATTGTACGTACGCATGAAGCGCGTGAGCGTCGCCGGCGTGTCGTTCTGCGGATTGATGGATATCGAATACATGTGCACGTCACGTCCGACGCGACGGCCAAGAATCTCTTGCACGCGACGCAGCGAGGCCGTGTCGAGCGGACAAATATTGACGCAGTTCGTGTAGATGAAATTGATCGAGACGACCTTGTTGTGGATCATGTCGTCATAGAAGCGGTGACGCTGGCCGTTCTGGTCGGTCAGAACGACGTTCGGGAAATAGTCCCGGTGCCAGCCCGATTGCGATTGCGCTTGCGTAAGGCTGGGCCAGGCAACGAGAGCCAACGCACTCAGCAGGCCCGTAGCGATCATGGCGAAACGCCTGCGCCAATCCTTCTTGCCTGTTGCGCGCATCATTAACGGACTCCGGATCACCTTGTAGCAAGGGCGCCTCGACCGAAGCCGAAGCGCCCTCTCGTTATGCAGTACTCATTCCAACTGGCGGCGCCTTATCGGCCGCTTGAGCCGCTTCCGCTGTTGCTGGCGACCGTGCCGGTCGTCGCGGTCGGCAACATCTGGCTCGGTTCGTAGAACGTGCCCTCCCAGGTGTTGATCGGCGTCGGAATGGCGATGGTGTCACCCGGACGGCGCAGGTCCCACCGCAGCAGCATCGAGTGATCCTCGTGTTGCGTGTTGTGGCAGTGCTCCATGTAGGTGCCGACGAACTCGCGGAAACGGATCAACAGATCCAGTTCTTGGCTCGAGTTCGGGCCTTCGCCGATACGGTACACGTCCTTACGAGCGCCACGCTCCCAGATCGGCGGCGGCGCGCCGTCTCGATCAAGAATGCGGCCTTCTTCAAAGTGGATGTGCACAGGGTGCGCCCAACCACCGCTCGTCTTCAGATGCCAGACTTCCCACTCGCCCTGCGTCGGCGCAGCCGAAACGCGGTGCGGGTCCATGTTGAAGCCTTGGCCGCCATCGGTCTTGATCGTCCACGGCGCGTCATCCGTGCCGCCTGAGCGGCCGAACTCGAACGTGCGGTGGCGCAAGCCGGCGATTTGAGCCGCCGTCGGAGCAACCGGACGATCAAGCATCGTCTTCTTGCCTTCGACATAGTCGGCGGGGTTCATCGAACGGTCGACGCCTGAGTAGGAGACGACGCGCCATTCGAGGATTTTGCCGACACCCGGATCGCCGCGATAGCTGCCGTTCAGGATGCTGGCCAAGTCAACGGCCGCATGCGGACCACGCGGATCGGTATGTTCCAGCGTGTTCACGAGGTAGACACGACGGCCGGCGCCGACTTGGCTGAAGTCGATGACGATGTCGAAGCGCTCCGCAATGCCTTGCGTCGGCATATCTTGCGACTCGGAGTTCGGGAACGCCACCGAGTGCTCCATGATGTTGCCGTCGTTGGCGATCATGTAGAACGGCAAGCGCTGGCCGGTGTCAGTGACGACCGCGAGCTTGTAGTAGCGCGACACCGAACCGTTCAGGATGCGGAAGCGATAGCGGCGCGACCGCACTTCCATGTACGGCATCCACTGCCAGTTCACCGTCACACGATCGCCAAGGAAGCCGTCCGTGTTGAAGATGTTGAACCACAGTTGGCCGTTACGATCCCAGGCCTTGTCGGCGATGACGAGGTTCACGTCGTAGTCGCGGTTGCCCCAATCGAGGCCCGTGCCTGACGGGAAGCAAAGGTTCGGGTAGCTCGCGTTGCTATAGTTGCATTGATAGCCTTCGCGGCCGCGGTCGATGGCGCTGTAATAGTTCATCATCGCCGCGTTGCCCTTGTACACGTTCTGCGCCGTGTAATCGAGCATGTGGTCGTGGAACCAATGGGTCGACATCGTTTCGCGATAGTCGCCGGCAACGCGCGTAATGCCGCCGTGGCCATCGGGATAACCGGCGCGTGGATCGCTCGCGTCGGTGTTGATGCTGTCGTGACCAGCGAGGATCATCGGCCAGTGATAGTCGTAGTATTGGCCCGGGAAGAAGAACGCGGCTGTGTAGCCGTCAGATTCGGCCGGGTTGTGACCGTTGTGCTCGTGCGTCGAGATCGTGTGCGTACCGAAGCCGCCATTCGCCGACGGATCAATCGGCAATGCGTTGTAGTGGCGGAACAGGATCGGATTGCCATAGCGCGCCATGAGCAGCTTCGGCGGGAAGGTGCCGTCGAAGGTCCACAGCGAGGTCGGCGATTGCACCGGGAAGTTCGGGTGCAGTTGCGGAAGCACGCCGCGCGTGGTGCCGCCGCTGTAGTAGAGGCCGCCCGGACCGAACTCGCCGATCATGTAGTGGTGACGCTGGAGCGAGTCGCGGATGCCACCGTTCACGCGAGCGCCGGCTTGCGCGGTTTGGAAGTACTCCACCGCGGGAAATTCCGCCATGCGCTGGTGCGAGAAGAACTGCCCGGAAGGACGGCCTTCTGCGTAGCTCGTGGCCAGCGGATGCACGCAAGTGCCGATGTGCGCAGCCCAAGCGTTCGGCAACGCCGCGTAGCTATCGGCGGTCGGAACCGGATAAAGCGGCTGCTTCAAGAAGTTGTCGAGCGCCGTCGTATTCGGGGCGCCGCCGCAGTCAGGTGATCCCGGCAGATTCTGGTAGGTCGCGCTACGCGTGTAAGAAGCCGGCATCGGTTGAGTGCCAAATTCTTCGAACAGGCCAAGCTTCTGCGTGAACGGCTGCGCGCCGAACAGCGGGCTCGACTGACCATCTGTCGGAATGTTGAACGAAGAGGTCGAGCCGCCGCTAGAACCGCTGGAGCCGCTCGAACCACTCGTCGTGGTCGTTGTCGTGGTGGTTGTGTCGTTGCCGTTTTTGGCGACAGCCGGCACTTGTGCGACGAGCAAACCCGCCGCCGCAATAAACGCAATTGTCTGCAAACACGTTATGACACGCCAACTCGACGCGAAACGCGCAATACGCCCATGGTTGTCCATGAACCCCTCCGCCCAAACACCAAATTTAGGAACCTCGCGGAAATAGTCCCCGCGAAGTTCGCACTCCCATCCCCTGTGTAGAGAAGTTACAGTAAATCCAGGAAGAACATTCTCTCGCGCGGGGAGCGCTATCCTCCACCGAGGATCAAGTCATTCGCATTGAGTGTCAGGTGACCCTGTAGTGCGACCTGGAAATCGACGTTGTTGTCCAGGTTGTTTCCAACCCTGACATTTCCCTCGATCACTGTGTATTCGAGGCCCCCAACCACCTCGTAGTGATAGCCAATATGTCCAACGGTTTCTGAGCCCGCGGCGCGCTCGCCATCGAACACGAAATGCTGCGTGCCCGCGACGGAGGAACGAGCGTCCGCATCGATGGCGCTGAAGTCGATTTTGTCGTGGCCGGATACGAAATCGGTGATTGTGTCGCGAATCCCGTTTTTTCCGGAATTCTCCACTGAGGTGAATCGGAAGAGATCGTTTCCTGCGCCACCAGTAAACGTGTTTTTCGCGCTATTCGCGACGATGGTGTCGTCGCCACTGCCGCCGATTACGTCTTCAATTCGGGCGATTGTGTCATGGCCAATGTCGGCGCCTGTCGCCGTGCCGGTGATGAGATTTACCGTCACACTCGTGGAAATATTCGATAGGTCGAGCGTGTCGTTTGGCCCTGCGCCACCGTCATAGTTGTCGTCGCCGTCGCCGGCAGTCGCCACAAAACGGTCACTGCCCTTATTGCCGAGCAGTACGTCGTTGCCTGCGCCGCCGGTCAAAACGTCGTTGCCGTCCTGCCCCATAAAGCGGTTGTTGAGAGCGTCGCCCGTGAGGATATCTGCACCCGAGGCGCCGGTGACATTGAGGACGTTGGCGACTGAACTGAAACCGGAAGCGACGCCAGCCCCCAGGTCCACCGTTAACGCCGTGTTGGAGCCGGTATAGTCCAGCGTGTCGCCGCCACCGCCGAGGTCGACGTTGATGTGTTCAACGCCAGAGACCTTCACGTTGTTGAACTCGACCTGCTCGTTGCCCAACCTCACCAGCAAGACATCAGCTGCCGCCGTGCCGGATACTCTCAGGGTGTCGTCGCCAGCGCCACCATTGATGGTGTCAGCGCCGTCCCCGACTGCATACACCACAACATCGTCGCCAGAGCCGCCATTGATGGTGTCGTCGCCGACGCCGCCGACGATGTAGTCGTCGCCGCCACCGCCATTGATCGTGTCGCGGCCGCCGAATCCAAAGATAAAGTCGCGCCCATCGCCGCCTGTCAGATTGTCGGCGAAACCGCCGCCCACAAGCACGTGCAACGCGTCGGTCGTCGCCGTACCGAAATTGCCGCCACCATCCACATACGCGACCGTAGCGCGAATGAATTGCGTGGTCTTGCGCGCGAGCGTGATTTGGCTGCCGTCGAAGTTGAGCAAGAACGGATCAGCTGGTGACCACGTAATGCCATCCGCTGACGTTTCCCAAAACAGGAACTGCCCATCAGGCGTCGGGTTGCCATCCGGGTCAGTCAACGAATTGAACACCGCAAACATGGCGTTCTTGGCGTCGCTTACATTGAGTAGCGACAACGTCCCTACAGGATCGATTGCGGCCGACGCCACGCCTTCGTTGAAACCCTGACCATCGACATAGGTCGCTGAAGCGGAGAAGACGTGACCAACGTCGCCGACTGTCAGAGTGATGTCAGGGTTAGACGTCAGCGCGCCAAAGGCAACGCCGTCACGGAACCACTGATATTGGATGTCCGTTACCGGCCCATCTGGATCGGGCGTCAGCCAAGCCGTGAGCGTTTGGCCTTCCGCCGCAGTGCCAGTGATGAGGAGTGTCGACGCACCGTCGTCCACCGGCGCCAAGTTAATGGTGACCGTCTTGGCAGTGCTGGTGAGTTGACCATCAAACAGCTGATAGCTGAACGTCGCTTGGCCGGCGAAATTCGCATCACCGACAAAGGTGAACGCGCCTGTGCTCAGATTGAACGAAGTCACGGTGCCGTGCGTTGCCGAGTTGGGGACCAAACGAAAGATCGTGGGATTGCCGTCCGGGTCGGAGCCTGACAGCAACACGCCGCTCACTGCGTGATCCTCGGAACCCGCAAACGCTTCTACCGCCGCATTCGCGACAGGCGCCCGGTTACCGTTCTGAACGTTGATGATGAAATCGTCGGTGACAGAAAGCCCGCTCGGATCGGAAGCTGTGACGCGGATGGTCACTGGGCCCGCTGCGTTGATCGTTCCAGTGATGCGACCGCCACTCAGCAATCCAGTAGCAGTGTCGAACACGTCGCTATAGAGCAGCCCGCCTACTGCGGCAGAGCCATCGAGCACATGGCCGTTGCTGACCAATGTCACCTTGTAGGTGAGCAGGTTCGACGCCGTCTCGTTGTCGCCAAAAGCCGTCACCGTCGGCACGAACAAACTGAGCGGAATGCCGACGCGCGCGCTCGTGTCTGGCAAACCGACCAGGCCTTGCTGCGGCACCACGAACGGCGCGGTATTTACCGCCGGTGACGGCAGCACCGCCGCGGTCGGCGTGCTGAATACATGCTCGGTGAAGCCTTTGCCGTCGACGTAGGTGATGTGCAGACGGATGTCCTGACCCACCTGGGTAGCGACGGGCCTGTAGCTTGTGTCCGTTGCACCCGCGATCGCCACGAAATCGTTGGTGACGGGGTCTTGAATTTCCCACTGATACTTCATGGACCCGGCGACGATGCCGTCAACGTCCGCGAGCGTGTTCACGGAGCTGAGCGGCGAGCCCACCGTCGGATCAATCGCGGGCGTCGCGATGTTTGTGTCGCCAACGATGCGGATCGCACCGGTCGGGATGTGATTGGCGTCGGGGCCGGTATCGAGTGAAATGGTCTGATCGGCGAACTGCAAACGCTCGATGTTGCGCACGCGATCGATGCCGTCATCGGCCGCAACGCCACCCGCCGCGCCGCCGCCGCCCGTCGCACCCGGATTGGTATGCGCGATGGTGTAGAAGCCCTGATCGTCTGGGCCGGTGATTGTGTAGTTGGAGAACACGTCGGTGAAGACCGCAGTGTCGATATCGCCCGGCGTGATGTCGTAGAAGATTTCGCGGATGATCTCCGAACCCGCGCCACCGTCTCCACTCAACGCAACGTGCAAGTAGGCGTCGCCGTCGATGATGTCGTTGCCGCCGCGACCCATGATGATGTCGCTGCCGTCACCGCCAAGCATAATGTTGCCGCCGGAGAAGCTCGTGGTGTTGGGCGGCAGGAGGTCCTTGAGGCCGAAAATCAGGTCCGGATTGGTGAGCGCATTGAAGGGATCGACCTTGCTGTCGTTCGTGCCCATCAAGAAGTCGTTGAAGGCTGAACCCGACACGGCTTCGGTCTCGATGAAGAAATCGCGGATCGCGTCGCCGCCGATCGCTTGCGGCTGATCGACGAACTCGCGACGCTCCATGTCGACGCTGACGCCCTGAATTTCGCGCTCGAACGACGCCCAATCGAAGCCAAGACGGCCTTCGAATTTATCGAATCCGCCTTCACCCAGCATGATGTCGTCGCCGGAGAAGCCCTGCATGCGGTCGCCTTGCGCGCCGCCAATCAGGACGTCGTTGCCGGAAATCCAAGGCACATCACCGGTGGGCGCGCCTTGATCGCCGACCAACAGGTCGCCGCCGGAACCGCCTTCGATCCAGTCATCACCTTCGTTGCCGGAGATTTCGTCGTCGTCCTCGCCGCCCTTGATGATGTCGTTGCCGAGACCTCCAAGGATGTCGTCGATACCAGCGCCGCCGTCGATGTAGTCGTCGCCGTCGCCGCCGAAGAGCACATCGTCGCCCGTGCCGGCGTGAATGGTGTCGTTGCCTGCTTCGCCGTGGATGGTGTCGAGGCCGGCGCCGCCTTCGATGATGTCGTTGCCGTCGCCGCCGTAGAGGAAATCGTCGCCGTCGCCGCCGTCGATCCAATCGTTGCCGCCGTCGCCCCAAACCGTGTCAGTGTCGGCCACGCCGGCTTGCAGCCGGTCGTCACCGTCCGTGCCGCCGAGTACGATTGTATTGCCCAGGAAGTTGTCGTCACCGATGAAGTGGACGGTACCGTCCTCCTTCACCTCGACCAGCAGCGCGCCAGTGACCGGATTGTGCAACCACGAGGATGGATCGGTCGCGATGCGATGACCGTCCGCGTCATGGGCGAAACCATCGGCGCTATTGGCGTCCTTCAGGAAATAATCGCGCGCCTCGATCGTGTATTCCGGCGTTGAGAAGATCGAGCCCGGCAAATGCTTGGCGCCGGTATTCGTCATGATCATCTCGGCAAACGAGTTGCCTTCGATCTCACTGCCCCAGTGAATACCTTCGATGCGCGGCAAATAATAGAGCCGGTCACCGTCCTGCAGCGACTCCATCTGCGTTTCGAAGATGAAGTCAAACGTCGAACCCAGAAGGCCGCCGTTGAGGTTCTGCTTCTCGGCCAGACCGCCGATCCACAGATCAACGTTGTCGAGACCTGTGATATTGCCGGTCGACCACTCGGCATGCACCGCCAGCGGATTGTTAAGATCGTTGGCGTAAACACCAAGGCTATGCATGAAATTGTAGGCGTCTTGGGCCTGCGCATCGCCGGTCTTGCTGGCGGGGTCTTCACCCAACAACACCAAGGTGGCGGCCGCATCGCGCTTAGCCTCCAGCGTTGTCGCGGCGAGGATACTCGCATGCGTACCATAGGCTGCGATGAAGTTGATCAGCGAGGCCGGATGCTTGAGGTTCGCGCCGAAATCGTCCCAGCTTGTGTACGCTTTCAGCTGTGAGTCTTGCGTGGCCGCGTAAATCTGCGCGCGCACCAGATTAAGCGGCGCGACACCGGTGTCGCGCGCGCGGGCGATATTGAGCGCGGCGAGATCAAGCGGCATGCCGAGCAAGTTGTTGCGCAGCGCGCCGGTGACGAATTCGTCGATTTCCGAACCGATTTGGTGGGTCGTACCCTGCACCACTTGCGCAGCGCCGTCCGCGCCGAGCTCTGCGAACGCGAGCGGATTGGTGAACGCTTGAATCAAGCCATAGTCGGTCAGCACCGGATTGCCGCTGCCGTCGACCATCGGCGTGCCGTCGTCGTTCAGCTCATAGACCGGCAAGTTTTCGTCGAGCATCGAGTGCCCGAAGCGATAAACCGCGTTGGCGAATTCAGAGACGATCGCCGGATCGAGGTGGATGTCAACATTGCCGAACAGGTGAATGGTCGGGGCAATCTTGCGTGCGAATTCCTCGAACACGAGGTGCTGGTATTGCGTCTCGGTGCCGAACTTGGCGACCTGAAAAAGCCGCTCGCCGTTCCATTCGTTTTCCTGAATGCCATCCGACAGATCGGCGCCATCCAGCACCCAATTTAACGCAAACGCCGTATCGCCTTTAGCGAGTTCGTCGCGGATCAGCTGCTTGGTCTGTTCGAGCAGGCGGTTGTGCTCATCATGAAAAACTTCGTGGACCGTGGTCAGCGCGAAGTTTTCGTTCACGCGCCCATCGCCGGCGATGTAGTGCGCGTTCAGCAATTCATCGTCATAGAAGAGCTTATCGCCCATCTGGTTCATGCCGATGGCGTTGCCGGCAACATCATCGGTGTCCGGCAACAGCGTGGTCACGCCGTCGTTTGCAAATGGCACGGCGTTGAAGGCGGTGTCGTTGATGAACGCGTGGCCCGTCAGCGCCACTGTGCCGCCGGTGATCGCATCGATTTGCGCCAGCGTGACCGGCGAAGTGGGATCGAGTTCGTACAGCGTGAAATTGCCGCCGCCCATGTCGACGACGACTTGCGCGTGTCCATGTGCGCCAGGCTGATAATTGCCGTACGCGTCGGTCGCCAGCAGCGGCACGTTGACGACGTCGTAGTCAGTCAGCTGCAGGCCGAATTGCAACGCATTGGCTTTGACGTCGGCCCACGTCGCCATGCCCGTGTTGTCGTCGGCGGTGCCGACGATGCCGTCGGATCCAGCAGCATGGGTGAGCAAACGGCCAGTCGAGTGCAACTCGCCATCGATGCCGACCGCGTATTCACGCAGGAAGAATTGGTGCGACGGGTTCGATGAATAAGTTTGGTTCTGATCAACGAAGGGGGTGGTTTGGTTGGTGTTGGTGTGAATGTCGTCGGAAGTGCCGAGCACGCCATCGGGGCCCGGCGACACAGAAGTCACGGACGCGCGCGTCAGGATCATGAAATTTGTAGGCGAGCCCGGGACGTACAGCGGATCGTCAGGCATGAGCGGGATGTAGACCGTGCCCGCGCCGCCTTTGTTGATCATGTCCAGGCCGTGATCGAAGAATTGGCCGAAGAACGTCATCCACGAGTTGAAGGGCGCGGAAAGACCCGCATCCGGCGTGATATTGCCGATGAAGAGATTGGCCGCATCGACATCGTCGGACGTGCCTTCGACGCCATCCGCACCCCAATAATCATCGGCAGTGCCGGCGACGCCATCGGCGCCCAGCGACAGCACCAGACCGGTCGGATTGGTTGGATTGACGGTGTAGCCGTAGCCGAGTTGATCACCGAATTGCTGCGCGGCTTCGACAGCGGCAGGATTGTTAGAGCTGATGTCGGCAATCAGATTTGAGATGATGCGCGGCCCGCTATCGACCACGAATCCGTTCGGATCGGAGCTGGCATAGTTCGTCGTGATGGTGTCGCCATCGACGCCGGGATGCGGATCGAACGCGGTGCCGTCGATGTTGACGGTGACCATCTGGAAGTACTGCGTGGTCGCGGTCGGAAATGCCTGATCGGCCGAACCGTAAGCGCCTTGACCCGGCACTTGGTTGTTATCCGTCCCTGCGACTTCACGCAGACCGAAGGCCAGATGCGGATTGGAGGGCGTTGTGCCCGTCTCCGCCATCAGGATTTGCTTCAAAATGTATTCGAGATCGGTGCGATCAAACGCAACGGCCATGGCGAGCTCCCCCTAAGAGCCGCGGGGAACATGCAACAAGGAGGCCGGTTCTATTTATCCGTTTCGCGTTCTTGGTTAACAGAAAGTACAGTTTCGCGAGACGCACAAGAATTATGCGAAAGGTTCCGCACGCTGGAACGCCGCCGTATGTCAATGTTTTCAAGGAAGACGTGCATGCTCAGCACAGCTCGGTTTTGCAAAACGCACGACCGTCGCTTCGCCTGTCGAGACGCGCGTGACGCGACTTTAAGCAGCGGTATTCGTTCTAAACACGAATTTACTACACCAACGGAGTGTACAAGACGCTCAGGTCCACCCCAGGCGCCACTCCAAACGCGTTGACGCTGAGGTAACGCCACACACAGAGGTTTTACCGAATTTGCACACTGACGCGCGTGCCGGGCGCCGCGCTGCTTCTTAGTGCGTCGGCCGCCAACGGCGCGCCATCGCGGCACGCTCCTCGCGGTCATCAAGGACGATGGTGCTTCCCAATGCATCAACGGCGACATCCACCGCCGAACCTTGATCGGCACCCGCCGTGTGATACGCGCCGCCGGCCCCCGCTTGCGGCGCCAGCGCTTGCACAATCATGTGCCAGCGGCCGTTGTCGCGGCACGCCACTGCGTCTGAAGCAGATTCTTCAGCGTTAATGCGGAATTGACGGCAGTAGCGGCCGTCCGACGTTTGCAGCGTAAGCGCCACTTGTACGTCGCCGCCCATTACAGGCGCGGTCTGACCGCTCGGTGTTTGGTCCAAAATGCTGGACATTTGCGGTCCCAGCATCATCCGCGCGTCAATGTCATTTGGCGCACGGTCACCGGAAATCGCGGTGCCGACGAACACGCCCATCACACACGCCGCCGCCATGGAAGCCACCGCGCGAACCCAAGGCTTTTGCACCACTTTCAGCCCGCCGCTGATCAGCTTCAGGCGTGGCCGCGGGCGCTCGCCCGTCATGATCATCTTGGCAATCGGGTCGTCGGCGGTCGAAACCCGTGGAATGGCGTCGCGCAGCAGATCGTCAGCGCGCTTCAAATCCTCGAGACGAAGCGAAGCACTGACATTCTGCGCCAGGTACAGCTCGACCAGCTGGCGCTTTTCCGCATCCAGCTCACCGTCGAGGTACGCATTCAGCAATTCGTCATTCATCACGATTTTTCCCGTACCGGTCCCAGCACGCCGCCGTTCACCTTGGCGGCGATCGCCGCGCGGGCGCGAGCCAGTCTGCTCATGACCGTGCCGATAGGCACATCCATGGCCGCGGCCGCCTCCGCGTAAGTCATTCCTTCCAGAACCACCAACGCCAGCACCGCCTTCTGATCTTCGGGCAGTTCTGCGTAGGCGTTCCGGGCAATACGCAATTCCTGACGGGCAGCGACGACGTCGCGACCATCCTCGCCGATCATATCCAACGGCTCGTCAGTAAAGACCGGTGCGTGGACGCTGGCGCGCTTCATATCGAGCCAGACGTTCTGCATGATCTTAAAAACCCAACTGTCGAGCCGCCTTCCTTTGTCGAACGAGGTCCAATTCCGCAGTGCCTTCTCGACGGCCGTCTGCAACAGGTCTTCCGCCACATCGCGCGCACCCGCCAACGCCATCGCAAACCTGCGAAGACGTGGAAGAAGCGCTACGAGCTCGCGCCGGAAAGCGGCGTTGTCGTCGGTCATCTCACAATTCGATTACGTCCAAGTCTCGGGATTATTCCCGATACAGAGTGCATTATTCCCAAGCGTTTTTTGACGTGTTACCAATTGGTTTCAGGGCGGAATGCAATTTTAATGAAATCGCTTGTCAAGCGAATCCAGCTGAGCGTGCTGGCGGCCATGTGGCCGCTAGCTGCGTTTGCTGCTGGGCCTGGCAACGATCACGACCCGTCCGAAATTCACGATAGCGATCCCACAGATCACGTCGATACAGATCATGTCGACGACCACGAGGCAGCGCCCGAAGCCGCGGATAGTCACGGCGCTGACGATCACGAAACAGCGGCGCCTGACGACCACGACACGGCAAGTCCGGGCGACCACGATGCCGCCGAGCACGAAACGGCGGATGATCACGGCGCGACGGACAGTCCCGCTGAAAGCGCCACCACGCCAGACGATCACGGCGGATCGTCCGGCGGCTCTAATGGCGGAAGCGATCACGACAACACGGACGATCATGGATCTTCCGGCGGATCGGATCACGAGTCCGGCTCTTCAAGTGGCAGCTCCAGCGAAAGCGGCTCGTCGGGAAGCTCACGCGGCTCCGGATCAAGCGAAGACAATTCCGGCTCTTCGGGAAGCTCCGGCGACTCCGGAAGCAATTCTGGCTCTTCGGGGAGCTCAGGCAGCGGTTCCGGCTCGTCCGGCGATTCTAACGGCAGTTCCGGTTCGAATAATTCCGGCAGCAATTCCGGATCGTCGAACGGCTCGGGAAGCAACTCTGGTTCGTCTGGCGGTTCGGGTAGCAACTCGGGATCGAACGGCTCAGGCAGCACTTCCGGATCGAACGGCAATTCAGGAAGCAATTCCGGATCGGGTTCGAATAATTCCGGCTCGAATTCCGGTTCATCGAACTCGGGATCGTCGGATTCCAACAGCGCCACGACGCAGAGCGTGGTTCGCCTCGAAATAGGCCGCGATGAGCGCGGGCGCGAACGGGTCGTCGGTGAAGCGCTGCTCGCGGGCCGCGACCGCGACATCGCCCGCGCGCTGGATCACGGCTATCAGGTCATTTCACTGCAGCAAGCCCCCTCGATTGATCGGACAGTCGCGCGGCTGCGCATACCCGAGAACAAGACGATCGAGGCAGCGGTCGTCGAACTGCGCGGCTTGGCGCCGGGCGCGATCGTCACCGAGAACACGGTCTATCGGAGTTCGCAGTCGAGCATATCCATCAGCACCGCACCGGCGCATCCTATGCGCGCCGCAGCGCCGCGCGGCGACTTGGGTATTATCGACACTGGCGCGGACGTCAGCGCGCTGGCGTCGCCAGGCGCACTTGCGGGTCAACGCAGTTTCGCCGGCGCTTACACGCCGCGCGACCACGGCACCATCGTCGCGGAACTCGCTTCACGGATGGGCATGCGCGTGCGTGTCGCCGATGTCTTCGGTGTCGCCAATGATGGCGGCCTCGCGGCTTCGGCGGACGCATTGATCGCCGCGCTCGACTGGATGGTCGCCAACAACGTCGCGGTCATCAACATCAGCATCGAGGGACCGCGCAACGCGATCCTTGAGCAAGAAATCCGCGTCGCGGCCCGCCGCGGTCACGTGATCGTCGCTGCTGCGGGCAATGGCGGGCCGACGGCGGCGCCGGCATTTCCAGCCGCCTATGACGGCGCGGTCGCGGTGACGGCAATCGACGGCACCGGCCACGCCTATCGCCGCGCCAACCGCGGAAACTATGTCGCCTTCGCCGCTGCTGGCGTCGACATTCCGGTGGCGCTTGCGGACCACCAAGTCACGGTGTCCGGCACGTCCTTCTCATCGCCCATCGTCGCCTCGCAAATTGCAGCGCTGATGCGGACCGTATCGCCGGCGGAAGCACGCCGCGCGCTCGAAGCGCTACAACATCAAGCGATCGATTTGGGCGCGCCTGGCCGCGACCCCGTGTTCGGTTGGGGCGCGATCAACCCACCGCAATAGGCCGCTTCAGCTAAGTTCGTTATGGATTAGGCGCGGCTTCGTTTGATGCCGGCGCATCCGAACTAGCGTGCGCGGTTGCCGGCCGATGTGCAGCGGCAGGCGCTGGGCGTCTGTTGCGATGATGACCGCGCGCCGGCCGCACGTGCGGCACCAGTTCATGGTCATGGTTCTGCGCGAACGGCGTGTGCCACGGATAAAGCGTGTAGACCTGAGGGCCGCGGGCGTTCATGTCGCGGTTCACGACGCGGGAAGAGCCTTCCGCAAGTTGCGCCATGTCACCGCTGTCATGAACGATGTACGGCGTCACCAGCAGCACCAGTTCTGTCTTCGTGCCTGCGACGCGATCGGTGCGGAACGCCGCGCCGAGCAATGGAATGTCTTTGAGGCCAGGCACGCCCGATTGCACGCGGCGGTAATTGTCCTGAATCATGCCGCCGATCACCGCGGTCTGCCCCTCTTGCAGCGCCAACTGGGTCGTCACGCTGCGGTTGGAAATCGACGGGCTGGCGATCGCGTCATTCGTGCTTTCGGCCTGGTTCGACACTTCCTGATAGAGCTGGATATCCACCCTATCGTCGCCATACACCACCGGACGCACATTCAGAATAACGCCGGTTTGGCGATATTGAACGGTTTGCAGGACATCGGTGTTGCCACCGGTTTGCTGATCGGCGGCGCGTTGCGAGGTGATGATTGGAATATCGTTGCCGATCAGAATTTGCGCTTCGTTGCCTGAGCGCGTCACCAGTCGCGGCGTCGACAAGATGTTGAGATTGTCGTTCGACGCGAGCGCCGTGAGCGCGGCTGTTACAGTGCCGCGGGAATAGACGTGTGAAGCCGTAGCAAACAGGCCGTTGTCGAGTTGGGGTGCGCTATGGACGGTGCCGCCGCTCAGCGTGCCGTTGTTTGTCGCCGAGTCGATGAACCATTCCACGCCGAACCGCGTCGCGTCTGTGAGAGTGACTTCCGCGACGGTGACCTCGATCAGCACTTGCTTCGGCGGCGTATCGAGCTGCTGCAGCAGATCGTGCACGTGCGCGTACTCCGCAGCGGTGCCGTGAAAAAGAATGCGGTTGCCCGCTGGGTCGATCGTGAACGCGCCGCTGGTGGTCGCGCCCGGCCCTTGCGTGTCCGGACGATCGCCGCCGGTGCGCACGCCGTTGGTACGGCGCACCGCGACTTCCGGCGGGTTGCTGGAATTGCTCGCGCCCCCGTTTGCGCCGCCGGAGACTTGCGCGACGAGCGCGCCGAGATCCTCCGCAGTGGCGTTCACGGCGGTGTAAATGAACACACCCTGGCCGTCGCCGATGGCTTCAGGCGTGTCCAGCTGATGGGCCCAATAGAGCGCGCGATTGAAGAGCGCCGTGTCACTGGTGAACACAAGCATCTGGTTGGCCTGCGCGATCGGCACCAGGCTGATGGCGCGCGGACGGTTCTCAACCAGGCCGCTCACCTGATAACCCTCTGCCGACAAGGAGCGCGTTACGGCGTCGGCGAGCTGCTCGCTCGACATGTAGACGGGATGCACGCTGGCAACGTGCGCATCAGCGAACCTCGGCCGATCGATCTGGTCGAGCAGCGTGCCGATGGCCGCGACATCGCGCGACGAGCCAACCAGCATCAACGTATTGGTTTCAGGCTGCGGCGTGATCCGCACCGAGCCACGGTTCGGATAGACGGTATCAAGCAGCGGCATCACTGCGTCGACATCCAATGCCGACAGCTGGAAGAATTGCACAACCGGGCGCGACGAGGCCGGCGTGTCCGGCATAGAGCGCGTACGTATAAAATTTGGCGCCTGCCCACTCAGGACGTCATCCTGGATGATCCGCACCGCGCCTCCGTCGATGAGCACGGCCAAGCCGTATTGCGACAGCGTCGCTTGCACCATCTTGAAGAAATCGCGCCCGTTCATGGTTTCAGGCGCCCGCAAAGTGACAAAGTCGCGCCGCTGGGCAACGCCTGGCCCGGTATAGTACGGCACATGCAGGATTTGGCCGAACGCGGTGTCGATGAATTGAGGCACCGCTTGCGGGACCAGCGTCACCCGAACTTGCTGGTCAGGGACCACAGACGCGATCTGCTCCGGCGTAGCTGCGGCCGGCGCGGACGCGGCGGTTTGCGTTGCGACATTGCCGGTCGCGGCCTGTAATTCGTCAACGGTCTGACCGTTCTGGCGCGCCAATTCCTCACGCATACGCTGCATCAGGGTCTCGTGCTGCGAAGCCGGCGCAGGCGACGACTGAACGTCCGCGGTCATGTGCGGGAAACTTGCGCAGGCGGACAAAGCCATCATCGCGGCCGCGCAAACGCCCACCCGCAGCTGGCGCCAGTTTGGCACGCGCATCGTACAAGACGAAGTTTTGGTAGAGCCCATCGAAGGTTAACATCCCGCAGCGCGCACGGCTTAGCACGACAATTCGCTGTCTATGCAAGGGGCATGCGCAGCAACGAATCTTTCACCATCATTGCGGGGTGGTGTCAGCCTCAGGCAGATCGAAAATCGCTATTGTTCGTAATTCGCGTCGTCGGCGTAAAACGACTTCTTGGTCAGCGATCGCATTCACACGCCAGCCATCACGGTAAACATCGCCTTTACGCAATCCGCGCCGTCCATGTTCGCCATTGTAGTCAACGATGTAGACGACCGGTTCACGGCCGCTCACGTCGATCGCGGTGAGTTCGCGGCGGAAGGTTATCGCCACATCGGGCGGCGGTGGCGGAGGTGGTCCGGCATCGGGCGGTGGGTCGGCGGCAATGGGTACGAGCTTGGAGAAGCGATCCAACGCCGCGCTGGCAAATTCGCCACCGCTAACCGGGCGTTGAACGGCGCCCGCGCGGGTCGGCCCGCTTTGCGTCGGCGGCTTCACCGCAACCCACCCCACGCCGAAGCCCAGCACAACGACTGTCATCGCGATCCAACTGGCGGCCCTCATGTGGCCGCCTCTGGCAGAAACGACGCACGAACAATCATCACGACACGCGATTGGCCGTTGCTGGTGGCCACGTCGACGGAAATCGGCGTCAGACTCAAACTCGATTGACGCAGCATGCCGAGGAACGCTTCGAACGTGCGCCACTCGAAACTTGCAGCCACCCGCACGTCGATGGAACGGAAGCCGTTCGGACCGCGCGCGGCGTCTTGCTGCGCGACCTGTTCGACATTGGCGTCGCTCATTCCCGCGCTCGTCGCGAGATCTTGCACTTCGCTTACGGCGCGCACCTGACCGATGCTGATAGATGGCTCGGTGATGGACCACGCCCACACATTGCCCGCCGCCAGACCAATGCGTTCGCGCGCACGGCGGTCAGTCAGTTGTGCGAACTCACGCTGCGCGTCACCGCGCGCCGCGTGCGCGCGTGACGCGCGCTCGTACGCGGAGTTGGTCCAATCGTAGCAGGCGCTCAGGACAACCGAAGCAACCACAAACGCCATGGCCGCCAGCATCACCCGCTCGCGCGGCGACGGGTTGAACGCGCGGATGCGCGCCATGAGCTGGTGATAGAGTGCGGCGATCATGGCGTTTGCCCCGCCGCCGGCGCCGCTGCGCTGCCCACATTGATGGTGATGATCATCGAAGCGCCGTCTTCGCTGAAATCAAGCTTAGGATCGTGAAATGAGCGCTTTTCCAGCTCACCCAAAATGTCCCGCAACGGCGTCTGCGCGCGTACATAGGGCGCCACCACGCGGATTTGCCGGTCGCTGGCTGACCAGTCGGTCGCGTCAACGCCAAACATGCGCAGCGCTTCCAAAACTTGTGCGGCGACATCGAGCACATTGATGCGCGGTTGCCCCGCTTCGTAGGCTTTGACCACCTCGAGTTGCGCCCGCGCGCGGCGCGCCTCGTTGCTCGCCAGCAATTGCCCATGCAGCGCAGCACCCGCGCGCTCGTCCGCGCTCGCCAGTTGATCAAGATGCAGCGCGTAGCCGACGCAAAACATTGCCAGCGCCGAGACGCAAACAATCGCGGTGCGCGCGATGTCTTCGACGCGCTTCCATGTCCACGGCGCGCCTATCCGTAGGCGGCGCCACGCGTCGCTGACCGCGAGTGGTGGATTCATCGGCTTAGGTGTCGCAGGAGGCGCGGCGGTTTCTGCCTGATCAACGCTCAGTGCAAATGTCCGCCATTGTGCATCGGTGAACGGACGCCGCCGCCACGTCGAGGCGATCAGAGATCCAGCTTGCCAGTACTGCGCTTCGAAACCATCGCTCACCTCGATGATGCGCCAGCCGTCGCCCACACCGCGATAAAGAGTTTCCGGTACGACGCGGATTTCCGCCTCGGCGGGCTTGCTCAGGAGCGCGGCAACTTCCGCGGCATCCCAATACCAGATGGCGGCGCCATCTTTCGTACGCAGGATGAGCGAACCCGCATTTCGAAAGGGCGCGTCGGTCTCTGCCTTCAGGCGGGCTGCCTTGTCGCGGTCGTCCTGCGAGAGCCGCGCCGGAGCGCGGAAAAGCTCAAAGCGGCAGAGCCCGCGCGCAAGCACGATCTCGCGGCCCGCCTTTGCAGGCTTGCCATCCGCATCAACGACGTGCGCGTCCTCACGGAGCAGCGATAGCGGGCGTGTCGGGAAAAGCGCGAGCTTCACCGTCTCCCTCCTCGCTTGATCCCAGCGTGTTTCGGCGCAACCACCCGCTTCTCCCGTAGACCGGCCGGTCGCTTTGGCCGCCGCCGAACGTCACTTCCAATTCATACGCGTAGCCACTTTGGGCCGCCTGGCCCAAGGGCTGTACCACTATGCGAAAAGCGTTCCCCGGCATTGTCGTTGGCTGCGGCGCCTCGGCGCGAGGCGTTTCACCGGTGAATGCGCGAACTTCGTCGGCCGCGCGAAAGGGCGACGCGCGCCGTCGGTTGACGATCGACTGCGCCGCACGCTCGTTGAGATTGTAAGCCGCCACCAGCACCGGCAGCGGCGCGGTGTTTACGTTAAGACCCGCGCTGCTGGTGCGCGCGGCGCTGTCGGCGAAGACTTGCTGTCTAAGGCTGGGCGGCAGCGTCTCCCGCCATCCAAAAGCATTCAGTGCATTCTGAACCGAATTCAGCGGCCCGTTCGGCGGCGGCGGCAAACCGGCCCGTATGTAGTCCGAGCGCTCGGCGCCGCCACGCCGGCGGAGATCGTCCTGATCGACATAGTCGGCAAGCGAAGCACCAAGACTGTTGGCGGCGCCATTGCTCAACCCGAACTCACGCAACAGATTGGCGGCGCCCACTTCGTCGCCGCCGTTAAAGTCGAGCAGACCCGCCTCATCCTGGATGGTGATGAGATACGATGCGTTTCCCCCAGGCGCGCGCCACACATAGGAACTGCCATCCAGCAAAAGCTGGACGATACGCTGGCCGGAAGCCGAAACTGCCGGCATGGTCGCGTCAGGCGTGGTTTGTTGGTCGGCGTCGGCGCCAACCAAGATCGACCGTTCGCCTAGCGGCTGCGTCGCCAGCAAGAATGAGAGCCGCGCTGCCGCGCTTTGTGCGGCCAGTTCCAGCTGTGCTTGCTCTCGCAAGTTACGGATCGGGCTAGACATCTGGCTCTGCACGCGCGTGGCCATCAGCGCGAGCAGGCTCAACACCGCGACGATTACGGCGACCAGAAACAGCACGTATCCCTCTGATCCCGCGCGCTTGTTCATCGCGTCGCCTGAGAAATCTTGCTGTTGCACACCAGCGCCCGCATCGGGTGCAACGCGCGCGGGCTGTGTCCAGCCTGCCATTGCAACCCAGTTCAAACGCGGAAGGTCTGCCGCCTGCAATGTGAATCGCACCAATGCCGCGCGGTGCATACCGCCACCGGCAGCCATCATCGCGCTGGCCGACCAAGCGCCGTCTTCTCCGTATGAAAACGCCGCAAGTCCCTGGTCCCACGTGAACAAGGTTGCGTCGCGATCACTGCCATTGCCGCAAACGAGAGCGCCGCCCCGCCCGCGTGGCACAATGCGCAAGCTGACCCGCGTTTCGACGCCGGCGTCGGCGCATGCCGAACGGCCTTCCATCGACACGTTTACAACCAAACCCACAGGATTGCCGACGAGAGTTGGTGGCGCGCCGTTGGCGACACGCGGCTGGCTGGCCGCAGCCAGGAGTTCGCGGAATCCCGTTTCGCCGCGCTGCGCGGCGGCGATATTCAATTCGCGGTTGGAAATAGACACAGCGTCACGCGAACCGCGCGTCGCCAGCGGCAACAGCATGAGCGCGATCAGCGCCGTGAGCGTCACCACGATCAGGGCTTCCATCATGGAAAGCCCCGCCTCGGCCGCTCTCGATGGCGCGGCGCGCGACCGCATTATTCGCCGCCGAACGTAATGTCCGCGTTCAGGCCATCGCCGCCTTCTTTGCCGTCGGCGCCGAGGCTCTTAATGACGGGGCGGGCGCCTGGCGCGGCAGGAGCAACGTACACATAGTCGTGCCCCCATGGGTCTTTCGGCAGACCCGAGTCCAGGTACGGGCCTTGCCAGACTCCGTCCTCGTCATGCTGCCCGCCAGGACGATTAACCAGAATGCCCAGTCCTTCGCCGCCGTCGGGATAACGCCCCAGATCGATGCGCATTGTCTCAAGCGACGATTCCAGTGAGCGGATTTGCACGCGCGCGGCGGTAACCTTTGAGCGGTCAAGCTGCGCCATTAACCGCGGCCCAACCAAAGTTGCTACCAGGGCAATGATCGTTAACACGATTAACACTTCGAGGAGCGTGTAGCCCTGCTCTGACACACGCGCAGCGTTGCTGCGTCGGCGGCGTGCCAAAAACATCTTTAACGCAGACATCATGCGCACCCCCACGCAATACCTGAACCGCTTTTTGCATCTGGTCGCGCGGGAGCCGGCTTCACGCTACGCGGAAATCGCGCTGGGCGAAAACATCGCCAGCGAATTGCCGCACATTGGACCGGAGCCCGCGTACAAACTAAGCTACGCGACTTTAACGAAACTGCGAAGGCGCCGGCGTGCAAGGACTTGGCGAATTTCTGCGGGACCGCGGATTGGTTACCGACGCTGACCTCGCTGAAGCCACGGCGCTGCAGCGGGAAACGGGCGCGTCGGTCGACGCGGCCTTTGTGCGCATGGGCGCGGTGTCGGAAGAACAATTGCTGGCCGCGCTGTCGACGCAACTCGACATCCCTCTGCTCGCGCCGGACGCCTTGCCGGCGGAGGTGGACGTCGCCACGGCTTTGACTCGCCTCGACATTCCCGTGCAGTGGCTGATCGACCGCGAAGCCGTGCTGTGGTTCACCATGGGTTCGGACGGCGAGGAGCATTTGAATGTCGCCGGCCGGCGCGTCTTTGAACCGGCCCTGCAGGAAGCCGCCGAGCAATTTCACCAGAATCCGGCGCGCTTCTACTTGGTGAGCGGCAGCCTGATCGAGCCTTTGCTCTCGGCGCTGGGGCATCACGCTGCGGTGGAGCAGGACACCCAGGCGCTCGATCCAACACGCCTGCGCGAGTTGGCGCAGGAGGCGCCGGTCATTGATTTCGTCAATGCGATCTTCACCCAGGCGCTGACGCAGCGCGCGAGCGACGTCCACTTCGAGCCCTTCGAGAACAACATCGTCGTCCGTTTCCGCGTCGACGGCGTACTGCGCCAATGGCGCACGGCGCCGCGCAGCATGTTCGACGCGATCTCCTCACGCATAAAACTGTTGTCCGGGATGGACATCGCCGAACGCCGGCTGCCGCAAGACGGCCGTCAAAGCATTCGTGTATCGGGCCGTGACCTTGATGTGCGTGTGTCGACACTGCCAACCACTTGGGGCGAATCGCTCGTCGTGCGTTTGCTTGGCAATACCAAGTTTATCCCGGAGTTGCTCGAACTCGGTTTGGATGAAAATGAGAGCGCGGTCTTGTTGGAGACCATCCGCAAGCCGAACGGCCTTGTCCTTGTTACGGGACCAACGGGATCCGGCAAAACCACCACCGTCTATCGCCTGATTGCGCATCTCAATGACGGCGTCCGCAAAATCCTCACTATTGAGGACCCGGTTGAAATCGACGTTCCCGGCGCGCTGCAGATGAAGGTGCGCACGGAGATCGGACTGGACTTTGCGGCGGGCCTCCGCTCGATCTTGCGCCAGGACCCCGATGTCATTTTCGTCGGCGAAATCCGCGACTCCGAGACAGCGAAGACGGCGGTGCAAGCCGCTCTCACAGGCCACTTGGTCATCTCCACGGTTCACACCAATTCCGCGCTCGCTGCTGTGGCGCGCCTGCTGGATCTCGGCGTTGAGGACTTCCTGCTCGCCGACGTGCTACGCGCCTTGGTCGGCCAGCGTTTGGTGCGGCGCATTTGCCAAAGTTGCGCAACGCCAGCGCCAAACGCCGATGAACTGGAGCATCGGGCACACACGCTCGCACCCAAGCTCTCCGAAAGCGGCACGGCCAAGTGGCGCGTCGGCGGCGGTTGTCCCGCGTGCGGCGGAAGCGGCTTCCAGGGGCGCGTCGGTGTCTACGAAATCGCCACGGTCAGTGCGGCGATGCAGGATGCTGTTCGCGCACGCGCACCCGAGAGCGAATTGGCGGCGCTGGCGCGCCCTCTCGGCTATCGAACGCTGCTGGAAGCAGCCATCCTTAAAGCACGCGCGGGCGAAACCACACTAGCGGAAGCGCTTCGCGTAGCGAGCGCGCCGGCATGACCACAACCGGCGTTCAACGGCGCTACCAATTCAAAGCGATCGACGCCAACGGCGCGGTCGTCTCCGATCAAGTATTGGCCAGCGACCGCACCGACGCCCTGCGCAAACTATCAGCGACGCACAGCACCGTTATCGGCCTGCAAGAGATCGGCGGCGCCGAAAGCGCCGGATCATTTCAACTCCGCCCTGCCATCACGACCGCCGAGCGTCTGCTGGTGCTGCAGCTTCTTGCCGTCATGACCAAGGCTGGCGTCGAATTGCTGGAGGCTCTGGATATCGTCGCGGCCTCGCTCGCGGGACGTCCCATTTCCAACGGCTTGCGCGACGCCGCAGCCAGCCTGCGCCGCGGCGAAAGCCTCTCAAAAGCGCTGGAAAAATCGGTTCCTGGGTACCCGCTCTATGTCTACGCGTTGATGCGCGCGGGTGAATCCAGCGGCCAACTGGGCAACGTCATCGACCAGGCCGCCAAGCAATTCGAATACGAAGACCGCGTCCGCCGCGACGTCGCCAACGCACTTATGTATCCAGCGTTTCTGGTGTGCAGCGGGCTGCTGAGCATCGGATTTCTGTTCTACGTCGTGGTGCCGCGCTTTTCGGAAATGCTCACCAACGCCAACGCGCACCTGAGCGGACTCTCAGCGCTCGTCATCAGCGCCGGCAACGCCTTTCATAGCCAGCCTGTTCCGATTATTGCCGGTATTCTCCTCACAATCTTCGTCCTGGCCACCCTCGCCAACACGGCAGGCGGAAAGCGTTTCCTCAGCGACCTCGCCAACGCGACACCTGGCGTGCGTCACCTCTTGGCGACGCGCGAACGCGCCTCGTGGTCTCGCACCATGGCGATTGCCTTAGGCGCGGGCGTCGGCATCCTCGAAGCCGCATCTCTCGCTGCGGCGTGCCTGCCGCCCGGCGAGCGTCAAAATCGCGCCCTGCAATCCATCCAGATCCTGCGCAGCGGGCGCCCTGTCGACGAAGCGTTCGTGAATGCAGGGGTGCTCGCGCCCGTCGATGCAAGCCTGGTGCGCGCGGGGCAGCGTTCAGGAGCGCTCGCGGAAATGTTTCGCAACGTCGCCGATCGCAACGAAAATGCCATGCGCGACGCGCTGAAGCGCCTTACCGTCTTGGTTGAGCCGATTGCGATCGGTCTCGTGGCGCTCATGGTTGGTGCGATCGTGATCGGCCTCGTCTCGGCGCTCACCAGCATCTATGAATCGATCGGTTAGCGCATGGATGCGCAACTGATCCTTTCCGCAACGATCATCGCTACCAGCGCGGCTGCTTGCATCTACGCGTTGCGCCACGAGTTAGACGTGTCTTGGCGAACGGCTTCGTTATCAGCAATCGCCATCATCGCTCTCACCGCCACATTCGCTTTTGCAGGCTTGCATATCTTGGCCGCGGCCGCGTTGGGCTGCATCATTCCGGCGTGCGTTATCATTTGCGAAATTGATCGCCGCCATTTCATTATTCCCGACGTGCTGGTCGCGACATTGGCGATCGTCGCGATCGCGGCGCCGTTCACCTCGCGCGGCGAGCAAGCGCTCGGCGCGTTGATTGCCGGCGGATTGTTCTTTGCGGTGCGAACCGGCTTCCGCCAGCTACGCGGCGCCCATGGCTTAGGCCTGGGCGATTTGAAGCTCGCTGCGGTGATGGGCGCGCTATTGGGCCCCTCGCTAGCGCTTGCCGCTATCGCTGTCGCGGCAGGGGCCACCGCGG
The DNA here is from genome assembly GCA_047601265.1 of Terricaulis sp. Classification (GTDB taxonomy): domain Bacteria; phylum Pseudomonadota; class Alphaproteobacteria; order Caulobacterales; family Aquidulcibacteraceae; genus Vitreimonas. Next base: position 1,019,815 of record JASGJR010000001.1, read on the forward strand.
CCGCGCTGGCATTGCGCAGCGCGCGCACAGTGAACAGCGCGCCGAATGCGGCCCCGTTTGGCGTCGGCCTCTCCGCTGCGCTCGCCATCGCCGTTATGTTCGAGGCCTGGCGATGAGACGCGCGCATGAAGCCGGCTTCAGCGTAATCGAAACGCTGGTCGCGGTTGCAATCCTGGCAATTGCGCTCATTCCGATCCTCATGATCCAGACCCAGACCTCGCGCGCGTCGCTGCGTGAGACTGCGGCCCGGTCAGCGATCACGGATCAGCAGAACGCCCTCGCGGCGCTACGCGACATCAATCCCATGCAGCAACCTTCCGGGAGCATCGTTCTGAGCGACGACCGCGCCATCACATGGCGCGCGACGCCGCTCTCCCCGGTGACCCAAACCCTTGCCCGCGCTGGCGCTCAGACGAGCTTCGACGCTGCGCTTTACCGGCTCAATGTTGAGGTGCAGGACAAACACGGGACACGATTACAGAGCTTCCTCCTCGACCAGATGGGCTGGCGTGCTCGTGCCGCACCGCAGCAATAGCCGGGATCATCGCATCCGATAGCAATGGCAACGGAATATTACGGAACCTGGCGCGTAGTGAATCGGCGGTAATTAACGACACACCGCGACGTCGCGAGAGCGGGTTATGCCGATTTCTTCTGTCAGCCGGGTCGACTTTCAGCGCCCTTCCGCGCAGGTCATCACACCGGAATTTCCGAGAGCGCGGCGCAGATTTTCGCTGTTCCGGTTAACTGCCTGGGGCGCGGTTTTTGTGTTCTGCGTGGCCTTTTGGGCCATTTCCATCGTCGAAATCCGGGCCGCGCTACACCTTTAGGCGGCCACACCGGGGCGGCGTAACTTTACAATTTTTTCGCCGGGCGGCGTTTGCGCTGCATAAACCCTACTACGCCCAGGCACTGGCTCTCCTATAATGTGCCACGCTGACTTAGTGTCATTTCTGGTGCGGCGCCGCGATTGCTTGGGTGGTTGCCGCCTATTGGGCGGGAAACGGGTGCATGGGGCCTAACGACGATCTAGCCGCGGCTAGCGTAAACGATGGTGCGTCCGATGACGCCGCCTCGTCCCGCTTTGGCGCGAACGGCAAGCGCCGTGGCGGCAAAAAAGCCAAAAGAGTACGCTCGTCCGGTGGGGCAAAACCGGCGAACGAGGCTGAATCCATGGACGCCGACGCCTCTCCAGACTCCTCGCCAAAGTCGAAGAAGCGCGCGCGCAACTTCTTTGACCTGCGTAAGCGGTTCAAATTGGTCGACGAATTCTCAACCGCCGTGGACTCCTCCGATTTCCTTAAGAGCGTCTGGCGCGGCATCCGCGGGCACTTGACGCTGATCGTGATCTTCAGCGCCGCGATCAACTTACTCTACCTCGCGCCGTCTCTGTACATGCTGCAAGTCTACGATCGCGTGATCCCAACGAGCGGGGTGATGACGCTTGTCATGTTGACGATCGTGTTGGTCGGATCTCTGGCGATCATGGGTTACCTTGACGCGGCGCGCGCAAAGCTGCTGGCGCGCGCGTCTCTGCGCATGGAGCGCTTGGGCGCCGAAGCCATCATGCGCGAAAGCCTGGCTGCACGCCGCCACGGCATCACCGCCGACAACGCAGCGGGTTTGCGTGAACTCGATGCACTGCGGCAGGCGCTCTCAAGCCCCGCTACCATCGGCATGCTCGATCTGCCGTGGACGCCTATCTTCATCCTCGTTTGCTTTGTCATGAACGTGTGGATCGGCGTGCTGGCGCTCGTTGGCGCGATCGTCATCATGAGCGTAGCGTTGATCAACGAACGCGCCTCGCGCGGCGGGATTTCGACGCTGTCGTCGAAGACGCAACGTTTCTTCTCGGCGTTTGATTCAGACCTCGGCAATTCTGAAACCGTGCACGCGCTTGGCGCCGACACCGCAGTGGTCCGCCGCCGCGCCGCACTGCGTGGCGACATGGTCAACGCCCAGATCGAGACGGCGTTCTCTGCGGCGGGATATTCATCGCTGGCCAAGATTTCGCGCATGATGCTGCAATCATTGGCGTTGGGCCTCGGCGCGCTGCTCGCGGTTGAACACCAGATTTCGCCGGGCGCGATTATTGCCAGCTCGATCCTGACGGCGCGCGCATACGCGCCGGTCGAGCAAATCGTCGGCGGCTGGCGCCAATTCGGTATCGGCCTCACCGCGCTCATCGCGCTCAAGAAGCTGTTCACGCATGTTAGCGAGAAACGCCGCGAGCACACACCGCTGCCGGCGCCGACAGGCAAGATTCAGCTGGAAATGGTCGCAGCGACCCCCCCGCAATCAAACACGCCCACTTTGATGGGCCTGAGCTTCAGCGTGAACGCCGGCGAAGCCGTTGGTGTCATCGGACCCAGCGGTGCGGGCAAGACCACACTGGCGCGCGTCCTAGCGAATGCCGCGCCCATCAAGTCCGGCGTCATTCGCATTGATGGCGCGCGATATACCGACTGGGACCACAAGGCGCTGTCGCGTCACATCGGCTACATGCCGCAGCGCATAGACCTGTTTGACGGCACCGTCGCGGACAACATCAGCTGCTTTGCGCGCGATCTCGGCCAGACCATGGAAGAGGTCGGCCCGAAGGTCGTTGAAGCAGCGCAAGCCGCCGGCGCGCACGAACTTATTCTCGCTTTGCCGCAGGGCTACGAAACAATGCTCGGCCCGAACGGCGCCGGCATTTCGCCAGGTCAGGCCCAGCGCATCGCACTCGCTCGCGCGCTCTATGGCTGGCCGCGCCTCATCGTTCTGGACGAGCCGAACTCGCACCTCGATAACGACGGCGAAGTTGCGCTCGTTCAGGCAATCGAAGCAGCCAAGGCTAAAGGCTGCACCTGCTTCATCATCGCGCACCGCGCTGGCGTCATCAGCGTGGTCGACAAACTCATGGTGCTGAACCGCGGTCAGATGGCTGAGTTCGGTCCGCGCGATCAGATCGTCGCCAAACTGTCGGGTCGCCCCCAACCTACTAAGCTCGGAGTGGCGACATGAACACGCCGCCCACCCTGCTGTTTGTCCCCGCACAGACGGAAGCCCAGATCGACGACGGCGCTTCGCGCGAAGGCACGTTCGGCATCGCGCTGATCGTGTTGTTCTTCGGCTTCTTTGGCCTCTGGGCGGCATTTGCTCCACTCGACGCGGGCATTGTCGCCAACGGCGAAATCAAACTCTCCGGCAATCGGGAAGTCATCCAGCATCGCGACGGCGGCGTGATCTCGCGGATTTCCGTGCACGAAGGCGACCACGTCCGCGCCGGCCAGTTGTTGGTCGAACTCTCTGCAACGGAGCTGGCCGCTCAAGAGAGCGCGCTGGCGACGCAAGCAATCGAACTGGAAGCTTCGCGCGCGCGCCTGCTCGCGGAAAGCGCGCACAAGACAACGTTCGACCGGCCGGCGTCGTGGGCGGGTTTGCCGCCTGAGTACGTCGACGTCGCGGAGGCCGTGTACCAACGGCAGCTCGGTGAATTGAGCAATTCTCTGTCATCGACCGGCGTACGGGCCTCGGTGATGTCGCAGCGCCAAGTCGAGACCGGCGCGCGCATTGCCGGCTATCGCCAACAGATCGCGTCGATCGATGCACAAGCTGCTTCAATCAATCAGGAGCTCGAGGGCTTGCGTGCGCTGGAGGCTGACGGCTTCGCAGCGCCGACGCGGGTGCGCGCCGTTGAACGCACCGCCGAAGAACTTCAGGGCCAGCGCGCCGAACTGAACGGTCTGCTCCAACAAGCGCAGGCTTCTATCGGCGAGAACCGCTTGGAATCGATCTCGGTGCACCAAGATCGCGCTTCACAGATCGCCGAAGAACTGCGCACCACCGATGCGCGCTACGCCGACATCGCGCCCCGCCTGCAAGCCACGCGCGTCGCGCTTGAAGCCACGCGCGTGCGCGCGCCGACCGACGGCCGCGTCGTCGGGCTGGAGTTCTTCAATCCCGGCGCAGTCGTGCGGCCGGGCGAAAAGATCCTTGAACTGGTGCCGGACGAGCATCGTTTGGTGATGGAAGTCAAAATCCGCCCCAACGACGCCGACAACGTCCATCCTGGCCAAGAGGCGCTCGTGCGCTTCAGCGCCTTCGAGGGCCGCCGCATGCCTTATGCGAATGGCCGCGTCGAGCGCATCTCGGCCGACCGGTTCGAAGATCAGCGCACTGGCCAGCCCTACTTCCTCGCCGACGTCAGCGTGTCCGTTGCGGAGCAGCGCCGCCTCGCCACCGCCGCCGGCATGCGCGAGCTACCCCTTTCGCCGGGTCTGCCGGTGGAAGTCATAATCCATCAGCGCCAACGCACCGCTCTTCAGTATCTCACTGAACCTTTGAGCCAAGCGGTGTGGCGTTCGTTCCGGGAGAACTGAGTGCGTACCCGCCTTCTTTCCGCAGCCGCGCTGGCGGCCATGGCTATCTGCGGTAACGCAACAGCAGAGACCCTGCCTGAAGCGCTGACCGACGCGCTGCAGTCGAACCCCGCGCTCAGCTCGCAACGCGCGCAGCTCAATGCGGTGCGTCAAGAACTGCCGCTCGCATGGTCGGAAGCGCTGCCGCAAATTTCCGGCTCGGCGTCAGCGAACCGCCAGCAAACCAGCGAAAGCAATTTCCTCCTCACCGTGCGCCAGCAACCCGAGTACTGGATCGGCACCATCAATTCATCGACCTTGTTGTTCGGCTCAGGCCGGGTCTATTCGGCCACAAACCAAGCCCGCGCACAGATCGCATCGGCCGTCGCGTCCTACGACAACGCCGCCCAAGATCTGATGATGCAGGTCGTCTCGGCCTACGGCTCCGTGATCTTCGCGCGCTCGGCAAAAGACGCCCAGGAACGCGCGCTGGCCAACCTGCAAGAGCAACTGCGCTATGTGCAGGCGAACGTTGACCACGGCTTTCTGACCCGCACCGATCTGGCGCAAGCGCAGGCGCGCGTGGAGCAAGCGCGTGCCGGCGTCGCGGGCGCCGACGCCGATCTCGTGCAAGCCAACGAGACCTATTTGCGATTGGTCGGGCATCCGGCCGGTGAGCTGGAAACGCCTGACGTACTTCCCAACCCGCCGTCGGACCTGGAGACCGCGCTCGATGTTGCGGGTCGCGAAAATCCCAAGATCGTCGCCGCGGAGAGCGATGTCGCCGCCGCACGCGCCGCGATTGGCGTTGCCGCAGCTCAAGGCCGGGCGCGCGTCACCTTCGAGACTTCGGACTCAGTGTTCGGCGGGATCGACAACCATCGCTTCCGCGATGGTCAGTCTGAAGACACGCTTTCGGTCCGTGTCACGGTGCCGTTCTTCTCGGGCGGCGCCAACGCCGCGCGCACGCGGCAGCAGAACTACCGGCACGCGGCAACGCAATACGATCTGGCCGACACCGAGCGCAAAGTTCACGAAGACGTCTCTGTTGCCTGGGCCAACGTCGCCGCCACACGCACGACCGTCACGTCATCGCAGTCGCGGCTCGAGGCAGCCGAGCTGGCCCAACGCGGCATGGTGCGTGAACAGCAAGCGGGGCTGCGCACGACGATCGACGTCTTGAACCAGGAGCAGGAATTGCTGAGCGCACGCGTTGATCTGGCGCGCGCTCAACGCGATGCACTCGTGGCCGACCGGCAGATGGCGGCAACAATGGGCCGCCTCGCAGTGGAATCGCTTCCCAATGGACCAGTGACGCAAGCGAGCGGCGAAGCCTCGAACGATCACCTCGTGGTGCAGCCGCACTCGCGCCGCGCGGCGCACGTGCATCACCGGCCAGTCACCCAGCCTGAGCCCCGGTAACGCGCACTAGCTAGCCGCTGCGCCCACCAAAGCGCGCAAGCGTTGCTCGGTGACTTCGCGTGTCGAGCCGAAGCCAATGACATCGACCACTTGGCCTGAACTATCGATCAGGAACACGGTCGCCGTGTGATCGAGCGTGTAGTCGTGTCCCTCGCCGGGCACGCGCCGGTAGACCACCTCATAAGCGTGCGCGATGCGGTCGATCTGCGCTGCATCACCACTAAAGCCGCGGACGTGCCCCTCGAAGCCGCCGAAATATTGATGCAGCACAGCGGGCGTGTCGCGCGCGCTGTCGAGCGTCACGAACTCGATCTGCAGGTCCTTTGCGGCGGGGCCGATGCGATCCATCGCGTCGTTGAGCTGCCACACCGTGACCGGGCAAATCACCGGACAATGCGTGAATCCAAAGAAGAGCGCACGCGGCTTGCCGTTGAGTTGACTCCAGCGGATCGCCTGTCCGTTGTCGTCCACGATCTGCACATCGTTGATGCCGTGACCGAGGCTGGCGTAAGCGGCGTTTGCAGCATCCGCCGCGCGCGGCTTCATCAAAGTGACGCCGGCCACGACTGCCAACACGGCAAAAGCGGCCGCGCCCGCAAGAAACAGCCATGGTCTCCGTTTGGGCGTATCGGCCATGATCAGCGCCCACCTGCATTAACGGGCAGATTGAGCGTTACCGCGCCAGCATGTTCAAACGTGAGCGTGACCGGGATTTGCTCGCCCGCCGCGAACGGCTGCGTCACGCCCATAAACATTAGGTGTGCGCCGCCGGGCGAAAACGTCAGTGCGCCATGCGCGGGTACATCCATGCCGCCCTCGGCCGTGCGCATCACCATCATGGAGCCTTCCATGTGCATGTCGTGCAACATGACCATCTGCGCGCGCGGGCTGGAGGCGGAAATCAGTTTGTCGGCGACGCCAGCGTTGGACACGGTCAGATAGCCCGCGCCGACGTCGGTCCCGCCTGGCATGACGCCAGCCCAAGCGTGATCAATGCTGATGGCGTGCGTCGCGCCGGCTAGCGTTTGCGCGCCCGCCGCGTCGGGCTTAGCGCCACAACTTGCTAAAACCACGAGAAACAGAAACCCAACAACCCGCATAGCACTCTCCCAAAAGCGCGCGAATTTTATACGAGCTTTAGGGGGCTACGCGAACACGGCAAGGCCTATCACCCTGCCGTTGTGGTTTAGCGAGCTCTCAGGCGCTAGTCGAGGCCGGATGGCCGAATTCGCGCAGCAACCGCAGCAGCCGCGCATTCTCGACCTCAAGGCGCTTAATGCGCCGGATTTCACTTGCCCCCGACACCGAAAACTTACGGCGCCACTGGTAGAGCGTGATGTATTTGACGCTCACCGCCTCCGCAGCTTCCGCCATCGACATTCCGGCCGCCATGTACTCCTCGGCGCGGGCGAGCTTCTCTGAAATCTCTTCCGGTTGGTAAGTCGTTCTGATGCGCTTCATAGGTTCGACCGCCCAAGTTGCTACGGCTACTGACTACGCGGGGCGTGGAAGATTATTCCCCGTCCTGCGCGAACCTTCCTTCTGAAGACTTCGCTGAAGGCCTGGCGGCACGCAGATGCGCGGCACAAGCCTCATAGGAGAGTTGCCGAAAAATCTCACACGCTTCAAGGGTGTAGATCGAAATTCCACAGCGCAGCCGCGCAAGAGCGGCGCCATCGCCCTACCTGCAGGCCGCGTACGCCGCCGTCTCAAAATCATGCCAAACCTGCACGGCGCGGGCATCAGCGAACGGCGCGAGTTGCATCATCGTCACCCCGCCGACGCCGGCAGTGCGGTCGATCCAGAAATACGAGTTAGCCAGCCCCGCCCACATCAATCCTCCGGCCGAGCGGCCGGTCGGCGCTGGTTCGAGATTGATCTGGAACGCGGCAGTCCAGCCCTTCGGCACGCCCGGAAAAATCTCGGCGTCGAGCGAGAACGGCGTCGCCGTCTTGATTTCGGTGACACGCAGCGCACCCATCTGATTTTCGCTGAGCAACGCCATGCCAACCGGCCCGACAAGCGGCGCGCCGTCGCCGAGCATCGCGCGCACAAAGCGGCCGTAGTCGCGCGTTGTACTGTAAAGGCCGCCACCACCGGACTGATACTCAACCGGCAACGTCTCAAACGGGAATGGTGCAAGTCCGCCGTCCGGCGTTCTCATGTGCATGCTCGCCAAACGTGTCCGCATTTCCGTGGTCGGTCCAAACGCAGTGCTCTCCATGCCGAGCGGCGCGAACACATTGGCGGCGAGATAGTCGCCCAGCGATTGTCCGCTTGCCGCCTCCGCAACGCGCCCGACCCAGTCGGTGCTCACACCGTACTCCCAGCGCTCGCCGGGATCGAACAAGAGCGGCACATTCAGTGTCGTGAGCTTGCCCTCCGCGAGACCCGGGATGCCGAGCGCCGCCTGCATCTTCAAGACGTCTTGGCTAAACAACTCGTAGCCAAGTCCGGATGTGTGCGTGAGTAGATCTCGCAACGTAATCGCTCGCTTCGGCGGCCGAAGATGAGGCGCACCGTCCGCGGTGAATCCGTCCAACACCTGGATCGCCGACAATTCCGGCGCCAAACCGCCGAGCGGCGCATCCATAGAAAGCGCACCGCGTTCGACAAGTTGCACCGCTGCGAGCGATGCCAACGGCTTCGTCATCGACGCGATCCAACACACGCTATCGACGTCCATCGGCGCATCGCCGCCGAGCGCTCGCGCGCCAGCGCTGCCCTCGTAGACCACCTTGTCCTTGTTCAGAACGGTTGCGCTTACGCCGGCGACCGCGCCTGCCGCTACGGCGCCGCTAAGGATCGCATCGGCCTTTTGCTTCAGATTGTCCGTCACGCGCTCTCTCCAGAGTTCACGCTACGACGCCTGCACATAGCTGCAAGCGAGCATTTGGCGCCGCGCTCAGTCGTGGTTACGCTTTGTGCTGGAGGAACGACGATGGCTCTCGACAGCGCCGGCAACGCGAACACGCCGAAGACGTGCATCATCGGTGCAGGCTGTTCTGGGTTCACTATGGCCAAGCGCTTGAAGGACGCAGGTCTGCCCTATGATTGCTTCGAGATGTCCGACGATGTTGGCGGCAACTGGTACTACAACAATCCCAACGGCGCGTCGTCTTGCTATCAAAGTTTGCATATCGATACATCCAAGTGGCGCCTCGCGTTCGAGGATTATCCCGTGCCGGAAAGCTGGCCGGATTTTCCGCATCACGCGCAACTGCAGCAATATTTCCGGGATTACGTCGATCACTTCGGCCTGCGCGACACGATCGCTTTCAAGACGTCCGTCACCAATTGCGAGCGGTTGCCTGACAAGAGCTGGCGGGTGACGCTCTCCAACGGTGAGACACGCGAGTATGGCGCGATCGCCGTTGCCAACGGTCACCACTGGGACGCGCGCATGCCGGTCTATCCGGGCGCGTTTAACGGCTACCAGGTCCACTCACACCATTATCGCGATCCTTTCACGCCCTTCGATTTCCGCGGCAAACGCGTACTGGTCGTTGGCGCGGGCAACTCGGCGATGGACATTTCCTCCGAGCTTTCGCAACGCCCGCTCGCTGCGCGTCTCTTCATTTCCATGCGTCATGGCGTTTGGGTGCTGCCGAAATATCTCGACGGTCAGGTGGCCGACAAAGCTGTGCTGCCGGCGTGGATGCCGCCGAAGCTTGGCCGCGCTCTGGCGCGCGCGAAAATCAAGAAATCGGTCGGCAACATGGAAGACTACGGCCTTCCGAAACCGGATCACGAACCGCTCGATGCGCACCCATCAGTCTCAGGCGAGTTCCTAACACGCGTCGGCTGCGGCGACATCGTTCCAAAAGGCGCGCTCGACCGTCTCGACGGCGACGGCGTAGTTTTCAAGGACGGCACCCGCGAGCCGATCGACGCCATCGTCTGGGCCACAGGCTACAATGTCACGTTCCCGTTCTTCAAGCAGCCCGAGCTGACGCCCAACGAAAACACGTTTCCGCTTTACAAGCGCATGGTGAAGCCCGGCTTCGAAAACGTGTTCTTCCTCGGCCTCGCGCAACCGCTGCCGACCTTGGTCAACTTCGCGGAGCAGCAGTCCAAACTGGTCGCCGCGGCGCTGACGGGCAAATACCAATTCCCCGATCATGCCGAGATGGCGCGCATCACCGCCGCGGATGAAGAGAGCTATCTCGGCCATTTCTACGACAGCCCGCGCCATCGCATGCAGGTCGACTTCAACACTTACGTCGCCGACCTGCACAAAGAGATCGAGCGCGGCGCACGCCGGCCCGCGATGGCTTGAGCGGCTTGCGCTACTGCATCAAACGCTGCGCCAAGTACGTGTACTCAAGCGCGCGCCGCCGCCCCGCTTCCTGCAGGTTCGTCGTCGCCTGATGACCGCCCTGCGTGTTCTCATAATAGAGGAACGGCATGCCGAGTTCTTCAAGCTTCGCCGCATATTTGCGCGCGTGCCCCGGATGCACACGATCGTCCTTGGTCGACGTGTAGATAAACACGAGCGGATAGTCGTCCCGCCGGTGCAGATTTTGATACGGCGTCAGTTGTTCGAGCCACGCCCGCTCCGTTGGATTTGACGGCGACCCGTACTCGCCCACCCACGAAGCGCCGGCCAGCAATTGGTCGTACCGCAGCATATCCAGCAACGGCGATCCGATGATTGCCGCATGCACCATCTCCGGATGCTGATTGAGCATCACGCCCATAAGCAGGCCGCCGTTGGAGCGGCCAGAAATACCCAGGTGACGCGGATCGGTGATGTGGCGATCCACCAGATCGCGTTCGACCGAGTAGAAGTCGTCGTAAATCACTTGGCGATGCGTCGTCAGTCCTGCGTCGTGCCAGGCGGGGCCAAATTCGCCGCCACCACGAATATTCGCCAGCACGTACACGCCGCCCTGGTCGAGCCACAGCTTGCCGACATACGCGTTGTAGCTTGGCGTCTGCGACAGTTGGAAACCGCCATACGCATAAAGCAGCGTCGGATTCTGCCCATTCAGCTGCATGTCTTTTCGGTGCACCACAAAATACGGCACGCGCGTCCCGTCGCGGCTCGTCGATTCAAATTGATCCACGGCGTATGGCGACGCATCAAACTGCGCCGGCAGCGAACGGATCGCACGCGCCCGCGTTCCGCGCTCCAACGCGTATAGCGTTGGCGGCGTCAGAAAATCCTCGAACGTGACGAACGCCTGCGAAGCGCTGGTGTCAGCCCCCGCAAGATTGATCACCCCTGTCGGCGGCAGCGTGACTTGCTGACCGGTCCAAGCATCATGGTTCAGCGTGAAGCGCTGCAAGCGCCCGCGCACGTTATCGAATCCAGCAACGAGAATGGCGTCCTTTGTAGCAGCTACCCCTTCGATCGATTGACGCGGCCCCGGCGCAAACAACACCGAGACATGCGGCGCGTCGCTCGTCGCTTCCGACAATGGCAACGCAATCAGCGCGCCGTTCGGATAGGTTTGTCCGCCAACCGTCCACGCTTCTTCCAAGGTGACGATCAAGCGGCCGTGAAACAGCGCCTGGATCGTCGACTTGCGCGGCAAACGCAGCGGTTCGAGGCCATGCGCGCCGATCAGATTGCGGCTCGATTCAAAGAACGTCTCGCCGTGAATTGAAATCGCCACATGCGTGCCATCGACGTCATCAAGCGTCGCTGGACCAATGCTGACATCTGTAACGCGCCCGCGATCAATCTCCTGCGCGCTGGCCAGCGGCGTTCCGCGCCGCCATGCTTTCAGAATGAAGGGATAGCCCGAGGGCGTCAGCGATCCTTCGCCCCAATTGGTGGCAATCAGGAGCGTGTCGCGATTAAGCCAACCCAGCCGCGTCTTAGCTTCCGGAACAATGAATCCGCCTCCAACGAAGCTCTTAGATGCGACATCGAACTCACGTTCATGCGATGCGTCTAGGCCGCCGTTTGACAGCGAGATCATGCAACGCGCACCGCTCGGCTCGCAATTTGCGCCTTCGAACACCCAATTCGCGTTCTCGGTGCGCGCCAAGGCATCGACGTCGAGAATGGTCTCCCAGCGCGGATGTCCGCTCGAATAGCTCGCCAACGTCGCGCGCCGCCAAATGCCACGCACGTGGCCGGCGTCTTGCCAGAAATTGTACAGATAGCCGTTTTGAATGCCGCCAAGCGGCAGGCGATCGTTGTTCTGCGCCACCTGCAACGCGGCGTCGAGCAAGTGCGCATAGCGCGGATCATTCTGAAGCACGGGTAGCGAGCGCGCATTTTCCTGGTTCACCCACGCCAGCGCGCGTGGTCCTTCGACATCTTCGAGCCACAAATAGGGATCTGTCGCGGGCGCGGCGGCGGTCACTTGCGCCGGTGCGTCCGCAACCGGCGTGGGAGAAGCGCATGCCGCTAGCAAGGTGGCCGCGGCGGCGGCGAGCGTCGCATAAATGAGGCCTTGTTTCATTCGTATCCCTATATTCCCCACGAACTCAAATCACGCGCGCCAACGATGCGCGACGATGTAAACTCTAAACCCGGCCAACAACCGGGATCAGGGCGCCGGTGACCGCGCTTGCAGACTCCGACGCCAGAAACAACATCACATCAGCCAACTCGCCCGGCTGAACCCAGCTGGCAAAATCCGCCTTCGGCATGTCTTTACGATTGACGGGCGTGTCGATGATCGAAGGCAGCACCGCATTCACGCGGACCTTTCCCCTCAACTCCTCGGCCATGCTCTCCGTCAGCTTCATTACGCCCTGTTTCGACGCAGCGTAGGCGCCCATGCCCGCAGCAGCTTTCACAGCGCCCAAGGCGCCGACATTGACGATGGCGCCATTGCTCTCAAGCAAGTGCGGTAACGCCGCGCGTGAGGCTGTCAGCACCGTTTTGACGTTCAGCGCGAACATCTTGTCCCAGATCGCCGGATCGCCCTCTTGCACCGTCTGCCACGCGAAGCCCCCGGCAATATTCAACAGGCCGTCCAGACCTCCGCATTTGGCGCGAATATCGGACATTGCCGCGCCCGCTGCAGCGGCGTCTCCAAGATCGACATGTCCCCAAGCATCAACGGCGCTGTCGGCCGCAGCGCCGATATCCACCGCGGCCATGCGCAGGCCGCGCTCGCGCCCGCGTGCAACAACCGCGCGCCCCAATGCGCCAAACCCGCCCGTCACGACGATCACTTTCGGCGTCATGCGCATACTCCGTTGTCGAGCGCCGTTCTAAGCGTTCACGTGCGCATCCGAAAGCGCTCTCGCACGCATCTTTCCACTATGTCTGCTTAGAACCTTGGGCGAGACGGTCCCAAGCTGTCCGCCCATTTTCTATGGCTAGCTGCGCGCCTTGACTTCCGACATGACGCGCTGCGCATAGGCGCGGCTCACCGGCACTTCCTCGCCGCCTTCAAGCACCGCCATCAGCCTGCCATTCGCATCGCGCCGCACAGCGCTTAGCCGCTTCCAATTGACAAACGCGGAACGGTGCACGCGTAGCATCACATTCGGATCAAGCTTCTCTTCAAGATGCGACATAGTCTCACGATGCAGCAGCGTGCGTCCCTCCCAATGCAGCCGCACGTAGTCGCGCTCAGCTTCGATGCGTTCCACATCCGCTACCGGCACGCGCAGAAAGCGCCCGCGATCGCGAATCCAGAATTCACGCTCATATCGGGGGCCGTCACGTTCATCGGCCTCCTTCTTCAGCGCATCCAACACCGCTGCCAGCTCCTTGGCGCGCCGGCCGGCGTCCTTCGCGGCGCGACGCTCGCGCGCGCGATCGAGTGCGGAGGCTAGCCGCTCGAATTCCACCGGCTTCAGGAGATAGTCGACAGCGGAAGTCTCGAAGGCTTGGAGCGCATAGGAGTCGAACGCGGAGACGAAGATCACGGCCGGCCCGCCGGATGCTTCGACCGCATGCGCGACTTCAAATCCGTCCGCCAGCGGCATCTTGATATCCAACAGCACCACGTCAGGCCGCAGTGAGCGCATCGCCGTGATGGCTTGCATGCCGTCGCTTGCGGCGCCGACCACTTCGACATCGGGTATCGCTTGCAGCGCCAAACGCATCCGGCGCAACGCCAGCGGCTCGTCGTCAGCTAAGAGCAGGCGCAGGGGTTCTGCCGACACGTTCGTCCTCCAAAGGCAACCAGATTTCAACGCGGCAGCCATGCGGTTCGCGATTGCGCGCCGTCAGCCCGGCACGCGCGCCGTAAATAAGTTCAAGCCGTTCCCGCGCATTGGCGAGACCGACGCCACGGCGGCGGCGCGGCTCATCCGCCGCCGGCAGGCCCGGCCCGTCGTCTTCCACGACAATGCGCAATACATCACCGTCGCGCCTCGCCGATACTTCAATAGTGCCGCCTTCGGCGCGTGGCGTGATCGCGTACTTAATTGCGTTCTCAAGAATGGGCTGCAGAATCAAACTTGGCAGACGCGCGGTATCGAGCCCTGGTTCAATGTTGAACGAGACCTTGAGCTTTTCATCGAAGCGCGTTCGTTCGATCTGCAGATATTTCCGCTGCGCTTCCAGCTCCGCTGAGAGCGCGGCGAGTTCCGTCGGTTGGCGATCGAGCGAATAGCGCAGGAAGCCCGCGAGTTGCAGCAACATGCTTTCCGCTTGTTCGTTGCGCTTCTCCAGCACGAGCGTGGAGATGGCGTTCAGCGTGTTGAACAGAAAATGCGGATTGATCTGATAGTGCAGCATGCGCAGCTGCGCGTCATACGCGAGCGACTGTGCGCGTGACACCGCTTGCGCCTGCGCCATGGTTTCAAAGTGATAGCCAAGTAGCGCTTGTGTCAGCCCCCAGAGCGGCAACGCCCATCCGAACTGGAACAGATAAATTACGAACGGATACGGATCGACGGATTGGCTCGCCAATTGATGCGGCCAAAATTGCTCCGCGTATTGCGTGAGCGGCGATAGACCCAAGGCGCCCAACACCAGCGCCAGATTGCGCGCCCAGTTAGAGCGGTTCGCACGCGGCCCCGCGACAACCGCCAGCAAAATGCCAGTGAGCACGGCGTAGGTGGCAACCACGAGCGTCCGGTTCGCGAGATACGGGAAGTCGTGCACATTGTCGGGCGGATCGGCCGCGGCGGCTGCGGTACGGACCGCGAGATAGGCCAACCAGAATGCAGCGTGCGCGCCCCATCGCGTCCAGCCGGGACGGTCGAGCAGGCCCTTCGGCGCGCCCGCGCCCTCAGCGCTCGCTCCCTCCTGTCGCGTCATCGCCGAGACAATAGCCAAACCCACGCCACGATGTGTATCGAACATCACAGCGGCGACCCATTCGTCGCGCGCTTTTGTACGTTCGTCGTGCCGTGTACGAAAAACATTTCGTGATCGTCCGCCTGACCCTGTTCGCAAAGTCAGCTAAGCGGTACGCGATTGGCGACGAGGCGTGCACCCGTCACGCTGAGATGTGAGGCGTCAAAGTAAAGCGGCGCGGGATCACCGGGGCGAAGCGCGCGGCACAACGCGCGATCACACAGATCGTCCGCCGGATCGATCAGCGTCACACCCTGCAACGTCCGCAAAACGCCGTTGCCCCATCCACTCCGTCGCCGATGTCCATCCCGGGCCTCCCCATAATTCGTAGGGTCCCCGCCCCAGGCCGCCAACATTCCCAATGCGGCGGGAGGCTCGGATGGCATAACGGGGATTTGGGCGATAACGGTGACATGCTTGCCCGCGGCGAGCAGTGCTATCACAGAGCGGCGGTAACCTGCGGCCAGCGCTTCGCGCTCATCGTCATGGTGATTTTCCAAATTGGCGATCAACACGACGTCGCGGATTTTCGGATCGGCTACGAGCCGCCGCAGCGCTTCATCGTTGCGCCCTTTGCACGGCGGGCTGCGCGGCGCGACATAATCCATCGTGGGCGGGCACAAAGTTGCGCTGATTTCCATGACGGAGCGGCCCTGCGCCCTAAGCCGCTCGCCCAGCGCAACCGACAATTCAGCGGCGAAACTGTCGCCCCAGACCGCCGCCGTCGGCGCAACATCGGCGCCCCACACACAGTTGTGGTCGTACGGAAGCGGCACGAACTGCGCTTGATGACAGACATCGCGGCGCGGATTGTAGTCGCGCGCGCCATTGAACAAGGCGATGGCGCGTGGTGGGAACCGCGCGGGAAAACCATCCCCGAGATAGAGCGTCAGAGCGAGCGCGGCGCCCACAGCCATCGTAACCGCACCCGCTGCGAGCACATGACCGGCGCGGGCTTTGCCCGCCAAAAACGGCTGCTCCACAAATCGCCACGAGCCATATGCAAGCGCAATCGCAAGCGCCACAGCAGCGGTGGCGAACGCGGGCGGCGGCTCGTGCGACAGCACATGGCGCGTGTAAACCAGCAGCGGCCAGTGCCACAGATAAAGCGAATACGAGAGAGCGCCGAAGAACATAAAAGGCGGATTGCTGATCCACCGGCCCGCCCGCGAGACGCCGCCTTTTCCCGCATGCAACATCGCAGCTGCACCGAGACAGGGCGCCAGAGCGACCGCCCCCGGAAACGGCGTATCGCGATCGATCAGCCCCAAACTCAGCACAATCAGGACGAGGCCAAATATGGAAATGCCATCGCGCCATTTCTGCGAGCGCAACGCGGGCGCGGCGTCGAGCGCGAGCAGGCTACCGATGAGCAGTTCAAACGCTCGCGGCGGCGCGAGATAGAACGCCGCGGAGGGGTCAGTAGCCGTCAGCCACACGCTGAGCGCCAACGAACCGAGTAGCACCAGGCCCAATGTCGCAATCGTCACCGCGCGCCCGAACCGCGACAGCAGCGCAAGCAACACCGGAAAGACAATGTAGAACTGCTCTTCAACGGCGAGTGACCACGTGTGCAACAACGGCTTCAGCGCAGAGTCGCCGCCGAAATAGTTGCTGAGCGCAAGGAAGTCGAAATTCGAAACAAAAAAGACCGTCGAGAGCGTGGTGCGCCCGAGTTCGCGCAAGTCGGTAGGCTCAAGCAAGAACCAGCCTATGACGCCAGTGACGATGAGCATTGCGAAGAGCGCGGGAAACAAGCGCCGCACGCGCCGGCGATAGAATTGAATGATTGAGTTGCGGCCTTCGGCGATCTCACGCCGCAAAATGCCGGTGATCAGATACCCTGAGATAACGAAGAAGATGTCGACGCCGACGAACCCTCCGCCCAGCAAGTCGCGATTGGCATGATAGATCACGACGCTTAGGACAGCGATTGCGCGCAGGCCCTGAATGTCTGCGCGATAGCCTTCGTTCAACGCGGGACCCGCGCTTGTGCCGGCCTGCGCTGTCACGCAGCCGCACCTTTTGCGCGCGCTTCCCGCACGACGCGCATGGCATCCTGCATGCCGTTCCAAAACGCCCGCGGCCCGAACCGGTTGGGCAAGTCGCGCCGCCCGCGTTCGGCTTTCGTGCGCAGACCATCGAGATTGGCGATCGCGTTATCCAACAGCATCGACAAAGCAGCTGCGTCGCCCTTCGGAAACAAATCGCCATAGGCGCCGTCCGCGAGCGCGTATGCATTCCCGGGAATATTGCTGGCGATCGTCGGAATGCCCCGCGCCTGTGCTTCAAGCAGCAACCAGGGCAACCCTTCCCACAGCGACGGCAACACCAGCACATCGTTGCGCGTGAAATCTTCGAGCGGCGACGGCTTCCAGCCGGTGAACGTTGCGTTCACGCCCATGTTGGTCAGTGCTTTGCGCATGTCGCCTTCAAGCGGCCCCGCGCCGATGAAGCGGAATTCCGGTTTCGGGTTCGCATTCATCATGCTGGCGGCCAGCACGAAGGTCATCGGATCTTTGTCCGGGATGAAACGCACAGCGAGATTTACACGCAGCGGCCCGTCACCGGAGGCCGGCGCCGGTGGCGGCTCCATCATGAACGGATGGCCCAATAAGAACGTTCGCGCCCGCGAGCCTTCGAGTTCACGCGTGACGCGCGCGTGCTGATCAGGATTGAGTGTGATGACGATGTCGGCGTCGCGCTTGCGTTTGGTTTTGTCGGAATGGCAGCGCGTCATCATGATCGCATCGGGAAACATCCGCTTTACGGCGCGCAGCGCCAGATCGCTGTGCACCATCGCAAAATCCGGATTGCTGCCGCCGCCTGCCGCGCGGATGGCCTTCCTGACCGAGCCGAAATCGAACGACACTGGAAAAAGCGGTGAGGTCAGCGAGCCGGGCGCGTCGACCACAGTTACACCACCATCGCGGAGCGCTTGGGCGCCGGGGCCCCGATAGAGACAACTCGACTGCACACCGACGGCGTCGAACATGCGCGCGTAATGAAAGAGCGACGTGAATACGCCGCCTTGGCCTTTCATCACTGCGGTTTGCAAAGCGTACATCGCCCCTCGCGGTCCCGGCGTGGCTATAGCGGCTTTGCCTTGCGTGACCAACGCCGCCGCTGCGGGCGCGCCACTCGGCGCGTCAACAAAAACGGCCCTCGCCGTTTCCAGCGAGGACCGCCATTGGGTGCGGGAGTAGGATTTGAACCTACGACCTTCAGGTTATGAGCCTGACGAGCTACCGGGCTGCTCCATCCCGCGTCAGAACGCCCAACGGCGGGCCGTTCAGAGAACGCCCGCTGCCGAAGCGAGGCGGCGTATATGCGCGCGCCGCTGGAGCGCGTCAACAGCAAGTTTGAACGTAAAAACCGGACGATACGCGGCAGGCGTTTTCGCGGCCATATTGCGCGCGATCAGTACTGCGCCTTGATCAGCATCACTTCGAGAATGCGCTTGGCATGATCGTGCGGGATGTCCATCGCCTCGACCAAGCCGTTGAGGAAATCAGCCTCGGATTTCACCAATTCACCATCCGCCAGAACGATGTCCACGCAGTGCGCGAACACCGACAGGCACATATCCGACGGCAAGCAGGCGGCCGCTTCCGTCAAGGCGTTGGGATTGGCGGCCATGCGCTGATTGACCACGTCATTCAGCCTACCGAACTCGCGCGCCGGCACGGACGCCAGCGCCCGTGAACGGCTCGCGATCGCCTGAATGGCCGCGCCTTCCTTGCCGTCATAGTTCCCGTCCGCCGTGGACGAGGCTAGAAGCAGGCACAAGAAGGCCTCGGGCACTGACCAGCTATTGGCCTGTTGCTGGAACTTGTTCTGCAGCTTGTTGAGGTCGAACGGACTCTTTTCCTCGACCACGTGCTGATTGAACAAGTTGATCCCAGTCATCTTCTACTCCGCGAGCGTTGCGAAACACGCGGCGTAAAATCTATCAATACTGGGCCTTCAGCAACAGCACTTCCATCACCCGGCGAGCGTGCGCCTCGTCGATATCCAGCATTGGGATAAGTGCGTGCAGGAAGTCCGTTTCCGTCTGCGCCAGCTGGCCGTCCGAAAGGACAATGTCCACGCAATGGGCGAAGTACGGCAGGCACATATCCGCAGGCAGCGTTTTGCACGCTTCCTGAAGCGAGTTGCGGTTCTGGGCCATGCGCTGGTTGACGGTGTTGTTCGTCGTGGCGAGGTCCTGGGGCGAAAGCGCCCGCAGAGCACGCGAGCGCCGCGCGATCAGTTGCACCTGCGCCTGCTCTTCTTCGGCGAATGAGCCGTCGGCCATCGCCGCCGAGAACAGGATGCAGAGGATGGCCTCAGGGATCGACCAGCCGGTGTCTTGATACTTGAACCGGTCGGCCAAGCGATCGACGTTGAACGGCGAATTGTTCTCAGCCGCCAGCGTCTTGAACACCGTAATCTCCGGCTGCGCAGAGGGACGGTTGTTGTTGCCAAATACCATTGGAATCTCTCCTCGCCTCTGGGGCTAGCGCCGGGGCGGCGGGCAAAGGTGGACGCGCGGATCGCAAGGCGGCGCGATGTTCGAGCCTCCCCCGGCAACGACCACAGTGGTGGGCGGCGGCAAGCGATTGATCGCGTCAACGAGCGTACCGATCTTGCCGCTGTCGGCTTGAATCTGGGTGAGGCTGCCAGGCATCCAGCTGCGGTTCACGAGGCGGTCGTAAGCTGCCCACTGATCCTTGTAGAGCGTCGCCAAGCGGTCGCGCGCGTCGGGGCGCTGCACCATCAGCTCTTGAATGCGGCCGATGACGACCGCGGCATTGCCTTCCGCAGTCGAGACCGTGCTGAACGGCGCGACTTGGTTTTCCAAATCGTGGATGCGCGTGGTGTCGGTGTCGTGCTGAGTGGTGAGCGCTTCGATCTGTTTCTTGGCGCCGCCGGGCTCAGTCTGATCCGGATACTTCTGCTGCAAGAACCAGCCGATGACCAAAACAGCCGCGACCAGCAGGCCTGCCAGGAAGAGCGCGATCAACAGCATCGCTGCTCTGCCGCGCTTGGCGCCCTGCACTTCTGCCTGGGTTGGCACATCCGCGAAGACCTTCGGTCCGACCCGCGGCGTATATCTTTCGTCGCCTTGTACTAGTGACATGATCCCCCTCACATGGATCTAGCGCTGAACCAAACTTCTTTGTTCACTGCGGCCTTGGGTAACAATCCCGCACATCGTAATACTGGAAGAGCTCGCTGTCGGGCCGTGTGCCGACACACAGGCGCTGCATGTAGTTGACGACAGACGAGCCCATCGCCAGCGCCGCGCCAATGGTCATGTGCTGACCGCCAACGCCGGGCCAATCCAAGGTGCGGTTGGTGGCGGAGGCGCTCATCCGCGCGCCGTCCGCGAACGCCTGATCGGCGCGCGCTACGTAATCGCGCCAGACGTTGTTGTCCCATTGGAAATTGAACTGCGCGCGGCGCAGCCAATACATTCCGCGCAGCAACATGCCTTCAGCATCGGAGTCCGCCGCGGTGCAGACGCGCCCGGCATTGTCGTCAGCGGCGCGATCGTCGGCGATCTTGTCACGCGCGACGTTGGTGCTGGTGTAGTCGTCACCGCCTAGGGCGATGTGGGTCAGGCAGACCTGGCGGCGGTAACGCTGGCGGCCGGATTCCGCATTCTTTGCTTCGGTGTAGGCGCTGCGCCAGGAGGCGCGCGGCGCGTAGGCGCCCGGATGCCATTCCGGCGAATCCAGCACGCTCAGCTGATAGTAGGCCTCGGCGCGGTCGTCGCCGTTGCCGCGCAACGACACGTCGATGAAGTTCCTGCGCGCGCCATCGCGGTCACCGCTGTCGAGCTGCACCTTGCCGAGTTCGACTGCGGCTTGCGCCGACCAGGCGGTGCTTAGCGACCACTGCCACAATTGCTGCGCTTGCGCCGGGCTGCTGGCGAGACGGGCGCGCGCGGCGAACGCTGCGGCGCGATCGTCAACGGTGAACTCGCTGCTGGTTGGCGGCTGCATCGCCAGCAAACGCGCGAGCGCGTTGTCGGCGTCGGCGCTGTTGCCGCGCGCGGCGTAGGCGCGTGCGAGCGAAAGATATGCGCGCTGCGTCGGGCGCGCGGTAATCGATTCATTGTAGGCGCGCACAGCGAGATCCAGCGACGCGACATCGCCGCGCGCTTGCAGGGCATCGCCCAGGCCTTTGTTGGCAGGCGCGTACTGATCGGGGTTGCGGCGGCCGAGCAACGCGGCGGTCGCGTACTTGCACACCGCGTCGTTCAGATTGGCTTGCGTCGATTGGTTGAGATGCGCGACCGCTTCGCTGTTGTCGCGATCTTGCGAAAGCTGCGCGAGCAACAGAGATGCTTCGGCGAAGCACGTGTTTGCGTCGGCCACGTAGCGGCCATCGCGCGTGAGGCTGCGACTGCACTCGTCCTTCGCTTGGATGACGCGCGTCAGCGCATCATTGCTCAGCGGACCAGGAAGTGCGGCGCGC
Source organism: Terricaulis sp. (assembly GCA_047601265.1). Classification (GTDB taxonomy): domain Bacteria; phylum Pseudomonadota; class Alphaproteobacteria; order Caulobacterales; family Aquidulcibacteraceae; genus Vitreimonas. The sequence continues at coordinate 1,041,268 of JASGJR010000001.1, forward strand.
GCAGACGCGATGTTGCCGCGTGCGGAAATGAACACGCTGTTCCAATCGACACGCGGATTTGCGGGCACTTCCCGATCGGCGCAGGCAACGTCGTGAAGCGTGAGCGGCGCCGCATTGGCGGTGGCGGCCAGCAAAGCCGCAAATGACGCAAAAACGCCGGCGACGACCACGCGACGCTTCGACCGGAGTATCCCCATGTCCCGCTCCCACCAGGTGAATTAACCTTATGCCGCAACTCATGCGGCGAGAAAAGGCGCCTCCGGTGGAGTTCAAACGTAATTTGAGCTTCGCGTTTATGGCGAGCGCGTAATGTTGTACAACAAACCTTTGCGGGCGCAGCGCCAGAACGCAAAAACGGCCCCGCTTTGCAGCAGGGCCATTTGTGTTTCGACGTTGTGATTGAGGGTTATTTGGACTTCACACACGCACCGTGCAGACCCGGCGACGACCTACTCTCCCGTGCCTTAAGACACAGTACCATCGGCCCTGGGGGACTTAACGACTGAGTTCGGGATGGGATCAGGTGGGGACCCCCCGGCATAGCCACCAGGTCGGCGCGATGCGTGTATGAGTGACATTGTCTTTTCGCGTTCGAATATTCGCGGAATGCTTTGCGTATTTAAGTGGTGTTTGGCGACGCAGTCGTCGCCGTGCATGAACATGATCGTTCAAGCCGTTCGAGCGATTAGTACCAGTCAGCTTCAAGCCTCACGGCTCTTCCACACCTGGCCTATCAACGTGCTGGTCTAGCACGGCTCTCGAGGGAAACCTCGTTTTGAGGGGGATTTCACGCTTAGATGCTTTCAGCGTTTATTCCGTCCGCACTTAGCTACCCAGCTGCGCCACTGGCGTGACGACTGGTGCACCAGAGGTGCGTTCATCCCGGTCCTCTCGTACTAGGGACAAATCCTCTCAAGTTTCCAACACCCACGGTAGATAGGGACCAAACTGTCTCACGACGTTCTGAACCCAGCTCACGTACCACTTTAAATGGCGAACAGCCATACCCTTGGGACCTGCTCCAGCCCCAGGATGTGATGAGCCGACATCGAGGTGCCAAACCGCCCCGTCGCTATGGACGCTTGGGGGCGATCAGCCTGTTATCCCCGGAGTACCTTTTATCCGTTGAGCGATGACCCTCCACACACGGGATCACCGGATCACTATGACCGACTTTCGTCTCTGCTCGACTCGTCAGTCTCGCAGTCAGGCAAGCTTATGCCATTGCACTCA